>NZ_VOGW01000191.1:50441-102156 GCF_007896895.1 Streptomyces misionensis | reverse complement strand
GGGGGGCGCCGGGCCCGTGGACGCCGTGGTCGAGGCGCCCCGGCTCGGCCCCTGAGGCGCGGCGCCCGGAGGCGGGGGACGCGCGGCCGGTGGCATACGGCAGACTCGGTGGCGTGCGAAAGATTCATGTCATCGGTATCGGTTCGGGCGACCCCCGGCAGCTGACCTTGCAGGCGGTCGGTGCGCTGCGCGGCACGGACGTGTTCTTCCTGCTCGACAAGGGCGAGGCGAAGAGCGATCTCACCCAGCTGCGCCGGGACATGCTGGACGCGCATCTGCCCGCGGGTGCGTACCGGGTGGTCGAGGCCCGGGACCCGGAGCGGGACCGCGCGGCGGGCGGTTCGGCGTACTCGCCGGCCGTCGGGGACTGGCGCAGCGCCCGCGCCGGCATCTACGAGCGCATGATCGCCGAGGAGTTGGGCGAGGACGAGACCGGCGCCTTCCTGGTGTGGGGGGACCCGGCGCTCTACGACAGCACGCTGGGCATCCTGGAGGAGGTGCTGGAGCGGTGCGCGGTCGCGTTCGAGTACGACGTGGTGCCGGGGGTGAGCAGCGTCTCCGCGCTGGTCGCCCGGCACCGCACGGGACTGAACCGGGTCGCCCGGCCCGTGCAGATCACCACCGGGCGCCGGCTCGCCGAGGGCTTCCCGGAGGGGGTGGACGACGTGGTCGTGATGCTCGACGCCCACCAGACCTTCCGGCGGTACGCGGACGAGGACATCGACATCTACTGGGGCGCCTACATCGGCACCCCGGACGAGATCCTCGTCTCCGGGCCGCTCGCCGAGGCCGCACCGGAGATCGAGCGGGTGCGGGCCGAGGCCCGGGAGCGCAAGGGGTGGATCATGGACACCTACCTGCTGCGGAGGAACCCCGGCCGGCGGTAGGCGGACCGCTCACTCCTGGCCCAGGCCCAGCCGGTGCAGTACGGCCGGTACGTCCGCGACCGCCGCCACACCCGGCGGCAGCGGCGGGCGGCGTACGACGACGACCGGCAGGCCCAGTTCGCGTGCGGCCGTGAGTTTCGCGGCCGTGGCCTCGCCGCCGCTGTCCTTGGTCACCAGGACGTCGACGCGGTGCGCGCGCAGCAGGTCGCGTTCGTCGGGAAGGGTGAACGGGCCGCGGGCCAGGAGCACTTCGGTGTCCGGGGGCAGTGGCGGGTCCGGGGGCTCCACCGAGCGCACCAGGAAGTGGTGGTCCGTCAGGTGCGCGAAGGCGGCCAGGCCCAGGCGCCCGGTGGTGAGGAACACCCGGCGGCCGAGGGCGGGCAGCGCCTCGGCGGCCCCGGCCAGGGACGGGACGTCGTACCAGCGGTCGCCGGGGACCGGTCGCCAGCCGGGGCGGCGCAGCACGACCGCCGGCACCCCGGTGGCCGCCGCCGCGCGGGCCGCGTGAACCGTGATCGACTCGGCGAAGGGGTGGGTGGCGTCGACCAGGGCGTCCACGTGGTGGGCCCGCAGCCAGTCGGCGAGTCCGTCGGCCCCGCCGAAGCCGCCGGTGCGCACCTCCCCCGCCGGCGTCCAGGGCCGGGTGGTCCGGCCGGCCAGGGAGGTCGTCACGCGCACCCCGCCGGGGTGCGCCGCCAGCCCGGCCGCGAGCCGGCGGGCCTCGGCGGTGCCGCCGAGGACGAGGACGTGCCGGGGCGGCCCGCCCGGCGCGGCTCCCGGGGCCGGTGACCGCCCGGCGGACGGGGCGGGCGGCCCGGGCCGCGGTTCGGTGGGCTGCGAGGACATGGGGGTGAGCCTACGAGGTGGCGGGGGCCACCGGACCGCCGGGCCACAACCCGCCCTCCGGGTGGCAAGGGCCCGCCCGACCGCCGGACCGCCGGATCGCAGACCGCCGACGAGGCCGCAAGGGCCCGTCGGGCCATGGACCGCTGCCACGAGACGGCAGGGAGCGGCCCGGCCGTCGGGCCGTTACCGTCGAGGCATGCAGTCCGAGGAGTCCGCGCGGGCCGCGGAGGCCGGGGCCGGGTCCCTCGCCTCCGTGCGGGCCCTGCTGGTCGACATCGACGGTGTGCTCACCGTGTCCTGGCGGCCGCTGCCGGGTGCCGTGGCGGCGCTGCGCCGGGTGCGGGCGGCCGGGCTGGAGGTGCTCCTGGTCACCAATACGACGTCGCGGACCCGGGCGTCCGTCGCCGGGACGCTGGCGGCGGCCGGGTTCGCGGTGGACGAGCGGGACGTGCTCACCGCGCCGGCCGTCACCGCCGCCCATCTCGCCGAGCACCGGCCCGGCGCCCGCTGTCTGCTCCTCAACAGCGGGGACATCGCGGCGGATCTGGCGGGCGTCACCCTGGTGGAGGACGATCCCGAGGTGGTCGTACTCGGCGGGGCCGGGCCGGAGTTCGACTACACCGCGCTCAACCGGGCCTTCGGGCATCTCCAGCACGGTGCCCGGCTGATCGCCATGCACCGCAACCTGTACTGGCGCACCGACGCCGGCCTCCAGCTCGACTCGGGGGCGTTCCTCCTCGGACTCGAACGGGCCGCCCGTGTCGAGGCCGAGGTCACGGGCAAGCCGTCCGGGGCCTTCTTCGCGGCGGCGCTGTCCCGGCTCGGCGTCCCGGCGCGGCACGCGCTGATGGTGGGCGACGACGTCGAGACGGACGTCCTCGCGGCACAGCGGGCGGGACTCACCGGGGTGCTGGTACGGACGGGCAAGTTCCAGCAGGAGGTCCTGGAGCGGGCGAGCGGCACGCCCGACCACGTGGTGGACTCCTTCGCGGACGTACCCGCGCTGCTGGGGCTCGGGGACGGCGCGGACGGGCGTTAGGACCTCTCGTCCGGATCATCCCGGGCTCGCGGGCCCGGCACCGGGCCTCGCCGCGCTGTCGTCGAACGAAGGACCCTGGTGCTGCGACCGGAAAGGTTCACCGGCTCGCGGCTTCCGGCCACAGCACTAGCGCACCAGCAGTTGCACGCCGCCGACGACCGTCGCCGCGATCACCAGTTGTTCGAAGAGCCGTTGGTCGATCCGGTGGACGGCCCACTTGCCGAACAGGGCGCCGGGCACGACGAAGGGCACGAGGGCGGCGTCGAGGAGCAGCGAGTGGCCGTCGATCAGGCCGAGTCCGGCGCTGAAGGGGACCTTGGAGACGTTCACGATCAGGAAGAAGAACGCCGAGGTGCCGAGGAAGCCCAGTTTCCGGAAGCCCGCGGAGAGGAGGTACAGCGACATCACGGGTCCGCCCGCGTTGGCGACCATCGTGGTGAACCCGCCGAGCACGCCGTAGGAGCGGGCCTTGAGCCGGCCGGAGCGGGTCGTCACCGCGTCCGGCGCCTGCCCCGCCCCGCCGTCCGCCCCGCGCCGTCGCCACAGCGTGACCCCGGCCATCAGCAGCAGGATCGCGCCGATCGAGGTCCGTACGATCCCGTCGCCCGCCCACAGCAGGAACAGCGTGCCGACCACCACGCCGACCGCGACGGCCGGGAACAGCCGCCCCAGGGTGGGCCAGTGGGCGTGGCGCCGGTAGGTGAGGACGGCGAGCACATCGCCGGCGATCAGGACCGGCAGCAGGATGCCGGTGGAGGCGCGGGCCGGCAGGATCGCGGCGAAGACGGCGAGGCTGACCGTGTTGGCCCCGCTGACCGCGGTCTTGGAGAAGCCGACGAGCAGGGCGGCGAGGGCCAGGGCGGCGAACTCCCAGCCGGACAGGTGCCAGAGCGTCATCATGTTCATGCGGAGACCGATGCTAGGCGCATGCATCGGTCCCGCGTCGGCGAATTCCGGCGGGGGCCGGTCGTCAGCCCGTGAAGCGCGTCCGCAGTTCCCGCTTGAGGACCTTCATGCTCGGGCCGAGCGGCAGTTCGTCGGTGAACTCCACGCGCCGCGGGTACTTGTGGCGGCCGAGGTGTTCCTTGGACCACTCGGTGAGGGCGGCGGCGTCGGGGGCGCTGCCCGGTGCCGGGACGACGACCGCGCAGACCTCCTCGCCGTGCAGTTCGTCGGGCAGGCCGATGACGGCGACCTGGGCGACGCCGGGGTGGCGCACCAGGACCTCCTCCACCTCGCGCGGATAGACGTTGTAGCCGCCGCGGATGATGACGTCCTTCTTGCGGTCGACGATCCTGAGGAAGCCCTGCTCGTCCTTGGTGCCGAGGTCGCCGGTGCGGAACCAGCCGTCGACCAGGGCCTCTTCGGTGGCCTCCGGGCGGCCGAGGTAGCCGGAGAAGACGTTGTGGCCGCGGATGACGACCTCGCCCAGCTCGCCGGGCGGCAGCAGTTCGATCCGGCCCTCCACCTCGGCGCGCGCGATCTCCGCGTCGACGCCCCACAGCGGGTGGCCGATGGTGCCGACCTTGGTGCCGAACACCGGCTGGTTGACGGTGGCGGTCGGCGAGGTCTCCGACAGCCCGTACCCCTCGTAGATCCGCGCGCCGAACGCGGCCTCGAACCGCTCCAGGACGGCGACGGGCAGCGAGGCCCCGCCGGAGATGCACACCCGCAGTGCGGGCAGCACGTCGGTGTCGGCCGCGGCGCCCGCGAGCGCGACGAACATGGTGGGCACGCCGTGGAAGGTGTTGACGTCCTCCTTCACCATCAGCTCGATGGCGCGGGCCGCGTCGAAGCGGGGCAGCAGCACGAGCGTGGCGCCCGCCCGCCAGGTGGAGTTGAGCGAGACGGTCTGGCCGAAGGCGTGGAACAGGGGCAGCGCGCCGAGGGCGATGTCGTCGGGGCGGATGTCGTTGGCGTCGAAGGCGCACACGGTCGCGTTCATCACCAGGTTGAAGTGGCTGAGCACGGCGCCCTTGGGAACGCCGGTGGTGCCGCTGGTGTAGAGGATCACGGCCGGGTCGTCGGCGGCCCGGGTGACGTACGAGGTCAGCGGTTCGGCGTCGGTGGCGAGCCGGTCGAACTCGTCGCCCAGGGTGACCACCTGGACGCCGACGGCGTCGGCGGCGGCGCGTCCGGTCCCGGCCTGCGCCGGGTGGACGAGGAGCAGGGAGGCCCCGCTGTCCCTCAGCACGTGCTCGACCTCGCCGGCCGACAGCAGCAGGTGCACCGGGACGACGACACCGCCGGCCGCGGCGATCGCGTAGTAGGCGAGCGGGAACTCCGCGGTGTTGGGGGCCATGAGGGCGACCCGGTCGCCCGGCCGTATGCCGAGGCCGGTGAGCGCACCCGCCTGGGCCAGCGCCGTCCGCCAGGCCGCGCCGAAACTCAGCCGCCTCTCCCCTTCCACGAGGGCGGTCTTGGCGGGGCGGCGCCTGGCGTTCTCGGCCAGGATGGCGGCGACGGACAGGGTTGCCATGGGGTGCTGCTCCGTTCCTTGCTGCGGCCCGGGGGCCGACGGTGGTACCGATCCCTTGACGGGAAGCGTGGCTTGCTGGTGCAGTGGCCGAAAAGGTCTGCCGGGCGTCGCGAGCCGGTGGACCTTTCCGGTCGCAGCGCTAGTCCCGCTCGACCAGCATCGCGGTGCCCTGCCCCACGCCCACGCACATGGTGGCGAGCCCGCGCCGGGCGCCGGTGCGGCGCATGCGGTGCAGCAGGGTGGTCAGGATGCGGGCGCCCGAGCAGCCGAGGGGGTGGCCGAGGGCGATGGCGCCGCCGGTGGGGTTGACCAGGCCGGGGTCGATGCCGAGCTGGTCGACGCAGGCGAGGGCCTGGGCGGCGAACGCCTCGTTGAACTCGGCCTCCTGGAGGTCGCCGGTCGCCCAGCCGGCCCGGGTCAGGGCCTTGCGGGTGGCGGGGACCGGGCCGAGGCCCATCACATCGGGTTGGACGCCCGCGGAGGCGCCGGCGACGTAGCGGCCGAGGGACTCCAGGCCCAGCTCCGAAAGCGCCTCCTCGCTGACCAGCAGCAGACCGGCGGCGCCGTCGTTCATCGGGGAGGCGTTGCCCGCGGTGACCGTGCCGCCGGCGCGGAAGACCGGCTTGAGACGGGACAGCTTCTCCAGCGAGGTGTCCTCGCGGACGCACTCGTCCTGCTCGACCACGACGCCGTCGGGCCGTTCGACGGGCAGGAGTTCGCGGTCGAAGTGGCCGTTCTTGCGTGCGGCGGCGGCGAGTTGATGGCTGCGCAGCGCGAACTCGTCCTGCCGGGCCCGGGAGATGCCGTGACGTTCGGCGACCTCCTCGGCGGTCTCGCCCATGGCGAGCAGTCCGTGCAGCTCCTTCATGGCGGGGTTGACCAGGCGCCAGCCGAGCCGGGTGTCGTAGGTCTCGATGCGCTGTGGCAGGGCCTCGTCGGGGCGGGGCAGCACGAAGGGGGCGCGGCTCATCGACTCGGAGCCGCCGGCGATCACGATGTCGGCCTCGCCCGCGGCGATGGTGCGGGCGGCGGCGGTGACGGCTTCCAGGCCGGAGGCGCACAGCCGGTTGACGGTGGCGCCGGGCACGGACTCGGGCAGCCCGGCGAGCAGGACGGCCATCCGGGCGACGTTGCGGTTGTCCTCGCCCGCCTGGTTGGCCGCGCCCCAGTAGACGTCGTCGATGCGGGCGGGATCGAGCGCGGGCACCTCGGCGACCAGATGGCGGATGACGGTCGCGGCGAGGTCGTCGGGCCGCACGGACGACAGGGCGCCGCGCAGCTTGCCGATGGGGGTGCGGCGGGCGGCCGCGAAGTGGACGGGACGCACGGGTTCGACTCCTGACCTACGACGCTGTGGATCAGCACGGACCGGACAACACTTAATTAGCACTGCTAGTTTTGGACTATAGACCCCCGGGCGGCCCCCTGGGAAGATCCTCCGCAGACGCACCGAGGCAGCAGGAGGAGAGATGCCCCACGTTCGCGCGCACACCCTCGACGGCACCCGTGGGGAGCTGGCCGTCCGCGAGTGGCCCCACCCCGCACCGCGCTTCCTCGCCCTGCTGGCGCACGGCTACGGCGAGCACGCGGGCCGCTACGACGCGCTCGCCGCGGTGCTCACCGGGCACGGGGCCGCCGTGTACGCGCCCGACCACATGGGACACGGCCGGTCGGCCGGCGAGCGGGTGCTGATCGAGGACTTCGAGGACGTGGTCACCGATCTGCACGCGGTGGCCGAGCTGGCCGGGGCCGCCCACCCGGGGCTGCCGCTGGTCCTGGTCGGCCACTCCATGGGCGGCCTGATCGCGGCCCGCTACGCCCAGCGGTACCGCGCCGGACTGCGCGCGCTGATCCTGTCCGGCCCGGTGATCGGCGCCTGGGAGCTGCCCGGCCGCCTGCTGGCGCTGCCCGAGATCCCGGACACCCCGGTCAGCCCGTCCGCGCTCTCCCGCGACCCGGCGGTGGGCGCCGCGTACGCCGCCGATCCCCTGGTGTGGCACGGCCCGATGAAGCGGCCCACCCTCCAGGCGTTCGTCCGGACCCTGGACGCCGTCGCCGAGGGCGGTGACGTCGGCGGGCTGCCACTGCTGTGGCTGCACGGGGACGACGACCGGCTGGTGCCGCTGCCCGGCAGCCGCACCGGCGTCGAGCGGCTCAGCGGCGGCGACCTGACCGAGCGGATCTTCCCCGGCGCGCGGCACGAGGTCTTCCACGAGACGGTGAAGGACGAGGCCTTCGCCGAGACCCTCCGCTTCCTGGACCGGGTACTGCCCCGCTGAGCTGGGCCGTTTGCGCGCCCCGACGCTGGGCACCCGCCCTTTCGGACGAGATCGTACGGAGGAGTCGAAAGCCGTACGACACTGATGAAAGGGGACGCAGGCACCATGACCGTGGTGAAGAGCACGCTGTCCGAGAAGGCGCTCGGGATCACCGGGCCCGCACTCCAGGACACCCTGGTCGATCTGCTGGGCCTGTCGCTGATCGGGAAGCAGGCGCACTGGAACATCGTCGGTCCCCGGTTCCGCTCGATCCACCTCCAGCTGGACGAGGTCGTCGCGACGGCCCGTACCCACTCCGACACGGTCGCCGAGCGGGCCGCCGCGCTGGGCGTGCCGCCGGACGGCCGGCCCGAGACGATCGCGGCCGCCTTCGCGCTGCCCGGCACGAAGGAGGGCTGGCTGCGCGACACCGAGGTGGTCGAGCTGATGGTCTCGGCGCTGGAGGCGGCCATCGTCCGGCTGCGCGAGCGGATCACGGCGACCGACGAGGCGGACCCGGTGACCCAGGACCTGCTGATCTCGATCACCGCCGACCTGGAGAAGGAGCGCTGGATGTTCGAGGCGGAGAACCACCCGCGCTGACGGATCCCACCACCGGCAGTTCTCGTACGAAAGGGGAGCCCCATGGCCGATTCCCTGGAGACCGAGGCGCTGTGGGAGGACTTCCACCGCGCGGTCAACATGACCTCGGCGGAGCTCGCGGCCTGGCTCAGGGTCCGGGACGCCGAGGAGGCGGCGGAGCCGCTGCCCGACGAGGCCGGCACCGCGACCGGGCGGCATGTGCTCGCGATCCTCCAGAAGCGCCGCACCGACCTCACCGACGACGACGTCCGCGTGATGTACGAGGTCGTCGACACCGTCGGTGACCTGGTGGACATGGAGGACGAGCCGGAGCCCGAGCGGGCGCCCGAGGACACCCGCCGCAGGCACCGGCTGATGACACTGGGCCACGATCCGCTCAAGCCGGGGCCGTGAACCGCGACGAGCGGGTGGTGCGGGAGCTGGTGTCCGCGTACGGGCGGACGTACGCCGAGGAGGCGGGCATCCGGCTCGCGGACACCCCGCAGCCGCTGTACCGGCTGCTGGTGCTGTCGCTCCTGCTCAGCGCCCGCATCCGGGCCTCGGTGGCGGTGGCCGCCGCCCGCGCCCTGCACGAGGACCGGCTGGACAGTCCGCGCCGGATGGCCGCCGCGGACTGGCAGCAGCGGGTGGACGCGCTGGGCCGGGGCGGCTACCGGCGCTACGACGAGCGCACGGCGACCCAGCTCGGGGACGGCGCCGAGCTGCTGGACGAGCGCTGGGGCGGCGATCTGCGCCGGCTGCACGAGGAGGCGCACGGCGACACCGGGGAGCTGAAGCGGCTGCTCCAGGAGGAGCCCGGCATCGGCCCGGCCGGCGCCGACATCTTCCTGCGCGAGGCCCAGCGCGTCTGGCCGGAGCTGGGCCCCTACCTGGACGGCAAGGCCCTCTCCGGCGCCGAACGCCTCGGCCTGCCGAAGGACCCCGCCAAGCTCACGGAACTCGCGAAGGACACCGAACCCGCCGTCCTGGCCGCCGCGTTGGTGCGGGCGGCACTCGACAAGGGCGTGGCGGAGGACTGCCTGCGACGAGCCTCCTGACCCCGCCGCGCCGCCGCCCGCGTGCGGCCGCGCGACGAGGCGCGAGCCCGTTCAGTCCAGCCCCAGCACCCGGGCGATCGTCCGCAGCACCCCGTTGTCGTTGTTCGACGGCGCCACGTGGCGAGCCCGGCGGATGACCTCCGGGTGGGCGTTGGCCATGGCGAAGGACCAGTCGGCGGCGTCGAGCATCTCCAGGTCGTTGAGGTAGTCGCCGAAGACCATGGTCTGGGCGGGGCTGACGCCGAGGGCGCGCTGGAGACCGCGCAGGGCGGTGCCCTTGTTCGCGGTCGGGTTCATGACGTCCACCCAGTGCTCGCCGGAGACGACCACCTGGTGGGTGGCGGCGAAGGGGGCGAGCGCGGGGGCGGTGGAGCGTTCGGCGGAGCCGAAGTCGAAGACGGCGACCTTGACGAAGTCGTCGTCCACCGCGGTGACGTCGTCGACGACGCGGTGCTCGACGTAGTAGCGGCGCACCTCCGCCAGGAACGCCTCGTCGGTCCGCTCCACGTACGCCGCCCGCTTGCCGCAGACGACGGCGCCCGCGTCCCCGCCGTCCGCGGCCAGGCGCCGGACCGCCCGGGCGACCCCGGCCGCGACGGAGCGGTCGAGCGGGTCGGAGCTCAGTTCGGCGCCGTCGCGCACGACATAGGCGCCGTTCTCCGCGATGAACACCATGCCCTCGGCGACGTCCTCGAACTGCCGCGCGAGCGTGGCGTACTGGCGCCCGCTCGCCGGGCTGAACAGCACCCCGCGCCGGCGCAGTTCGACGAGCATCGGCCACAGGCCGTCCGGTATCCGCTTGGCGTCGTCCAGCAGGGTTCCGTCCATGTCGGTGACGACGAGGCGGATGTCCACGGGACCGGCCGACGAGCGGGAGGTGTCGAGGAGGGGCGTGGGCGTGACGGGCATGGCCTGCTTCCGGGCGGGGGTCAGGGTACCCACCCAGTGTCCCTCATGGGCCGGAACGTCCCGGGACCGCCCCGAACCGCCGACCGTGCGCGGTTCCCGGGACAGCGCGATCACCGGGCGGCACAATGACGGCGGGCCATCCGCACGGGAGAGGGGCGAATGACGTGACCGACGGGGAAGCCGTGACGACCGGACCGGCGCGACTGGACACCTCCGTGGCGCACAACGCCCGGGTGTGGAACTACTGGATCGGCGGCAAGGACCACTACGAGGTGGACCAGCGGGTCGGCGAGCAGGTCGCGGGGATGTTCCCGGTGATCCGGGGGGTGGCCCGCGCGGACCGGGAGTTCCTGGCGCGGGCGGTGCGCTTCGTCACCGCCGAGCGGGGCATACGGCAGTTCCTGGACGTGGGCACCGGCCTGCCCACCGTGGCGAACACCCACGAGATCGCGCAGCGCGTCGCCCCCGAGTCGCGGGTGGTGTACGTCGACAACGACCCGATCGTGCTGGTGCACGCCCGCTCACTGCTGACCAGCTCCCCCGAAGGCGTCACGGACTACGTGGACGCCGATGTGCACGACCCGGACGCCATCGTGCGGCGCGCCGCCGACACCCTGGACCTGGAGCGGCCGGTCGCGCTGATGATGCTGGGCATCCTGAACTTCGTCCTGGACACCGACGAGGCCCGGGACATCGTGCGGCGGCTGCTGGCGGCGCTGCCCTCCGGCAGCCATCTGGTGCTCACCCACCCCACCACCGACCCCGGAGCGGGCGGCGCGGGCAACACCGCCGCGATGGAGTTCTGGAACGCCCACGCCACCCCGCCGATCACCGCCCGGAGCCGCGCCGAGATCGCCTCCTTCCTGGACGGCCTCGACGTGCTGGAGCCGGGACTGGTGCCCTGCTCGCAGTGGCGCGCCGGGCCGGACGCCGAAGCGGTGCCGCAGCTCGGCGCGGTCGCCGTGAAACCCTGACGCCCCACCGGGCCGAGCCCGCGGAGGAGACGCATGACCACGCTTGCCGACCCCGTGCCCGGCGGGCGCCCCGCCGACCTGTGCCGGGTCGCCCCGCTCACCGCCGCCCTGGCCGCCCAGGGGGTGCGCGGCATCGTCCTGGCCTATGTGGACACGGCCGGCGTCACCCGGGTGAAGACGATCCCGACGGCCCGGCTGGAGGCCGCCGTCTCCTGGGGCGTCGGGATGTCCCCGGTGTTCGACACCTTCCTCGCCGACGACTCGATCGTCACCACCGACGTCCTCGGCTCCCCCGACGGCGACCTGCGGCTCTACCCGGACCTCGATCACCTGGTGGTGCTGGCCGGACAGCCCGGCTGGGCGTGGGCGCCGGTGGACCGGATCACCCAGGAGGGCGACCGGCACCCCGGCTGCGCCCGCACCTTCCTGCGCCGTACCGTCACGGAGGCGGCCGACCGGCACGGGCTCGGCTTCAAGGCGGCGATCGAGATCGAGTGGGCGGTCGGGCTCGGCTCGGCGCCCGCCGGGGAGTTCGTGCCGGCGGCGTCCGGACCGGCGTACGGGGCGATCCGGCAGGTGGAGCTGAGCGACTACCTCGCCGATCTGCTGGCCGCGCTCGCCGCCCAGGACGTGGACGTCGACCAGGTCCATCCCGAGTACGCGGCCGGGCAGTTCGAGCTGTCCACGGGCGCGCTGGACCCGGTGGCGGCGGCCGACCGCAGCGTGCTGGTGCGGCAGACGATCCGGGCGGTGGCCGGGCGGCACGGCCTGCGGGTGTCGTTCTCCCCGGCGGTCCTCGCCGGGAGCGTCGGCAACGGCGGCCACGTGCACCTGTCCTGCTGGCGCGACGGGGCGAACCTGCACGCGGGCGGCGAGCGCCGGTACGGCCTGACGCCCGACGCGGAGTCCTTCGCGGCCGGGATCCTCGCCCGGCTGCCCGCGCTGACGGCGGTCACCGCGCCCAGCCCGGCCAGCTATCTGCGGCTGCGCCCCTCCCAGTGGGCCGGGGTGTTCACCGCCTGGGGCCGTGAGACCCGGGAGGCGGCACTGCGCCTGGTCACCGGCACCACGGGCCGCCGGCACCAGGACGCCAACCTGGAGGTGAAGCCGGTCGATCTGGCCGCCAACCCCCATCTGGCGCTCGGTTGCCTGCTCGCCGCCGGACTCGACGGGCTCGCGGCCGGCCTGCGGCTCCCCGAGGAGATCACCGGCGACCCGGCCCGCTACGGCGCGGACGAGGCGGCGGCGCTCGGGGTGCGGCGGCTGCCCGCGTCGCTGCCCGAGGCGGTGCGGGAGTTCCGGGGCGACGAGGTGCTGCGGGCCGCGCTCGGCCCGGTCCTCGCGGACGCGGTGAGCGCCGTACGGCTCGGCGAGGCGGCGGCCGTCGAGGGCCTGGACGACGCGCGCGTGGCGGCGGCCTACCGCTGGACGTACTGAGCATGACGCCCACCGGAGCGGTCCACGAGGCGCTGGCCGCACTGGAGTTGGTGGACCACCACTGCCACGGCGCGGTGACCGCCGACCTCACCTTCCACGAGTTCGAGTCCCTGCTCACCGAGGGCGAGTCCTGGCCCGGCGTCTCGCCCTTCGACAGCCCGGTGGGCATCGCCGTACGACGGCACTCGGCACCGCTGCTGGACCTCCCCCGGCACGCGCCGCCGGACGCGTACGTGGCCCGGCGCGCGGAACTCGGCTGGCAGGAGGTGAACCGGCGGTTCCTGTCCGCCGCGGGCGTCGGGACGTTCTGCGTGGACACCGGCTACACCCCGCAGCCGATCACCTCCCCCGCCCAACTGGCCCGCGCGGCGGGCGCGGTGGCGTGCGAGGTGGTACGGCTGGAGCAGCTCGCCGAGGCGGTGGCCGCGCGGGGCGTGGAGGCCGGGGAGTACCCGGCCGTCCTCCGCGCGGCGGCCGAGGAGGCGGTGCGGCGGCCCGGAGTGGTGGCGGTGAAGTCGGTCGCCGCCTACCGCACCGGGTTCGCCCTCGATCCCCGGCGGCCGGCGGACGCCGAGGTGACCGACGCGGCCGCCCGCTGGCTCGCCACCGGCGGCCGGCTGACGGACCCGGTCCTGGTCCGCCACCTGCTGTGGACCGCCGTCGACCTGGGCCTGCCCCTGCAACTGCACACCGGCTTCGGGGACGCGGACGTACGGCTGCACCGGGCGGACCCCGCGCTGCTCACCGACTGGCTGCACCGCGTCGCCGGCACCGTCCCGGTCCTGCTGCTGCACTGCTGGCCGTACCAGCGCCAAGCCGCCTACCTCGCCGCGGTGTTCGAGGGGGTGTACCTGGACGTGGGACTGGCCCTGCACCACACCGGCCCGGCGCGGGCGCGGGCGGTGCTGGAGGAGGCCCTGGAGATCACCCCGTTCCGCAAACTGCTGTACAGCTCCGACGCGTACGGGGTGGCCGAGTTCCACCACCTGGGCGCCCTCTGCTTCCGTCATGGCCTGGCCGAGCTGCTGCAAGGCCGGGTGGACGCCGATGAGTTGACTCTCACCGACGCCTTGCGGATCGCGTCCTGGACGGGCCGCGACAACGCCCGCAGGATCTATGGACCGCCCGTGTCCGAACCGGCCCGCGTTCCCCGCGGCCGCCCCACCCGGAAAGTATGATCAAGCAATGTCTGACATGACCGAGACCACACCCGGCTGGCTGACCACGGACGAGCTGGAGATGGCCAGGGCCCGGATGCCGATCCTGTACGTCGAGGCCGTGCCCGTACGGGTGGACGACAGCGGCGAAGTCACCAGCATCGGGCTGCTGTTGCGCATCGGCCCGGACGGTACGGTCAGCCGGACCCTGGTCTCCGGGCGGGTGCTGCACCACGAGCGGGTCCGCGACGCGCTGCTGCGCCACCTGGAGAAGGACCTCGGCCCGGTGGCCCTGCCCCGGGTGCCCGCCTCGCTCCAGCCGTTCACGGTCGCCGAGTACTTCCCGACGGCGGGCATCACCCCCTACCACGACCCGCGCCAGCACGCCGTGTCCCTCGCCTACGTGGTCCCGGTCACCGGTGACTGCCGTCCGCGTCAGGACGCCCTGGACCTGGTCTGGTTCAGCCCCCAGGAGGCGGCGTCGGCCGCCGTGCAGAACGAGATGCCGGGCGGTCACGGCGTGCTGCTGAAGCAGGCGCTGGCCCACGTGGGTCTGGCGTTCTGACGCCGCCGGTGCCGGGCCGCCCACCCGGTCCGGCACCCGCTCCCCCGTCCCCGCAAGGTTTCTGCAAGGCGTCGGCAAGCCTTCCGTCCGCCGGCCCGGGCAGAGCCCTGGGCAACGGCCCGCAGGGCACTCGCGAGAGACATCGGGGGGTACACCGTGTCGGCGTTGGGTTCACAAGCTGATCCGTCGGCCACCGGCCGGGAATGGCGCACACTGCTCGGGCGCAAGACGGTCCTGACCGTCGCGCACACCATCACCTATGCGAAACGACTGGTCGACATCCTGTCGCTGGTGGACGACGACTTCCGCGTCCAGGTGGCGTTCACCGCGCCGCCGCACGTCTTCGGCGACGAGGTGCCGCGGTTCCTGGACCGGCTCGGCTGCGCGGTGCTGCCGTGGGAGGAGGCCGTCCGGATGCCCTTCGACGTGGCCGTCGCGGCCGGCCCGAAGGGCGTGGAACGGCTCCGGGCACCCCTGATCACGCTGCCGCACGGGGCCGCCTACCTCAAGGTCGTCACGGCGCCCGCCGAGCCCGGGGTGGCCGGGCTGCGCCGGCAGGACGTCGCCCCCGGCGGCAGGCTGCCCGCCGCGATCGTGCTGCCGCACCACGCCGACCTCGCGGAACTGGCGCGCAACTGCCCCGAGGCGGTGCCGCTGGCCCGGGTGGTCGGGGACCCGGTGTACGACCGGATGTCCGTGAGCCTGCCGCTGCGCGCCCGCTACCGGCAGGCCCTCGGGCTGCGCGACGGCGAGAAGCTGGTGGTCGTCTCCTCCACCTGGGGTGCCCGTTCGTCGTTCGGGCGGTTCGAGGCGCTGCTGCCCCGGCTGCTGTCCGAACTGCCCGGCGACGAGTACCGCTGTGTCGTGCTGGCTCACCCGAACGTGTGGTCCGGGCACGGCGCCTGGCAGATCAGGACCTGGCTGAAGCGCTGCGCCCGGCTCGGCATCGGCCTGCTGCCGCCGGAGGAGGACTGGCGCAGTGTGCTGATCGCCGCCGACTGGATCATCGGCGACCACGGCTCGGTCACCCTGTACGGGACGCTCACCCCGGCCCCGATCCTGCTGGCGTCCTCACCGGCGGCGGACATCAACCCCGCCTCCCCGGCCGCCGCGCTGGCGCTGACGGCGCCCGCCCTGTCCCCGGTGCACCCGCTGGTGGACCAGCTCCAGTACGCGGCGGCCGAGTACCGGCGGGAGGAGTACGCGGCGATCAGCGCGCGCATCACCTCCGAACCGGGGCGGTTCCACCGCAACATGCGGCGCCTGCTGTACCGCACGCTCGGGCTCGGGCAGCCCGCCCATGTGCCGGTCACCGCCCCGCTGCCGGTGCCGCCGCCCGCCTCCCGGCCCGCGGCGGGACAGGGGGTGGCGGTGTGAGCGGCCTGGTCGTCGTACGGCTGCTGCCCGCGGGCGAGGAGCGGTGGCTCCCCGCCGCGGGGCCGGGGCCGGTCCTGCGGCTGCGCCTGGGGACGGCCGGTGCGGAGGTGGTCGCCGAGGCCGCCCGGGTGCGGCCCGGGGCGGCCTCGGCGCGGGGCGCGGCGGACGAGCACTGCGCCGTGGACGCCGGGACGGTCGCCGAACACCGCCGCCCGGCCTGCGCCGATGTGTTGTACACGGTGCGGCCGCGGCCCCGGGGCGCGGCGGTGCGCTGGCTGGCCGAGATGTCGGCGCGGTATCCGGGGTGCGCGCTGGCCGCGGCGCCCGTCACCGGTGGCGGCTGGCTGGCCCTCGCGGGCGGCGGGCGCGGCGGCGGGCCGACGCCGGTGGCCCGGGCGGTCGGGCCGGACCAGCCGCTGCTGGCGTCGTGTCTGCACGCGTGGCTGGTCCAGGGCCGCTCGCTCGCCGAGCTGGCGTACGTGCGGCCCGTACGGCCTCACTCCAGGCGGCGCGCGTCGGCGGGGCTGGTGAGCTCGTAGCGGGAGCGGGCCTGCGCGAGGTGTTCGCGGGCCTCGGCCTCGTCGCCGTGCTCCCGGGCGCTGTGCCCCAGCATCTCCAGGGTGCGGGCCTGCCAGTGCAGGGCGCCCGAGGCGCCGAACGCCGCCAGCGCCTCGCGCAACTCCCCCATGCCCAGGGAGTGTTCGCCGCCCTGGGCATGGGCCCGGCCGAGGAAGGCCAGGGCCCGGGTCGCGTCGTGCGGGTCGGCCACCTCGACGAGGATGCGCCGGGCCTGCGCGAAGAGCGGGACCGCCCGGTCGGGTTCCCGTCGGCTCAGGGCGATCTCGCCGAGCGAGATGTACGCCAGGGCCACGCCGCGGCGGTACCCGCACTCCTCCCAGGCGCGCACGGCGAGGCCGAGGTGGCGCAGTGCCTCCTCGGTGCGGCCCCCGGCGAGATGGCAGCCGCCGAGCCCGAGGTGTGCCTGGCCCTCGTCGCGGACGTCCCCGGCCTCACGGGCGGCGCGCAGGGACTGGGCGTACCAGTCGGCGGCCTCCTCGGTGCGGCCGGCGGCGGACAGGCCGATGGCGCCGGAGTTGAGCATCTGGCGTTCGGCCTCGGTGTGCCCGTCGGCGCGGGCCGCGGCCAGGCCGATGGTGTGCGCCTCGGCCCACAGTTCGTAGTAGCGCAGCCGGAGGAACAACGGCCACATGGCGTCCACCAGTTGCCAGGCGGTGGCGTGCCAGCCCCGGGCCGCGGCGGTGCGCAGCACGGCCATGAGGTGGTTGCGGTGGGCGTCGAGCCAGTCGAGGGCGTCCTTCTCCGCGGCGAACGGCGCGGGCGGCGGCCGGTGGGCGTAGGTCCGCGGGAGGGTGAACTGGGCCGGAGTGATGAGCTGTTCGGCGGCGGTGGCGGTGTGCAGGTACCAGTCGGCCACCCGCCGCAGCGCCGCGGCGCGGCCGTCCTCGCCGTCGTGGGTCTCGGCGCAGGCGCGGGCGTGCACCCGTACGAGGTCGTGGAAGCGGAAGGTGTCCGGGCCGATGTCCTCGACCAGGTTGGCCTCGACCAGTTCGTCGATGCGGCGTTGCGCCCACGGCTCGTCCTCGGCGCAGCCGACGGCCGCCGTGCGGATGTCGAAGGTGGGCAGGGGCAGTGTGCCCAGGGTGCGGTAGAGACGGGCGGCCGAGGGGTCCAGCACCGCGTACGACGCGTCGAGGGCTTTGCTCACCGTGATCTCTCCTTCCACTTCCAGTGCGGCCAGACGGTCGGCGTCCGGCGCGAGGGAGTCGGCGAGGGCGGCGACGGGCTGCCGGGGGCGCGAGGCGAGGCGCGCCGCCGCCAGGCACACCGCCAGGGGGACGCCGGCGCACAGCTCCACCACCTGTCGCACCGCGGAGCGCTCACCGGCCACCCGTTCCTCGCCGATGCCCCGCGTGAGCAGTTCGAGGCCGGCGTCCGGACCGAGCGCGTCCAGCCGGAAGAACGCGGCTCCGTCCAGGCGCAGTCCGGTGAGCCGCTGTCTGCTGGTGACGACCACGAGGGCGTCGGAGCCGCCGGGCAGCAACGGCCGGATCTGTGCCGCGGTGAAGGCGCTGTCCAGCATGACGGCGAGGCGCAGCCCGGCCGTGACCGACCGCCACAGCGAGGACTGCTCGGCCAGTCCCACGGGCGGGGAGGCGATGCCGAACGCCCGCAGGAACTGTCCGAGAACCTCGGCCGGATCGGCCGGTCCCTCGGCGGCGTGGCCGTACAGGTCGGCGTACAACTGGCCGTCGGGGAAGGCCGCTTCACGGGTGCGCAGCCAGCGGGAGACCAGGGCGGTCTTGCCGATGCCCGCGGGTCCGTTGACCACGATCAGCAAAGGTCCGGTGTCCGGGCTCTCTCCCTGGGCCAGCAGCTCGTCGAGCGCGGCGAATTCGTCGGTACGGTCGGTGAAGTGGTGCGGTACCGGCAGGAGTTGCCGGGGAACCGGCGGGGACTGCTCGGCGGCCATGTGCACATGGACGCCGCCGCTGACGTCGCGGGCCTGGACGGTGGGCCCGTAGAAGCGCGCCGAGCCCGAGATGCTGTTGCTGACCGCGCTGTCCCGGCCGCCGTCCCCTGTCGCTCCCATCCACTTCTCCCCCGTGCTTTGTCATATTCACCTGTCACCCAGCCTTACCCCTATCACGGCGCCGGGCATTCGACGCGCCGTCAACATGGCGGCCGATTCGGCCACTCCCAGGCGCTCTTGTGGGAGGCGGGCCCACCGCGCACAGTGAAGGGATCGGGCGACGGTACGGGGGAGGCGTTGCGCATGGATCCGGTGTCGGTGGGGCTGCTGACGGCGTTGGCGGGGGGACCCGGCGGGGAGCTGGGCCGGCAGGCGTGGGCGGGGCTCGGCGAACTCGTGCGGCGCCCGTTCCGGCGGACCGGCGGACCGGCCGCCGCCCCGGACCCCGTGGCGGCGGCCTCCGGGGAGGCGGAACTGGCCCGGCTGGCCGAGGACCCGCGCGATCCGGCGGCCGCCCGGGCGCTCGGCGCCGCGCTCGCCGCACGCGCCGACGCCGACGCCGAGTTCGGGGAGCTGCTGCGGCGGTGGAGCGAGTCCGCCCAGCGGATCAGCCTGCGGTCGGAGCACGTCCACAACTCCATCTCCGGGGGCACGTTCTCGGCGCCGGTGTTCCAGGGGCGCGACTTCTCCGGCATGACCTTCGGCGCACCGGCTCCGAAGCAGGACCCGGCCGACGGCTGAACCCACGATCTCTACCAGGCGCACACCTGGCTGACCAGGGGTTTCAGCGCGGCTTTCAGGTTGTGTTCAGGTTGGCGGGGCGCCGGGGCAACGGCTGCACCAGAAGCCCCAAAACAATGGCAAAGGGGGCTGGGGCCAGGGCACTCGCGCGTGCGAAGGTGCGGGGCATGAGCACAGAGCACGTCCTCGACCGGCGGCCCGCCGGGCACGCACGCGCGCGCATACGCGAGAGCGCGAGCAAAGTGCCGGAGGTCACCATCTACTTCTGGATCGTCAAGGTCCTCACCACCGGCATGGGCGAGACCGCCTCCGATCTCCTGGCACGGGTGCTGGGCCCGATCCCCGCGGTCGGCCTCGGCGGCCTCGCCTTCGTCGCCGCGCTCGTGCTCCAGTTCGCCGTCCGCCGGTACGTGGCCTGGATCTACTGGACGGCCATCGTCATGGTCAGCGTGTTCGGCACCATGGCCGCGGACGTGCTCCATGTGGGCCTCGGCGTGCCGTACACCCTGTCCACCCCGCTCTTCCTCGTCGCCCTGGCCGCCGTCTTCGCGCTCTGGTACGCGAGCGAGCGGACCCTGTCGATCCACACCGTGCGCACCCGCCGCCGCGAGTGCTTCTACTGGGCGGCCGTGCTCGCCACCTTCGCCCTGGGCACCGCGGCCGGCGACCTCACCGCGAGCATCGGCCTCGGGTACCTGGGTTCGGTGGTGCTGTTCGCGGTGGCCATCTGCGTACCGGCGGTCGCCCATCGCGGTGGTCTCCTCGGTGCGGTGGCGGCCTTCTGGACCGCCTACGTCATCACCCGCCCGCTGGGTGCCTCGCTCGCCGACTGGATGGCCCTGCCGACGGGCCGCGGCGGCCTCGGCTGGGGGCTGGGCCCGGTCACCCTGTCGTGGACCGTGGCGATCGTCGCCTTCGTGGCGTTCCTCGCGGTGTCCCGCCGGGACAGCCGCACCGCCCTCTGACCTCTTCCGGCGACGCCGGGCGGCAGGGCCCCGTGGGACGTGACCCCACGGGGCCCTGCCGCTGTGCGGTGCGGATCAGCGCGACGCGCCGGGGCGGAAGCGCCGGTTGGCCTGCGGGGGTGCGGCCGCGGCGCGGGGGGCGGGGGGAGGGCGGGGGGGCCGCCGGAGGCGAGGGCCGCTGGACCCCGCCGGGCCCGGGCGCCGCCACCAGCCTCCTGGTCCCCGAGAGCCGCGCCTTCCCCGACAGCGACGACCTGCTCGGCGAGGCCCTGGACGCCCTCGCCCGCAGCGACACCCCCGCCGCCCGCGACGTGCTGATCGCCCTCGCCCGGCCCAGTGACGAGATCCGCTGGTGGCGCGACGTCCCGGACGCACCGGCCGGTGCCGCGCCCTGGGGCCGCGACGAGCAACTGCGCGGCGCCGCACGGCAGATGCTGCTCGCCGCCGCGCTCGCCACCCGTGCCCGGGCCGGGTACCACGGCACCCGGCACCGCCGCTCGGCCGCGGAACTCCTCCAGGACGTCCTCGTCGGGCCCGCCGCCGAGGACCGCCCGCTGACCGCCTTCGTGCCCGTGCCCGCGGGCCGCCCCCTCGCCGTCCGCCTCCACCAGGCCCTGTACGCCGCCCGCGAGGCCATCGACTACCGGCGCGCCACCGGCGGCATGGACGCCTTCGACGGCGCCGTCGAGGCCGGCGTCAGCCGCGAGCTGACCGAGGCGCTCACCGCGCTGGTGCGCGGCACCGAGGGGGCCAGGGTCGCCGTCGCCTGGGCGCCCGCCGCCGGCGTCCCCGAGGGCTGCGCCCCCGCCGCCGAACCCGTCGAGTTCTCCCCGGGCGACCTGCCCGCACTGCGCGAGGCCGCCGCCCGCTATCTCGGCGCGGAGGCCTCCGTGCCGGTGCGGATCACCGGCACCGTCGTGCGCCTGCGCCGCTCGGGGCCCCGCGGCGAGGGCACCGTACGGCTGCGCGTCCTCGCCGGCGCCGAGGTGACGCATGTGCGGGTCACCCTCGACGAGGAGGACTACCGCATCGCCGGCCACGCCCATCTCGTCGGCCTCCCGGTGCGGGTGCACGGCCGGCTGGAGCGGCGCGGCGGCTTCCGCAGGCTCACCGCCGTCTCCGGCGTCGTCCCCGTCCAGGTGGACGAGGCCGAACGGGACCGGCTGCTGAAATCCCTCCAGGAGAACCTCGGCTTCTTCGAGGAGGCCCCCGGGGAGGCGTGAGCGGACGGGGACCGACGGTGACCGTTTCGCGGTCGGCGCCCTCGGGTCGGTACGATCGCCTGTGCGCGCGCTCCTGGTATGGCGCCGCACCCACCTTCAGGCAGGAGAGACCGGTGTCAGACGTCCGTGTGATCATCCAACGCGATTCCGAGCGGGAAGAACGCGTGGTGACGACGGGCACTACGGCCGCCGACCTCTTCGCGGGCGAGCGCTCGATCATCGCCGCGCGCGTGGGCGGCGAGCTGAAGGACCTCGCATACGAACTGGCCGACGGCGACGAGGTCGAGGGCGTGGAGATCACGTCCGAGGACGGCCTCAACATCCTGCGCCACTCCACCGCGCACGTCATGGCGCAGGCCGTGCAGGAGCTGTTCCCGGAGGCCAAGCTGGGCATCGGCCCGCCGGTCAAGGACGGCTTCTACTACGACTTCGACGTCGAGAAGCCGTTCACGCCCGAGGATCTCAAGGCCATCGAGAAGAAGATGCAGGAGATCCAGAAGCGCGGGCAGAAGTTCGCCCGCCGCGTGGTCACCGACGAGGCCGCCCGCGAGGAGCTGGCCGACGAGCCGTACAAGCTGGAGCTGATCGGCCTCAAGGGCTCCGCGTCGCACGACGACGGCGCGGACGTCGAGGTCGGCGCCGGTGAGCTGACGATCTACGACAACCTGGACGCCAAGACCGGCGAGCTGTGCTGGAAGGACCTCTGCCGGGGTCCCCACCTGCCCTCCACCCGGCTCATCCCGGCGTTCAAGCTGATGCGCAACGCGGCCGCCTACTGGCGCGGCAGCGAGAAGAACCCGATGCTCCAGCGGATCTACGGCACCGCCTGGCCGTCCAAGGACGAGCTGAAGGCGTACCTGGAGTTCCTCGCCGAGGCCGAGAAGCGCGACCACCGCAAGCTCGGCGCCGAGCTTGACCTCTTCTCCATCCCCGAGCAGATCGGCTCCGGCCTCGCCGTCTTCCACCCCAAGGGCGGCATCATCCGCCGGGTCATGGAGGACTACTCGCGCCGCCGCCACGAGGAGGAGGGCTACGAGTTCGTCTACACCCCGCACGCGACGAAGGGGAAGCTCTTCGAGACCTCGGGCCACCTGGACTGGTACGCCGACGGCATGTACCCGCCCATGCAGCTCGACGAGGGCGTGGACTACTACCTCAAGCCCATGAACTGCCCGATGCACAACCTGATCTTCGACGCGCGCGGCCGCTCCTACCGCGAACTGCCGTTGCGCCTGTTCGAGTTCGGGACCGTGTACCGGTACGAGAAGTCGGGCGTCGTGCACGGCCTGACCCGCGCCCGCGGCTTCACGCAGGACGACGCGCACATCTACTGCACCCGTGAGCAGATGTCCGAGGAGCTGGACCGGACGCTCACCTTCGTCCTGGGGCTGCTGCGGGACTACGGTCTGACCGACTTCTACCTGGAGCTGTCCACCAAGGACCCGGAGAAGTTCGTCGGCTCGGACGAGGCCTGGGAGGAGGCGACCGAGACCCTGCGCCAGGTCGCCGAGAAGCAGGGGCTGCCCCTCGTCCCGGACCCGGGCGGCGCGGCCTTCTACGGCCCGAAGATCTCGGTGCAGGCCAAGGACGCCATCGGCCGCACCTGGCAGATGTCGACCATCCAGCTCGACTTCAACCTGCCCGAGCGGTTCAACCTGGAGTTCACCGGTCCTGACGGCTCCAAGCAGCGCCCGGTCATGATCCACCGCGCGCTGTTCGGTTCCATCGAGCGCTTCTTCGCGGTCCTGCTGGAGCACTACGCGGGCGCCTTCCCGGCGTGGCTGGCGCCGGTGCAGGCGCTCGGCATCCCGATCGGCGACGCCCACGTCGAGTACCTGGAGAAGTTCGCCGCGGCGGCCCGCAAGCAGGGGCTGCGCGTCGAGGTGGACGCCTCCTCGGACCGCATGCAGAAGAAGATCAGGAACGCGCAGAAGCAGAAGGTGCCGTTCATGGTCATCGCGGGCGACGAGGACATGGCCAACGGCTCGGTGTCCTTCCGCTACCGCGACGGCTCCCAGGAGAACGGCATCCCGGTCGACGAGGCCATCGCCAAGATCGCCAAGGTCGTGGCGGAGCGCGCCCAGATCTGATCCCGGACGGGACGGGGCCCCCGGCGGACTTCGGTCGCCGGGGGCCCTGGCCTGTACCGGGGCCGCACGCCATATGCTGCCTAGCATGACGAGTGAGCCGGAGCAGCAGATCGGGGTCGGGACGCAGGACGCGTTCCAGCGTCTGTGGACGCCCCATCGGATGGCGTACATCCAGGGTGAGAACAAGCCGAGCGGCCCGGGGGCCGACGACGGCTGTCCCTTCTGCTCGATACCGGCGAAGTCCGACGAGGACGGGCTCGTCGTCCGCCGGGGCGAGCACGTCTACGCGGTCCTCAACCTCTACCCGTACAACGGCGGCCACCTGATGACCGTGCCCTACCGGCACGTGGCCGACTACACGGAGCTGACCGGACCGGAGACCGCCGAGCTGGCCGAGCTGACCAAGCAGGCGATGACCGCGCTGCGCACCGCCTCCGGGGCGCACGGCTTCAACATCGGCATGAACCAGGGCACGGTCGCGGGCGCCGGCATCGCCGCCCACCTGCACCAGCACATCGTGCCCCGCTGGGGCGGCGACACCAACTTCATGCCGGTGGTCGGGCACACCAAGGTGCTGCCGCAGCTGCTGGCCGACACCCGCGCGATGCTGGCGCGGGCGTGGCCGTCGGCGTAGCGCGGGCCGGACGCCGATACGCCGAGGGCGCCCCCTTGCCGAAGGGGGCGCCCTCGCCGGGTCCGGGGGTGCGCGTCACGCGTCGTACAGGTCCGCCTTCTTCGGCGACGGGTCCTGGATCGCGCCGCTGAGCGCCGACGACCGGCTGCCGAACTTGTCCGTGTCCACGCCGTGCTCCGCGAGGACCTTGATCGCGGCCGAGTGCACCACCCGCAGCACCGGGGTGGCCGCGCGCAGCGCGTCGTCGGCCATGAAGCGGTGCCGCCACGGCTGGTCGGCCCACGCGTGCCGCAGTCCGAACGGCTCCGGCAGGCCCAGCGAGCCGCCGAGCCAGTTGAGCAGCGGCGGGTACCAGGTCAGCGGGGCGCGCACGGCGAGCCGTACGACCTCGTCGGTGGTCATCAGGGGCAGGTTCACCTTGCGGGTCTCCCAGGGCTTGAAGGTCTTGGTGACCTCCTTGGTGGGCGCCTCCGGCTTGCTCCAGAACAGCCCGTTGACCGGGCCGAGCGCATGCCCGGTGACCTCGATGCGCAGCGTCTCGTGCAGCACGGTCACCGTGATCATCATGGTGATCACCAGCTGGCCGTCCCACAGCGTCCACTGCACGCCCAGGTAGTGCCGGTCGCCCTTGCCGAACTGCTGCTTGTTGCAGATCTCCTGTATGGCGTGCGGCTTGACCTGGAAGGCCTCCACATCGGTGCCCTCCGGCCGGGACACCGCCCCGGCCTTCTCGGCGATCGGGGTGACGATCCAGTGCTTGACCGACGGCTTGGGGAAGCCCCCGGTGTTCAGCGGACCGCGCTCCAGCAGGGTCAGCTGGTCGTGGATCGCGCGGATCACGTCCCAGCTGCGGAAGGGGTGGATCTCACGGGCGGGGTCGGCGGGCACCAGGTCCTCGGCGAGCTGCCAGGAGCCCCAGCGGGTGCCCATGCCGAGTATGCCCTTGGGACCGGCGTAGAAGACCGAGTTGGACTGCTGCTCGGCGGTGAGCCGGGCCAGGGACTCGCGCAGCGCGTCGGCCGCGGTCTGGTTCGGGCCGCGCGGCACGGCCTCGGGGACCTTGATGCCGACGCTGCTGCCCGACAGCAGGCCGTCCCAGCGGGCCCGCAGGTCCTTGGCGGTGCGCTCGCAGATCACCTTGGCCACGTACCAGCCGATCACCGGCAGCACCACGGCCGCCCGCGCGTACCACGCCCAGAAGCCGCTGAACGGCGTCCTGATCAGGAACAGCACGGCGAGCACGGCCACGCCGAGCAGCAGCACGGTGGCCAGGGTGCCGGCCCGCTTGTCGTCCCGCTTGGCGACGAACGCCCGCAGCTGGAAGACGAGCAGCCAGGCGATCAGGCCCGGCAGGAAGAGCAGGCCGCACAGCACCGTCACCGCGGTCAGCCGGTTGTCGCGCTCGCGGCGGATGTTGTTGGCCGCCAGGCAGTGCTCCACCACGAACTGGGGCTCGGACCCGAAGGACTGGATGAGCGGCTTACGGCCCGGGCCGAGCATGCGGTCCACGACGGCCCGCGAGAACGCCTCGCCGAGATTGGGCCGGAACAGCCGCATCCTGCCGGGCTTGACGGTGGACTGATGCCACTCGTTGTCCGCTTCCTTGATCTTGTCGACCTGGTCGTCCCGGTAGGCCGCGGAGGCCAGGGCGGCCGTCGCCGCCTGCTGGCCGTCGCCCGAGACGGGCACCTGGGGCCCGTCCCACTCCGTTCCAAACGACATTCCCGCCCCCATCGCCGCCGGTGTCGCTCTGCGGCCTTCCCGACTTCCCTGCCCCGCACACCTGTTGGGCCCGTACACATGCCGAAAACCGGTCGGCCCGCGCACGAGGTGCCCAGGTGGCCAGGGTATCCGTCACCACCGACACACGAGGGGCGGACGACCGAAGCCGCCCGCCCGGAGCGGGGAACCAGGGCCTCTCGTTCGGATCATGCCGGGCTCGCGGGCCCTGGCATCGCGCCTCGCCGCGTTGTCGTCGGTTGCCATGGCGCCCTCCTCCGCCTTGCGATGCACGGCACCAGAGCCCGCTCCCTGATCCGGCCTGATCCAAACGGAAGACCCTAGCCCTCGTCCCCGCCCTGTTCGCGAATCCGTTCGGCGATCTGCGGCGGCATCGGCTCGTGCCGCGCGTAC
Organism: Streptomyces misionensis; assembly: GCF_007896895.1. GTDB lineage: Bacteria > Actinomycetota > Actinomycetes > Streptomycetales > Streptomycetaceae > Streptomyces > Streptomyces misionensis_A. Next base: position 76,311 of record NZ_VOGW01000191.1, on the reverse strand, counting down.
GCCCGGTCGAAGCGGGCCGTGCCGTGCGACAGCGAGCGCAGGTCGACGGCGCACCGGCCGATCTCGAACTCGGGCACCTCGGCGCGGATCAGGGTGCGCCCGGAACCCACCTGTTCGGTGCCGAGGAGCCGGCCGCGCCGGCCCGACAGATCGCTCATCACGGCGCCCACGTAGTCGTCGCCCACCAGCACGCTCACCTCGGCGACCGGCTCCAGCAGATGGATCTTCGCGTCGGCGGCGGCCTCGCGCAGGGCGAGCGCGCCCGCGGTCTGGAAGGCGGCGTCGGAGGAGTCCACCGAGTGCGCCTTGCCGTCGAGCAGCGTGACCCGTACGTCCACGAGCGGATGTCCGGCGGCGACGCCCTTGGCGGCCTGGGCCCGCACGCCCTTCTCCACGGACGGGATGAACTGGCGCGGCACCGCGCCGCCGACCACCTTGTCCACGAACTCGATGCCCGAGCCGCCCGGCAGCGGCTCCACCTCGATCTCGCAGATGGCGTACTGGCCGTGCCCACCGGACTGCTTGACGTGCCGGCCGCGCCCGGTCGCCCTGGTCGCGAACGTCTCCCGCAGCGAGACCTTGTGCGGGACGACGTCGACCTGGACGCCGTAGCGGCTGCGCAGCCGTTCCAGCGCGACGTCCGCGTGCGCCTCGCCCAGGCACCACAGCACCACCTGGTGGGTGTCCTGGTTCTGCTCCAGGCGCATCGTGGGGTCCTCGGCGACCAGCCGGGACAGGCCCTGTGACAGCTTGTCCTCGTCGGCCTTGCTGTGCGCCCGGATGGCGACCGGGAGCAGCGGATCGGGCATCTGCCAGGGCTCCATCAGGAGCGGGTCGTCCTTCGCGGAGAGCGTGTCGCCGGTCTCGGCGCGGGTGAGCTTGGCCACGCACACCAGGTCGCCGGCGACCGCGTGGGTGACCGGCCGCTGCTGTTTGCCGAAGGCCATGGACAGGGCGCCGATCTTCTCGTCCACGTCGTGGTCCTCGTGGCCCCGGTCGGTCAGACCGTGCCCGGAGACGTGCACCGTCCGGTCGGGACGCAGCGTGCCGGAGAACACGCGGACCAGCGAGATCCGGCCGACGTACGGATCGGAGGCGGTCCGGACGACCTCGGCGACCAGCGGTCCCTCGGTGTCGCAGGGCGCGAGCGTGCGCGGGGTGCCGTCGACGCTGGTCACGCCGGGCACCGGGTGCTCGAAGGGGGTGGGGAAGCCGCCGGTGATCAGGTCCAGCAGTTCCACCGTGCCCAGGCCCTGGCGGGCGCCCTCCGCGGCGGGGGCGGCGGCCAGCACCGGGAAGAAGCTGCCGCGCGCCACGGCCCGTTCCAGGTCCTGGATCAGGGTCTTGACCTCGACCTGCTCGCCGCCGAGGTAGCGGTCCATCAGGGTCTCGTCCTCGCTCTCGGCGATGATCCCCTCGATGAGCCGGTTGCGGGCCTCGTCCAGGTCCGGCAGCTGGTCCGCGCCGGGTTCGGACTCCTTGCGCTCGCCGGTCGAGTAGTCGAACAGCCTGCGGGTGAGCAGCCCCACCAGTCCGGTCACGGGGGCGTGCCCGTCGGGGCCCTCGGGGCCGCGCAGCGGCAGGTACAGCGGCAGCACCGCGTCGGGGTCGTCCCCGCCGAAGGCCTGCGCGCAGATCCGGGTCATCTCCTCGAAGTCGGCGCGGGCCGCCTCCAGGTGCGTGACCACGATGGCGCGGGGCATGCCGACGGCCGCGCACTCCTCCCACACCATGCGGGTCGAGCCGTCCACCCCGTCCGAGGCCGAGACGACGAAGAGGGCCGCGTCCGCGGCGCGCAGACCGGCCCGCAGCTCCCCGACGAAGTCCGCGTAGCCGGGGGTGTCGAGAAGGTTGATCTTGATGCCGTCCCACTCGACCGGCACCAGGGACAGCTGCACCGAGCGCTGCTGCCGGTGCTCTATCTCGTCGTAGTCGGAGACGGTGCCGCCGTCCTCCACGCGGCCCGCCCGGTTCACCGCCCCCGCGGTCAGCGCGAGGGCCTCCACGAGCGTGGTCTTGCCCGATCCGGAGTGGCCGACCAGCACCACATTCCGTACGGACGCGGGTTGGTCGGCCGCCAGAGCCCTGCCGGCGGCCCCGGGGTGTGTCTGAGTCTTGTCGCCCATGATCCTGCCTCCCGTACACGGTGAGGTCATCGGGGCGCGGACACGCGAACCGCGTGCTGTGGCGGCTTCGGCGACGCCCGCGGTTATTCGAGCTTTCCACTCCCGTCACCTCGCGTCCATACGGCGGGCCCGATCCCGCCGGGGGCGGGCGCGCGCACCGCTTGTGCGCACGGGCTGCGGGTGCCCGCCCGCCACGCGTACGCGCGCGTGGCTACGATGGGCCAGCCGGCGGCCATCACGGGCCGCGGCGCGACACCGACCGTCGGGAAGGCCATGCTGAACAAGTACGCGCGTGCATTCTTCACGCGTGTCCTCACACCGTTCGCCGCGTTTCTCATCCGGCGGGGGGTGAGCCCCGACACGGTCACGCTGATCGGCACGGCGGGTGTGGTGGCGGGCGCGCTGGTCTTCTACCCCCGGGGCGAGTTCTTCTGGGGCACGGTCGTGATCACCCTGTTCGTCTTCTCCGACCTGGTCGACGGCAACATGGCCCGGCAGCTGGGCCGCTCCAGCCGCTGGGGGGCCTTCCTGGACTCCACCCTGGACCGGGTCGCCGACGGCGCGATCTTCGGCGGCTTCGCGCTCTGGTACGCGGGCCACGGGAACAACGATGTGCTGTGCGCGGTGTCGATCTTCTGCCTGGCCAGCGGCCAGGTGGTGTCGTACACCAAGGCGCGCGGCGAGTCGATCGGCCTCCCGGTCGCCGTCAACGGTCTGGTCGAGCGGGCCGAGCGCCTGGTGATCTCCCTGGTGGCGGCCGGTTTCGCGGGCCTGCACACGTTCGGTGTGCCGGGCATCCAGTGGCTGCTGCCGATCGCTCTGTGGGTCGTCGCCGCGGGCAGCCTGGTCACCCTGGTCCAGCGTGTCGTCACCGTGCGCCGCGAGTCCGCCGAGGCGGAGGCGGCGGCCCGGCAGGACAGCGGGGCGGCCCAGTGAACACCGCGGACCGGCTGACCGACGCGCTGTACGGCGCGGGCTGGAGCACGGTCAAGAAGCTTCCGGAGCCGGCCGCGGCCCGCCTCGGGCGGACCGTCGCCGACATCGCCTGGAAACGGCGCGGCAAGGGCGTACTGCGCCTGGAGTCGAACTACGCGCGGGTGGTGCCCGGCGCCGGTCCCGAGCGGCTGGCCGAGCTGTCCCGCGCGGGCATGCGCTCCTACCTGCGCTACTGGATGGAGTCCTTCCGGCTGCCCGCGTGGAGCGCCGAGCGGATCCGGACGGGCTTCGACCCCAAGGACGTCCACCACCTGACCGAGGGCCTCGACGCCGGCAAGGGCGTGATCCTCGCCCTGCCGCACCTGGCCAACTGGGACCTGGCCGGCGCCTGGGTCACCACGGCGCTGCGCACCCCGTTCACCACGGTCGCCGAGCGCCTCAAGCCCGAGACGCTCTACGACCGCTTCGTCGCCTACCGCGAGGGCCTCGGCATGGAGGTGCTGCCGCACAGCGGCGGCTCCGCCTTCGGCACCCTGGCCCGGCGGCTGCGCGACGGCGGCCTGGTCTGCCTGGTCGCCGACCGCGACCTGTCCGCCTCCGGCGTGGAGGTCGACTTCTTCGGCGAGCGGGCCCGGATGCCCGCGGGCCCCGCGCTGCTCGCCCAGCACACCGGCGCCCTGCTGCTGCCGGTGACCCTCTGGTACGACGACTCGCCCGTCATGCGCGGGCAGGTGCATCCGGCGATCGAGGTACCGGAGTCGGGCACCCGGGCCGAGAAGACGTCCGTCATGACACAGGCCCTGGCCGACGCCTTCGCCACCGGGATCGCCGAGCACCCGGAGGACTGGCACATGCTCCAACGGCTGTGGCTCGCCGACCTCGACCCCGCGAAGGGACCCTCGTGAGAATCGGGATCGTCTGCCCGTACTCCTGGGACGTGCCCGGCGGCGTCCAGTTCCACATCCGCGACCTCGCCGAGTACTTCCTCCGCGTCGGCCACGAGGTCTCCGTGCTCGCCCCGGCCGACGACGACACCCCGCTGCCGCCGTACGTCGTCTCCGCCGGGCGCGCGGTCCCGGTCCCGTACAACGGCTCGGTGGCCCGGCTGAACTTCGGCTTCCTGTCGGCCGCGCGGGTGCGGCGCTGGCTGCACGACGGCGCCTTCGACGTGGTCCACATCCACGAGCCGACCTCGCCCTCGCTGGGCCTGCTCACCTGCTGGGCCGCGCAGGGCCCGATCGTGGCCACGTTCCACACCTCCAACCCGCGCTCCCGGGCGATGATCGCCGCCTACTCGATCCTCCAGGCCGCGCTGGAGAAGATCAGCGCCCGGATCGCGGTGAGCGAGTACGCCCGCCGCACCCTGGTCGAGCACCTGGGCGGGGACGCGGTGGTCATCCCCAACGGGGTCGACGTCGACTTCTTCGCCGAGGCCGAGCCCAAGCCGGAGTGGCAGGGGGAGACCATCGGCTTCATCGGCCGCATCGACGAGCCGCGCAAGGGCCTGCCCGTCCTGATGAAGGCCCTGCCGAAGATCCTGGCCGCCCGGCCCGGCGCGCGCCTCCTGGTCGCGGGCCGGGGTGACGAGGAGGCCGCCGTCGAGAGCCTGCCGCGGCAGTTGCGCTCCCGTGTGGAGTTCCTGGGCATGGTCAGCGACGAGGACAAGGCCCGGCTGCTGCGCAGCGTCGACCTGTACCTCGCGCCCAACACCGGCGGCGAGAGCTTCGGGATCATCCTGGTCGAGGCCATGTCCGCGGGCGCCCCCGTGCTCGCCTCGGACCTCGACGCCTTCGTCCAGGTCCTCGACCAGGGCCGGGCCGGCGAGGTGTTCGCCAACGAGGACGCGGACGCGCTCGCCGACGCCGCCGTCCGGCTGCTGGCCGACCCGGAACGCCGGGCCGCGCTGCGCGAGCGCGGCAGCGCGCACGTCCGCCGCTTCGACTGGTCCACCGTCGGCGCGGACATCCTGTCCGTCTACGAGACGGTCACCGACGGCACGACCGCGGTCGCCGCGGACGAACGCACCACGGGTCTGCGGGCCCGCTTCGGACTGGCCCGCGACTGAGACGGGGGCGGCCCTCCACGGCCGGCCGGTGTGCGCCTGCGGGCGCCGCCCCGGTGCGGCGGCGTTCGCCGGCGAGGAGGCCGCGACGGCCTCCGGGGCCCCGCGCCGGGACCGATAGCCTTCCGGCGTGACCGCAACCCTCATCTGGATCCTCGTCGCCCTGCTCGCGATCGGCGTCTACCTGAGCTGGACCGCCGGCCGGCTGGACCGGCTGCACGTACGGATGGACGCCGCCCGGGCCGCGCTCGACGCCCAGTTGCTGCGCCGGGCCTCGGTGGCCCAGGAACTCGCCACCTCGGGCGTGCTGGACCCGGCCGCCTCGATCGTGCTGTACGAGGCCGCGCACGCCGCCCGGCAGGCCGAGGAGGAGCAGCGGGAGGTCGCCGAGAGCGAGCTGAGCCAGGCCCTGCGCGCGGTGTTCGGGGAGCCGGCCCAGGTGGAGGCGCTGCGCGAGGCCCCCGGCGGCGAGGACGCGGCCCGTGAACTGGCCGAGAGCGTGCGCCGGGTGCCGATGGCCCGCCGCTTCCACAATGACGCGGTCGGCGCCGCCCGCCGGCTGCGCGAGCACCGCAAGGTCCGCTGGTTCCGGCTGGCCGGTCACGCGCCCTTCCCGCTGGCCTTCGAAATGGACGACGAACCCCCCGCGGCCCTGGTGGAAAGGGTCGCCTGACGGCCGTACGCCTGTCATTCACAGCGAAAAGGAGCCACCGCCTTTCCATTGGCCCTTGCTGTGGCCTGGTTCCCTCGCGTTTCCTCGGGTCAGCAGAAACCCTCTTTCACTTCAGCGAGGTCATCCGTGTCCACCACCGAGAACCAGGCTCCCGAGACCGGCACCGCCCGTGTGAAGCGCGGCATGGCCGAGCAGCTCAAGGGGGGCGTCATCATGGACGTCGTCACCCCGGAGCAGGCGAAGATCGCCGAGGACGCGGGCGCCGTGGCCGTCATGGCCCTGGAGCGGGTCCCGGCCGACATCCGCAAGGACGGCGGCGTGGCGCGCATGTCCGACCCGGACATGATCGAGGGCATCATCGACGCCGTCTCGATCCCGGTCATGGCCAAGTCCCGCATCGGCCACTTCGTCGAGGCCCAGGTCCTGCAGTCCCTCGGCGTGGACTACATCGACGAGTCCGAGGTGCTGACCCCGGCCGACGAGGTCAACCACTCCGACAAGTGGGCCTTCACCACCCCGTTCGTCTGCGGCGCCACCAACCTGGGCGAGGCCCTGCGCCGCATCGCCGAGGGCGCCGCGATGATCCGCTCCAAGGGCGAGGCCGGCACCGGCAACGTCGTCGAGGCCGTGCGCCACCTGCGCCAGATCAAGGGCGAGATCGCCAAGCTGCGCGGCTGCGACAACAACGAGCTGTACGCCGCCGCCAAGGAGCTGCGCGCCCCCTACGAGCTGGTCAAGGAGGTCGCCGAGCTGGGCAAGCTCCCCGTGGTGCTGTTCTCCGCCGGCGGCGTGGCCACCCCGGCCGACGCGGCCCTGATGCGCCAGCTCGGTGCCGAGGGCGTGTTCGTCGGCTCCGGCATCTTCAAGTCCGGCGACCCCGCCAAGCGCGCCGCCGCCATCGTCAAGGCGACCACCTTCTACGACGACCCGAAGATCATCGCGGACGCGTCCCGCAACCTCGGCGAGGCCATGGTCGGCATCAACTGCGACACCCTCCCCGAGGCCGAGCGCTACGCGAATCGCGGCTGGTGAGCCGGGCCCTCAGGCACAGGCACAGGCACAGGTACGACACCCCATGAACACTCCTGTCATCGGCGTCCTGGCCCTCCAGGGCGACGTACGGGAGCACCTCATCGCCCTGGCCGCGGCGGACGCCGTGGCCAGGCCGGTGCGGCGCCCCGAGGAACTCGCCGAGGTCGACGGTCTCGTCCTGCCCGGCGGTGAATCCACCACCATCTCCAAGCTGGCAGTCCTCTTCGGCGTGATGGAGCCGCTGCGCGCCCGGGTGCGCGACGGCATGCCCGTCTACGGCACCTGCGCCGGCATGATCATGCTGGCCGACAAGATCCTCGACCCGCGCTCGGGCCAGGAGACCGTCGGCGGCATCGACATGATCGTGCGCCGCAACGCCTTCGGGCGGCAGAACGAGTCCTTCGAGGCCGCGGTCGCCGTGCAGGGCGTCGCGGGCGATCCTGTGGAGGGCGTCTTCATCCGCGCCCCCTGGGTGGAGTCCGTGGGCGCGGACGCCGAGGTGCTCGCCGAGCACGACGGCCACATCGTCGCCGTCCGCCAGGGCAACGCGCTCGCCACGTCGTTCCACCCGGAACTGACCGGTGACCACCGGGTGCACGCCCTGTTCGTGGACATGGTGCGCGCCGACGCCGCCCCCGAGTCCTTGTAGGATCTCTGGCGTTCGTTCATAGATGGGTTACGCGAAGGAGACAGGCAGATGTCCGGCCACTCTAAATGGGCTACGACGAAGCACAAGAAGGCCGTGATCGACGCCAAGCGCGGCAAGCTCTTCGCGAAGCTGATCAAGAACATCGAGGTCGCGGCGCGGATGGGCGGCGTCGACCTCGACGGCAACCCGACGCTCTACGACGCCGTCCAGAAGGCCAAGAAGCAGTCGGTCCCGAACAAGAACATCGACTCCGCGATCAAGCGCGGCGGCGGTCTCGAGGCCGGCGGCGCCGACTACGAGACGATCATGTACGAGGGCTACGGCCCCAACGGTGTCGCGGTGCTCATCGAGTGCCTCACCGACAACCGCAACCGCGCCGCCTCCGACGTGCGTGTCGCCATGACCCGCAACGGCGGCTCCATGGCCGACCCCGGTTCGGTGTCGTACCTGTTCAACCGCAAGGGCGTCGTCATCGTCCCCAAGGGCGAGCTGACCGAGGACGACGTGCTCGGTGCCGTCCTGGACGCCGGTGCCGAGGAGGTCAACGACCTCGGCGAGTCCTTCGAGGTGCTCAGCGAGGCCACCGACCTGGTCGCGGTCCGCACCGCCCTCCAGGAGGCCGGCATCGACTACGACTCCGCGGAGGCCAACTTCGTCCCGACCATGCAGGTCGAGCTGGACGAGGAGGGCGCCAAGAAGATCTTCAAGCTGATCGACGCGCTGGAGGACAGCGACGACGTGCAGAACGTCTTCGCCAACTTCGACGTGAGCGACGAGATCATGGAGAAGGTCGACGCGTAGCGCGCACGACTGTCCGACCGGGCCGACGGGACACCCCGTCGGCCCGTCGCGTTGCCGGGCGTCGGTGCGCGGCGTTGTCAGTGCCACCCGATAGCCTGCACAAACAGGTGATCGAGCGGTCGGAGGGAGGCGCCCCGTGCGGGTGCTGGGGGTGGACCCGGGACTGACCCGGTGCGGGGTCGGCGTGGTCGAGGGGGTCGCGGGCCGCCCGCTGACGATGGTCGGCGTCGGCGTCGTGCGCACTCCGGCGGACGCCGAGCTGAGCCACCGGCTGCTCGCCGTCGAGCAGGGCATCGAGCGGTGGCTGGACGAACACCGGCCCGAGTTCGTCGCCGTGGAGCGCGTCTTCAGCCAGCACAACGTGCGCACCGTGATGGGCACCGCCCAGGCCAGCGCCGTCGCCATGCTGTGCGCCGCCCGCCGCGGCATCCCCGTCGCGCTGCACACCCCCAGCGAGGTCAAGGCCGCCGTCACCGGATCGGGGCGCGCCGACAAGGCACAGGTCGGCGCCATGGTCACCCGGCTGCTGCGGCTCGCCGCGCCCCCGAAGCCCGCCGACGCCGCCGACGCCCTCGCCCTCGCCATCTGCCACATCTGGCGGGCCCCCGCCCAGAACCGGCTCCGGCAGGCCGTCGCCCTGCACACCTCCCACCCGACGAAAGGCCGTACGGCATGATCGCCTTCCTCAGCGGCACGGTCGCCGCGCTCGCCCCCGACTCCGCGGTGGTGGAGGTCGGCGGCGTCGGCATGGCCGTCCAGTGCACCCCCGACACCCTGGCCACGCTCCGCGTCGGCCAGGGCGCCAAGCTGTACACCTCCCTGGTCGTGCGCGAGGACTCGCTGACCCTGTACGGCTTCGCCGAGGACGACGCCCGCCAGGTCTTCGAACTGCTCCAGACCGCCAGCGGCGTCGGCCCCCGCCTCGCCCAGGCCATGCTCGCCGTGCACACCCCGGACGCGCTGCGCCGCGCCGTCGCCACCGGCGACGAGAAGGCCCTCACCGCGGTCCCCGGCATCGGCAAGAAGGGCGCCCAGAAGCTGCTTTTGGAGCTCAAGGACCGCCTCGGCGCGCCCGTCGGCGCCGCCCCCGCGGTCGGCGCCCCCGTCACCCAGGGCTGGCGCGACCAGCTGCACGCGGCCCTCATCGGCCTCGGCTACGCCACCCGCGAGGCCGACGAGGCCGTGGCCGCCGTCACGCCCCAGGCCGAGGCGGCGGGCGGCACCCCGCAGGTCGGACAGCTGCTGAAGGCCGCCCTGCAGACCCTGAACCGCGCCCGCTGACCCCCACCCCCTTTGAGGCACACCACATGAACTGGGACGACACGGCCGACACCCCCGCCGAGCGGCTGGTGGACTCCGCCGCCGACCGCGAGGACCAGGCCGTCGAGGCCGCCCTGCGCCCCAAGGACCTCGGCGAGTTCATCGGCCAGGAGAAGGTCCGCGAACAGCTCGACCTGGTGCTGCGGGCGGCCCGCGCGCGCGGCGCCACCGCCGACCACGTGCTGCTCTCCGGCGCCCCCGGCCTCGGCAAGACCACCCTGTCGATGATCATCGCGGCCGAGATGGGCGCCCCCATCCGCATCACCTCCGGCCCCGCCATCCAGCACGCCGGCGACCTCGCCGCGATCCTCTCCTCCCTCCAGGAGGGCGAGGTGCTCTTCCTGGACGAGATCCACCGCATGTCCCGGCCCGCCGAGGAGATGCTGTACATGGCCATGGAGGACTTCCGCGTCGACGTCATCGTCGGCAAGGGCCCCGGCGCCACCGCCATCCCCCTGGAACTGCCCCCGTTCACCCTGGTCGGCGCCACCACCCGGGCCGGACTGCTGCCGCCCCCGCTGCGCGACCGCTTCGGCTTCACCGCGCACATGGAGTTCTACGAGCCACGCGAACTGGAGCGGGTCGTGCACCGCTCGGCGCAGCTGCTGGACGTCGGCATAGAGCCGGACGGCGCCGCCGAGATCGCCGGCCGCTCCCGCGGCACGCCCCGCATCGCCAACCGCCTGCTGCGCCGCGTCCGCGACTACGCGCAGGTCAAGGCGGACGGCGTGATCACCCGGGAGATCGCCGCGGCCGCCCTCGCCGTCTACGAGGTCGACGGGCGTGGCCTGGACCGGCTGGACCGCGCCGTCCTGGAGGCCCTGCTGAAGCTGTTCGGCGGCGGCCCGGTGGGCCTGTCCACTCTCGCCGTCGCGGTGGGGGAGGAGCGTGAGACCGTGGAAGAGGTGGCCGAACCGTTCCTGGTCCGCGAGGGCCTGCTGGCCCGCACCCCGCGCGGCCGGGTCGCCACGCCCGCCGCCTGGGCGCACCTCGGTCTCACCCCGCCCCGGTCGGCCACGCCGGGAAACGGACAAGGAGACCTGTTCGGGGCGTGACGCCTCCGGCAGCGGGCTCCCGGCGGGCCGGGCATTGGCACGGGCAGGAACCCAGGTGCCATGCTGAGCGTTGTTCCATGTGCGCGGACTCGCTTAGACTCCGCCGATGCCGCCTGTACAGGTGGCGCCGACCACACCCCCATCCCGATAAAAGGCCGCTCTCCGTCGCGGTCGCGCGAAGGAAATCCGTCCCGTGAATCCGTATACCCTTCTCCCGTTCATCGTGCTCATCGCGGCCATGTTCCTGATGACGCGCTCTGCCAAGAAGAAGCAGCAGCAGGCCGCGCAGATGCGCAACGAATTGCAGCCCGGCTCCGGTGTCCGCACGATCGGGGGAATGTACGCGACGGTCAAGGAGATCAACGAGGACACCGTCCTCCTGGACGCCGGCCCCGGCGTCGACCTCCTCTTCGCGAAGAACGCGATCGGCGCCGTCCTCAGCGACGACGAGTACAACCGCATCGTGCACGGCATCGAGCACGACCTGAAGTCCGACGCCGACATCGTCCCGGACGACGCCTCCTCCCTCACCGAGACCGACGAGACCGACGGACCTGCCGCCGCTGCCGCCGCCTCCGACGACAAGATCGACCTCGGTAAGAAGGACGCCGACGAAGACGCCGCCGACGCGTCCGAGGCCGCCGAGGCCCGGACGGAGGACCAGCCGAAGAAGACCGACGGCGACTCCGACGTGAAGTAGTCATGCCCCGGTGGTGCGCGAGGCGGCATAATCACGCCCCGCGCACCACCGGGCGCGTCTGTTTCCCGTACGGGGAGCCCGACACCATGTCATGGCCGCCGAGCGCCGACCGGACGCCGAGCGGCTCGAGAGGGAGTACGAGAAGGTGGCAGCACCTAAGAAGGGCCGGAGCGCGAGCGCCCAGAGCAAACCAGGGCGCTCGCTGGCCCTCATCCTGATCGCCATCGTGGCGCTCACCGGAGGGATGTTCGCCTCCGGGCACACCACTCCGCGTCTCGGCATCGACCTCGCCGGCGGTACGAGCATCACGCTCAAGGCGAAGGCCGACCAGGGGTCCGCGATCAACAAGGCCAACATGGACACCGCGGTCGACATCATGAACCGCCGTGTCAACGGTCTCGGCGTCTCCGAGGCGGAGGTGCAGACCCAGGGAAACGACAACATCATCGTCAACATCCCGCGGGGCACCAACTCCAAGGAGGCCCAGCAGCAGGTCGGCACCACCGCCAAGCTCTACTTCCGCCCCGTCCTGGCGAGTGAGCCCAGCGGTGCCGCGGCCAGCCCCTCGCCGAGCGGCTCCCCGAGCGGTTCCCCGACCGCGGGCTCCTCGCCCAAGCCGGGCTCCAGCCCCTCCGCGAGCGCCTCCACCGGGCAGAAGGCCTCCTCGTCGTCCTCCACGTCCCCGACGGCCTCCGCGACCACCCAGGGCCGCGCCGTCACCGACGCGCTGAAGGCCGGTTCCACCCCCTCGCCGAGCGCCACCCCCACCGGCGGCTCCTCGTCCAAGGCCTCCCCGTCGCCCTCGGCCTCGGCCGGCGGCACGGACACCGCCAAGCTCCAGGCCCAGTACTCCGCCCTGGACTGCACCAAGCCCGACGACCGCGCCAAGGCCGGCAACAACGCCAAGCCCGGCGCCCCCACCGTCGCCTGCGGCAAGGTCGGCAAGAACTACTACAAGTACCTGCTCGGCCCCGCCGCCGTGGACGGCACCGAGGTGAAGAAGGCCCAGGCGGTCTTCGACACCCAGGGCGCCTCCGGCTGGCAGGTCCAGATGACCTTCAACTCCACGGGCGCCAAGAAGTTCGCCGACATCACCGGCGAGCTGGCCAAGAACCAGGCCCCGCAGAACGAGTTCGGCATCGTCCTCGACGGTGAGGTCGTCTCCAGCCCGTACGTCAGCCTGGCCATCACCGGCGGCCAGGCCGAGATCTCCGGCAGCTTCACGCAGCAGGACGCGCAGAGCCTCGCCAACATGCTGTCCTACGGCGCCCTGCCGCTCTCCTTCCAGGAGCAGTCCGTCACCACCGTGACCGCCGCGCTCGGCGGCCAGCAGCTGCACGCCGGTCTGCTCGCCGGCGCCATCGGCCTCGCCCTGGTCGTGCTCTACCTGGTGATCTACTACCGCGGTCTGTCGCTGGTCGCCATGGCGTCCCTGGTGGTCTCCGCGATCCTCACCTACGTGATCATGTCGCTGCTCGGCCCGACCATCGGCTTCGCGCTGAACCTGCCGGCCGTCTGCGGTGCCATCGTCGCCATCGGCATCACCGCCGACTCGTTCATCGTGTACTTCGAACGCATCCGGGACGAGATCCGCGAGGGCCGCTCGCTGCGCCCCGCCGTCGAGCGGGCCTGGCCGCGCGCCCGGCGCACCGTCCTGGTCTCCGACTTCGTGTCGTTCCTCGCCGCCGCCGTCCTGTTCATCGTGACGGTCGGCAAGGTCCAGGGCTTCGCGTTCACGCTGGGTCTGACCACCCTGCTCGACGTGGTCGTCGTCTTCCTGTTCACCAAGCCGCTGATGACGCTGCTCGCCCGCCGCAGGTTCTTCGCGAACGGCCACAAGTGGTCCGGCCTCGACCCGAAGAGCCTCGGCGTCAAGCCGCCGCTGCGCCGCACTCGCCGTACCGCCGGTCCCGCCGCCGGCCCTGTCGACCCGAAGGAGGCGTGAGCGATGTCGAAACTCGGCAACATCGGCGCCAAGCTGCACCGCGGCGAGATCAGCTACGACTTCATCGGCAAGCGCAAGATCTGGTACGGCGTCTCCATCCTGATCACCATCACGGCCATCCTCGGCCTGGCGGTGCGCGGCCTGAACATGAGCATCGACTTCCAGGGCGGCGCCGTCTTCACCACGCCGACCAGCATGAGCACGTCGGTGGCCCAGGCGGAGGAGTACGCCAAGGACGCCTCCGGTCACGAGGCCGTCGTGCAGAAGCTCGGCAACGGCAGCCTGCGCATCCAGGTCGCCGGCCTCGACACGGCCAAGTCGGACGAGGTCAAGCAGACCCTGGCCAAGGATCTGAAGATCAACCCCGAGAAGCTCGCCGCCGACCTGGTCGGTCCGAGCTGGGGCCAGCAGATCGCCAACAAGGCCTGGGAGGGCCTGGCGATCTTCATGGTCCTCGTGGTGATCTACCTGGCCATCGCCTTCGAGTGGCGCATGGCCGTCGCGGCCCTGGTCGCGCTGATCCACGACATCACCATCACGACCGGCATCTACGCCCTGGTCGGCTTCGAGGTGTCGCCCGGCACCATCATCGGTCTGCTGACCATCCTCGGTTACTCGCTCTACGACACGGTCGTCGTCTTCGACAGCCTCAAGGAGCAGACCAAGGACATCACCAAGCAGACCCGCTTCACCTACAGCGAGATCGCCAACCGGTCGATCAACGGCACCCTGGTCCGCTCCATCAACACCACGGTCGTCGCCCTGCTGCCGGTCGCCGGTCTGCTCTTCATCGGCGGCGGCTTCCTCGGCGCCGGCGATCTGAACGACATCTCGCTGTCGCTGTTCGTCGGCCTCGCGGCCGGCGCGTACTCCTCGATCTTCATCGCGACCCCGCTGGTCGCCGACCTCAAGGAGCGCGAGCCCGCGCTGCGGACGCTCACCAAGCGGGTCATGGCCAAGCGGGCCCAGGCCGCCGCGGAGGAAGGGCTCGCGGGCACCGCGGACGCCGACCCCGAGGACGCCGCGCCCGCCGTGGTCGGCCCGCGCAACCAGCCCGCCCGCGGCCGCGGCCGCGGCCGACAGGCGGGGAAGCGCCGATGACCGACATCCAGGAGCTGCTGCTCAGCCGCATCCGTGACGTGGCCGACTACCCGGAGCCGGGGGTGATGTTCAAGGACATCACCCCGCTCCTGGCGGACCCGGCCGCCTTCACCGCCCTCACCGACGCGCTCGCCGCCATCGCCGAGAGCACCGGCGCCACCAAGGTCGTCGGACTGGAGGCCCGGGGCTTCATCCTCGGCGCCCCCGTCTCGCTCCGCGCCGGCCTGGGCTTCATCCCGGTCCGCAAGGCCGGCAAGCTGCCCGGCGCCACCCTGCGCCAGGCCTACGACCTGGAGTACGGCTCGGCCGAGATCGAGGTGCACGCCGAGGACCTGACCTCCGGCGACCGCGTCCTGATCGTGGACGACGTGCTGGCCACCGGGGGCACCGCGGAGGCGGCGATCCACCTCATCCAGCGCGCCGGCGCCGAGGTCTGCGGCCTCGCCGTCCTGATGGAGCTGGGCTTCCTCGGTGCCCGCGCCCGTCTGGAACCGGCCCTCGCCGGAGCGCCCCTGGAGGCCCTCCTCCAGGTCTGACCGGGCCCAGCCCACCCGTCGTACGGCCGCCCCGGCACCCCGCCGGGGCGGCCGTCGCGCGTTCGCACGGCGTTGCGCCGGACACCGCGCGGACACCTCCTGTCCACCTGCCGGAATGGCACGTGCACCCCAGGCGTTGCAGGGGTAGACGGTCCTCACCGGTCGCCGCAGGCGATGTGCGGGCGCGGGATCGCTACCATGGGGTCTCCGGAGCCTGACCGGGGGACCCGGAACGTGCACGAGGAGCCCTCTTGCCAGACGAGGCCCAGCCACTGACCGCCGCCAAGCCCGAGCCCGCCTCGGCGCCCGCGGCGAAACCCGCGCCGAACGTGTCTTCCGCGAAGAACGACACCCGCGGGGCGGTAGAGCACGCCCCGTCCGCTCCCGTCGAGAAGTCCGCCGAGTCCGCGCGTCCCAAACCGGCTCCCGCCGAACGCCCGGTCCAGCCCCCGGTGGTGCGCCCGCCCGCCGTGCAGCCCGGCCGCACCGGCTCCTCCAACCGCGTCCGCGCCCGCCTGGCCCGCCTCGGCGTCCAGCGCGCCAACCCGTACAACCCGGTCCTGGAGCCCCTGCTGCGGATAGTGCGCAGCAACGATCCCAAGATCGAGAACTCCACCCTGCGCCAGATCGAGCGCGCCTACCAGGTCGCCGAGCGCTGGCACCGCGGCCAGAAGCGCAAGAGCGGCGACCCGTACATCACCCACCCGCTCGCGGTCACCACCATCCTCGCCGAGCTGGGCATGGATCCGGCCACGCTGATGGCCGGGCTGCTGCACGACACGGTCGAGGACACCGAGTACGGCCTGGAGGACCTGCGCCGTGACTTCGGCGACGTGGTCGCCCTGCTCGTCGACGGCGTCACCAAGCTGGACAAGGTCAAGTTCGGCGAGGCCGCGCAGGCCGAGACCGTGCGCAAGATGGTCGTCGCCATGGCCAAGGACCCCCGCGTCCTGGTCATCAAGCTCGCCGACCGCCTGCACAACATGCGCACCATGCGCTACCTCAAGCGGGAGAAGCAGGAGAAGAAGGCGCGCGAGACCCTGGAGATCTACGCGCCGCTCGCCCACCGCCTGGGCATGAACACCATCAAGTGGGAGCTGGAGGACCTCGCCTTCGCGATCCTCTACCCCAAGATGTACGACGAGATCGTCCGGCTGGTGGCCGAACGCGCGCCCAAGCGCGACGAGTACCTGGCCATAGTGACCGACGAGGTCCAGGCCGACCTGCGCGCCGCCCGCATCAAGGCGACCGTCACCGGCCGCCCGAAGCACTACTACAGCGTCTACCAGAAGATGATCGTCCGCGGCCGTGACTTCGCGGAGATCTACGACCTGGTGGGCATCCGCGTCCTGGTCGACACCGTCCGCGACTGCTACGCCGCCCTCGGCACCGTGCACGCGCGATGGAACCCGGTCCCCGGCCGGTTCAAGGACTACATCGCGATGCCCAAGTTCAACATGTACCAGTCGCTGCACACCACGGTGATCGGTCCCAACGGCAAGCCGGTCGAACTCCAGATCCGCACCTTCGACATGCACCGCCGGGCCGAGTACGGCATCGCGGCGCACTGGAAGTACAAGCAGGAGGCCGTCGCCGGCGCCTCCAAGGTCCGCACCGACGCGCCCAGGACGTCCGCGAAGGACAAGGACGCCATCAACGACATGGCGTGGCTGCGGCAGTTGCTCGACTGGCAGAAGGAGACCGAGGACCCGGGCGAGTTCCTGGAGTCCCTGCGCTTCGACCTGTCCCGCAACGAGGTCTTCGTCTTCACGCCCAAGGGCGACGTCATAGCGCTCCCGGCCGGCGCCACCCCCGTCGACTTCGCCTACGCCGTGCACACCGAGGTCGGCCACCGCACCATAGGAGCGCGGGTCAACGGCAGGCTCGTACCGCTCGAATCCACCCTGGACAACGGCGACTTGGTGGAGGTCTTCACCTCCAAGGCGGCCGGCGCCGGACCCTCGCGCGACTGGCTCGGCTTCGTCAAGTCACCGCGCGCCCGCAACAAGATCCGCGCCTGGTTCTCCAAGGAGCGCCGGGACGAGGCGATCGAGCAGGGCAAGGACGCCATCGTGCGGGCCATGCGCAAGCAGAACCTGCCGATCCAGCGCATCCTCAACGGCGACTCCCTGATCACCCTCGCCCACGAGATGCGCTACTCGGACATCTCCGCGCTCTACGCGGCGATAGGCGAGGGCCATGTCTCCGCGCAGAACATCGTGCAGAAGCTGGTGCAGGCACTCGGCGGCGAGGAGGCGGCCACCGAGGAGATCGACGAGTCGGTCCCGCCGTCCCGCGGCCGCGGCCGCAAGCGCCGCTCCAGTGCCGACCCCGGCGTCGTGGTCAAGGGCGTCGAGGACGTGTGGGTCAAGCTGGCCCGCTGCTGCACGCCCGTGCCCGGCGACCCCGTCATCGGCTTCGTCACCCGCGGCAGCGGCGTCTCCGTGCACCGCAACGACTGCGTCAACGTGGACTCGCTGTCCCGGGAGCCGGAGCGCATCCTCGACGTCGAGTGGGCGCCCACCCAGTCCTCGGTCTTCCTGGTCGCCATCCAGGTCGAGGCCCTGGACCGCTCCCGGCTGCTGTCGGACGTCACCCGCGTCCTGTCCGACCAGCACGTCAACATCCTGTCGGCCGCCGTGCAGACCTCGCGCGACCGCGTGGCCACCTCGCGCTTCACCTTCGAGATGGGCGACCCCAAGCACCTCGGCCACGTCCTGAAGGCCGTCCGGGGTGTGGAGGGCGTGTACGACGTCTACCGCGTGACCTCGGGCCGCAGCCGCTCGTAACCGCCGCCCCGGACAGCGAAAAGGGCCCCGTACGCGCGTACGGGGCCCTCTCACATCGGCAGTGGGGGATCAGCCGCCGAACTCCTGGAGGCCCTTCAGAGCCTGGTCCAGCAGTGCCTGGCGGCCCTCCAGCTCCTTCTCCAGCTTGTCGGCCCTGGCGTTGTTGCCCTGGGCGCGAGCCTGCTCGATCTGCGCCCGCAGCTTGTCCACGGCGGCCTGGAGCTGACCGGTCAGCCCCTCGGCGCGCGCCCGCGCCTCCGGGTTCGTCCGGCGCCACTCGGCCTCCTCGGCCTCCTGGAGCGCCCGCTCGACCGCGTGCATCCGTCCCTCGACCTTCGGCCGCGCGTCCCGCGGGACGTGACCGATGGCCTCCCACCGCTCGTTGATCGAACGGAAGGCGGCGCGCGCGGCCTTGAGTTCGCCGATCGGCAGGAGCTTCTCGGCCTCCTCGGCCAGCTCCTCCTTCAGCTTCAGGTTCTCCGCCTGCTCCGCGTCCCGCTCCGCGAACACCGAGCTGCGCGCGGCGAAGAAGACGTCCTGGGCGCCGCGGAAGCGGTTCCACAGGTCGTCCTCGTGCTCGCGCTGGGCGCGGCCCGCGGCCTTCCACTCCGCCATCAGCTCGCGGTAACGGGCCGCCGTCGGACCCCAGTCCGTGGAACCGGACAGCGCCTCGGCCTCGGCGACCAGCCGTTCCTTGGTCCGGCGGGCCTCCTCGCGCTGCGCGTCCAACTGCGCGAAGTGCGCCTTGCGGCGCTTGGAGAACGCCGACCGGGCGTGCGAGAAGCGGTGCCACAGCTCGTCGTCGGACTTGCGGTCCAGCCGCGGCAGCCCCTTCCAGGTGTCCACCAGCGCCCGCAGCCGCTCACCCGCGGCCCGCCACTGGTCGGACTGCGCCAGCTGCTCGGCCTCGGCGACCAGGTCCTCCTTGGCCTTGCGGGCCTCGTCGGACTGCTTGGCCCGCTGGGCCTTGCGCTCCTCACGGCGGGCCTCGACCGTCTCCACGAGCTTGTCCAGCCGGCCGCGCAGCGCGTCCAGGTCGCCGACCGCGTGGTGCGCGTCCACCTGCTCGCGCAGATGACCGATGGCGGCCTGGGCGTCCTTCGCCGACAGATCGGTGGTGCGCACTCGCTTCTCGAGGAGGCCGATCTCGACAACCAGGCCCTCGTACTTGCGCTCGAAGTAGGCCAGCGCCTCCTCAGGGGAGCCGGCCGCCCAGGATCCGACGACCTGCTCGCCGTCGGCCGTACGCACGTACACGGTCCCCGTCTCGTCGACGCGGCCCCACGGGTCGCTGCTCACAGCGCCTCCTCCACATGATGCCTGCGGGGTGCCTCAGCGCCCCCGGGCATCGACCACAGTTTCGTCACGGCCAACATAGGCGACCAGCGGGTTCCCTGTCCGCATCCAGCGCGAGCGAATTCCGCCGGCAGCCTCGTCGTCCTCAGGACTTGGTGACGGTCGCCTTGTTGATCACGACGGTCGCGTTCGGGGCCCCGTCGCCCTGGCCGGTGCTCTCGCCCGCCTTGGCGATCTTGTCCAGCACCTTCAGGCCGGCCGCGTCGATCGTGCCGAACGGCGTGTACTGCGGCGGCAGCGGACTGTCCTTGTACACCAGGAAGAACTGGCTGCCGCCGGTGTGCTTCTGGCCGGTGTTGGCCATCGCCACCGTGCCCGCCGGGTAGGTGTTCTTCTTCAGGCCGGCGTCCTTCAGGTTCTCGTCCGGCAGCGTGTAGCCGGGACCGCCCATGCCGGTGCCCTGCGGATCGCCGCACTGGAGCACGTAGATGCCCTGCGTGGTCAGCCGGTGGCACTTGGTGTGGTCGAAGTAGCCCTTGCCCGCGAGGAAGTCGAAGGAGTTGACCGTGTGCGGGGCCGCCGACGTCTTCAGCGCGATGGGGATGTCACCGCACGTCGTCGCCAGGTCCAGCGTGTACTTCGCCGACGTGTCGATCGACATCGCCGGCTCCTTCTTCCAGCTGAGCTTCTTCACCGAGCCGGCCGCCGGCTTCCGGCACGGGTCCGGGGCCTTGCTGGGAGAGGCGGACGCACTCGGCGTGGTCTTGGCGCCGGCGTCGGTCTTCTTGTCGCCGTCCCCCAGCACATGGGTCGTGTACAGCGCCACCGCGCCGATCACGATCACGCCCAGTACCGACGCGATCGCGGAGTTGCGCACGCGGGCCTTGCGCCGCGCCTCGGTGCGCCGCTGCTGCTGCCGCAAGAACTTCTCCCGGGCGAGCTGACGCCGCCGCTGCTCCTGGCTGACCACCGGGTTCTCTCCTCATGCGTGTCGTGTGTCGAGCGGTACGCGTGCGTCCTCGTGGGCCGACCACTGCGTGTAGCCCCGTACCGTATATGGGTTCGCTGAGGAAACGGCAGCGCCGGTAGGCTCTGAGTGCGGCCGAAGCCGCCCAGTCGCCGACTGTCACCGACGAAAACGAAGGACGATCGTGCTCATTGCCGGGTTCCCCGCCGGGGCCTGGGGGACGAACTGCTACCTCGTCGCCCCCGCCGCCGGTGAGGAGTGCGTGATCATCGACCCGGGCCACCAGGCCACCGAAGGAGTCGAGGACGCACTGAAGAAGCATCGGCTCAAGCCCGTCGCCGTCGTCCTCACCCATGGCCACATCGACCACGTGGCCTCGGTCGTCCCGGTGTGCGGCGCCCATGACGTGCCCGCCTGGATCCACCCCTCGGACCGGTACATGATGAGCGACCCCGAGAAGGCGCTCGGCCGCTCCATCGGGATGCCGCTGATGGGGGAGCTGACCGTGGGCGAGCCGGAGGACGTCAGGGAGCTGGCCGACGGCGCGAAGCTGGAGCTGGCCGGGCTGGAGTTCTCCGTCGCGCACGCGCCGGGCCATACCAAGGGGTCGGTGACCTTCCGGATGCCCGAGAGCGCCGACGTGCCGTCGGTGTTCTTCTCCGGGGATCTGCTGTTCGCCGGCTCCATCGGACGCACCGACCTGCCGGGCGGGTCCATGACGGACATGCTGGAGTCGCTGGGGCGTGTGTGCCTGCCGCTCGACGACTCCACCGTGGTCCTGTCCGGCCACGGCCCCCAGACGACCATCGGCCGCGAGCGCGCCACCAACCCCTATCTGCGGGACGTGGCCGCCGGCCAGGGAGCCTCCCCGGCTCCCCGACGAGGAATGTGACGAGAGAGCTTCCGTGAGCGCGTTCAAGGCCCCCAAGGGCACCTACGACCTGATCCCCCCGGACTCGGCCACGTACCTGGCGGTCCGCGAGGCGATCGCCGCCCCGCTGCGCAACTCCGGCTACGGCTACATCGAGACCCCCGGTTTCGAGAGCGTCGAGCTGTTCGCGCGCGGCGTCGGCGAGTCCACCGACATCGTGACCAAGGAGATGTACGCCTTCGAGACCAAGGGCGGCGACAAGCTCGCCCTGCGCCCCGAGGGCACGGCCTCCGTGCTGCGCGCGGCCCTGGAGGCGAACCTGCACAAGTCGGGCAACCTGCCCGTGAAGCTCTGGTACTCGGGCTCGTACTACCGCTACGAGCGCCCGCAGAAGGGCCGTTACCGCCACTTCTCCCAGGTCGGCGCGGAGGCGATCGGCGCGGAGGACCCGGCGCTGGACGCCGAGCTGATCATCCTGGCCGACCAGGCGTACCGCTCGCTTGGGCTGCGCGACTTCCGCATCCTGCTCAACAGCCTGGGCGACAAGGAGTGCCGGCCGGTGTACCGGGCGGCGCTCCAGGACTTCCTGCGCGGCCTGGACCTGGACGAGGACACGCGCCGGCGTGCCGAGATCAACCCGCTGCGCGTCCTGGACGACAAGCGCGAGTCGGTCCAGGCGCAGCTGACCGGTGCCCCGCTGCTGCGCGACTACCTGTGCGACGGCTGCAAGGCGTACCACGAGGAGGTGCGCGACCTGATCACGGCGGCGGGCGTGGTCTTCGAGGACGACCCGAAGCTGGTGCGCGGCCTGGACTACTACACCCGCACCACCTTCGAGTTCGTGCACGACGGCCTCGGCTCGCAGTCCGCGGTGGGCGGCGGCGGCCGGTACGACGGCCTGTCCGAGATGATCGGCGGCCCCGCACTGCCCTCGGTCGGCTGGGCCCTCGGCGTGGACCGCACGGTCCTCGCGCTGGAGGCGGAGAGTATCCGGCTGGATCTGCCCGCCACCACCTCCGTCTACGCCGTCCCGCTCGGCGAGGAGGCGCGCCGCGTGCTGTTCGCCAAGATCACCGAGCTGCGCAAGGTCGGCATCGCGGCGGACTTCTCGTACGGGGGCAAGGGCCTCAAGGGCGCGATGAAGAACGCCAACCGCTCGGGCGCGCGGTACGCGCTGGTCGCCGGTGAGCGCGACCTCGCCGAGGGCGTCGTCCAGCTCAAGGACATGGAGTCCGGCGAGCAGACCGCGATCGGCGTCAACGAGATCGTGGCCGAGCTGGAGTCCCGGCTGGGCTAGCCGGTGAGGCTCAGGAGGGCGCCGGGGAGCAACACCCGGCGCCCTTTTCCCTGCTTCCGGTCCGCGCCGTCCGGCCCGGACCACCGCCCGGACCGCCGGCGCCGGTGCACGGAACCGGCCAGATGCGTCAACCCGGCGGGTGCCGGTTCGTCCCGTCGGGCGTTTCCGGTACGGGGTCTTCGCGTGCGGTTGCCCGGCGCCGCGCCCGTGCCGGGGGCGAGGCCCCGCCGTCGACCGGGACCGCGATCCCAGGCGTGCCCCCGCCGCGGTGCGCCCGCCGCGCCATCGGGTCCGAGCAGGCCGGACGCCTCGTCGCCCCGGAAGCCGGTGCCGAGGCCGCCGGCCGCGGGCGCGTCCCCGATCGCCCGGCGCGAGCTTCGGCCGCGTGTGCTGTGATGGACCCGGACCCGCGGCCAGAACCGTACGGTCCGTGATCGCCGGGCGGAGCCGCTTGTCTCCGTCGGACGGTGGACACACAGCGGGGTGCGGCACAATGGCCGGTGCCCGAAGATGGTCCAACTCTCAAGTGACGGAATCGGCGTGATGAGCAAGACGACAGTCAACGACGTCTCCGCGGTGTCCGGTCCCGACCACCCGGCCGACGCGCCCCGCACGGTGGGCGGCAGCCGGGCCTTCGCCCTGCTGCTGGTGATCACCGGCGCGGCCGGGCTGCTGGCGGCCTGGGTGATCACGCTCGACAAGTTCAAGATCCTCGAAGCCAAGGTCGCGGGCAAGACGTTCACCCCCGGGTGCAGCGTCAACCCGGTGGTCTCCTGCGGCAGCGTGATGGAGAGCAAGCAGGCCGCCGTCTTCGGCTTCCCCAACCCGATGCTGGGCCTGGTCTGCTACGGCATCGTGATCTGCGTCGGCATGAGCCTGCTGACCCGGGTCCGCTTCCCGCGCTGGTATTGGCTGACCTTCAACTTCGGCACCCTCTTCGGCGTCTGCTTCGTCACCTGGCTCCAGTTCGAGTCCCTGTACCGGATCAACGCGCTGTGCCTGTGGTGCTCGCTGGCCTGGGTCGCCACGATCACCATGTTCTGGTACGTCACCTCGTCCAACGTCCGCAACGGGTTCCTGCCCGCCCCGCGCTGGCTGCGCTCCTTCTTCGGCGAGTTCACCTGGGTGCTGCCGGTCACCCACTGCGGCATCATCGCCATGCTGATCCTCACCCGCTGGGGCAGCCAGCTCTGGGCCTGAGCCCCCCCCCGCACACCGCCCGCCTGCCGCCCGCCCCGGACCGGGGCCGGGCGGCTTTGTCAGCGGCGTGTCTTAGGGTTTCAGGGTGGAACCCGACCTCTTCACCGCCGCAGCAGAAGAACGCCAGGAGAAGGACCCGTCGGCCAGCCCCCTGGCGGTGCGCATGCGCCCGCGCACGCTCGACGAGGTCGTGGGCCAGCAGCACCTGCTCAAGCCCGGCTCGCCCCTGCGCCGCCTGGTCGGCGAGGGCTCCGGCGGCCCCGCCGGTGTCTCCTCGGTGATCCTGTGGGGCCCGCCCGGCACCGGCAAGACCACCCTCGCCTACGTCGTCTCCAGGGCCACCAACAAGCGCTTCGTGGAGCTGTCCGCGATCACCGCGGGCGTCAAGGAGGTGCGCGCGGTCATCGACGGCGCCCGCCGCGCCGCCGGCGGCTTCGGCACCGAGACCGTCCTGTTCCTGGACGAGATCCACCGTTTCAGCAAGGCCCAGCAGGACTCCCTGCTCCCCGCGGTCGAGAACCGCTGGGTGACCCTGATCGCGGCCACCACCGAGAACCCCTACTTCTCGGTGATCTCCCCGCTGCTGTCCCGCTCGCTGCTGCTCACCCTCGAACCCCTCACCGACGACGACGTCCGCGGCCTGCTGCGCCGCGCCCTCGCCGACGAACGCGGCCTCAAGGGCGCGGTCGCCCTCCCCGAGGACACCGAGGAACACCTGCTGCGCATCGCCGGCGGCGACGCCCGCCGCGCCCTGACCGCCCTGGAGGCCGCCGCCGGGGCCGCCCTCGACCAGGGCGAGGGCGAGATCACCCTCGCCACCCTGGAGCAGACCGTCGACCGGGCGGCGGTGAAGTACGACCGCGACGGCGACCAGCACTACGACGTCGCCAGCGCCCTCATCAAGTCCATCCGCGGCTCCGACGTCGACGCCGCCCTGCACTACCTGGCCCGCATGATCGAGGCCGGCGAGGACCCCCGCTTCATCGCCCGCCGGCTGATGATCTCCGCCAGCGAGGACATCGGCCTGGCCGACCCCAACGCGCTGCCCATCGCGGTCGCCGCCGCCCAGGCCGTCGCCATGATCGGCTTCCCCGAGGCGGCCCTGACCCTCAGCCACGCCACCATCGCGCTCGCGCTCGCCCCCAAGTCCAACTCCGCGACGACCGCGATAGGCGCCGCTCTGGAGGACGTGCGCAAGGGCCTGGCGGGGGCGGTGCCGCCGCATCTGCGCGACGGCCACTACAAGGGCGCCGCCAAGCTCGGCCACGCCCAGGGGTACGTGTACCCGCACGACCTGCCCGAGGGCATCGCCCGGCAGCAGTACGCCCCGGACGCCCTCAAGGACCGCGAGTACTACACACCGGGAAGGCACGGCGCCGAGGCGCGGTACGCGGACGCGGTCGAATGGACCCGCAAGCACCTCGGTCGCAGGCGGAGCTGAGCAGCCTGTAGACTGCTGCGAAGCGCCCAGTCCCGTGCCGTCAGAGCGGGACAGCGGGCCGGAGGTACCGTCCCTCGCGGACGGCCTCCAGGAGCGTCGCGCACCGTCGATCGGTGTCGCGGGCAGCCCACCACCACCCCGGAGCCCGGGAGCGGTCGGTGGGCCACTCGCGTGCTGCACGTATGTGCCCAGACCAGGGAAGCGGCTGCCCGGCAGGTTCCTCGTGGACCGGCGGGTTTTCCCGGCTGCGGATGCGACCTCCCGAAACCCTGGCAAGCCGAACACTACGAAACGAGATTGAGACAGTGGCGAACCAGTCCCGCCCCAAGGTCAAGAAGTCGCGTGCCCTCGGCATCGCGCTGACCCCGAAGGCCGTCAAGTACTTCGAGGCCCGCCCCTACCCGCCGGGTGAGCACGGCCGCGGCCGCAAGCAGAACTCGGACTACAAGGTCCGTCTGCTGGAGAAGCAGCGCCTGCGCGCTCAGTACGACGTCTCCGAGCGCCAGCTGGTGCGCGCCTACGAGCGTGCCTCCAAGGTCCAGGGCAAGACCGGTGAGGCCCTGATCGTGGAGCTGGAGCGCCGCCTCGACGCGCTGGTCCTGCGCTCGGGTCTCGCCCGCACGATCTACCAGGCCCGCCAGATGGTCGTCCACGGCCACATCCAGGTCAACGGCCAGAAGGTCGACAAGCCGTCCTTCCGCGTCCGTCCGGACGACGTCGTGCAGGTCCGCGACCGCTCCAAGGACAAGACGCTCTTCCAGATCGCCCGCGAGGGTGGCTTCGCCGCGGACGGCGAGACCCCGCGCTACCTCCAGGTGAACCTCAAGGCCCTGGCGTTCCGCCTGGACCGCGAGCCGAACCGCAAGGAGATCCCGGTGATCTGCGACGAGCAGCTCGTCGTCGAGTACTACGCCCGCTGATCCCGGCGCGCGCGTAACACCGCACTCGGACCCGCCGTCTCCCCGCCCTTCCGGGCGGGCGAGCCGGCGGGTCCCGTGTTTCCCGGGTCCGGGCGCCCGCGGCCTACCGGCCGCCCTCGCGCCGTCTCGTGCCCACCGCGCTCCGCTGCGGGG
>NZ_VOGW01000191.1:49713-50430 GCF_007896895.1 Streptomyces misionensis | reverse complement strand
CCGCCTGCGCGGGGCGCGCCCCGCGGGGGCCGCCGCCCCGCCCGGCCCCCCCGTGCCGCGGGGCGGCGGCAGCGCGGCCGGCGGCGTCGCGCCGCGGTGGCCGAGGGCCCGGGCCACGGCCGTCGCACGGTCCAGGCGGGCACCACGGCGCACGCACTCCTCGTAACCGGCGTCGCCCAGCGCCCCGCGGGCGACCTGCTCGCACTGGGCGTGCGGGGCGCCGTAGTGGGCCGAGCCGAAGAGCGGCAGCCCCACCGAGGGCCAGAGCCCGCTCGCCGCGCCCTGGAGGAGCGCGGCCTCGGCGGCGTCGCCCTCGACCGCCGTCACCAGGGCGAGGAGCTCGATCGCGAGAACCGTGCCGAGCAGGTCGTCGAAGGCGTGGGCGTGGCGCAGGCACTCGGTCAGCAGCTCCCGGGCACGCTCCGGGGCGCCGCCTCGGCAGGCCGCGTACGCCAGCACGTACAGCGCGTACGACCGGGCCCAGCGCTCCCCGTGCTCCTCGCAGACCCGGCGGACCTCCTCGCACAGCCGCACCGCGTCCGGCAGATCGCCCCGGAAGGCGCGCGCCATCGCCAGCTCGACCCGGCCCATGAGGACGTTGCTGTTGAGCTCGCCGATCTCGCGGTAGCGGGAGAGCGCCGACCGCAGCAGCGTTTCTGCGCCCGGCAGATCGTCCGTGACCAGCGCCAGGCAGCCGGTGCGGTGCTCCGCGTACGC
>NZ_VOGW01000191.1:38130-49433 GCF_007896895.1 Streptomyces misionensis | reverse complement strand
TCGCCCTGGAGCACCGCCACGTAGCCGAGCACCCACAGCGCCTTCAGCCGCGACCGCTCGTAACCCGACTCCAGCGCCACGCTCCGCTCCAGCCAGCGCCGCCCCTCCGCCAGCCGCCCGCAGCCCACCCAGCAGAACCACAGCGACCCCGCCAGGCACTGGCCCAGATGCGCCTGCGCCGGCTCGGTCAGGCAGAACTCCAGCGCGGTGCGCAGATTGGGCAGTTCCACCGCGACCCGCGCGGCCACCTCCCGCTGCCGGGGCGAGAACCACTCCAGCTCGCACCAAGCCGCCAGGCCCAGGTACCAGTCCCGGTGCCGCCGCCGCAGCCGGGCCGTGTCCCCGGCCGCCTCCAGCCAGAGCGCGCCGTAGGCCCCTACGGTGTCCAGCATCCGGTAGCGCGGACCCGCCGGGCCGTCCTCGCGGGCGATCACCGACTGGGCCAGCAGCTCCGACAGCACGTCCAGGACGTCGGCGGCGGCCAGCCCGTCCCCGCTGCACACGTATTCGACCGCCTCCAGGTCGAAGGTCCCCGCGAACACCGAGAGCCGCGCCCACAGCAGCCGCTCGGCGGGCGTGCACAGCTCATGGCTCCAGCCGATCGCCGTGCGCAGCGCCTGGTGCCGGGGCAGGGCGTCCCGGCCGCCGCCGGTCAGCAGCCGGAACCGGTCGCCGAGGCGCTCCAGCAGTTGCGCGGGGGACAGCGCGCGCAGCCGGCCCGCCGCCAGTTCGAGGGCCAGCGGGATGCCGTCCAGCCGCCGGCACAGCTCGCGCACCTCGGGACCGTCGGCCACCGTGACTCCCTGCTCGTGGGCCCGCCGCGTGAACAGCTCCACCGCCTCGTCCGGGCCGAGCGGCGCCAGCGGGAACAGCCGCTCGCCCGCCAGCCCCAGCGGGCGCCGGCCCACCGCGAGCACCCGCAGCCCGGGCAGCCTGCGCAGCAGCTCCGCCACCAGCTCGGCCGTGGCCCCGGCCAGATGCTCGAACCCGTCGAGGACCAGCAGCGGCGGCAGCCCGGCCGGCCGCTCCAGCAGCGCCTCGCGGGGCGACCTGGTGGTGTGGTCGGTCAGGCCCAGCGCCTCCGCCACCGCGTACTCCACGAACTGCGCGTCGCGCACCGGGGCCAGCTCCACCCACCCGTGCGCGCTCTCCTGGTCCGCCACGAGCCGGGCGGCCAGCCGGGACTTGCCCACCCCGCCGGTCCCGGTCACCGTCACCAGCCGGGCCGAGCGCAGCGCCGCGGCCAGTGCGTCCAGCTCCGCCGCCCGCCCGACGAATCTGGTCAGTTCGAGGGGCGGCTCGCCGTCGGCGAAAGGTTCTGGGCACTGAGGACCTCGCATGGGACACGGAGCGTACTGAACCGTGTTCATTCCGTACAATCGCTTCCCGTGACTCCACCGTTCCCGCCGGTAATCCGGTACGGAGCCGCCGCCCCGGCGCGATAGGCTCGGGGCACGACTTTTCCGTTGCTCAGGCACGTTTCAGGGAGCGGGTGCGCACAGTGTCCGGTGGCGAGGTGGCCGGGATCCTGGTGGCCGTCTTCTGGGCGATCCTGGTCTCCTTCCTCGCGGTGGCCCTCGCGAGGCTGGCCCAGACGCTCAAGGCGACCACCAAGCTCGTGGCGGACGTGACCGACCAGGCCGTCCCGCTGCTCGCGGACGCCTCCCAGGCGGTGCGCTCCGCCCAGACCCAGATCGACCGGGTCGACGCGATCGCCTCGGACGTCCAGGAGGTCACCTCGAACGCGTCCGCGCTGTCCACCACCGTCGCCTCCACCTTCGGCGGCCCGCTGGTCAAGGTCGCGGCCTTCGGCTACGGCGTCCGCAGGGCGCTGGGCGGCCGCAAGGAGGACGTGCCCGAGAAGTCGCCCCGGCGTACCGTGATCGTGGGCCGCACGGTCCCTGCCGCACGACGCAAGCGCAACCCCCGCGGGAAGAGGGACTGACCGAGCGATGTTCCGCCGTACGTTCTGGTTCACGACCGGCGTCGCCGCCGGCGTCTGGGCCACCACCAAGGTCAACCGCAAGATCCGGCAGCTGACCCCGGAGAGCCTGGCCGCCACCGCGGCCAACAAGGCCCTGGAGACCGGACAGCGCCTGAAGGACCGCGCGGTCGGCTTCGCGTCCGACGTCCGCGACAACATGGCCCAGCGGGAGGCGGAACTCCAGGAGGCCCTCGGCATCGAGGACGCCCCCGGGCTCCCCGCGCCCCGGCGGCTCGCCGCCATCGAGAACAACCGCAGCAACCCGAAGTACATCGAAGCCCCGATGTACTCGTACAACCGGAATGAGGACCACTGATGGAGTCGGCCGAGATTCGCCGCCGCTGGCTGAGCTTCTTCGAGGAGCGCGGGCACACCGTCGTCCCTTCGGCGTCGCTCATCGCGGACGACCCGACTCTGCTCCTCGTCCCCGCCGGCATGGTGCCCTTCAAGCCCTACTTCCTGGGTGAGGTCAAGCCGCCGTTCGACCGCGCCACCAGCGTCCAGAAGTGCGTGCGCACGCCCGACATCGAAGAGGTCGGCAAGACCACGCGCCACGGCACGTTCTTCCAGATGTGCGGCAACTTCTCCTTCGGCGACTACTTCAAGGAAGGCGCCATCAAGTACGCCTGGGAGCTGCTCACCAGCTCCCTGGACAAGGGTGGTTACGGCCTCGACCCCGAGCGCCTGTGGATCACCGTCTACCAGGACGACGACGAGGCCGAGCAGATCTGGCACGAGGTCGTCGGCGTGCCCAAGGAGCGCATCCAGCGCCTGGGCAAGAAGGACAACTTCTGGTCCATGGGCGTCCCCGGCCCCTGCGGTCCCTGCTCCGAGATCAACTACGACCGCGGCCCCGAGTTCGGCGTCGAGGGCGGCCCGGCCGTCAACGACGAGCGGTACGTGGAGATCTGGAACCTCGTCTTCATGCAGTACGAGCGGGGCGAGGGCACCGGCAAGGACGACTTCGAGATCCTCGGCGACCTGCCCAGCAAGAACATCGACACGGGCCTCGGCCTGGAGCGCCTCGCCATGATTCTGCAGGGCGTGCAGAACATGTACGAGATCGACACCTCCATGGCCGTCATCGACAAGGCCACCGAGCTGACCGGCGTCCGCTACGGCGACTCGCACGACTCGGACGTCTCCCTGCGCGTGGTCACCGACCACATGCGGACCTCCGTCATGCTCATCGGCGACGGCGTCACCCCGGGCAACGAGGGCCGCGGCTACGTGCTGCGCCGCATCATGCGCCGCGCCATCCGCAACATGCGTCTCCTGGGTGCCACCGGTCCGGTCGTCAAGGACCTGATCGACACCGTGATCGGCATGATGGGCCAGCAGTACCCGGAGCTGATCACCGACCGCGAGCGCATCGAGAAGGTCGCCGTCGCCGAGGAGAACGCCTTCCTCAAGACGCTGAAGGCCGGCACCAACATCCTGGACACCGCCGTCACCGAGACCAAGCAGTCCGGCGGCACCGTCCTCTCCGGCGAGAAGGCCTTCCTGCTCCACGACACCTGGGGCTTCCCGATCGACCTCACCCTGGAGATGGCCGCCGAGCAGGGCCTCGCCGTGGACGAGGACGGCTTCCGGCGGCTGATGAAGGAGCAGCGCGAGCGCGCCAAGGCCGACGCCCAGGCCAAGAAGACCGGCCACGCCGACCTCGGTGCCTACCGCGAGATCGCCGACAGCGCCGGCGCCACCGACTTCATCGGCTACGCCGACACCGAGGGCGAGTCCACCGTCGTCGGTCTCCTGGTCGACGGCGTCTCCTCGCCGGCCGCCACCGAGGGCGACGAGGTCGAGGTCGTCCTCGACCGCACCCCGTTCTACGCCGAGGGCGGCGGCCAGATCGGCGACACCGGCCGGATCAAGGTCGACTCCGGTGCCGTGATCGAGATCCGCGACTGCCAGAAGCCGGTGCCGGGCGTCTACGTCCACAAGGGCGTCGTCCAGGTCGGCGAGGTGACCGTCGGGGCCAAGGCCCACGCCTCCATCGACGTGCGCCGCCGCAAGGCCATCGCCCGCGCCCACTCGGCCACCCACCTCACCCACCAGGCCCTGCGCGACGCCCTCGGCCCGACGGCCGCCCAGGCCGGTTCCGAGAACCAGCCCGGCCGCTTCCGTTTCGACTTCGGTTCGCCGTCCGCCGTGCCGACGGCCGTGATGACCGACGTCGAGCAGAAGATCAACGAGGTGCTGGCCCGCGACCTCGACGTGCACGCCGAGGTCATGGGCATCGACGAGGCCAAGAAGCAGGGCGCCATCGCCGAGTTCGGCGAGAAGTACGGCGAGCGGGTCCGCGTGGTGACCATCGGCGACTTCTCCAAGGAGCTGTGCGGCGGCACCCATGTGCACAACACCGCCCAGCTGGGCCTGGTCAAGCTGCTCGGCGAGTCCTCCATCGGCTCGGGTGTGCGCCGTATCGAGGCCCTGGTCGGCGTGGACGCCTACAACTTCCTCGCCCGGGAGCACACGGTCGTCAACCAGCTGACCGAGCTGCTCAAGGGCCGCTCCGAGGAGCTGCCGGAGAAGGTCGCCGCCATGCTCGGCAAGCTGAAGGACGCCGAGAAGGAGATCGAGAAGTTCCGCGCCGAGAAGGTGCTCCAGGCCGCCGCCGGGCTCGCCGAGTCCGCCAAGGACGTGCGGGGCGTCGCCCTGGTCACCGGTCAGGTGCCGGACGGCACCACGCCGGACGACCTGCGCAAGCTGGTGCTGGACGTGCGCGGTCGCATCCAGGGCGGCCGGGCCGCCGTGGTCGCCCTGTTCACGGTCAACAACGGCAAGCCGCTGACCGTCATCGCCACCAACGAGGCCGCCCGCGAGCGCGGTCTGAAGGCCGGTGACCTGGTGCGCACCGCGGCCAAGACCCTCGGTGGCGGCGGTGGCGGCAAGCCGGACGTCGCCCAGGGCGGCGGCCAGAACCCGGCCGCCGTCGGCGAGGCCGCTGAGGCCGTCGAGCGTCTCGTCGCCGAGACCGCCAAGTGATAGCTCAGTAAGGAAACGGTCGGAAATGCGCAGAGGACGTCGGCTTTCGATCGACGTCGGGGACGCCCGGATCGGGGTCGCCTCGTGCGACCCCGACGGGATCCTCGCCACCCCGGTGGAGACGGTCCCCGGCCGGGACGTCCCCGCCGCCCACCGCCGGCTGCGTCAGCTGGTGGCGGAGTACGAGCCGATCGAGGTCGTCGTCGGTCTCCCTCGCTCCCTCAAGGGAGGCGAGGGACCGGCCGCGGTCAAGGTCCGCGCCTTCGCCCAGGAGTTGGCCGAGGGGATCAAGCCGGTGCCGGTGCGCCTGGTGGACGAGCGGATGACGACCGTGACGGCCGGCCAGGGGCTGCGGGCCTCGGGCGTGAAGGCCAAGAAGGGCCGCGCCTTCATCGACCAGGCCGCCGCCGTGATCATCCTCCAGCAGGCCCTGGAATCCGAACGGGTGTCAGGTGAAGCACCCGGTGAGGGCGTCGAAGTGGTCATCTGATCGCGATACGGTAACGTTCCGCGCGATGCGGCGGTGTTCGAACAGTCGCCGCACAGCAAGAGGCGGAGCGGAAGCCGGCCCACCGGCCGCCTGACCGCCGTCCTCGCGGCTCTAGGGGATCGATGACTGAGTATGGCCGGGGCCCAGGCTCCGAACCGTGGCATCCGCAGGACCCGTTGTACGGGGACGGCGGATGGGAAGGGCAGCAGGCGTACGCCGGTCATCAGGCTGCCTACGGCGGCCGGACGCAGCAGCAGTACCCGCAGCAGCCGCAGCACGGTGACTGGCAGCAGATGCCCCAGCCCGGCTACGACGGTCAGCCGTATCCGTACTACGCCGACCAGGGCCAGACCCCGTACGACCCCCAGTACCCCGGCCAGCACCCGCAGCCCGACGGGCACCCCGAGCCCGGCCATCAGGGTGGCTGGGACGCGACCGGCACCCACGGCCAGGTGCCCTACGCCGCCGACCCCGGCGACCCCTACGGGCAGCATCCGGTGGCCTACGGCGCCGAGCAGCCCGACTTCTACGCCGCCGAGGACGCGTACCCGCCGCCGGAGCCGCCCGGCCGCAGGCGCCCCGAGGCCGAACCCGAGCCGGACCCCTCCGTGGACGACGAGGAGGAGCACGCCTTCTTCGCGGGCGGCGGCGATGACGACGAGGACGACGAGCCGCACGAGCGGGTCGGCCGCGCGGAGCGGCGCGCCGGCAAGGGCCGAAAGCCCGTCAAGAGCAAGAAGCGCCGCACCGGCTGCGCCTGCATGGTCGTCGTCCTGGTCTTCGGCGGCGGCCTCGGCGGGGTCGGCTACTACGGCTACAAGTTCTACCAGAACCGTTTCGCTCCGGCCCCGGACTACGCGGGCGACGGCACCGGCGAGACGGTGACCGTCGAGATCCCCAAGGGCGCCGGCGGCTGGGACATCGGGCGGCGCCTCAAGGAGGCCGGAGTCGTCAAGAGCGCCGAGGCCTTCGTGCACGCGCAGGGGACCACACCGGGCGGCGACTCGATCCAGGCCGGCGCCTATCTCCTGAAAAAGGAGATGTCCGCCGCCAGCGCCGTGCGGATGATGCTCGACCCGAAGAGCCAGAACAATGTGATGGTGCGGCCGGGCGAGCGGAACGCCGGTGTCTACCAGGACATCGACAAGAAACTCGAACTGGCCGCCGGAACGACCCAGAAGATCGCCGCGAAGGAATACCGGACCTTCGGTCTGCCGTCCTGGGTCTCGAACGACAGCACCATCAAGGACCCGCTGGAGGGCTTCCTCTTCCCGGGCAGCTACGCGGCCGCCAAGGGCATGAAACCGGACACGGTCCTCAAGCAGATGGTGGCCCAGGCCAAGGAGCGGTACGCCGCCTACGGGCTGGACGCCAAGGCGAGGTCGCTGGGCCTGCACAACGCGTTCGAACTGGTCACGGTCGCGAGCCTGGTCCAGGCGGAGGGCAAGACCCACGACGACTTCCGCAAGATGGCGGAAGTGGTCTACAACCGTCTGAAGCCCACCAACACCGAGACGAACCAGCTGCTCCAGTTCGACTCGACGTACAACTACCTCAAGGGCACCAGCAATATCCACATCTCCGAGAAGGACATCAACAGCAACCAGAGCCCGTACAACACGTACACGCACAAGGGCCTGCCGCCCGGTCCCATCGGAAACCCCGGCGAGGACGCGCTCAAGGCGACGCTGAATCCGACCCACGACGGCTGGATCTATTTCGTGGCGACCGACGGCACGACCAACACCGAATTCGCCAAGACCTACGAAGAATTCCAGCAGCTCAAGGACAAGTTCAATGCCACCTCGGGCAACTGACGCCCGCCGGGCCGCCGTGCTCGGACAGCCCATCGCCCACTCGCTCTCCCCGGTGCTGCACCGGGCGGCCTACGCGGAGCTGGGGCTCACCGGCTGGTCGTACGACGGCTTCGAGGTCGATGAGGCCGCACTGCCCGGCTTCCTCGAGAAGCTGGGGCCCGAGTGGGCGGGGTTGTCGCTGACCATGCCGCTGAAGCGGGCGGTCATCCCGCTGCTCGACGAGATCAGCGAGACGGCCGCCTCGGTGGACGCCGTCAACACGGTCGTGTTCACCGAGGACGGCCGCGTCCGCGGCGACAACACCGACATCCCGGGCATGGTGGCCGCGCTGCGCGAGCACGGCGTCGAGGAGGTGGACTCCGCCGCGATCCTCGGCGCCGGCGCCACCGCCTCCTCCGCGCTCGCCGCCCTGTCCCGGATCTGCACCGGCGAGGTCGTCGCCTATGTGCGCAGCGAGGCCCGGGCCGCCGAGATGCGCGAGTGGGGCCGCCGCCTGGACGTGGACGTGCGTACGGCGGACTGGTCGGACGCGGCGCGGGCGCTGCGCGCCCCGCTGGTGATCGCCACCACCCCCGCGGGCACCACCGACGCCCTCGCCGCCGCCGTGCCCGAACGCCCCGCCACCCTCTTCGACGTGCTCTACGAGCCCTGGCCCACCGAGCTGGCGGCCCGCTGGTCCATGTACGGCGGCGCCGTGGTCGGCGGTCTCGACCTGCTGGTCCACCAGGCCGTCCTCCAGGTCGAGCAGATGACCGGCCGCGCCCCGGCGCCGCTGGAGGCCATGCGCCGGGCCGGGGAACAGGCGCTCGCCGCCCGCTGACCAGGCCGGCCCCCGTCCGCCTGCTGGACCGGGCGCCGGACAGCCGCCCCGGACGTGGGAGGATCGGGGGTGGCGGACCGGCGTCGCGCATCCGGTCACGCCGTCACCGCACGCGAGGACACGCGTACGCAGGGCAGTACCGGGCGCGAACACTGAGGAGCACCGTTGAGCAGGCTGCGTTGGCTGACCGCGGGGGAGTCCCACGGTCCCGCACTTGTCGCGACGCTGGAGGGCCTTCCCGCCGGCGTGCCGATCACCACGGAGATGGTGGCGGACCACTTGGCGCGGCGGCGGCTCGGCTATGGCCGCGGTGCGCGGATGAAGTTCGAGCGCGACGAGGTCACCTTTTTGGGTGGCGTCCGGCACGGGCTGACCCTCGGCTCGCCCGTCGCGATCATGGTGGGCAACACCGAGTGGCCGAAGTGGGAGCAGGTCATGTCGGCCGACCCGGTGGACGCCGAGGTCCTCGACGGGCTCGCCCGCAACGCGCCGCTGACCCGGCCGCGGCCCGGTCACGCCGACCTGGCGGGTATGCAGAAGTACGGCTTCGACGAGGCCCGTCCGATCCTGGAGCGCGCCTCGGCCCGGGAGACCGCGGCCCGGGTGGCGCTCGGCGCGGTCGCCCGCTCCTACCTGAAGGAGACGGCCGGCATCGAGATCGTCTCCCACGTGGTCGAGCTGTGCTCGGTGAAGGCCCCGCGGGGGGTGTACCCGACGCCGGCCGACGTGGAGAGGCTGGACGCGGACCCGCTGCGCTGCCTGGACGCGGACGCGTCCAAGGCGATGGTCGCGGAGGTCGACCAGGCCCACAAGGACGGCGACACCCTCGGCGGTGTGGTCGAGGTGCTGGCCTACGGCGTTCCGGTGGGCCTCGGCTCGCACGTGCACTGGGACCGCAAGCTGGACGCGCGTCTGGCCGGTGCGCTGATGGGCATCCAGGCGATCAAGGGCGTGGAGATCGGCGACGGCTTCGAGCTGGCGCGGGTGCCCGGTTCGAAGGCGCACGACGAGATCGTCGCCACCCCGGAGGGCATCCGGCGCGTCTCCGGCCGTGCGGGCGGCACCGAGGGCGGCCTGTCCACCGGCGAGCTGCTGCGGGTGCGGGCGGCGATGAAGCCGATCGCGACGGTGCCGCGTGCCCTGCGGACCGTGGACGTGGCCACCGGCGAGGCCGCCCAGGCCCACCACCAGCGCTCCGACGTCTCCGCGGTGCCGGCCGCGGGCATCGTGGCCGAGGCCATGGTGGCCCTCGTGCTCGCGGACGCGGTCGCCGAGAAGTTCGGCGGTGACTCGGTGGCCGAGACCCGGCGCAACGTCCGCTCGTACCTCGACAACCTCGCGATCCGATGACCGCCCCGCAGGTCGTCCTGGTCGGCCCGATGGGCGTGGGCAAGTCCACCGTCGGCCGGCTGCTGGCCGAGCGGCTGGGCGGCGGTTACCGGGACACCGACGACGACATCGTGGCCGCCGAGGGCCGGACCATCTCCGAGATCTTCGTGGACGAGGGCGAGGAGTACTTCCGGGCGCTGGAGAAGGCCGCCGTGGCCGCCGCGCTCGCGGGGCACGAGGGCGTCCTCGCGCTCGGCGGCGGCGCGATCCTGGACGCGGACACGCGCGCGCTGCTGACCGGGCAGCGGGTGGTCTACCTCTCCATGGGCGTGGAGGAGGCGGTGCGGCGCACCGGTCTGAACGTGGCCCGCCCGCTGCTCGCGGTCAACCCGCGCAAGCAGTGGCGGGAGCTGATGGAGGCCCGGCGCCATCTGTACGAGGAGGTCGCCACCGCCGTCGTGGAGACGGACGGGCGCACCCCCGAAGAGGTCGCGCAAGCGGCGCTGGACGCACTGGAGTTGAAGAAGGCATGAGCGAGGCAGTCACCCGGATCGAGGTCGCCGGCACCGCGGGCACCGACCCCTACGAGGTGCTGGTGGGCCGGCAACTCCTGGGCGAACTGGGCGGGTTGATCGGCGACAAGGCCAAGCGGGTCGCGGTGATCCACCCCGAGGCGCTGGCCGAGACCGGCGACGCGCTCCGCGCCGACCTGGCCGAGCAGGGCTACGAGGCCATCGCCATCCAGGTGCCCAACGCCGAGGAGGCCAAGACCGCCGAGGTGTCCGCCTACTGCTGGAAGGCGCTCGGCCAGTCCCACTTCACCCGCAGCGACGTCATCGTCGGCGTGGGCGGCGGCGCGACCACGGACCTCGCCGGTTTCGTGGCCGCGACCTGGCTGCGCGGGGTGCGCTGGATCGCCGTACCGACCACCGTGCTCGCCATGGTGGACGCGGCGGTCGGCGGCAAGACCGGCATCAACACCGCCGAGGGCAAGAACCTGGTGGGCGCCTTCCACCCGCCGGCCGGTGTGCTGTGCGACCTGGCGGCGCTGGACTCCCTGCCGGTCAACGACTACGTCTCCGGGCTCGCCGAGATCATCAAGGCCGGCTTCATCGCCGACCCGGCGATCCTCGACCTGATCGAGGCCGACCCCGAGGCCGCCCGCACCCCGGCCGGTCCGCACACGGCCGAGCTAATCGAGCGCTCGATCCGGGTGAAGGCCGAGGTCGTCTCCTCGGACCTGAAGGAGTCCGGCCGCCGGGAGATCCTCAACTACGGCCACACCCTCGGCCACGCCATCGAGAAGAACGAGCGCTACAAGTGGCGGCACGGCGCCGCGGTCGCGGTCGGCATGCACTTCGCCGCCGAACTCGGCCGGCTCGCGGGCCGGCTGGACGACGCGACCGCCGACCGCCACCGCGCGATCCTGGAATCCGTCGGCCTCCCGCTGCACTACCGCTACGACCAGTGGCCCAAGCTGGTGGAGAACATGAAGGTCGACAAGAAGTCCCGCGGCGACCTTCTGCGCTTCATCGTCCTGGACGGCCTCGCCAAGCCGACCGTCCTGGAGGGCCCCGACCCGGCCGTGCTGCTGGCCGCCTACGGAGAAGTGGGCGAGTAGCCCCCGCGCTGCGGGGCGGCCCCTCGCGCGGCCCGCTTCCGGCGGGCCGCGCCGCTTTCCGCGGCCCGCCGGGCACTTCGGACCGCCCCCGCCCGTTTCACCGAACGACGGCCGGGGACGGTACCGTTCGGGAAGGAGCGGGGCCCGCCCCCGCAGCCAACTGCCTGTACGAGACGGAGTGGCAACGGATGCAGCACGCAGTGGGTTCTCCGCTGCCGCCGCCCCACCAGCCGGGGCACCGGCCGCACACCAGC
>NZ_VOGW01000191.1:19505-37850 GCF_007896895.1 Streptomyces misionensis | reverse complement strand
GAGGTCGGGTGGTCGGGTGGGCGCGGACGGGCGTCCGCCGGGAACGGGGCCGCACGGGTGTGGCCCGGGCCGGCGGGACCGACTAGCAGTAGGGCCAGGGGGGGGGTCGTGGGATCGGGCACCGTGGTGCCGGTGGGGGCCGCGGAGTCCAGGCGGACCGCCACCACGGTGCCCGATCCGACGACCACCACCCTGGCCGTACTGCTGATCGGTCCCGCCGGCGCGGGCAAGACCAGCGTGGCCCGCTACTGGGCGGACCGCCGCCGCGTCCCCACGGCCCACATCAGCCTGGACGACGTCCGCGAATGGGTGCGCTCCGGCTTCGCCGATCCCCAGTCCGGCTGGAACGACCACTCGGAGGCCCAGTACCGCCTGGCCCGCCGCACCTGTGGCTTCGCCGCGCGGAACTTCCTGGCCAACGGCATCTCGTGCATCCTGGACGACGCCGTCTTCCCGGACCGCCCGGTCGTCGGCCTCGGCGGCTGGAAGCGCCATGTGGGGCCCGGCCTGCTCCCGGTCGTGCTGCTGCCCGGCCTGGACGTCGTCCTGGAGCGCAACGCCGAACGCACCGGCAACCGCCGCCTCACCGACGAGGAGGTGGCGCGTATCCACGGCCGCATGGCCGGCTGGTACGGCTCGGGCCTCCCGATCATCGACAACTCGCAGCTGGACGTCCCGGGGACGGCACGCGTGCTGGACGAGGTCCTGGCGAGGGCGATAGCGAGCCCCCCGAGCTGGTGAGCGCCGGGCCGCCGGTCCGACCGCGCCGTACCGTCGGCCGAGCCCCACTCGGCCCCCAAAAACGGCACAAACGGCATAAAACTCCTACGCTCATCTCATGTCAGAGGTGTACGCGAACCGCCGATCCCGCTTGCGGGACCACTTCAACGCGGCCGGCACCGCGGCAGCGCTCGTCACCCGCCCCGCCAACGTGCGCTACCTCGCGGCCGCCGCCCCGCACGGCGCCGTCCTGCTCCTCGGCAGCCAGGAGGACCTTCTGGTCTGCTCGGGCCCGCCCGAGGACCGCCCCTTCGAGGGCCGCCCGGACGACGCCCTGCGGGTGCACGTCCTGCCCGTCCACGGCGGCGCCGACCCCGCCGTGACCGCCGCGGACCTCGCCCGGGGCCAGGGCGCGGACTCCCTCGCCGTCGAGGAACACCATCTGACGGTCAGCCGTCACCGGGCCATCGCCGCCGTCGCCCCCGCCCTGCGCCTCGGCGACGTGGGCGGCGCCGTGGAGCAGCTGCGGGTGGTCAAGGACGAGGAGGAGATCTCCTGTCTGCGGATCGGCGCCGAGATCGCCGACCAGGCCCTCGGGGAGCTGCTGGAGTCCATCCTGGTGGGGCGCACCGAACGGCACCTCGCGCTGGAGCTGGAGCGGCGCCTGGTCGACCACGGCGCCGACGGGCCGGCCTTCCCCACCTCCGTCGCCACCGGCCCGAACTCCGGCCGCCGCGGCCACCGGCCCACCGACCGGCGGGTGGAGGAGGGCGATTTCCTCTCCGTCTGCCTGGGCGCGACCTACCGGGGCTACCGCTGCGAGATCGGCCGTACCTTCGTCATCGGCACCTCCCCGGCGGACTGGCAGATCCAGCTGTACGACCTGGTCTTCTCCGCCCAGCGGGCCGGGCGGGAGGCCCTCGCGCCCGGCGCCGCCTACCGCGATGTGGACCGCGCGGCACGCCATGTACTGGACTCCGCGGGCTATGCGGAGGCCCTGCCACCGCTGACCGGGCACGGTGTCGGACTCGAAATCGACGAGGACCCGCAGTTGGCGCCCGCGGCCATGGGTAAACTGGACGCTTGCGTGCCGGTCACCGTCGAACCGGGGGTCCACCTCCCGGGCCGGGGCGGTGTCCGGATCGATGACACGCTCGTCGTGCGCCCCGAGGCGGACGGCGGACCCGAGCTACTCACCATCACGACCAAGGAGCTGCTCGCGCTGTAGCGCGTGACCCGGGGTCGTACGTCAGTCCAGGAGATTCCGCAACCGTGGCTTCCACGAACGACCTCAAGAACGGCATGGTGCTCAAGCTCGAAGGCGGCCAGCTCTGGTCCGTCGTCGAGTTCCAGCACGTCAAGCCCGGCAAGGGCCCGGCCTTCGTGCGCACCAAGCTCAAGAACGTGCTGTCCGGCAAGGTCGTCGACAAGACCTTCAACGCCGGCGTCAAGGTCGAGACGGCCACTGTCGACAAGCGCGACATGCAGTTCTCGTACATGGACGGCGACTACTTCGTCTTCATGGACATGGAGACCTACGACCAGCTGATGGTCGACCGCAAGGCCGTCGGCGACGCCGCCAACTTCCTGATCGAGGGCTTCACCGCCACCGTCGCGCAGCACGAGGGCGAGGTGCTCTTCGTGGAGCTGCCGGCCGCCGTCGAGCTGACCGTCCAGGAGACCGAGCCGGGCGTCCAGGGCGACCGCTCCACCGGTGGCACCAAGCCCGCCACCCTGGAGACCGGCCACCAGATCCAGGTCCCGCTCTTCATCACCACCGGTGAGAAGATCAAGGTCGACACCCGTACGAGCGACTACCTCGGCCGGGTGAACAGCTAACCGTGGCTGCCCGCAACACGGCCCGCAAGCGCGCCTTCCAGATCCTCTTCGAGGGCGACCAGCGCGGCGCCGACGTCCTGACGGTCCTCGCCGACTGGGTCCGGCTGTCCCGGTCCGACACCCGGCAGCCGCCGGTCAGCGAGTACACGATGCAGCTGGTCGAGGGCTACGCCGAGCACGCGCGGCGCATCGACGAGCTGATCGCCCAGTACGCGGTCGGGTGGACGCTCGACCGGATGCCGGTCGTGGACCGCAACATCCTGCGGCTGGGCGCGTACGAGCTGATCTGGGTCGACGAGACCCCGGACGCCGTCGTCCTGGACGAGATGGTGCAGCTGGCGAAGGAGTTCTCGACCGACGAGTCGCCCTCGTTCGTCAACGGTCTGCTGGGGCGGCTCAAGGAGCTGAAGCCTTCGCTGCGCCGGGCCTAGCCGTCATCGGCTCGACCGGCTCGACCGAACCGCGACAGGGGCGCGGGTGACCGTGAGACGGCGGCCGCGGGTGCTCCGCGGCCCGTCGCGCGGTCCCCGCGTCCCTGAGGTGTTTCGTGCCCCAGGCGTCGGGAGGCCGACCGGAGCAGGCCTGAGAAAACACCGCCGGGGTGGCCGGAACCGTAAAGTTCCGGCCACCCCGGCGACACGTTTCTGCTGGCAGGTCTACGCCGTCACGCCTCTTCGTGCGTGGCGACCGCGCGGCGCGCGTCCGCGTCCAGCACGCCCCAGCTGATCAGCTGCTCGGTGAGGACCGAGGGGGACTGGTCGTAGATGACGGCGAGTGTGCGCAGGTCGTCCTGGCGGATGGAGAGGACCTTGCCGTTGTAGTCGCCGCGCTGGGACTGGATCGTCGCCGCGTAGCGCTGCAAGGGGCCCGCCTTCTCGGCCGGCACGGTGGCCAGCCGCTCCAGGTCGAGGACCAGCTTCGGCGGCGGCTCGGCGGCACCGCCCGGCGTGGTGCCCGGCAGAAGCTCCTGCACCGGAACGCCATAGAAATCGGCCAGCTCGGCGAGGCGCTGCACGGTCACGGCACGGTCGCCGCGCTCGTACGAGCCCACCACCACGGCCTTCCAGCGACCCTGGGACTTCTCCTCGACACCGTGGAGGGAAAGGCCCTGCTGGGTGCGGATGGCCCGGAGCTTGGCCCCGAGCTGTTTGGCGTATTCGCTGGACATATAGCTCCCCGGACACTGTGCCGACGCGGCCGGCTGTCTTCCCGCCGCGCGATTTGGTAACTCACTGTGAGGTTACGCAGCGTGACTCTTCTGCGTCAAGCCGAATGAGCCACCCCGACGCTTCCGTGGTAGCGATGTCCGATTAGGCCAAGCGGGTGACACGACCCCGGCCGATGACCTGCTACCGTAGATGGCGCAATTCCGACGTCCTTTAAGGTCCGTCCCGTGAGGCGGAGAAGGAGGTCCGTTTTTATGGACACGCACGCCCATGAGCATGCGACCGATGCCCGGCCCGTCCTCGAGGGTCCCGACATCGCGCGGGTCATGACCCGCATCGCCCACGAGATCGTCGAGCGCGCCAAGGGCGCCGACGACGTGGTGCTCCTCGGCATCCCCACCCGCGGCGTCTTCCTCGCCCAGCGGCTGGCCGCCAAGCTCGCGCAGATCACCGACCGCACGATCCCGGTCGGCTCCCTCGACATCACCATGTACCGCGACGACCTGCGCATGCACCCGCCGCGTGCGCTGGCCCGCACCGAGATCCCCGGTGACGGCATCGACGGCAAGCTGGTCGTCCTCGTCGACGACGTGCTCTTCTCCGGCCGCACCATCCGCGCCGCCCTCGACGCCCTGAACGACATCGGGCGCCCGCGCGCGGTGCAGCTCGCCGTCCTGGTCGACCGCGGCCACCGCGAACTGCCGATCCGCGCCGACTACGTCGGCAAGAACCTCCCCACGTCGCTGCGGGAGACGGTCAAGGTCCAGCTCGCCGAGGAGGACGGTCGCGACACCGTGCTGCTCGGTGTGAAGCCGGCCGACCAGTAGCAAGTCAGGCGCACAAGGGTCGCTTCGGCGTACCCGCGGTCGCCTCGGTTTGCCCCAATCCTCCCGAACTGCTTTACGGAGCCTGACAGATGCAGCGTCATCTCATCTCGGCCGCCGACCTCACCCGCGACGACGCCGTCCTGATCCTCGACACCGCCGAGGAGATGGCCCGGGTCGCCGACCGGCCGATCAAGAAGCTGCCGACCCTGCGCGGCCGCACCGTCGTCAACCTCTTCTTCGAGGACTCCACGCGCACCCGGATCTCCTTCGAGGCCGCCGAGAAGCGCCTGTCCGCGGACGTCATCAACTTCTCCGCCAAGGGGTCGAGCGTGTCCAAGGGCGAGTCCCTGAAGGACACCGCCCAGACCCTGGAGGCGATGGGCGTCGACGCCGTCGTCATCCGGCACGGCGCCTCCGGCGCGCCCTACCGCCTCGCCACCTCCGGCTGGATCGACGCCGCCGTGATCAACGCGGGCGACGGCACCCACCAGCACCCCACCCAGGCCCTGCTGGACGCCTTCACCATGCGCCGCCGCCTGGTCGGCCGGGACGCCGGGCTCGGCCAGGACCTGGCCGGCAAGCGGATCACCCTCGTCGGCGACGTCCTGCACAGCCGGGTCGCCCGCTCCAACGTCGATCTGCTGCACACCCTCGGCGCCGAGGTCACCCTGGTCGCCCCGCCCACCCTGCTCCCGGTCGGCGTCGAGTCCTGGCCCTGCGCGGTCTCCTACGACCTCGACAGCACGCTGCCCAAGTCCGACGCGGTGATGATGCTGCGGGTCCAGCGCGAGCGGATGAACGCCGCGTTCTTCCCCACCGAGCGCGAGTACTCCCGGCGCTACGGCCTCGACGGTGACCGCATGGCCAGGCTGCCCGAGCACGCCATCGTGATGCACCCCGGCCCGATGGTGCGCGGCATGGAGATCACCGCCGAGGTCGCCGACTCCGACCGCTGCACCGCCGTGGAGCAGGTCGCCAACGGCGTGTCCATCCGGATGGCCGTCCTGTACCTGCTGCTCGGCGGCAACGAGCCCGCCGCCGCCAACCGCACTGAGGAGAAGTAAGAACATGAGCAAGACCCTGATCCGCGGTGCGAAGGTGCTCGGCGGCGAGCCGCAGGACGTGCTGATCGACGGCGGGACCATCGCCGAGGTGGGCACCGCTCTGAGCGTCGAGGGCGCCGAGGTGGTCGAGGCCGGCGGCAAGGTGCTGCTGCCGGGCCTGGTCGACCTGCACACCCACCTGCGCGAGCCCGGCCGCGAGGACTCCGAGACCGTGCTCACCGGCACCCGCGCGGCCGCGAGCGGCGGCTACACCGCCGTGTTCGCCATGGCCAACACCTTCCCCGTCGCCGACACCGCCGGCGTGGTCGAGCAGGTCTGGCGGCTCGGCAAGGAGCACGGCTACTGCGACGTCCGGCCCATCGGCGCCGTCACCGTCGGCCTGGAGGGCAAGAAGCTCGCCGAACTGGGCGCCATGCACGAGTCGGCCGCCGGGGTCACCGTCTTCTCGGACGACGGCAAGTGCGTGGACGACGCGGTGATCATGCGCCGTGCCCTGGAGTACGTGAAGGCGTTCGACGGCGTCGTCGCCCAGCACGCCCAGGAGCCGCGGCTGACCGAGGGCGCCCAGATGAACGAGGGCGTCGTCTCCGCCGAACTGGGCCTGGGCGGCTGGCCGGCCGTCGCCGAGGAGTCGATCATCGCCCGCGACGTCCTGCTCGCCGAGCACGTCGGCTCCCGCGTCCACATCTGCCACCTGTCGACCGCCGGTTCCGTCGAGATCGTCCGCTGGGCCAAGTCCCGCGGCATCCAGGTCACCGCCGAGGTCACCCCGCACCACCTGCTGCTCACCGACGAACTGGTGCGCACCTACGACCCCGTCTACAAGGTCAACCCGCCGCTGCGCACCGAGCGCGACGTCATGGCCCTGCGCGAGGCGCTCGCCGACGGCACCATCGACATCGTCGCCACCGACCACGCCCCGCACCCGCACGAGGACAAGGACTGCGAGTGGGCGGCGGC
The DNA here is from genome assembly GCF_007896895.1 of Streptomyces misionensis. Taxonomy (GTDB): domain Bacteria; phylum Actinomycetota; class Actinomycetes; order Streptomycetales; family Streptomycetaceae; genus Streptomyces; species Streptomyces misionensis_A. Next base: position 31,274 of record NZ_VOGW01000191.1, on the reverse strand, counting down.
CGCCATGGGCATGGTCGGCCTGGAGACGGCGCTGTCGGTGGTCCAGGAGACGATGGTCGACACGGGCCTGCTGGACTGGGCCGGCGTCGCCGACCGGATGTCCGTCAAGCCCGCGCTGATCGGACGGGCCCTCGGCCACGGTCGTCCCGTCTCGGCCGGTGAGCCTGCCAACCTCACCCTGGTCGACACCGCATACCGTGGCCAGGTGGACCCCGCGGGCTTCGCCTCGCGCAGCCGCAACACCCCCTACCAGGGACGCGAGCTGCCGGGCCGTGTGACGCACACGTGGCTGCGGGGCAAGGCCACGCTCGTCGACGGGAAGCTCACGTGACACCTGTAAACCTCCTGGCCGAGGCCCAGAGATCAGCCTCGGTCACCGACTGGCCGGCCCGGATCGGCTGGCTCGTCGGACTCCTGCTCTTCATCGCGCTGGTCTACTGGCTGATGCGCGAGGGCTGGAAATGGCGCGGCACCCTCCAGAGCGACATCCCGGAGCTGCCCGCCGTGCCCGAGGAGTCCGGCCCGGTGAAACTGAGCATGAGCGGCCGCTACCACGGCTCCACCACCGCCGGGCAGTGGCTGGACCGCATCGTGGCCCACGGCCTGGGCACCCGCAGCCTGGCCCGGCTCACCCTGACCGACGCGGGCCTGGAGGTCGAACGCCCCGGCGCGAACGACTTCTTCATCCCCGCCGCGGCCCTGCGCGAGGCCCGGCTCGACAAGGGCATCGCCGGCAAGGTCCTCACCGAGGGCGGACTGCTGGTGGTGACCTGGGCGCACGGCGACAAACTGATCGACTCCGGCTTCCGCTCCGACCACGCGGCCGAGCACCCGGAATGGGTCGACACCTTGAACCACATGATCAACGACACGGAAGGCGCACGATGACGACCTCCACCAGGGGAGCCGCGAAGACTCCCGCCGTACTCGTCCTGGAGGACGGCCGCACCTTCCGCGGCCGCGCCTACGGGGCCGTGGGGGAGACCTTCGGCGAGGCCGTGTTCTCCACCGGCATGACCGGCTACCAGGAGACCCTGACCGACCCGTCGTACGACCGCCAGATCGTCGTCGCCACCGCCCCGCAGATCGGCAACACCGGCTGGAACGACGAGGACGACGAGTCGGCCCGCATCTGGGTCTCCGGCTACGTGGTCCGCGACCCCGCGCGGGTGCCGTCCAACTGGCGCTCCCGGCGCTCCCTGGACGACGAGCTGGAGCGGCAGGGCGTGGTCGGCATCTCCGGCATCGACACCCGCGCCCTCACCCGCCACCTGCGCGAGCGCGGCTCCATGCGGGCCGGCATCTTCTCCGGCGAGGCGATCGCCGCCGACGCCGAGCTGCTGGCGCGGGTCCAGGCCCAGCCCCAGATGAAGGGCGCGAGCCTCTACGAGGAGGTCGCGACCAAGGAGGCGTACGTCGTCCCCGCGGTCGGCGAGAAGAAGTTCACCGTCGCCGCGATCGACCTCGGCATCAAGGGCATGACCCCGCAGCGGATGGCCGAGCGCGGCATCGAGGTGCACGTGCTGCCCGCCACCGCCACCGCCGAGGAGGTCTACGCCGTGGACCCGGACGGCGTGTTCTTCTCCAACGGCCCCGGCGACCCCGCCACCGCCGACGGCCCGGTCGCCCTGATGACCGCCGTCCTGGAGCGCCGCACGCCGCTGTTCGGCATCTGCTTCGGCAACCAGATCCTCGGCCGCGCCCTCGGCTTCGGCACCTACAAGCTGAAGTACGGCCACCGGGGCATCAACCAGCCGGTCCAGGACCGCACCACCGGCAAGGTCGAGGTCACCGCGCACAACCACGGCTTCGCCGTCGACGCGCCCCTCGACAAGGTCAGCGAGACCGAGTTCGGCCGCGCCGAGGTCTCGCACGTCTGCCTGAACGACAACGTCGTGGAGGGGCTCCAGCTGCTCGACCAGCCCGCCTTCTCCGTCCAGTACCACCCCGAAGCGGCGGCCGGACCGCACGACGCCGCCTACCTGTTCGACCGCTTCGTTTCCCTGATGGAGGGCCAGCGTGCCTAAGCGCACCGATATCCAGTCCGTCCTGGTCATCGGCTCCGGCCCGATCGTCATCGGCCAGGCCGCCGAGTTCGACTACTCCGGCACCCAGGCGTGCCGCGTGCTCAAGGCCGAAGGCCTGCGCGTCATCCTCGTCAACTCCAACCCGGCGACGATCATGACCGACCCGGAGATCGCCGACGCCACCTACGTCGAGCCGATCACCCCGGAGTTCGTCGAGAAGATCATCGCCAAGGAGCGTCCCGACGCCCTGCTGCCCACCCTGGGCGGCCAGACGGCCCTGAACACCGCCATCTCGCTGCACGAGAACGGCGTTCTGGACAAGTACGGCGTCGAGCTGATCGGCGCCAAGCCCGAGGCCATCCACAAGGGCGAGGACCGCGACCTGTTCAAGGAGGTCGTGGAGGAGGTCCGGCGCAAGATCGGGTACGGCGAGTCCGCCCGCTCGGTGATCTGCCACTCCATGGACGACGTCATGAAGGGCGTGGAGACGCTCGGCGGCTACCCGGTCGTCGTGCGCCCCTCCTTCACCATGGGCGGCGCCGGCTCCGGCTTCGCCCACGACGAGGAGGAGCTGCGCCGCATCGCCGGCCAGGGCCTCACCCTCTCGCCGACCACCGAGGTGCTCCTGGAGGAGTCCATCCTCGGCTGGAAGGAGTACGAGCTGGAGCTGATGCGCGACAAGAACGACAACGTCGTGGTCGTCTGCTCCATCGAGAACTTCGACCCCATGGGCGTGCACACCGGTGACTCGATCACCGTGGCGCCCGCGATGACGCTCACCGACCGCGAGTACCAGATCCTGCGCGACATCGGCATCGCCGTGATCCGCGAGGTCGGCGTCGACACGGGCGGCTGCAACATCCAGTTCGCGGTGGACCCCGCGGACGGCCGGGTGATCGTCATCGAGATGAACCCGCGCGTGTCGCGTTCCTCGGCGCTCGCCTCCAAGGCGACCGGCTTCCCGATCGCGAAGATCGCCGCCAAGCTGGCCGTCGGCTACACCCTGGACGAGATCCCGAACGACATCACCCAGGAGACCCCGGCCTCCTTCGAGCCCACGCTCGACTACGTGGTCGTCAAGGCACCGCGCTTCGCGTTCGAGAAGTTCCCGCAGGCCGACTCCACGCTGACCACCACCATGAAGTCGGTCGGCGAGGCCATGGCCATCGGCCGCAACTTCCCCGAGGCCTTCCAGAAGGCGCTGCGCTCGCTGGAGAAGAAGGGCAGCCAGTTCACCTTCGTCGGCGAGCCCGGCGACAAGGAGACCCTGCTGCGCGAGGCCGTACGGCCCACCGACGGCCGGATCAACACCGTCATGCAGGCCATCCGGGCCGGGGCCACCCCCGAGGAGGTCTTCGAGTACACGAGGATCGACCCCTGGTTCGTGGACCAGCTCTTCCTCATCAAGGAGATCGCGGACGGGCTGGCCGAGGCCCCCGAGCTGACCGGCGACCTGCTCGCCGAGGCCAAGCGGCACGGCTTCTCCGACCAGCAGGTCGCCGAGATCCGCGGACTGCGCGAGGACGTCGTCCGCGAGGTCCGGCACGCCTTCGGCATCCGCCCGGTCTACAAGACGGTCGACACGTGCGCCGCCGAGTTCGCCGCGAAGACGCCGTACTTCTACTCCGCCTACGACGAGGAGTCGGAGGTCGCTCCGCGCGAGAAGCCGGCCGTCATCATCCTGGGCTCCGGCCCCAACCGCATCGGCCAGGGCATCGAGTTCGACTACTCCTGCGTGCACGCCTCCTTCGCGCTGTCCGACGCCGGGTACGAGACCGTGATGGTCAACTGCAACCCGGAGACCGTCTCCACCGACTACGACACCTCCGACCGGCTGTACTTCGAGCCGCTCACCCTGGAGGACGTGCTGGAGATCGTCCACGCCGAGCAGCAGGCCGGCCCGGTGGCGGGCGTGGTCGTCCAGCTCGGCGGCCAGACCCCGCTGGGCCTCGCGCAGGCCCTGAAGGACAACGGCGTGCCGGTCGTGGGCACCTCCCCGGAGGCCATCCACGCCGCCGAGGACCGCGGCGCCTTCGGCCGGGTCCTCGCCGAGGCGGGCCTGCCGGCCCCGAAGCACGGCACCGCCACCACCTTCGAGGGCGCCAAGGCCATCGCCGACGAGATCGGCTACCCGGTCCTGGTCCGGCCGTCGTACGTGCTCGGCGGGCGCGGCATGGAGATCGTCTACGACGAGACCCGCCTCGCCGCCTACATCGCCGAGTCCACCGAGATCAGCCCCTCCCGGCCGGTCCTGGTCGACCGCTTCCTCGACGACGCCATCGAGATCGACGTCGACGCCCTCTACGACGGCGAGGAGCTGTACCTCGGCGGCGTCATGGAGCACATCGAGGAGGCCGGCATCCACTCCGGCGACTCGGCGTGCGCCCTGCCCCCGATCACCCTCGGCGGCTTCGACATCAAGCGGCTGCGCGCCTCCACCGAGGCCATCGCCAAGGGCGTCGGGGTGCGCGGCCTGATCAACATCCAGTTCGCGATGGCCGGCGACATCCTCTACGTCCTGGAGGCCAACCCGCGCGCCTCCCGCACGGTCCCCTTCACCTCGAAGGCGACCGCGGTGCCGCTCGCCAAGGCCGCCGCCCGCATCTCGCTGGGCGCGACCATCGCCGAGCTGCGCGCCGAGGGGCTGCTGCCGAAGCAGGGCGACGGCGGCGAGCTGCCGCTGGACGCGCCGATCTCCGTCAAGGAGGCCGTGATGCCGTGGTCGCGCTTCCGCGACATCCAAGGCCGCGGCGTGGACACCGTGCTCGGCCCGGAGATGCGCTCCACCGGCGAGGTCATGGGCATCGACTCCGTCTTCGGCACGGCGTACGCCAAGTCGCAGGCGGGCGCCTACGGTCCGCTGCCCACCAAGGGCCGCGCGTTCATCTCGGTCGCCAACCGCGACAAGCGCTCGATGATCTTCCCGGCCCGCGAGCTGGTCGCCCACGGCTTCGAGCTGCTGGCCACCTCCGGCACCGCCGAGGTCCTCAAGCGCAACGGCATCAACGCCACCGTGGTGCGCAAGCAGTCCGAGGGCACCGGCCCGAACGGTGAGAAGACCATCGTCCAGCTCATCCACGACGGCGAGGTCGACCTCATCGTCAACACCCCGTACGGCACGGGTGGCCGCCTCGACGGCTACGACATCCGTACGGCCGCCGTCGCCCGCTCCGTGCCGTGCCTGACGACCGTCCAGGCGCTCGCCGCGGCCGTCCAGGGCATCGACGCCCTCAACCACGGCGACGTGGGCGTCCGCTCGCTCCAGGAACACGCGCGACACCTCACGGCAGCCCGCGACTAGCAGCCCCGAGGGGGACACCGGAAACGGTGTCCCCCTCTTCATGAGGACCCCACGGTCGTCATGAGGACCCCAGAGGACTCCCCCAGATGTACAAGCTGTTCTTCCGCCTGGTCTTCACCCGGATGGACCCCGAACAGGCCCACCACCTCGCCTTCCGCTGGATCCGGCTCGCCGCGCGCGTCCCGGTGCTGCGCACGTTCGTCGCGGCGGCCCTCGCCCCGCGTCACAAGGAGCTGCGCACCGAGGCCCTGGGGCTGCGGATGCACGGCCCCTTCGGGCTCGCGGCCGGCTTCGACAAGAACGCCGTGGCGATCGACGGGATGTCGATGCTGGGCTTCGACCACGTCGAGATCGGCACCGTCACCGGCGAGCCGCAGCCCGGCAACCCCAGGAAGCGGCTGTTCCGCCTCGTCGCGGACCGCGCGCTGATCAACCGCATGGGCTTCAACAACGACGGCTCGCTGACCGTGGCGGCCCGCCTGGCCACCCGCGAGCCCGTCTTCAAGACCGTGGTCGGCGTCAACATCGGCAAGACCAAGGTCGTCCCGGAGGCGGAGGCCGTCGCCGACTACGTGAAGTCCGCCGAGCGCCTCGCGCCGTACGCCGACTACCTGGTCGTCAACGTGTCCTCGCCGAACACGCCCGGCCTGCGCGACCTCCAGGCCGTCGACCATCTGCGTCCGCTGCTGACCGCCGTCCGCGAGGCCGCCGACCGCGTGGTCGCCAACCGACGCGTCCCGCTCCTGGTGAAGATCGCCCCCGACCTCGCCGACGAGGACGTCGACGCCGTCGCCGACCTGGCCGTGGAGCTGGGTCTTGACGGCATCATCGCCACCAACACCACCATCGCCCGCGAGGGCCTCGGCCTGAAGTCGCCTGCCGCCCTGGTGGGGGAGACCGGCGGCCTGTCCGGCGCGCCCCTCAAGGCCCGCTCCCTGGAGGTCCTGCGCCGCCTGTACGCCCGTGTGGGCGACCGGATCACCCTGGTGGGCGTCGGGGGCATCGAGACCGCCGAGGACGCCTGGGAGCGCATCCTGGCCGGCGCCACGCTGGTCCAGGGCTACAGCGCCTTCGTCTACCAGGGCCCCTTCTGGTGCCGCGCGATCCACAAGGGTCTCGCCGCCCGCCTGCGCACCAGCCCGTACGCCACCCTCGCCGACGCGGTCGGCGCCGACGTGAGGAAGTCCGCATGACCGCCCCGGAGCCCTTCGGCACCCGCCTGCGCCGCGCCATGGACGAGCGCGGCCCCCTGTGCGTCGGCATCGACCCGCACGCCTCCCTGCTCGCCGAGTGGGGCCTGGCCGACGACGTGGCCGGCCTGGAGCGGTTCAGCCGCACGGTCGTGGAGGCCCTGGCCGACCGGGTCGCCGTGCTGAAGCCGCAGAGCGCGTTCTTCGAGCGGTTCGGCTCGCGGGGCCTGGCCGTCCTGGAGAAGTCGGTCCAGGAGGCGCGCGCGGCCGGTGCCCTGGTCGTGATGGACGCCAAGCGCGGCGACATCGGCTCGACCATGGCGGCCTACGCCGAGGCCTTCCTGCGCCCGGACGCCCCGCTGTTCTCCGACGCGCTGACCGTCTCGCCGTACCTGGGCTACGGCTCGCTGGCCCCGGCCGTGACACTGGCCCGCGAGAGCGGCGCCGGACTGTTCGTGCTGGCGCTGACCTCGAACCCGGAGGGCGGCGAGGTGCAGCACGCGCTCCGCGCGGACGGCCGCAGCGTCGCGGCGACCGTGCTGGCCCACCTGACGGCCGAGAACGCGGGCCAGGAGCCGCTGGGCTCCTTCGGCGCGGTGGTCGGCGCCACGCTCGGCGACCTCTCGGGGTACGACCTGGACATCAACGGCCCGCTGCTCGCGCCCGGCATCGGCGCCCAGGGCGCGACCCCGGCCGACCTCCCGGGGGTCTTCGGGCCGGCCGTGCGCGACGTCGTGCCGAACGTCAGCCGGGGTGTGCTGCGTCACGGTCCCGACGTCGGGGCGCTGCGCGCGGCGGCCGGACGCTTCGCGGAGGAGATCCGCGCGGCCGTCGCCGGCGGCTGACCCCCTCCGGAGGTGCTCGGGTGAGCGGACCAGCGGCGACTTGAGTGTGAAGACATCCTCAAATCGAGGGCAATATGTCTGAAAAGTCGGGCCTGGCGGAGGCTGACCAGGACTTTTCCGCTGTTCTCGCTGACTCTGGCGGACTTGCCCGCTAGTCTCCGAGCAGTGGGGACACCTCCCACGCCCCTCACGGCAGTGGGGGAGAGCGGGCAAGCGTGTTGCTCGTGGCTCCCCAGGTGCGGGGCGACTAGGTTCCTCACCGGTCCGTATCCGACAGTTCGACATCCGAGGTGACGTAGGCGTGGCTCTTCCGCCCCTTACCCCTGAACAGCGCGCAGCCGCGCTCGAAAAGGCCGCCGCGGCTCGCCGGGAGCGGGCCGAGGTCAAGAATCGACTCAAGCACTCCGGCGCCTCCCTGCACGAGGTCATCAAGCAGGGCCAGGAGAACGACGTCATCGGCAAGATGAAGGTCTCCGCGCTGCTCGAGTCCATGCCGGGCGTGGGCAAGGTCCGCGCCAAGCAGATCATGGAGCGTCTGGGCATCTCCGAGAGCCGCCGTGTGCGGGGTCTCGGTTCCAACCAGATCGCTTCCCTGGAGCGTGAGTTCGGCAGCACCGGCGCCTGAGTCCGGGCCCGCGCCCGACCGGGAGTCCCGGGCACCCCGGGATTGCTGGAATAATCGCTGCATGAGTGAACGTCCGCGGCTGACCGTGCTCTCCGGCCCTTCGGGGGTCGGCAAGAGCACGGTCGTCGCCCATATGCGCAAGGAACACCCCGAGGTCTGGCTCTCGGTCTCGGCCACCACCCGCAAGCCGCGCCCCGGTGAGCAGCACGGAGTCCACTACTTCTTCGTCACCGACGAGGAGATGGACAAGCTGATCGCCAACGGCGAGCTGCTGGAGTGGGCCGAGTTCGCCGGCAACCGCTACGGCACGCCCCGCGCGGCCGTCCTGGAGCGGCTGGAGAAGGGCGAGCCGGTGCTGCTGGAGATCGACCTCCAGGGCGCCCGCCAGGTCCGTGGGTCCATGTCGGAGGCCCGGCTGGTGTTCCTGGCTCCGCCCTCCTGGGAGGAGCTGGTGCGCAGGCTCACCGGCCGGGGCACCGAGCCGCCCGAGGTCATCGAGCGCCGTCTCGAAGCGGCCAGGACCGAACTGGCCGCCGAACCGGAGTTCGACGAGACCCTGGTCAACACCTCCGTCGAGGACGTGGCGCGTGAGCTGCTAGCCTTGATGGACGTTGTGTAATCGTGACGCTGATCACGATCTTTGATTCTTACCCATCCATCGGAAGGTAGAGCGTGTCCTCTTCCATCACCGCGCCCGAGGGCATCATCAACCCGCCGATCGACGAGCTTCTTGAGGCCACCGACTCGAAGTACAGCCTCGTGATCTACGCGGCCAAGCGTGCCCGCCAGATCAACGCGTACTACTCGCAGCTCGGCGAGGGTCTCCTTGAGTACGTCGGTCCGCTCGTCGACACCCACGTCCACGAGAAGCCGCTCTCGATCGCCCTGCGCGAGATCAACGCCGGTCTGCTGACCTCCGAGGCCATCGAGGGCCCCGCGCAGTAGTACGTTCAGACCGCGGATGCTTCGTCCACAGGCCCGGCAGTCCTGCTGCCGGGCCTGTGGTGTGTCATGGGTGTTGCAGGTTTTCCGGACCGAGGAGACATGGTGGACAAGCCGAGGGTGGTACTGGGCGTCAGCGGTGGCATCGCCGCCTACAAGGCCTGTGAGCTGCTGAGGAGGTTCACCGAGTCGGGCCATGACGTGCGCGTCGTACCCACCGCCTCCGCGCTGCGCTTCGTCGGCGCCGCCACCTTCTCCGCCCTGTCCGGCAACCCGGTCGCCACCGAGGTCTGGGACGACGTGCACCAGGTCCCGCACGTGCGCATCGGCCAGCACGCCGACCTGGTCGTGGTCGCCCCCGCCACCGCCGACATGCTCGCCAAGGCCGCCCACGGCCTGGCCGACGACCTGCTGACCAACACCCTGCTGACGGCCCGCTGCCCCGTCGTCTTCGCCCCCGCGATGCACACCGAGATGTGGGAGCACCCCGCCACCCAGGAGAACGTGGCCACGCTGCGCCGCCGCGGCGCCGTCGTCATCGAGCCCGCCGTCGGCCGCCTCACCGGCGTCGACACCGGCAAGGGCCGGCTGCCCGACCCGGCGGAGATCTTCGAGGTCTGCCGCCGGGTGCTGGCCCGCGGCGTCCAGGAGCCCGACCTGCGCGGCCGCCACGTGGTGGTCTCCGCGGGCGGCACCCGCGAGCCCCTGGACCCGGTGCGCTTCCTCGGCAACCGCTCCTCCGGCAAGCAGGGCTACGCCCTCGCCCGCACCGCCGCCGCCCGCGGCGCCCGGGTGACCCTGGTCGCGGCCAACACCGGCCTGCCCGACCCGGCGGGCGTGGACGTCGTCCGGGTCGGCACCGCCGTGCAGCTGCGCGAGGCCGTCCTCAAGGCGGCGGCCGACGCGGACGCCGTCGTCATGGCCGCGGCCGTCGCCGACTTCCGCCCCGCGGCCTACGCCACCGGCAAGATCAAGAAAAAGGACGACAAGGAGCCGGACCCCATCGTCCTGGTCCGCAACCCCGACATCCTCGCCGAGGTCTCCGCCGAACGGGCCAGGGCCGGACAGGTGATCGTGGGCTTCGCCGCCGAGACCGACGACGTCCTCGCCAACGGCCGCGCCAAGCTCGCCCGCAAGGGCTGTGACCTGCTCGTCGTCAACGAGGTGGGGGAGCGCAAGACCTTCGGCTCCGAGGAGAACGAGGCCGTCGTCCTGGGCGCGGTACGAGCACGGGAGCGCCTTCCTCCAGGCACTGGCCGCCGGCGGCGCCCCCCGCGCGGTGTGGCACGCACTGCCCGGGCCCCTGTGGAGCGAGGAGCTGGCCCGGGCCGTCGCCGCCACGCTCGCCTCGGGCCGCGGCGCCCTCGTCGTCGTACCCGACGGCCGCGCCGCCGCCCGTGTCGACGGCGCGCTGACCGCACTGCTGGGCCCGGGACGCCACGCCCTGCTCACCGCCGACGCCGGGCCCGAGAAGCGGTACGCGCAGTGGCTCGCGGTACGGCGCGGCTCCGTACGGGCCGTCGTCGGGACCCGGGCCGCCATGTTCGCGCCCGTGCGGGACCTCGGGCTCGTCGCGATCTGGGACGATGGCGACGACAGCCACAGCGAGCAGCACGCCCCGCAGCCGCACGCGCGCGACGTCCTGCTGCTGCGCGCCGCCCTCGACAAGTGCGCCTTCCTGCTCGGCGGTTTCTCCACCACGGTGGAGGCGGCCCAGCTGGTCGAGAGCGGCTGGGCGCGACCCCTGGTCGCCGGGCGGGAGCAGATACGGCGGTCCGCGCCGCTCGTGCGCACGGTCGGGGACGAGGACCTCGCCCGCGACGAGGCCGCCCGCGCCGCCCGGCTGCCCACCCTCGCCTGGCAGGCCGCCCGGGAGGGGCTGCGGCACGGCCCGGTGCTGGTCCAGGTGCCCCGCCGCGGGTACGCGCCGCGGATGGCCTGCGCCCAGTGCCGGGCCCCGGCCCGCTGCCGGCACTGCTCGGGGCCGCTCCAGGGCCAGGACGCGGGCGTGCTGCGCTGTGGCTGGTGCGGGCGGGAGGAAGGCGCCTGGCACTGTCCCGAGTGCGGCGGTTTCCGGCTGCGCGCGCAGGTGGTGGGCGCCCGCCGCACCGCCGAGGAGCTGGGCCGGGCCTTTCCCGCCGTGCCGGTGCGCACCTCGGGGCGCGAACACGTCCTGGACACCGTGCCGGGCACGCCCGCGCTGGTGGTGAGCACCCCGGGCGCCGAGCCGGTCGCCGAGGGCGGCTACGCGGCGGCGCTGCTGCTCGACGGCTGGGCCATGCTCGTACGACCCGATCTGCGGGCCGGTGAGGACGCGTTGCGGCGGTGGATCGCGGCGGGGGCGCTGGTCCGGCCGCAGGGCGAGGGGGGCACCGTGGTCGTGGTGGCCGAACCGACCCTGCGGCCCGTGCAGGCGCTGGTGCGCTGGGACCCCGTCGGGCATGCGCTGCGGGAGCTGGCCGAGCGGGCCGAACTCGGTTTCCCGCCGGTGTCCCGGATGGCGGCCGTGTCCGGCCCGCCCGAGGCCGTCGCGGAGTTCCTGGCCGCGGTCGAACTGCCGAGCGACGCCGAGGTGTTGGGGCCGGTGCCACTGCCGCCCGCGCCCCCCGGGGCACCGCGCAGGCCCGGTGCGGTGCCTCCCGGCGAGCACTGGGAGCGGGCCCTCGTACGCGTGCCCCCGGGCAGTGGCGCGGCGCTGGCCTCCGCCCTGAAGACCGCGCAGGCCGCGCGGATGGCCCGGGGGAGCGGAGAGACGGCGCGGGTGCGGGTGCGGATCGATCCGCCGGACATCGGGTGAGGGACGCGGGGTGTGCCGCTCCCGGCGCTCGGACGGCCCCTG
>NZ_VOGW01000191.1:0-19225 GCF_007896895.1 Streptomyces misionensis | reverse complement strand
GGCGTGCGTCCTCGCGCAGGGTCGGGCTGCCCGCGGTCGGCTGGGTCGGCATGGAACGGGCGGCGGGGACCGTCGGCACCGGGGGCAGGCCCGCGTTCACACTGAGCGTGCGGGTGCCGGACGACTCCGGCGTCCGCTCGGCCTCGGTGGCCGCCTGCGCGGCGGCGCGGCGGGCGCCGTAACGGCGGTGCACCGCCTGCTTGGTGACGCCGAGCGCCGAGCCCACCGCGTCCCAGGAGAAACCGAGCGAGCGGTCGAAGTCCACGGCGGCCGTGACCAGTGTCTCGACGCTGTCCCGCAGCTCCTGGGCGAGACGGACCGTGGGGGCGGGGGCGCGTCCGTAGACGACGAAGCCCGTGGACGGGCCGGTGCGGCGCGGGCGGTAGACGTTGCCCAACTGGGCGGTGAGCGTGCGCAGTGCGTCCACCTGCCGGCGGACCCGCTCGATGTCCCGCACCAGCAAGTGCAGGCTGGCCCGGGCCTGGGCGTCGTGGGTTGCGTGGTCGGCCATGAACAAGCCTCTCGAACCGGCGTTGAAAGGAATTGGGCGGCTGAAGCGGCCCTATGTGGTCAACTCTTTCTTGACCAACGCCTGTGCGCTCCGCTGGTCACGGGGTGGGGGCGTGCAGGCATATGCGTACGCCGTTCGTCCGCCCGCGCGCCGCCCGGCGTCCAGCCGGCCCGGCAGCCGGGCGAGTCGCGCGCCGTCGTGCTCCGCGGAGTGCCGGTTCACGGGCGGTCATAGACTGGTGCGCTGCCCGTACGATCCCCGCCCGAGAGGCCCGATCCCGCCCATGAAGCTCGTCTTCGCCGGTACCCCCGAGGTCGCCGTTCCCGCCCTGGACGCCCTGCTCGCCTCCGGGCGGCACGAGGTGGCCGCCGTCGTCACCCGGCCCGACGCACCCGCGGGACGGGGCCGCAGGCTGGTCGCGTCGCCCGTGGCCGAGCGGGCTGAGGAGGCCGGCATCGAGGTGCTGAAGCCGGCCAGGCCGCGGGACCCCGAGTTCCTCGCCCGGCTGACGGAGATCGCCCCGGACTGCTGCCCGGTCGTCGCCTACGGCGCGCTGCTGCCCCGCGTCGCCCTGGACATCCCCGCGCACGGCTGGGTCAACCTGCACTTCTCGCTGCTGCCCGCCTGGCGCGGGGCCGCGCCCGTGCAGCACTCGATCATGGCGGGCGACGAGATCACCGGCGCGTCCACCTTCCTCATCGAGGAGGGCCTGGACTCCGGCCCGGTGTACGGCACGGTGACGGAGGAGATCCGGCCCACCGACACCAGCGGCGACCTGCTCACCCGGCTGGCCTTCGCCGGGGCCGGGCTGCTCGCGGCCACCATGGACGGCATCGAGGACGGCACCCTGAAGGCCGTGCCGCAGCCGGCCGAGGGCATCACCCTCGCGCCGAAGATCACCGTCGAGGACGCCCAGGTGGACTGGGAGACGCCGGCGCTGCGCGTCGACCGGGTGGTGCGCGGCTGCACCCCGGCGCCCGGCGCCTGGACCACCTTCCGCGGCGAGCGGCTCAAGCTCATCCAGGTCACCCCGGTGCCCGACCGGGCCGGCCTCGCGCCCGGACGGCTCGCGGCCGGCAAGAACAGCGTGCACGTGGGCACCGGCTCCTACGCCGTCGAACTCCTCTGGGTCCAGGCCCAGGGCAAGAAGCCGATGCGCGCGGCCGACTGGGCCCGGGGGGTACGGATCACGGAGGGCGAGACCCTGGGCGGCTGACGGGGCCGGTACGGCGGCGGGGCGCGTCCACGCCGCCTGCTCGCCGGCCGGCGCTCCCCGCGCACCCCCGCTCACCTCCGCCGACGTAGGCTTGGCGGCACACCCCCTTTCACCTCCGGAGCACCTTTTTCGTGAGCGAGCAGTCGCGGCGGGGCCGTAAGCCCGCCAAGCCCTACCGGCGTCCCAAGAAGGACCCCGTCCGCATCCTGGCCTTCGACGCGCTGCGGGCGGTGGACGAGCGGGACGCCTATGCCAATCTCGTGCTGCCGCCGTTGCTGCGGAAGGCGCGGGAGAAGGGCGACTTCGACGCGCGCGACGCCGCGCTCGCCACCGAGCTGGTGTACGGGACGCTGCGCCGGCAGGGCACGTACGACGCGGTGATCGCCGCATGCGTGGACCGGCCGCTGCGCGAGGTGGACCCGCCGGTGCTCGACGTGCTGAGCCTGGGCGCGCACCAGTTGCTGGGGACGCGCATCCCGAGCCACGCCGCCGTGTCCGCCACCGTGGAACTCGCCCGGGTCGTGCTGGGCGACGGGCGGGCCAAGTTCGTCAACGCGGTGCTGCGCAAGGTGGCGCAGCACGATCTCGACGCATGGGTCGAGAAGGTCGCGCCGCCGTACGACGAGGACCCCGAGGACCACCTCGCCGTGGTGCACTCGCACCCCCGCTGGGTCGTCTCCGCGCTGTGGGACTCGCTGGGCGGCGGGCGCGCCGGCATCGAGGAGCTGCTCGCGGCCGACAACGAGCGGCCGCGGGTGACGCTGGTGGCGCGGCCCGGCCGGGCCACCACCGAGGAGCTGCTGCGCGAGGAGGCCGCCGAGCCCGGGCGCTGGTCGCCGTACGCCGTGCGGCTGGCCGAGGGCGGTGAGCCGGGCGCGGTCGAGGCGGTGCGCGAGGGGCGCGCCGGGGTGCAGGACGAGGGCAGCCAGCTGGTGGCCCTCGCGCTGGCCAACGCCCCCCTGGAGGGGCCGGACACCAGGTGGCTCGACGGGTGCGCCGGACCCGGCGGGAAGGCCGCGCTGCTGGGCGCGCTCGCCGCCGAGCGGGGTGCCGCGCTGCTCGCCTCCGAGAAGCAGCCGCACCGGGCCGGTCTGGTCGCCAAGGCGCTGGCCGGCAACCCGGGGCCGTACCAGGTGATCGCCGCGGACGGCACCCGGCCGCCGTGGCGGCCGGGCAGTTTCGACCGGGTGCTGGTGGACGTGCCGTGCACCGGGCTCGGCGCGCTGCGGCGGCGGCCCGAGGCCCGCTGGCGCCGGCGCCCCGAGGACCTGGACAACTTCGCTCCCCTCCAGCGCGCCCTGCTGCGGACCGCGCTCGACTCGGTGCGCGTCGGCGGCGTGGTCGGCTATGCCACCTGCTCCCCGCACCTCGCCGAGACCCGGGCGGTCGTCGCCGATGTGCTCAAGCAGTACCCGGACACCGAACTGATCGACGCCCGGCCGCTGCTGCCCGGTGTCCCCGCGCTCGGCGAGGGCCCGGACATCCAGCTGTGGCCGCATCTGCACGGCACTGACGCGATGTATCTGGCGCTGATCCGCAAGACCGCCGGCTGACGGTCGCGAGGAGCGGCGCGGGCACCATTTCACCGCGTGCGCCGGTTCCGTCGCCGTCGGTTGTCCACAGGGGCGTCCGGACCATCAGACAAACAGCAGATCAGTATGATGAACGGTCTCGCCTGTGGACCGGCGCGAACATCAGTGCCCCGGACATGGCAGTCTTGGGGCATGGCCGTGCAGATCAACCCCAGCATCCTGTCCGCCGACTTCGCCCGCCTGGCGGAGGAGGCCAAGGCTGTCCAGGGCGCCGACTGGCTCCACGTCGACGTCATGGACAACCACTTCGTCCCCAACCTCACGCTCGGCGTGCCGGTGGTGGAGTCCCTGGCCCGTGCGACGGACACCCCGCTGGACTGCCACCTGATGATCGAGGACCCCGACCGCTGGGCCCCTCAGTACGTGGAGGCGGGCGCCTCGTCGGTCACCTTCCACGTGGAGGCGGCCGCCGCCCCGGTGCGGCTCGCCCGCGAGATCCGCGCCAAGGGCGCGCGCGCCTCCATGGCGCTCAAGCCCGCGACGCCCATCGAGCCGTACGAGGACCTGCTGCCGGAACTCGACATGCTGCTCGTCATGACCGTCGAGCCGGGCTTCGGCGGCCAGGCCTTCCTCGACATCATGCTGCCGAAGATCCGGCGCACCCGTGAGCTGATCGGCAAGCACGGCCTCCAGCTCTGGTTGCAGGTCGACGGCGGTGTCTCGGCCGCCACGATCGAGCGGTGCGCGGAGGCGGGCGCCGACGTGTTCGTCGCCGGCTCGGCGGTCTACGGGGCGAAGGACCCGGCGGACGCGGTGCGTGCCCTGCGCGCTCAGGCGGAGGCGGCCACCGCCGGGGCGTCCTGGGCATGCGACCACTGAGCCACGGCTGCGTGAACGGTTGAGAGAACGCCGCCCATCAGGGCGGATCAGTTGCGCCGGATCTGCAAGGATGAACGGCGAATCCAGAGTGTGAACAGCAGTGAGGAGATCGCCGTGTCGGGTATGTCGGCGGGCCGGTCAGCCATGCGGATGGGACCCGCTGAGCTGGTCCAGGCGGCGGCCATGGCCCGCCGCTTCTACCTTGAGGGCAAGTCCAAGATCCAGATCGCGGAGGAGTTCGGCGTCAGCCGCTTCAAGGTGGCCCGGGTCCTGGAGACGGCTCTCGAACGGGATCTCGTACGCATCGAGATCCGCGTGCCGGCCGAGCTGGACGCCGAGCGCTCCGACGCGCTCCGTGCCCGCTACGGCCTGAGGCACGCCGTCGTGGTCGAGTCCCCGGCGGAGGCCGAGGAGACCCCCGACCCGGAGAACCTCGGCGAGGTCGCGGCCGACCTGCTCGGCGAGCTGGTCAACGAGGGGGACGTGCTGGGGCTGGCCTGGGGCCGGTCCACCATCCACATGGCGGCCGCGCTCGACCGGCTGCCGCCGTGCACGGTGGTGCAGCTGACGGGTGTGTACGACGCCGGCACCTCGGAGCGCGGCTCGGTCGAGGCCGTGCGCCGCGCCGCCCAGGTCTCGGGCGGCGACGCGCACCCGATCTACGCGCCGATGCTGCTGCCGGACGCGGCCACCGCGGCGGCCCTGCGCAACCAGACCGGGATCGCCCGCGCCTTCGAGTACTTCGACAAGGTCACGGTCGCCTGCGTCTCCATCGGCTCCTGGGAGCCGGGCATCTCGACGGTGCACGACATGCTCAGCGACGAGGAGCGGGCGCACTACGCCTCGCTCGGTGTCGCCGCCGAGATGGCCGCGCACCTCTTCGACGCCGAGGGGCGCCGGATCGGTCGGGACCTGGGGGAGCGGTGCATCACCGTCAAGGCCGACCAGCTGCGCCGTATCCCGGAGGTCGTGGCGATCGCCGGCGGTCAGCGCAAGGCGGCGGCGATCGACGCGGTGCTGCGGTCCGGGCTGGTCACCAGCCTGGTCACGGACACCTCGGCCGCGGACTACCTGATGACCGCGGGACCGTCGCCGAAGCCCGCGCTCAGTCGGCAGGACCCCGACGGGCAGTGAGCGGCGGTGAGGGGGGCCGGCGGACGAGACGGCCGCCGACCGCCCTCGCCTCCGCCGCCTTCCGCGGGGCACGGGTCGTCCGGGCCGGCCGGTCGTGAAAGCATCGTCCGCATGGTGTCGCGGTACGTCCCCCTGAAGTTCCGATGGTCCCGATCGCCCGGCCGGGCCCCGTCCCGTGTGCTCGCGGGGCTGCTGGTCGTCCTCGCCGTGCTGCTCGCCGGGTGCGCCACGGGCACCAGCACGGGTACCGGCGCGGGGACGAGCGGCGGCCCGTCGTCCGCCGCCGTGGCCACTCCCGGGTGGGCCAGGGGCATGGCCACCGTGCCCGAGTCCCGGCTGCCTCCCGAGGCCCGGCGGACCCTGGCCCTGATCGACCGGGGCGGGCCCTATCCCTACTCCCGCGACGGGATCGTCTTCGGGAACTACGAGAAACACCTGCCGAAGCACCAGCGCGGCTACTACCACGAGTACACGGTGCCGACCCCCGGCTCGCGCGACCGCGGGGCGCGCCGCGTCATCACGGGACAGGGCGGGGAGTTCTACTACACCGATGACCACTACGACTCGTTCCGGGCGGTGCTGAGATGACCCGGCGACCCACGGACCGCGCGGTCGTCGCCCTGGATCTCTCCCGGGTCGCGGACAAGGCCGCCCTGATGGACGCCGTGGCACGGGCCCTCGCCCTGCCCGACTGGTTCGGCCGCAACTGGGACGCGCTCCTGGACAGCCTCTGCGACCCCTCCGTCTGGCCGGCCGCGGCGGCCGAGCGCGGCCTGCTGCTCGTCGTCACGGGCTGGGAGCGGTACGCGGAAGCCCACCCCGACGAATGGCGGGTGGCCCGGCAGATCTTCACCGAGGCGAGCGAGGACCCGGCCCCCGTGACGGTGGCGTTGGCGTTGGGGTGAGGGCGGCCGGGTATGCGGATGCCTGGCATAACGGCACGTCAACTCGCCCTTGCCGCTAGGCTCCTGGGAAACGGAGCGATGCGGTACGGGGGTCGGCGAGACGTGGTGTACCAGGTTCCGGCGGAGCCGGCGCACTTTGTGGACCGTGAGCGGGAACAGGCACGGGCACGGCAACTGGTCATGGAGCGGCGGACGACGGACGGCGGTACCCGCCCGCTGTGCCTGCTGCTGCGCGGCTACCCCGGCACCGGCAAGACCGAGCTGGCGTTCCGCCTGGCCCGCGCCCTGCACGAGCAGCATCCGGACGGCGTCCTCTACGTCGATCTGGACGACGTGCGGTGCGACGGCGGCGTGGAGGTCGCCGACGTCCTCGGCGAGCTGCTGCGCGGCCTGAAGGCGGAGTGGGTCGCGCCCGAATTCCGACAGCGGGCCCGCCAGTACTGGTCGCTGACCCACGGCAAACGGCTCGTGGTCATCGTCGACAATGCCCGTTACGGCACCGAGGTCGAGCCCCTGCTGCCCGCCTCGGGCGACAGTCTGGTGATCGTCACCAGCCATGGGCCGCTGTACGACCTGGAGGCCGGCGCGGCAACCGAGTTTCCGCTGGCCCCGCTCGACCCTGATGACGCGCTGCGACTGCTCGAGCTGGTCACCGAGGACACGCGGCTGGCCGCCGAGCCGGAGCAGACGCGCCGCCTGCTGGCCTTGTGCTCGGGGCTGCCGGCCGCGCTGCACATCGCGGGGAAGTGGCTGCGCCGCCACCGGGAGCGGCCGCTCGCCCGGCTGCTCGACCGGCTCGACACCGAACTGACGGAGAAGGGTATCCCCGTGGTGGAGCATGTGTGGGACGCGGCGTACGAAAGCCTGGGCCCCGACGCGGCCCTCCTCTACCGGCTGCTGGCCCGCTTCCCGGCCCCCTCCTTCACCCTTGCCGCCGTCGACGCCCTGCTCGGCCGGGGCCTCGACACGGCCGAGGACGCGCTGGACGAACTGCGCGCGGCCGGGCTGCTGGACGGCCGCGACCCCGACGGCCGTGAGCGCCTTCCGGAGCTGCTGCGCGCCCACGCCCGCCGCCGCGCGGAGGCATACGGAGACCAGGCCGAGCGCGCGGAGGCGTTGCACCGGCTCGTGCTCTGGTACGTGCGCCAGGCGCAGCGCGCGGACCTTGCAGCTGCCGGACCGCGCCTGAAGACGGCGGCCGAGGTCGGGCCGGTGCCCGGCACCCGTGACGTGCTCTTCGAACGGTCCGTAGACGCGCCGGGCGACTCGGCGGCCCGGGCGTACCACTGGCTGGAGGCCGAACGGCACGCGCTGTTCGGCTGTGTCCGCATCGCCCGCACGAGCGCGACCGCGGGGGAGTGGGGCCTCGCGGAGGTGCCGGCGCTGTGCGAGCCGCTGTGGACCCACTTCCTCCAGAACCCGCACCACGGCGATCACATCGACGCCTTCCGCGCGGGCGTGGCCGCCGCACAGCAGGCCGCCGAACCGCGCACGCTGGTCCGCATGCGCTGCCAGCTGGCCAGGCCGCTCTGGGAGCAGGGCGAGTTCGAAGAGGCCGAGCAGCAGCTGTCCCAGGCGTGGTCGACCGTCCAGGCCGCCTTCGGCACGTCGCCGGACGAACGCAGACTCGCCGCCTCCACCCGGGAGTTCCTGGGCATGCTCAGTTCCGCGCGCGGCAACTGGGCCGACGCGGCGGCACAGTTCGAGGCATCCGGGGCGGTGCACGAGGAGATCGGGAACGCCTACGGCGCCACCCTGCAGCGGTACCGACGGGGCGAGGCACTGGCCCGGCTCGGGGAATGGGAGGGCGCCGCCGAACTGCTGGAGCGGGCCCGCGCGGAGTTCGCCGCGGGCGGCCGCACCCGGCTCACCGGGCGCGTCGAACTCGCCCTCGGCGGGGTGTACGCCCGGCTCGACCGCACCGACGAGGCGCGCGCACGGTACCTGGCGGCACTGGAGGCGGCACGCGCGGTGAACGGCGCCCGCGACGAGGCCCGCGTTCTGGATGCCCTTGCCGACCTCGCCGAAGGCACCGGGCAGGAAGCACAGGCCGAGGAACACCGGGCGGCGGCACGGCGGGTGTGGGCGCGGCTGGGACTCGGCTGAGCACGGCGGTGTCTCTCCGCCCCATGGCGCGCCCTCGCCGAGCGCGGTCGGACCGGGCGGGTCCGCCAGGACTCACCGGACGGTGGGGCGATCGTGACGAGGTCGTGCGAAACGCCCCGGTCGGATGCCGTGTCCATGCAGAATGCCCTCCATGAACGAGTGGCTCATCGCCCTGCTGGCAGCGTTGATCGGTGCCGGATCCGCACTTGGTGGCAGCGTCATCTCGGCCCGGTCCACCCGGGCCGCGGGGGAGCGGCAGGCCGAGGCGGCCTTGGAGGCGCTGCGGCTGAGCGTCGCCGAGCAGCGGGCGGGGCGGCTGGTCGACCAGCGGCGCCAGGCGTACGTCCGGTTCCTGGAGGCGGCGGGCGCGGTCACCGAGACCCGCCGTACCGGTGAGGGCCGCCCCGGCGATCGTACCGACCTGCGCCGCGCCCACGACCTGGTGCTGCTGGAAGGGCCGGCCGAGGTGGCTGTCGCGGCCACCGCGCTCGTGGACCAGGTCCGGCGCGGCGGTCGCCCGGACACGCTGGACACGGCCCGCGAGGCGTTCCTGGAAGCGGCCCGCGCCGCGCTGCGGTGACCGGCCGCGTCAGATCCTCGTTTCGGTGGATCCTCCGAAGACCGCCCCGGGGACCCTGGAGGTTTCGACCGGGCGGGATCGGGGGGAGGGCATGGGAGAATGAAGTACGTGCTCTTTTCCCCTCGGCGCACCCGTCGGGGGGTCGCCTCTGAACGACTGGGATGTGCAGCACGTGCGTTTCCTCAATGACATCCGGCCCACGTACGACCTGACGTACGACGACGTGTTCATGGTGCCGAGCCGCTCCGCGGTGGGCTCGCGGCAGGGTGTGGACCTCAGTTCGCCGGACGGCACGGGAACCACCATCCCGCTCGTCGTCGCCAACATGACCGCCATCGCCGGGCGGCGCATGGCCGAGACGGTGGCCCGCCGCGGTGGGCTGGTGGTCATCCCGCAGGACATCCCGATCGACGTGGTGACCGAGGTCGTCTCCTGGGTCAAGAGCCGCCACCTGGTGCTGGACACCCCGATCGTGCTGGCCCCGCACCAGACCGTCGCGGACGCCCTCGCGCTGCTGCCCAAGCGGGCGCACAACGCCGGTGTGGTCGTGGACGAGAACCAGCGCCCCATCGGCGTCGTCACCGACGCGGACCTCTCCGGGGTCGACCGCTTCACCCAGCTCGAAGTGGTCATGTCCAAGGACCTGCTCCTGCTGGACGCGGACATCGACCCGCGCGAGGCCTTCACCACCCTCGACACGCACAACCGGCGCTACGCCCCGGCCGTCGACAAGGACGGCAGGCTGGCCGGCATCCTCACCCGCAAGGGCGCCCTGCGCGCCACGCTGTACACCCCGGCCGTGGACGCGAACGGCAGGCTGCGCATCGCCGCCGCCGTCGGCATCAACGGCGATGTGGCGGGCAAGGCCAAGCAGCTGCTCGACGCGGGCGTGGACACCCTCGTCATCGACACCGCGCACGGCCACCAGGAGTCGATGATCAGCGCGATCAAGGTGGTGCGGGCCCTCGACCCGCAGGTGCCCATCGCCGCGGGCAACATCGTCTCCGCCGAGGGCGTCAAGGACCTGATCGAGGCGGGCGCGGACATCATCAAGGTCGGTGTCGGCCCCGGCGCCATGTGCACCACCCGCATGATGACCGGCGTGGGCCGCCCGCAGTTCTCCGCGGTGCTGGAGTGCGCCGCCGAGGCGCGCAAGTACGGCAAGCACGTGTGGGCCGACGGCGGCGTCCGGCACCCGCGCGACGTGGCCATGGCCCTGGCGGCCGGCGCCTCCAACGTGATGGTGGGCTCCTGGTTCGCCGGTACCTACGAGTCCCCGGGCGACCTCCAGCACGACGCGAACGGCCGCCCGTACAAGGAGTCGTTCGGCATGGCCTCGGCGCGCGCGGTGCGCAACCGCACGTCGGAGGAGTCGTCGTACGACCGCGCCCGCAAGGCGCTGTTCGAGGAGGGCATCTCCACCTCGCGAATGTTCCTCGACCCGGCCCGCCCGGGCGTCGAGGACCTGATCGACTCGATCATCGCGGGCGTCCGCTCCTCCTGCACCTACGCCGGCGCGGGCTCCCTGGAGGAGTTCGCCGAGCGGGCCATCGTCGGCATCCAGAGCGCGGCCGGCTACGCCGAGGGCAAGCCGCTGCACGCCAGCTGGGGCTGACCCTTTCCGGGAGCCCTCCCGGTCTCCTTCCGCGCCCCCGCGGCCCCCGTCGTTCCCCCTGGTGGGAGCGGCGAGGGCCGTCGGCATATCCGGGTCTCGACGCTCTTGTCCGGCCCGGCCCGATGCGCGGCGGTTGCGCAACGTTTGGCAGCCGGAGCACAACGTTCCGCCGTGACGTACGGTGGAACGCAACGATCATGCGGGTGTACGCAAGGTTGCTGCATTACCTCCGCGAAGGCCCGCCTCGTAGTGTGCTGCGCTGTACCCGGCGTCAGCAGCTGTCTTCGGCGCCACTCACGGCATCGGCGGCGGCAAGCGCGTCGACCGCATCGAACGAGGAGCCAGCGCGTGCTCGATCACGGCGCCCCGCCGCACAACCAGACATCGCCGGCCCCGGCCGCCCCGGGCCTCGGCGCCCGCCTGATGCGCCGCAAGCCCGTGGAACTCCTGGTCGCCGAGGGTGGCAAGGGCGAGGGCGGATCGCTGCGGCGCTCCCTCGGGCTGTGGCAGCTGACCATGATCAGCATCGGTGCCACGCTCGGCACCGGCATCTTCGTGGTGCTCGGCGAGGCGGTCCCCAAGGCCGGCCCGGCCGTCACCCTGTCCTTCGTGATCGCCGGGCTCACCGCGCTGTTCTCGGCCCTGTCCTACGCCGAACTGGCCGGCACCATCCCGGTCTCCGGCTCCTCCTATTCGTACGCGTACGCAACGATGGGCGAGCTGATCGCCTGGGTCTGCGGCTGGTGCCTGCTGCTGGAGTACGGCGTCTCGGTCGCCGCCGTGGCCGTCGGCTGGGGCCAGTACCTGAACGAGCTGCTGCACGGCACCATCGGCGTCACCGTCCCGGCCGCGCTGTCCGCCCCGCCCGGCCAGGGCGGCGTCTTCAACCTGCCCGCGCTGATCGTCGTCCTGCTCGCGATGGTGTTCCTGCTCGGCGGCGCCAAGGAGTCCGCGCGGGCCAACACCGTCATGGTGTGCGTGAAGATCGCGGCGCTGGTCCTCTTCTGCGCCATCGGCTTCATGGGCTTCAAGGCACACAACTACACCCCGTTCATGCCGCTCGGGATGACGGGCGTCAGCATGGCGGGCGCCACGCTGTTCTTCTCCTACATCGGCTTCGACGCCGCTTCCACCGCCGGTGAGGAGGCGAAGAACGCCCAGCGCGACCTGCCCCGCGCGATCATGCTGTCGCTGGTCATCGTGACGGGCCTGTACGTGCTGGTCGCCGCCGTCGCCGTCGGCGCCCGGCCCTGGCGGTCGTTCAACGACTCCGAGGCCGCGCTCGCGCAGATCATGAAGGACGTCACCGGGCAGAGCTTCTGGGCCACCCTGCTGGCCTTCTGCGCCGTCATCGCCATCGCCAGCGTCGTGCTGACCGTGCTCTACGGCCAGACCCGCATCCTGTTCGCCATGGCCCGCGACGGTCTGATGCCCAAGGTCTTCGCCCGGGTCCACCCGAAGAGCGGCGCCCCGCGGGCGAACACGGTCATCGTGTCCCTGTTCTGCGGCATCCTGGCGGCCGCGATCCCGCTGGGGCAGCTGGCCGACGCCACCAGCATCGGCACGCTGTTCGCCTTCGCCCTCGTCAATGTGGCCGTCGTGGTGCTGCGCTGGACGCGGCCGAACATGCGGCGCGGGTTCCGGGTGCCGCTGTCGCCGCTGCTGCCCGCGCTGGGCTTCGTCTTCTGCCTGTGGATGATGGGCAGCCTGTCCGTCGTGACCTGGACGGTGTTCGGTGTCTGGCTGGCGGTCGGGCTCGTGTTCTACTTCGTGTACGGCTTCCGCCGTTCCCGCCTCGCGACCGGTGAGGACCTCGCGGTGGCGGCAGAGAAGTGAACCGATCGACGAAGTAAGTGAACCACCCCCTGTGCTGAACGATCTCGACGAACGCATCGTGCACGCCCTCGCCGAGGACGCCCGCCGCTCCTACGCGGACATCGGGCAACTGGTCGGACTGTCCGCGCCCGCGGTCAAACGCCGCGTGGACCGGTTGCGGGCCACCGGAGCCATCACCGGATTCACCGTGCGGGTGGATCCGGCGGCGCTCGGCTGGGAGACCGAGGGGTACATCGAGATCTACTGCCGGCGCAACACGTCGCCGGAGACGATCCAGCGGGGCCTGGAGCGGTACCAGGAGGTGGTGGCCGCGTCGACGGTCACCGGGGACGCGGATGCCATCGCGCAGGTGTTCGCCTCGGACATGCGGCATTTCGAGCGGGTCCTGGAGCGGATCGCCGGGGAGCCGTTCGTGGAGCGGACCAAGTCCGTGCTGGTGCTGTCGCCGCTGCTGCGCCGGTTCTCCTCGGGGGCGCCGGGGTAGTGGGGCCCGGGGGCCGCGGGCCCGGCGGCTACTTCGCCGTCTTCCGTGTCAGCGCGTTGTTCCCGATGGAGTTGTGCACGCTGAACGTCACCGCGTCCGGCCGGTAGCGGTCGTCCGACCACTCCACCGGGCGGCCCTCGCGGGTCGTCGTCACCCGGCGGACCCGCAGGAGGGGGCTCGTGCGGCGCACGCCCAGCAGCTCGGCGTCGCGCGCGCCGCACGCCACCGCGTCGATGAGGTGCTCGCCGTAGGCGAAGACGAGGCCCGTGTCGTCGTACAGGCGCTGGGTGACGGAGGGGCAGTCGGGCTCGATGGACTCGACGGCCGGGGAGATCCAGTCGGCGTACACCGTGCGTTCGATCAGCACCGGCTCACCGTCCAGGCCGCGCACCCGCAGCACGTGCAGCACGGGGGTGCGCAGCGGCAGCTGGAGGCGTGCGGCGTCCTCGTGTCCGGCCGGGCGGTAGCCCTGGGAGACCACCCGGCCGGTGGCCTCGCGGCCCATCGCGCGGGCCCACTGGGCGAAGCTGCGCAGCTCCTCGAAGCTCTGGCTGCGTCGGCTGGCGAGCACCACGCGCCGGGCGCCCTGGCGGGAGCCGATCAGGCCTTCGGCGGTGAGGGCGGCGACGGCCTGGCGGACCGTGCCGCGGGAGACGCCGTAGTGCGCGGCCAGCTCCGACTCCGAGGGCAGCCGGCCGCCGACCGTGTACTCCTCGCGGCCGATCGCGCGCCGCAGCTCGTCGGCGATCTCCTCGTGTCGCGCTGTCATGCTTCCCCTCTGCGTAGCCGGCTGTGCACAGCGTGACCAGCCTAATCGACGTTCCGCCGGGATCGGGGCGAGCCGCAAGTGTGCGGGGATTCAGGGGCCGATGTTCCTCGCGCGTTCACCGCCGGGACATCGCAGGCAG
Organism: Streptomyces misionensis; assembly: GCF_007896895.1. Taxonomy (GTDB): domain Bacteria; phylum Actinomycetota; class Actinomycetes; order Streptomycetales; family Streptomycetaceae; genus Streptomyces; species Streptomyces misionensis_A. The sequence continues at coordinate 5,519 of NZ_VOGW01000191.1, read as the reverse complement.
GCGCACAGGGCCCTGACTTGTTCAGACAAGTCAGGGCCCCAAGTCCTCCCCGCCCGCTGGTGCCGGGCCGTCCTCGGCCCGGCCGCCCTCGATGGCGCTGCGCTGCACTGGGCCGACCTGTGGCGACGGTGGTCCGCCATTGCGGTTCGGGGTGACCGGTGCTGAAGTCGTCGTACACGCCCTGGACCCGGATCAGCGCGCGCAGTTCGGCGGTGACGGACACCATGGCGAAGCCCCACAGCGCCATCAGCGCGACGGCCGGGGACTGGCGAGATCGGCGGGGGAGCGGTTCGCGGCCGGCGGGGTGCGGCAGACCATGGTCATGCTGGACGACGCGTATCTGTTCATCACCCCGGCCGGCAGCGGCAGCAGGCTCGCCGTGCTCAGCGAGGCCGGCACCGACGTCGGCCAGCTCGCCCACGAGATGGCCCTGCTGGTCCGCCGTCTCGGCAGTCATCTGGACGCGGCCGCCCGTGCCACCCCGTGATCCCGCCGTGAGCGACGAGCACTGGTACGAGGACGAGACCGGGTCGATGGTGCGCCCCTACACGGTGACCCGGGGCCGCACCCGGCCCTCGGACCGGCACGCCATCGACCTGATGTCCCGGGTCACCGCCCGGGAGACGGACGCCGCAGAGGCCGGCGTCGACCACGCGGGAGCCGCCCTGCTGGAGCTGGTCCGGCGCGGCCCGCGCCCGGTCGCGGAGCTGGCCGCGGACGCCGATCTGCCGCTGACCGTCGTCAGGGTGGTGCTCGGCGACCTCGCCGAGGCGGGCCTCGTCCGCATCGATCCGCCGCGCCGCGCCCCGGCCGGCGGCCCGGCGGCCGATCCCGGGCTGCTGCGCGAGATCGTGGACCGGCTGCGCGACCTCTAGTGTTTGTAACAGCCATGTAGGGGACCGGTGTCGGCCGGAACCCGCCGTCGGCCGCGCATGTCTCAACCAGCAGCACGTCACCGGTACCGCTTAAGGGGAATCATGCGCGTCCAGAAGTTCTCGTTGCTCGCCGTCGCCGTCGCCGCCGGTCTGTCCCTCACCGCCTGCGGCGGCAGCGACAACGGCTCCTCCGGCGGCAACGACTCCGCCGCGTCGAGCGCCCCCTCGGGCGCCTCCGGCTCCCAGGGCTCCGGCACCCAGAGCTCCTCCCCCCAGGGCTCGGGCGGCAACGGCGGCTCCACGGGCGCCGGCCAGAACGGCGGCCAGGCGAGCGGCGGGCACGCCGCCACGGGCACCGGCCGCGCGTCCGGCGCCGGGTGCACCACCGCCCACCTGGCGTTCAGCACCTCCGGCGCGATGGCCGAGGGCGAACTGATCGTCAACATGAAGAACACCGGCTCGGCCAACTGCACCCTGCACGGCTTCCCCGGCGTCGACCTCAAGGGCAAGGACGGCACCGTCAGCGCCTCCCGCAGCAAGCTCACCGCCCCGGTGGTCACCCTCCAGCCGGGCGCGGAGACCCGCTTCACCCTGCACTACCCGCCGAACAACTCCGGCGGCTCCGGCGTGACCTTCACCCAGCTCGTCGTCACCCCGCCGAACGAGACCCACTCCACCGTCCTCCGGGCCGGCGTCAACGTGCCCGTCACCGAGGGCGGCCCCGCCATCACCGTCGACCCGGTCGGCACCGGCAAGTAACCCCGGTCCGCCCGCGCGCGGGGCGCCCGCCGGCACCCCGGGCGGCTCACCGGTGGGCCGGGGATGTCCGTTCCGTCCCCGGGCCGGCCGCCGGTCCGCCGGGACGCGCAACGAATCGCCGCCCCGGCCTCCTCGCACGCAACGAACCGCGCACCCGCGCGCAACGGCTGCTCCTTGTCCGGCCGAGCGCGCCGACCGTACCGTCTACCTGACCCCGAACCCCCCTTTTGTGACCGGTGAGGTAGACGCATGCGCACCGCCCTGCTCCAGAGCTCCGGCCGCCCCGGCTCCGTCGCCGGGAACCTCGCGGTCCTGGAGGAGGCGGCGGGCCGGGCCGCCGCCGCGGGCGCCGCGCTGCTGACCACCCCGGAGATGTTCCTCACCGGCTACGCGATCGGCGACGCCATCGGCCGTCTCGCCGAGGGCGCCGACGGCGAGTCCGCCGACGCGGTCGCGGACATCGCCGCACGGCACGGCGTCGCGATCGCCTACGGCTACCCGGAGCGCGCCGGCGCGGCCGTCCACAACTCCGTCCAGCTGATCTCCGCCGACGGCACCCGGCTCGCCAACTACCGCAAGACGCACCTGTTCGGCTGCTTCGAGCGCGAGCACTTCACCCCGGGCGAGCGACAGCTCGTCCAGGCCCGGCTGAACGGCCTCACCATCGGCCTGCTGATCTGCTACGACGTCGAGTTCCCGGAGAACGTCCGCGCCCACGCCCTGGCCGGCACCGATCTGCTGCTGGTGCCGACCGCGCAGATGCACCCCTACCAGTTCGTCGCCGAGTCGATGATCCCGGTGCGCGCCTTCGAGAACCAGATGTACGTCGCGTACGTCAACCGGGTCGGTGTGGAAGGGGAGTTCGAGTTCGTCGGGCTGTCCGTCCTCGCCGGTCCCGACGGCGTCGCCCGCACCCGCGCGGGGCGCGCCGAGCAGCTGGTGTGCGCCGACGCCGACCCCGCCTTCCTGGCGGCCTCCCGCGAGGCCAACCCGTATCTGGCGGACCGTCGCCCCGGCCTGTACGGGTCCCTCGTCTGACGTCCGCCGACCCCCTCGGCTTTCCCAGAGTTCTTCGTGCAAGGAGTCCGTACCCCATGACGTCCACGGTGCCCAACGCGGTCGAGCACAGCGACGCGCAGCAGCCGCCGATCACCATGTTCGGCCCGGACTTCCCCTACGCCTACGACGACTTCCTCGCCCATCCGGCGGGCCTCGGGCAGATCCCCGCGACCGAGCACGGCAGCGAGGTCGCGATCATCGGCGGCGGTCTGTCCGGCATCGTCGCCGCCTACGAGCTGATGAAGATGGGCCTTCGGCCCGTCGTCTACGAGGCCGACCAACTCGGCGGCCGGCTGCGCACGGTGGGCTTCGACGGCTGCGACGAGGACCTCAACTGCGAGCTGGGCGCGATGCGCTTCCCGCCGTCCTCCACGGCCCTGCAGCACTACATCGACCTGGTCGGCCTGACGACCAAGCCGTTCCCCAACCCGCTGGCCGAGGCGACCCCGTCGACCGTCGTGGACCTCAAGGGCGAGACGCACTACGCCGAGACCATCGACGACCTGCCCCAGGTGTACCGGGACGTCGCCGACGCCTGGAACAAGTGCCTGGACGAGGGCGCCGACTTCTCCGACATGAACCGCGCCATGCGCGAGCGGGACGTCCCGCGCATCCGCGAGATCTGGGCGAAGCTGGTGGAGAAGCTGGACAACCAGACCTTCTACGGCTTCCTCTGCGACTCCGAGGCGTTCAAGTCCTTCCGGCACCGCGAGATCTTCGGCCAGGTCGGCTTCGGCACCGGCGGCTGGGACACCGACTTCCCCAACTCCATCCTGGAGATCCTGCGCGTCGTCTACACCGAGGCCGACGACCACCACCGGGGCATCGTCGGCGGCTCCCAGCAACTGCCGCTGCGGCTGTGGGAGCGCGAGCCGGAGAAGATCGTGCACTGGCCGCACGGCACCTCGCTGAAGTCCCTGCACACCGGCGGCGAGCCGCGCCCGGCCGTGACCCGGCTGCACCGCACCGCGGGCAACCGGATCACGGTGACCGACGCGGGCGGTGACATCCGCACCTACCGGGCGGCGATCTTCACCGCGCAGTCCTGGATGCTGCTGTCCAAGATCGACTGCGACGACTCGCTCTTCCCGATCGACCACTGGACCGCGATCGAGCGCACCCACTACATGGAGTCCAGCAAGCTCTTCGTCCCCGTGGACCGGCCGTTCTGGCTGGACAAGGCCGTCGACGACCAGGGGAACCCGACGGGCCGGGACGTCATGTCGATGACGCTCACCGACCGCATGACGCGCGGGACCTACCTGCTCGACGACGGCCCGGACAAGCCCGCCGTGATCTGCCTGTCGTACACCTGGTGCGACGACAGCCTGAAGTGGCTGCCGCTGTCCGCGAACGAGCGGATGGAGGTCATGCTGAAGTCGCTCGGCGAGATCTACCCGAACGTCGACATCAGGAAGCACATCATCGGCAACCCGGTGACCGTCTCCTGGGAGAACGAGCCTTACTTCATGGGCGCGTTCAAGGCCAATCTGCCGGGCCACTACCGCTACCAGCGGCGCCTGTTCACGCACTTCATGCAGGACCGGCTGCCCGCGGACAAGCGGGGCATCTTCCTGGCGGGCGACGACATCTCCTGGACGGCCGGCTGGGCCGAGGGGGCCGTGCAGACCGCGCTGAACGCGGTCTGGGGCGTCATGCACCACTTCGGCGGCGCGACCGACGCGACCAACCCCGGCCCGGGCGACGTCTACGACGAGATCGCCCCGGTCGAACTCCCGGAGGACTGACCGGCGCGGGACGGACCGGGACCGGGGTTCCCCGGGGGACCCGGCCGGGGCGCGGGCGGCCGGCCTCAGACCCCGGCGGCCCGCGCCTTCTCGAAGACCTCCGCGGCGACGTCCGTGAGCTCCGCCGCGTCCCGCGCGGTGCCCTGGAGATCGATCAGGATCTCGTCCAGGCCGATGGCCGCGTGCTCCGCCAGGTCCTGCACGATCTGGTCGACGCTGCCCTGGAACGGCCGCCGGTCGGCGCCCTCGTAGGGCTTCGGCAGGCGGGTGGTGTTCACCCGCAGCACCGTGCGGATCGGCGCCGTACGCCCCCGCTCCTCGGCCAGCTCCCGCAGCCGCCGCCAGTCGGCCGCGACCCGCTCGGCCCCGGTGCTCACCGGCAGCCAGCCGTCGGCCCGGTCCACCAGGCGCCGCCAGGCCCGGCGGTTGCCCGCGGCCAGCAGGATCGGGATCGGCCGCGCGGGCTTGGGTCCCACCACGGCCGGGGCGATCTTCGTCAGGGTGCCGTCGTGGGCGACCGGGTCGGGGCCCCAGACCGCGCGGCACACGTCGATGATCTCGTCCAGCACCTTGCCGCGCTCCTCGAACGGCCGTACGCCGGCCGCCGCGTACTCGTCCAGGGACCAGCCGGTGCCGAGGCCCGCCAGCACCCGGCCGCCGCTCGCCGCGTCCAGCGAGGCCAGCGCCTTCGCGAGCTGGAACGGCAGGTGCAGCGGCGCGATCAGCACGCTGGTGCCCAGCTCGGCCCGCCGGGTCGCCGCCGCGGCCAGGGTGAGGGTGACCAGCGGCTCCGCCACCGACCGGTACTGGTCGGGCCAGGGCAGGCCGTCGATGTTGTAGAGCCCCTGGGTGGCGGGCTCCGGGAACAGGGCCCGTTCGAAGACCCACAGGCTGTCGTAGCCGATGTCCTCGGCGGCGCGCGCCACGTCGGGGACGTCCTTGCCGATCGAGTACTGCCGCATCTGGGGAAGACCGAGACCGAGCCGGGTCGCCATGCCGTTGCTCCTCCGCGTTCGGGTACGTCGCGGCCAACGTGCCATGGACCCGGCGGTGTTCCGGTGGCGGCGCGCCAGGGGCG
>NZ_VOGW01000190.1 GCF_007896895.1 Streptomyces misionensis | reverse complement strand
CACCGCGTCCAGCCGGTCGGTGAACTCCCCGGCGACGTCCGGGCAGTGCCGCAGCGCCCACAGCGCGCGGGCCGCCGCCCAGGCCGCCTCCCGGGCCCGTTCCAGGCTCCACGACCCCACGAGATGGGTGAGCGGATCGGCCAGCTGGAGCAGATCGGGGCCCGGCATCAGCTCTTCGCGGACCCGTTCCTCCAGCGCCACCAGGATCTCGCCCACGTGCTCGAACTCGTCCTCCAGATCGGCCGGTTCGCAGCCGAGGGCATGGCAGGCGTCCACCACGGCGAGGGGGAGGTCGTGACCGACGTGCGCGTTCACCCCGGCCAGCGCGAACTGGAGCGGCCGTACGCCGGGATGGCGGCGCAGCTGGAACAGCGGCCGCCAGCAGGCGGGTGGTCTCAGGTCCGCCGCGTCGGCCTCCACCGCCGTGAGGTACCGCTCGGCGAACCGCACGTCCAGCGCGGTGGCCGCCCGGGGATCGGGGAACTCCCCGCCGCGCAGGCGCCGGCCGATCTCCTCGGTGACGGTGAGGTAGACGCGGTTGAACACGGCGACGCCGTCCCGCTCGGGCAGGACGGCGTCGAGGGCACGCATCCGGGCGGCGACCGCGTCGACGGTCGTGCCGGCCCGTGCCGCGGGGAGGGTGGCCTGTTCCGGCTGCGTCATGCGCGCAGCCTTCCAGCTCCGTCGCGCCGGACGGGCCGACCGGCCCGCGCCGTCGCCGGAACGAGGGAACGCGGCCGGTCACGACTCGGTGCGCGGGGCCTCCGGGTCGTAGGTGGAGGTGCCCTCGTCCAGGAGGGGCGCCTGCTTCTTCAGGTGGGCCGGGGCGAAGGCGCGCAGGGCGTGGTAGCCGGTGATCACGACCACGGTGCCGAGCGCGATGCCGCTGAGCGAGAAGTTGCTGGTGAACTTCATGCTGACGTTGCCGACGCCGATGATGATGCCCGCGGCGGCCGGCACCAGGTTCAGCGGGTTGCGCAGGTCCACCTTGGCGTTGAGCCAGATCTGCGCGCCGAGCAGGCCGATCATGCCGTAGAGGATGACGGTGATGCCGCCGAGGACACCGCCCGGGATGGCGGCCACGATGGCGCCGAACTTCGGGCAGAGGCCGAAGAGCAGCGCGAATCCGGCGGCGGCCCAGTAGGCGGCGGTGGAGTAGACGCGGGTCGCGGCCATCACGCCGATGTTCTCGGAGTACGTGGTGTTCGGCGGGCCGCCCACCGCGGTGGACAGCATGGAGGCGACGCCGTCGGCCGAGATCGCCGTGCCCAGCTTGTCGTCCAGCGGGTCGCCGGTCATCTCGCCGACCGCCTTGACGTGGCCCGCGTTCTCCGCGACCAGCGCGATCACCACCGGCAGCGCGACCAGGATCGCCGACCACTGGAAGGACGGCCCGTGGAAGTGCGGCAGGCCGATCCAGTCCGCCTTGGAGACCCCCGAGAGGTCCAGGCGCCAGTGGTCGGTGAGCTTGCCGCCGCCGTCCACGGAGTGGATCTTGCCGAAGACCCGGTCGAAGACCCAGGAGATGCCGTAGCCGAAGATCAGCCCGAGGAAGATCGCGATCCGGGACCAGAAGCCGCGCAGACACACCACGGCGAGTCCGGTGAACAGCATCACGAGGATCGCCGTCCACTGGTCCTGCGGCCAGTAGGTGGACGCGGTCACCGGCGCCAGGTTGAAGCCGATCAGCATGACGACCGCGCCGGTGACGATCGGCGGCATCGCGGCGTGAATGATCCGCGCCCCGAACCGCTGCACCGCGAGCCCCACCAGGAACAGCACGATGCCGACGGCGAAGGTGGCGCCGGTCACCGTCGCGCTCGAACCGCCCTGCGCGCGGATGACGGCGGCCACCCCGACGAACGACAGGGAGCAGCCGAGGTAGCTGGGGACGCGACCCCGGGTGGCCAGCAGGAAGATCACCGTGGCGATGCCGGACATCATGATCGCCAGGTTGGGGTCCAGGCCCATCAGGACCGGCGCCACGAAGGAGGCGCCGAACATCGCGACCACGTGCTGGGCGCCGAGGCCGACCGTCCGGGGCCAGGACAGCCGTTCGTCGGGCCGTACCACCGCTCCGGGCGCGGGCGTGCGCCCGTCACCGTGCAGTTTCCAGCGCACGCCGAGGTCCATGGTGGGGTTTCGCTTTCTTGCCGAGGGGAGTGTGTGACCGGGGGTAGCCGCAGGGCTATCCGCACCATTGTCGCTGGTCGCCGACGCGGCCCGAGCACCCGGCCGCCGTCCGGGCCCGGTCGGGAGGCCGCTGAGCGGTCGCTTAGTATGTCGGCCGTGCCCAGGGGTGCCACCCCGTTCGCCTCGCTCAGGAGCCCCACCCGTGACCGTCGAAGCCGTCTCCGCCCCCGCCGTCTCCTACGGCCGGCTGATCCCCGTCACCGTCCATTTCGACGACCTCGACGCGCTCGGACTGCTGCACAACGCGCGCTATCCGCTGCTGGTCGAGCGCGCCTGGACCGAGCTGTGGCACGAGCACGGCGTCCGCTTCGACGGCGACTGGGTGGCGGCCGGCGACGCCTGCAACGCGGTGCGCGAGCTGCGCATCGGCTACGAGGCCCCCGTCACCAGTCCCGGCCGCTATGCCGTGCACCTGTGGCTGGACCGGCTCGGCACCACCGGGCTCACCTACGGCTTCCGCTTCTGCTCGGCCGACGGCGCCGAGACCTACGCCCGGGGCGCCCGGGTGCTGGTCCGGCTGGACGCGGCGACCCTGCGCCCGGCGCCGTGGAGCGAGGGCTTCAGGGCCGTTGCCCAGGAGCTGCTGCGGCCCGCGGACTGACCTCCCGCCCGGGCCCGCGCTCGGCGCTGCGCAGCACGCCCGCGCACACCGCGAGCCCGCACGCCAGCGCCGTCACCACGCCGAACGAGACCACCAGGCTGGTCGCCTGGGCCACCCCGCCGATCAGGCTCGGCGCGATCAGCCCCGAGGTGTAGGTGATGGTCGCCACACCGGCGATGGCCTGGCTGGGATTGGGCCCCGCGTGCCCGGCGGCGGCGAAGCACAGCGGCACGACCACCGCGATGCCGAGCCCCATCAGGGCGAAGCCGCCCATCGCCACCGCCGGCTGCCCGGCGACCACCACGAGCAGTCCGCCGAGCACCGCGAGGATGCCGCCGGCGCGGACCGTGCGCACCGCGCCGAACCGGTTCACCACCGCGTCCCCGGCGATCCTGGCCACGGCCATCGTCAGCATGAACCCGGTGGTCGAGGCCGCCGCGAGCGCCGCCGAGCTGTCCAGTCGGTCCCGCAGGAACACCGCCGACCAGTCCAGGCTCGCCCCCTCCGCGAACACCGCGCAGAAGCCGACCATGCCGATCAGCAGCGCGGAGCGGGGCGGCAGCGCGAACCGCGGCGGCGGCTCCTCGTCCTCGGCGGGCTGTATGTCCAGCACCCAGGAGCAGGCGACTGCGCCGAGCGCGGTGAGGACCGCCGAGGCCAGCAGGAAGTGGGTGCGCGCGTCCGCGCCGAGATGGGCGGCGAGCGTGCCGGCCGCCGAGCCGGTGAGCGCGCCCGCGCTCCACATCCCGTGCAGCCCCGACATGATCGACTTGCCGAGCCGCCGCTCGACCTCCACGCCGAGCGCGTTCATCGCCACGTCCGCCATGCCCGCGCAGGCGCCGTAGGTGAACATCGCCAGGCACAGGGTGGGCAGGTTCGGCGCCAGGGCCGGCAGGATCAGCGAGAGCGTCCACAGCGCGAGCAGCCCGCGCAGCGCCGTACGGCTGCCGAAGCGGTGGCTGATCCGGCCCGCCAGCGGCATCGCGCACGAGGCGCCGAGCGCGGTGAAGGCCAGCGCGAAGCCCAGCCGGCCCGCGCTGAGCGAGGCGTGGTCCTGGACCCAGGGCACGCGGGTCGCGAAGGAGCCCGTCACGGCGCCGTGTACGGCGAACACGGCCGCCACGGCGTATCGCGCGGGCCGCACCCCGCCGATGTCACTCATGTCTGTGCTCCTCCCCGGAAGTCGTCGGCGGTAAATTATCAGGGACCCTGCCTGATAGATAGTTGTCATCGCGTCGCGCCTCGGCCTCCGGCCCGTGGAACGGATCTGGAACCGATCTGGGAGGATTCCCGCCATGCCCGCATCACCCAGCACCGCCAGGGCCATCAACGACCGGTTGGCCCTGGGGCTCTTGCAGGAGCAAGGCCCGCTGACGGCGGGGCAGTTGAAACAGCTGACGGGGCTGTCCCGGCCGACGGTCGCCGACCTCGTCGAACGGCTCACCGCCGCCGGACTGGTCAGGGTCGTCGGCGAGTCCGGCGCGGCCCGCCGGGGGCCCAACGCCCGGCTCTACGGCATCGTCGCCGACGGCGCCTTCCTGGCCGCGCTCGACGTGCGCACCGACGGGGTCGCCGTGCTCGTCGCCGACCTGGTGGGGCGGGTGCTCGCGGAGGCGTCCGTGCCGGTCGACGGGGATGCGGGCACCGGGCCCGCCGTGGAGCGGGTGGTGGCCGCGGTGGAGCGGGCGGCCAAGGAGGCGGGGGCGGAGCGGCTGCACACCGTCGGCATCGGCGCGCCGGGCCTCATCGATCCGGCCACCGGTGACCTGCGCGACTCCGCGGGCCTGCCGGCCTGGCACCGCAGCCTGGCCGCCGCCCTCCAGGAGCGGCTGCCCGGGGCCCTGATCACGGTGGAGAACGAGACCAACCTCGCCGCGCTGGCCGAACAGCGCGAGGGCGCCGCCCGCGACCGGGACACCTTCGTCCTGCTCTGGCTCGGGCACGGCACGGGCGCGGCGGTCGTCCTCGACGGCGTCCTGCGCCGCGGCGCCTCCGGCGGCACCGGCGAGATCGGCTTCCTCCCGGTCCCGGGCACGTCCTGCCTCCCCTCCGCCACCGACTGCGGGGGCGGCTTCCACGCCCTGGCGGGCGCCGCGGCCGTGCTCTCCCTGGCGGCCGCCCACGGCCTGCCGACCCCGGACGTGGTCGACGGCCCGAACGCGGCGGAGGTGGTGCGCCGGGCGGTGGAGAGCGCGTCGGCCGGGGACGCGCCGCCCGTGG
>NZ_VOGW01000018.1 GCF_007896895.1 Streptomyces misionensis | reverse complement strand
ACCCGTTCGCGCCGCCGCCGGAGGGCGCCCCGGACCGGCCGTGGCAGCCCCGGCACCCCGGTGGCCAGGGCGGGCCCGGCGCCGGTCAGGGCGGTGGTCCCGGTGCGCCGCAGGGTGGCGGCTCGCCGTGGGGCAGCCAGTGGAGCGACCGCCAGCCCGGGCGTGCGCCCGGCGGTTTCGGCGAGCGTCCCGGCGCCGGTCCGCAGGGTCCCGGTGGCCCGGGCGGGCAGGGCGGGCCGGGCGGCGGCCCCGGCGCGGGCATGCGCTGGGACCCCACGGACCCGGTCCAGCGCCGGGCGCGCTACGCCCTGCTGTCCGGCATGTGGGCCGTCTTCTTCGTCCTGTTCGGCTGGCCGTACGTGGCGCTGCTGCTGGGCGCCCTCGCCCTGTACTGGGGCATCAGCTCGCTGCGCGCCAAGCCGCGCACCCCGGCCCCGGACCAGCCCTCGCCCGCGCCCGCCGGGCGGCCGCAGACGACGGCGGCCGTCGGCGGCCTGGTCACGGCGGCCCTCGCCCTGGTCCTGGTCGCCTCGACGTTCGCGGTCCAGTTCGTCTACCGCGACTACTTCACCTGTGTCGACGACGCCCTCACCCACGAGGCCAAGCAGTCCTGCCAGACCCTGCTGCCGCAGCAGCTGCGGGGCATGCTGAGCGCGGGGAACGAGTAGCCCGGCGCAGGCCGGGTCCGTCCCGTCAGGGGATCTCGTCCTGCCGGGGGGTCTCGTCCTGCCGGGGCGTCCCGCCCGCGTTCCCGGACGCCGCGTTTCCGGACGCCGCGTTCCCGCCCGCCACCGTCCCGCCCGCCGCGGTCCCGGTCGGCTCGGGGAAGGACGGCTCGGGGAAGGACGGCTCGGGCGGGTCAGCCCGGTCCTGGTGAAGAGCGCGGTCCAGATCGTCGCGCAGGCCCGGGACGAAGGGTTCGGCGGGAAGGACGTCGTACCCCTCCTCCTCGGCGAGGGTCGGGTCCCGGACGGGCTTCGGCGCGGTGACCGGGGTGCCCTCGCGCCGCGCACCGGGCCCGGCCCCCGCCCGGTTCTTCGGCTTCGCCTCCGGGACGACGGCCGGCGTCCTCGGCGACGCCGTCCCGGCCGGGTCGGCCCCCGCCCGCCGCCGCCACAGCCGCCACGCCCGGACGACCAGGGCGGTCGGCAGCCCGAACAGCGCGGTCCACGCACCGGCCGCGGGTCCGGTCAGCCACCACGGCGGGCCGAAGCGGGACAGCGCGGCGACGCCCAGCGGGCCGCCCGCCAGCGCGGCGAGCAGGGTCAGCAGCAGGGCGCAGACCGCCGCCGTCAGCAGCGCCACCCCGGCGGTGCGGCCCGCCCGCCAGCGGCGGGGCTCCCGTACCGCCGCCCGCGCCACGAACCACCCCGCCGTCATCCCGGCCACCACCGGCACCAGCCCGGCCGCCCAGTTCAGCCGCGTCCCGGGGCCGGCGTCCGGCACCGCCGCGAGCAGCGGGAACGGCGGCAGCAGCGGGGCCGGATCGGAGGCGAACGGGTGCACCGGGTGCCCGGCGCCGAGGACGAACCCGGGGCCGAGGGCGTAGGACGCGGCCCACACGGAGGCGTTGGGGACCAGCGCCATGCCGAGCAGCAGCACCGCGAACCGTCCCGTCCAGCCGTCCGTCAGCTCCAGGAACGAGGCCCGTGCCGCGCCCCCGTGCCACACCGTCGAGGCGGCCACGAGCAGCGCCCCGCCCCCGGTCAGCACGGCCGTCGCCGCCCCGGCGGCCCGGACCGCCGCGCCCAGCCGCGCCCGCGCGTCCGTGCCGGACACCGCCCGCCGCACGGGCCCCGGCAGCACCGTGAGCACCCGCGGCAGCGGCTGGGGCGGGCAGCCGTGCGCCGACCAGACCCCGGCGCCGGCCCCGGCCACCGCGACCAGCGGCAGCCACACCGCCACCCCGCCCCAGGAGCAGCGCAGTTCGCCGCCGGAGCAGTAGAGGGCGGCGGCGGTGCCGACGCCGAGGTAGCCGAGGACCACGCCCAGCCATGCCGTGCGCACCGGCACGGGCGGCGGCCCGTCGGGTTCGGCGGGCGCGTCCGTGGCGTAGCGGCCGGCCCGGTGCAGCAGCCACACCGGCAGCGCGAGGAGCAGCAACGGTGTGATGCCGACCGGGAGTTGGGCGCCCGAGAGGGTGTCGGTGCGGACCAGTTCGACGCCGTGCGCGAGCAGCCAGAGCGCGGCGGCGATGTGCAGCGCGCCGCTCGGCCCGCTGTCGGGATAGGGCGAGCTGATCCACAGGACCAGGACGAGCACGGTGAGCGCGCCGAGGCCGAGCCCGGCCGCGACCACGCCGTTCAGCAGGCTGGCGGACAGGCCGGGCGGACGGTCGCGCAGCCGGGTGGACAGCGGGGTGAGCGACGGTCGGCGATCGGTCATCTGGGTCACGTCGCCATGCTCCCAACGACACGCGCTTTCCCGGCGTAACAGGTGAACCACCGAAGTGTCGCTCAATATATGTTTATGTCACTTATCGTACGAAAGGGTGCACGGTGACGACGCAGATCTCCGCCAGCCCGCTGCCACCGCCCAGGGAACGCCGACGCCTGCGCCGGTCCGGCGCCATGACACACGCTCAGCTCGCCGCACGCCTCGGCGTGGCCCGTGCCACGGTGCGCGCGTGGGAGTCCGGCCGCCGGGACCCGACCGGCGCCGAGGGGCGGGCGTACGCCGAACTCCTCGCCTCGTTCGCCCGGCCGACGGACCCTCAGGACAGCTCCCAGAAGCCGCCTCCCGACGCACCGGACGCCGGTCCGGCGCCCGGCCCCGAGCCCTTGACGCCCGCTCAGGCCTTCGACGCGCTCTACGCCTTCTGCGCCCCGGCCCTCGTACGCCAGACCTATCTGCTCTGCGGGCGCCGCGAGCTGGCCCGCGAGGCGGTGGAGCACGCCTTCCAGCAGGCCTGGCAGCGCTGGCCGGAGGTGGCGCAGGACCGGGACCCGGCCGGATGGGTGCGGGCGGTGGCGTACGACTGCGCGCTCTCGCCCTGGCACCGGTTCCGGCCGCGCCACCGGCACCCCGAGCCGCCGCCCGCCGACCCGGCCGACCGGGACCTGCTGCACGCGCTGCTGAGGCTGCCGCCCTCCTACCGGCGCACGCTCGTGCTGTACGACGGCGTCGGCCTCGACCTGCCGGAGACGGCGGCGGAGACGGAGGCCAGCACCCCGGCGGCGGCGAACCGGCTGACCCATGCGCGGGAGGCGGTGGCCGCGCAGGTCCCCGAACTGGCCGACACGGCCCTGCTGCACCGCCGGCTCACCGAACTCGCCTCGCGGGAACGGCTGCGCGCATCCCACCCCCCGGCGGTGCGCACGGTCGGCGAACGCCGGAACGTCTTCTGGACCCGCGCGGCCATCGCCTTCACGGTGACGATCATCGGTGCGACGACGCTCACCCTGCAAACGGCCCCGATGGGCCCGCTGTCCCGCACCGAGCAGCTGCTGCGGGACAAACTCCGCCAGGACTCGGCCGCGGGACCGGACCGGGTCGAGCCGACTCCTCGGTGAGCCCCGCACCCGCGCGCTGCGCCGAGAACGCCCGCAGGCCCGCCCCGGGAAACGGGGCGGGCCTGCGGGCGTCGGTTCGAGCCGCTCAGGCGGAGAGGATCTCCCGGGCCAGCTTGGCGGTCTCGGTCGGGGTCTTGCCGACCTTGACGCCCGCCGCCTCCAGGGCCTCCTTCTTGGCCTGTGCGGTGCCGGAGGAGCCGGAGACGATCGCGCCGGCGTGACCCATGGTCTTGCCCTCCGGCGCGGTGAAGCCCGCGACGTAGCCGACGACCGGCTTGGTCACGTTGTCCTTGATGAACGCGGCGGCACGCTCCTCGGCGTCACCACCGATCTCGCCGATCATCACGATCAGCTCGGTCTCGGGGTCCTCTTGGAAGGCCGCGAGCGCGTCGATGTGGGTGGTGCCGATGATCGGGTCGCCACCGATGCCGACGGCCGTCGAGAAGCCGATGTCCCGCAGCTCGTACATCATCTGGTACGTCAGCGTGCCGGACTTCGACACCAGGCCGATGCGGCCCGGCTTGGTGATGTCGCCCGGGATGATGCCGACGTTCGACTGGCCCGGGGTGATGATGCCGGGGCAGTTCGGGCCGATGATCCGGGTCTTGTTGCCCTTCTTGCCGGCGTACGCCCAGAAGGACGCCGTGTCGTGCACGGCGATGCCCTCGGTGATCACGACGGCCAGCGGGATCTCGGCGTCGATGGCCTCGACGACCGCGTCCTTCGTGAACTTCTCCGGCACGAAGATGACGGAGACGTTGGCGCCGGTCTTCTCGATGGCCTCCTTGACGGTGCCGAAGACGGGTACCTCGGTGCCGTCGAAGTCCACGGTCTGACCCGCCTTGCGCGGGTTCACGCCGCCCACGACGTTCGTGCCGTCACCGAGCATGAGCTTGGTGTGCTTCATGCCGGTGGCGCCGGTCATGCCCTGGACGATGACCTTGCTGTCCTTGTTGAGCCAGATAGCCATGGTGTGTCGGTGTCCTCGTCCTCGTGCTTACTTGGCGGCGGCCAGCTCGGCGGCCTTCGCGGCCGCGCCGTCCATGGTGTCGACGCGCTGCACCAGCGGGTGGTTGGCGTCCGTGAGGATCTTCCGGCCCAGCTCGGCGTTGTTGCCGTCGAGGCGGACGACGAGCGGCTTCTCGACCTTCTCGCCGCGGTCCTCAAGGAGCTTCAGGGCCTGCACGATGCCGTTGGCGACCTCGTCGCAGGCGGTGATGCCACCGAAGACGTTCACGAAGACGGACTTGACGTCCGGGTCGCCCAGGATGATCTCCAGGCCGTTCGCCATCACCTGGGCGGAGGCGCCGCCGCCGATGTCCAGGAAGTTGGCGGGCTTGACGCCACCGTGGTTCTCACCGGCGTACGCGACGACGTCCAGGGTGCTCATGACGAGACCGGCGCCGTTGCCGATGATGCCGACCTCGCCGTCGAGCTTCACGTAGTTGAGGTTCTTCGCCTTGGCGGCGGCCTCCAGCGGGTTGGCCGCGGCCTTGTCGTGCAGCTCCTCGAACTCCGGGTGACGGAACTCGGCGTTGTCGTCCAGGGAGACCTTGCCGTCGAGGGCGATGACCTCGCCGGAGGCGACCTTGGCCAGCGGGTTGACCTCGACCAGGAGGGCGTCCTCCTTGATGAAGGTGTCCCACAGCTTGACCAGCACGTCGGCGACCTTGTCGGCGACCTCGGCCGGGAACTTGGCGGCCGCGACGATCTCGCGGGCCTTCTCCGGGGTCACACCGTCGATCGCGTCGATCGGCGTCTTGGCGACGGCCTCCGGACGGGTGGCCGCCACCTCCTCGATCTCCATGCCGCCCTCGACGGACGCGATGGAGAGGAAGGTGCGGTTGGCACGGTCGAGGAGGAAGGAGACGTAGTACTCCTCGACGATCTCCGGGGCGGTCTCGGCGATCATCACCTTGTGGACCGTGTGGCCCTTGATGTCCATGCCGAGGATGTCCGTCGCGCGGGCGACGGCCTCGTCCGCGGAGGCGGCCAGCTTGACGCCACCGGCCTTGCCGCGACCACCGACCTTCACCTGCGCCTTGACGACGGACTTGCCGCCCAGACGCTCGGTGATCTCGCGCGCCGCCTCAGGCGTGTCGATGACTTCACCGGCCAGCACCGGTACATCGTGCTTGGCGAAGAGGTCCCTCGCCTGGTACTCGAACAGGTCCACGCGCTTCCGTCCCTATCAGTGATCTCGCGGTTCGTTGGATGCGTGGGCGTGCCGCGAAGGGCAACGTGACGTCCGCTTGTCACTAGGGGGGCGCACACGGTGTCCGAGCGCGCGGCATGTCCGTCTCGCAGGTTATCGCCGCTTGCGGGGGCTCCCTAAATCGAGGGTCACACCTGAGCGGTGATACCTGTCACATGATGCCGGGTTCCTTGGCACGCCGTGCCGCGCCACTCCCACCTACCGACGGGTACGAGACCTCACCGGGCTGGGGTTGACCCGGTGAGGTCTCCGGACGGCTCCGGCAGGACCGGGGCCGGGACGGTTGGTCCCCACCCCAATGGGGACCACCCGCCCCATCCGCGGGGCTCCGCCCGGTCGGACCGACGGCGTTCGGCCGACCGGGCGCGACCGCCCCGCGGAGCGAGGTGGCCGGGCGTGAGCGGATGCGCCGACTACCCGATGCCCCCTCCGACGCCCCCCACGCCGTCCGGGTTCCCGGTCGCCCCGGCGGCTTCAGGCGGTGTCCGGTATGGGCAGCGGACGCTTCTCCAGCGCCGCCGCCATCACCTCGGGGAACAGATCGGGCGTGCAGGCGAAGGCCGGCGCGCCGAGCGCGGCCAGCGCCGCCGCGTGCTCCCGGTCGTAGGCGGGCGCACCCTCGTCGGACAGCGCCAGCAGCGTCACGAACTGCACCCCGGACGCCTTCATGGCCGCCACCCGCTTGAGCATCTCGTCCCGGATGCCGCCCTCGTAGAGGTCGCTGATCAGCACCACCACGGTCTCGGCGGGCCGGCTGATCCGCGACTGGCAGTAGGCGAGCGCCCGGTTGATGTCCGTACCGCCGCCCAGCTGGGTGCCGAAGAGCACGTCCACCGGGTCGTCGAGCTGGTCGGTGAGGTCGGCCACCGCCGTGTCGAAGACGACCAGCCGGGTGCCGATCGACCGCATGGAGGCGAGGACCGCGCCGAAGACGGACGCGTAGACCACGGACGCCGCCATCGAGCCCGACTGGTCGATGCAGAGGATCACCTCCTTCTTCACCGAACGCGCGGAACGGCTGTAGCCGATCAGCCGTTCGGGCACGATCGTGCGGTGCTCGGGCAGGTAGTGCTTGAGGTTGGCCGCGACGGTGCGGTTCCAGTCGATGTCGTGGTGGCGCGGCCGGCTGACGCGTGCGCTGCGGTCCAGGGCGCCGGTCAGGGTCGCCCGGGTGCGGGTGGCGAGCCGCTTCTCCAGGTCGTCCACCACCTTGCGCACCACCGCCCGGGCCGTCTCCTTCGTCGTCTCCGGCATCGCCTTGTTGAGCGAGAGCAGCGTGCCGACCAGGTGGACGTCGGCCTCCACGGCCTCCAGCATCTCCGGCTCCAGCAGCAGCGCGGCGAGCCCCAGCCGGTCGATGGCGTCGCGCTGCATGACCTGGACGACGGAGGAGGGGAAGTAGGTGCGGATGTCCCCGAGCCAGCGCGCCACCGACGGCGCCGAGGCGCCGAGCCCCGCGGTGCGCTCGCGCCCCGACTGCGCCTTGTCGCCCTTGCCGTAGAGCGCGGCCAGGGTGGCGTCCATCGCCGCGTCCCGCCCGGACAGCGCGCATCCGGTGCCGTCGGCCTGCTCCCCGCCGAGCACCAGCCGCCAGCGCCGCAGCCGCTCCCGCGCCGGGTCGTCCGGGTCCGTCGCCACCCGCGCTGCCGCCTGCGTCGTCGCGTTCGTCACCGGGCCACCCCCGCCAGTTTGTTGTCGTGCGTGGTCGTCCCGGACCGGCCGTCCGGGTCCGGAGCCGATTCCGCAGCCGGCTCCGGGCCGGGGCCGAGCAGCAGGCGCAGCACCGGCAGCACGGCGTCGGCGCGCTCGGGGTCCGGCTCGGCGGCGAAGCCGGGTGCGGTGAGCGCCCGGGCCGCCGCCCCCGCCCGCTCCCCGGGGCCGCGCCGCACCAGCTCGCCGAGGGTTCTGCGCACCCCCGGCTCGTACGCCGCGAAGGTGCGCCGCAGCAGCGGCAGCACGTCGGTGAAGGCCTCCGCCGACACTCCGGTCAGCCAGCCGTCGACCAGGCCGAGCAGCCGCTCGTCGTGCACCAGCAGCAGGCCGCCCCCGCCGCCGGCGAAGCCCTCGATCCAGGCGGCCGCGTCGGCGGGCGGCGTGCCCGGCGACAACACGAGCCCCATCAGCCGCGCCGCCTCGCCGGCCGCCAGTACCCCTTCGTCCAGCAGCAGCCGCACCGCCCGCCCCCGGATCACCCCGGGCACGGTGTCCCGCGGCGCGAGCGCGCGCAGCACGGCCCGCCAGCGCGTCCGCAGCCCGCCGAGGGCACGGGGGTCTCGGGCGCCCCCGGCGCCGCCCTCGGCCGAGGCCGCCGCGCCCTGCCCCGCGGCGGCGGCCGCCGTCTCCGCCGTTCCGGGTCCGGCGCCCTCGGCGCCGGCCGTGCCGGGCAGGCTCTCCCCCAGCAGCCCCACCGCCGTGTGCACCGCGTCCAGGTGCTCGCGCATCCGCCCGGCCGCGTCGGCGTCCAGCGCGGCGCAGGCCGGCGGCAGGCCGACGAAGATCCGCTCGGCGAGGCCGGCCGCGACGCCGGCCAGCGCGCGGGTGTCGGTGCCGCGTACGTCGCCGTACCGCAGGGAGCGGACCAGGGCGGGCAGGGCCTGGGCCAGGTGGCCGACGTCCGTGTCCAGGGCCGCCCGGTCGGCGAGGGCCCGCATGACCACCGGCAGGGCGTCCGACAGCCCCGCGAGCAGGCACCGTTCGGCGAGCGCGGTGACCTCGGCGAGGGCCTCCGCGGCGGCCGCGTCCGCCTCGGCCCTGGCCTGCGCCGCTCCGGCCACGGTGGTGCCCCACACCCCCGCCTCCGCGACCCGCACGGACAGCTCCGGCTCCCAGCGCAGCCGCCAGGTCTCCCGGAACGTGCCCGTGCTTCCCCGCGAGGGGCCCGGTTCCCCCCAGCCGATGCCGAGCAGCCGCAGCCGGTGCAGCAGTCTGCTGCGGGCCGCGTCGGTCTCCCCCCGCAGATCCAGCTCCAGTTCGCGCTCCAGCGCCTCCGGTTTGAGCCGCAGCGCGCGCTGCCGCCGGGCCAGGTCGCGTTGCAGCGGCACGGCGGGAGCCGTCTCCGGCACCTCGCCCAGGACGTCCCCGACCACCAGCCGGTCGTGCACCAGCGTCAGCGGCACGTCCGAGCCGTCGCACATCACCGCGCGCACCGCCTCGGTGGTCTCCCCCAGCCCGGGCAGCGGACGGCCGCGCAGCGCCGCGAGGGTCTCCGCGAGCCGTACGGCCTCGATGACGTGCGCGGAGGACACGATCCGGTCCTCCTCCCGCAGCAGGCCCGCCACCTTGGTCAGCCACCGCTCCACCGGCCGGTCGGGGGCGTGGAAGAGATGGCCGTACCAGCCCGGCGAATCGATGCCCGCGCCGTATCCGCTGGACCGGGCCAGCCTGCGGTGCGTCCAGGGCACCCAGGTCACATCGGTCTTGACCTTGGGCAGCCCCTTCAGCAGCGCCCGGTCGGCGGCGACGGTGGTCTTCGCGCCGAGCGCCGGCACGTGCCAGGCCCCGCACACCACGGCCACCGCGTCCCCGAACTCCCGGCGCGCGGCCCGCGCCTGGAGCCGCATCTGCGCCTCGCGCACCAGGTCCCGGGGGCGCCCGCCCGCGCCGTACCGCTCGCGCAGCGCGCCCATG
>NZ_VOGW01000189.1:6216-36660 GCF_007896895.1 Streptomyces misionensis | reverse complement strand
TCCCCGGCCGAGGCGGAGCCGGGAGGTGCTGGGCCGGGAGCCGCCCGCCCGGTGGCGCCGGTGGGCGGGACGAGCGACGCCGGTGCGCGCTTCCTGGCCGCCCTGGCCGAGGGCATCGCCGTCGGTGCCGCCTCCGTCGTCGCCGTGCTGGATCCCGGGTGCGTGGTGCTCGGCGGGGAGGTCGGGCGGGCCGGGGGCGAGGTGCTCGCCGGGCTCGTGGCCGAGCGGCTCGCCCGGTTGTCGCCCCTGCCCACCGAGGTCCGCGCCGGCGGGCTCGGCGGCTCCGCCGTACTGCGCGGAGCGCTGCTGACGGCCCGCGACCGGGCCCAGGACGAACTGTGGAGCGGACGACCGCCCCGTCCGTGACTGCACCCGGCCACCCGGACCGCCGCGCCAGGCACTCCTCGAACGCCCCTTTCCCCACGGCCCGTTCCGGCGCCGGCCGACCTCCCGCCCGGACGGCCCGGTACGTCCCGCCGGCGAGCGGCACGTTCACCACCCGGCGGTGCCGCCCGGTCGCGCGGAGGAAGGAGCGGGCCGGCGGGTCCAGGGAGCGGACCTCGGGTCCGCCCGGGTCCGGCACCCGGCCCGCCGGTGCCCGAGCGCCAACCCGGCCGCCCGGTCCGCCACTTCGGCCACCTCCACCGGCCGGCCGGCGACCCGGGCAGACGGCGGCGGCACCGGCGCCTCGGCCGGGGACGTGAAGAGCGAGGCGAGCAGACCGTGGAACCGGGTCGTGCGCGGGACCGGGAAGCCGGGCCCCGAGCGCTCGATCCGCCGCTCCACCGCCGGCTTCGGTCCGGTGGCAGCCGAACGGCACCCGGTCCACCCCGACGACGGAGATGTGCACCAGGTGGTCGGCCCCCGCCCGCCGCGCCGCCGTGATCAGCCGCCCGGCCGCCTCCTCGTCACCGCCGCGGGGGCTGCTCGCGCAGTGCACCACCGTCTCGGCGCCCGCGAGCGCGGCGTCCGGCGCGGGCCCGCCCCGGCGCGGATCGACGTCGTACGACCGCGCGTGCCGGCCGAGCACCCGCACCCCGTTGCCTGTCCGCCCGCAGCCGCTCGGTGACCTGCCGAGCCTGCCGGTGCCCCGGTGACCAGGATCGTGGGCATGCCTCTCCGTCCCTCCGGACCGGGACGCCTCCCCGGTCAGGGCGTCCTGTACCGGAGGAGACCGGACGGCGGCCGGGAAAGGTGACATGCCCCGCGCCCTGACGGCCCGGCGGCGGGCAAGGGCCGTCGTCACCGCCGCCGGGCCCGCCCGCACCCTAAAAGGACTAGACCATTACGGTCAATGGGGAAGGCGGCACCAACCGGAGTCCGTGCCAGGGGACTTGAGGGCCGCCGTCGTGCCGCGCAAGCCCAGGAGCACGCACTGTGAGCGAACCCACACGCTCCCCCTGTCGGGGCGGGCGCCGGGCGTGGCACACTGGCCGTGTACCAGAAGCAGCGCACTCCGGGGTCGGTGAAAGTCCGAACCGGCGGTTACAGTCCGCGACCCGGTCGCCTCCAGCGGCCGGTTGACCAGGTGAAATTCCTGGACCGACGGTTAAAGTCCGGATGGGAGGCAGTGCGCGGCGGGCGGGCATGCGTCACGCGTGCGCGCCGCCGTCCAGGTTTCGTCCGCATGCGGGCGGACCCGTTTCGGCGACGCCCCCGATGTGTGCTCATCCGTAGATTCTGTCGTCTTCGACAGGCCCCGGAGTCCGTGCCAAGAGGCAGGAGGACCCGGGAGTGTTCACCGGAATCGTCGAAGAGCTGGGTGAGGTCACCGCCGTCGAGAATCTCGGCGACGCCTCCCGTTTCCGGCTCCGCGGCCCCGTCGTCACCGAGGGAGCCCGGCACGGCGACTCCATCGCCGTGAACGGAGTCTGTCTCACCGTCGTCGACCACGAGGGCGACGAGTTCACCGCCGACGTCATGGCCGAGACACTGAACCGCTCCAGCCTGGGCGCCCTCACCGTCGGCTCCCGCGTCAACCTCGAACGCCCCACCGCCGTCGGCGCCCGCCTCGGCGGACACATCGTCCAGGGCCATGTCGACGGCACCGGCGAGGTGCTGGAGCGCAAGGTCTCCGAGAACTGGGAGATCGTCAGGATCTCGCTCCCCGCGGACCTCGCCCGCTACGTGGTCGAGAAGGGCTCCATCACCGTCGACGGCGTCAGCCTCACCGTGGTGGACGCGGGCCCCGACCACTTCACGGTCAGCCTCATCCCCACCACCCTCGCCCTGACCACCCTCGGCGTGAAGCAGCCCGGCGACCCGGTCAACCTCGAGGTGGACGTCATCGCCAAGTACGTCGAGCGGCTGCTCGCGGCCGGGCGGGAGGACGGCCGGTGAACTCGCTCAACTCCGAGGCGTTCACCCTGTTCGGACAGCACATCCTGTGGTCCGACATGATCGGCAACATCCTCGGCCTGATCGGCCTCGTCTTCGGCTGGCGCCGCTCCCTGTGGAGCTGGCCGGTGCAGTTCGTCTCCGGCCTCGTTCTCTTCGCCGCCTTCTACGGCCATCTGACCGGCAGCGCCGGCAAGCAGGCCGTCGTCATGGCGGTCGCCCTCTACGGCTTCTGGCAGTGGAACCGCGGCCGGGGCGGGGCCGGCGACGGCCACATCTCCCCCCGGTTCGCCACCTGGCGCGAGCGGGCCGCCCTCGTCGGCGCCGCCGCCGTCGGCACCGTCGCCGTCGCCCTGCTGTTCACCGCGTTCCCGGCGCTGTCCTGGGACCCCTGGCCGGACGCCTACATCTTCGTCGGCACCGTCGTCGCGATGTACGCCCAGGCCAAGGGCATGGTCGAGTTCTGGTTCGCCTGGCTGCTCGTCGACCTCGTCGGCGTCCCCCTCAACTTCGCCAACGGCTACGCCTTCTCCGGCTTCGTCTACGTCATCTACGGCGCGCTCGTCCTGTGGGGCATGCGCGACTGGTGGCTGCGCTCGCGCAAGAGCCCGCGGCCCGTTCTGGAAGGAGCACCGGCATGAGCCCGGCCACCCCGCTCTACGACCCCTACCCGCTGGACGACTTCACGCTCGACACGGTCGAACAGGCGATCGCCGACATCGCCGCCGGCCGGCCCGTGGTCGTCGTGGACGACGAGGACCGGGAGAACGAGGGCGACCTCGTCGTCGCCGCCGAGAAGGCGACCCCCGAGATCGTCGCCTTCATGATGAGCGAGTGCCGGGGCCTGATCTGCGCCCCCATGGAGAGCGCCGAACTCGACCGGCTGCGGCTGCCGCAGATGGTCGAGGACAACACCGAGTCGATGAAGACCGCCTTCACCGTCTCCGTGGACGCCTCCGCCGCGCACGGCGTGACCACCGGCATCTCCGCCGCCGACCGCGCCACCACCCTGCGGCTGCTCGCGGGCGGCACCGCCGAGCCGGTCGACTTCGTCCGCCCCGGCCATGTCTTCCCGCTGCGCGCCCGCTCCGGCGGGGTCCTGGAGCGCAACGGCCACACCGAGGCCGCCGTCGACCTCGCCCGGCTCGCCGGGCTGCGTCCGGCCGGCGCCATCGTGGAGATCGCCGGCGAGGACGGCCGGATGCTGCGGCTGCCCGAGCTGATCCCGTTCGCCCGCAAGCACGGCCTGACGATCATCTCCATCGAGGACCTGATCGCCCACCGCCGGGGCACCGAGCCCACGGTCCGCCGCGAGGCCGAGACCCGGCTGCCCACCCGGCACGGCACCTTCACCGCCCACGGCTACCGCTCCACCCTCGACGGCGTCGAACACGTCGCCCTCGTCCACGGCGACCTCGGCACCGGCGAGGACGTCCTGGTCCGCGTCCACTCCGAATGCCTCACCGGGGACGTCTTCGGCTCCCTGCGCTGCGACTGCGGCCCCCAGCTGGACGCCTCCCTCGCGCGCATCCAGGAGGAGGGCCGGGGCGTGGTCGTCTACCTGCGCGGACACGAGGGCCGCGGCATCGGCCTGCTGTCCAAGCTGCGCGCCTACGAACTCCAGGAACAGGGCCGCGACACCCTCGACGCCAACCTGGAACTCGGCCTGCCCGCCGACGCCCGCGACTACGGCGCCGGCGCCCAGATCCTCGCCGACCTCGGCGTGCGCAGCGTCCGGCTGATGACCAACAACCCCGACAAGAGCGAGGCGCTGGAGCGCCACGGCCTGAAAGTCACCGGCCGCGAACCGATGCCCGTCCAGGCGGGCGAGCACAACCTGCGCTACCTGCGCACCAAGCGGGACCGCATGGGCCACGACCTGCCCTGGCTGGACGCCCCGGCCGTGCCGGCGCCCGCCCAGGCCCCCGCGGCCACCTGCCCCAACCAGTGAGCCGGCCGGCCGGCAGAGCAAGAACGCATCGAGGAGAGAACGTGAGCGGCAAGGGTGCACCGGAACTGTCCGTACGCAACGCGAGCGACCTCAGGGTCGCCGTCATCGCGGCGCAGTGGCACGAGAAGGTGATGGACGGCCTGGTGAACGGCGCGCTGCGCGCCCTGGGCGACCTGGGGATCGACGAGCCGACCGTGATCCGGGTGCCCGGCAGCTTCGAGCTGCCGGTCGCCGCCAAGGTGCTCGCCGGGCGGGGCTACGACGCGGTGGTCGCCCTCGGCGTCGTCATCCGCGGCGGCACCCCGCACTTCGACTACGTCTGCCAGGGCGTCACCGCGGGCCTCACCCAGGTCTCCGTCGAGACCGGCGTCCCCGTCGGCTTCGGTGTCCTCACCTGTGACACCGAGGAGCAGGCGCTGGACCGGGCCGGTATCGAGGGCTCCACCGAGGACAAGGGCCACGAGGCGGTGATCGCGGCGGTGTCCACCGCGGCCACGCTGCGTTCGGTATCCGAACCCTGGCACTGAGGCACCGGCCGGAGCGCGTAGGGTAAGGACCACCATGTCCAAGAAGACGTTCGAGGAGCTCTTCGCCGAGCTCCAGCACAAGGCCGCCCAGGGCGATCCCGCCACCTCCCGCACCGCAGAGCTGGTCGGCAAGGGGGTCCATGCCATCGGCAAGAAGGTCGTCGAAGAGGCCGCCGAGGTCTGGATGGCCGCCGAGTACGAGGGCAAGGAGGCGGCGGCCGAGGAGATCTCGCAGCTGCTGTACCACGTCCAGGTGATGATGGTCGCCCGCGGGATCTCCCTGGACGACGTCTACGCCCACCTCTGACCGACCCGCCGTACCCCGCCGCGGAGCCCCGCGGTGCCCCCGAAACCCCTTCACGCAAAGGAAGCCGTCCTCATGCTGCGCATCGCCGTCCCCAACAAGGGTTCCCTGTCCGGCCCTGCGGCGGACATGCTGCATGAGGCCGGCTACCGGCAGCGCCGCGAGTCCAAGGAACTGCGGATCGTCGACCCCGGCAACGAGGTCGAGTTCTTCTACCTCCGCCCCCGCGACATCGCGATCTACGTCTCCTCCGGCCGCCTGGACATCGGCATCACCGGCCGTGACCTGCTGGTCGACTCCGGTGCCGACGCCGAGGAGATCCTGCCGCTGGGCTTCGCCCGCTCCACCTTCCGCTTCGCCGGCAAGCCGGGCACCGCGAGCGGCGTCGAGGACCTCAAGGGCCGCACCGTCGCCACCTCCTACGAGGGGATCGTCGCCCGGCACCTCGCCGACAGCGGCGTCGACGCCTCCGTGGTGCACCTCGACGGCGCCGTGGAGACCGCGATCGAGCTGGGCGTCGCCGAGGTCATCGCCGACGTCGTGGAGACCGGCACCAGCCTGCGCAACGCGGGCCTGGAGGTCTTCGGCGAGCCGATCATGAAGTCCGAGGCGATCGTGATCCGCCGCACCGGAGCGGACGGCGAGGAACCCAAGGTGCAGCAGTTCCTGCGCCGCCTCCAGGGCGTCCTCGTCGCCCGCACGTACGTGATGATGGACTACGACTGCCGGGTCGAGCAGCTGGAGAAGGCCGTCGCCCTCACCCCCGGCCTGGAGTCCCCGACCGTCTCCCCGCTGCACAACGAGGGCTGGGTCGCGGTCCGCGCCATGGTCCCCGCCAAGGAGGCGCAGCGGATCATGGACGACCTCTACGCCATCGGCGCCCGCGCCATCCTGACCACGGCCATCCACGCCTGCCGCCTGTGATGAGTACACCCATGTCCGAGCTGCCCGAGCCGCCCGCCCTCCCCGTCACCTTCCGCCCGGGCCACACCCGGGCCATCCTGCTCACCGCGGGCGTGGTGATCTTCCTGACCATATCGGGGATCGCCGTGCTGCTGGAGGGGCTCGGCCCGGGGGAGCGGCTGAGCTTCGTGGTGACCGGGGCGCTGATCTTCTGGGTGCTGGCCAAGCTCGCCCGGGTGAAGGTCGTCGCCGACGAGCAGGGCGTCACCGTCGTCAACATCGCCGGCAAGCGTCGCCTGGACTGGGCGGAGATCCTTCAGGTGAACCTCCGTCCGGGCGATCCCTGGGTGTTCCTCAACCTCAGCGACGGCACCAGCCTGCCCGCGCTCGGCATCCAGCCGGGCCTCGCCAAGCAGCGCGCGATCGCCGACGCCAGGGCGCTGCGGGCGCTCGCCGAGGCCCGCTCGGCCGCCCGCCTGGGGGAAGATCAGGGCTGACTCGGGGTCGCCCACCCTGCCCGCCCGGCCCCCGTCTTGATTAATCTGGTGGGCGGAGGCCGCGCCGACAGCGCCTCCGCCCCTGTGCGCCGCCCGGTGCCAGGGGTTCCTGCTACCCGAGGAGTGAATCCCTCCGGCGATGGACGGATCGTCCTGTAGTACCTGCGCCGCCCCCACCCGACATACCGGGGAGGCGGCGGCATCGTGACCACCCCCCTGCTGCTCCTCGCAGCCGCATTCCTGTTGATTCTCGCCAACGGATTCTTCGTGGCGGCCGAGTTCGGCCTGGTGACCGTCGAGCGCCCCGAGGCGGAGAAGGCCGCGGCCGACGGCGACACGCGCGCGCGTACCGTCGTGCAGTCGCTGAAGCACCTGTCCTTCCAGCTCTCCGGCACCCAGCTGGGCATCACCATCACCTCCCTGGTCGTCGGCATGCTCGCCGAACCGGCCCTGGGCCGGCTGCTGCGCGCCCCGTTCGCCGCTCTCGGCCTGCCCGGCGGCGCCGCCTCCGGCACCGCCGTGGTCGTCGGCATGCTGCTGGCCTCCGCGATCCAGATGGTGATCGGCGAACTCGTGCCCAAGAACTGGGCGGTGTCCCGACCGCTCCAGGTCGCCCGCTTCGTCGCGGGCCCGCAGTACCACTTCTCCCGGCTGTTCCGGCCGGTGATCGCCGCGCTCAACACGGTCGCCAACCGGCTGGTCCGCGCCCTCGGCGTCGAACCCGCCGAGGAGCTGGCCTCCGCGCGCACCCCGGGCGAACTGGTCTCGCTCGCCCGCCACTCCGCCGAGGCCGGTGCCCTGGAGCAGGACACGGCCGACCTGTTCGTGCGCACCCTGTCGCTGGGCGAGCTGACCGCACAGCACGTGATGACCCCGCGGGTGAAGGTCAGCGCGCTCCAGGACTCGGCCACCGCCGAGGACGTGGTCAACCTCACCCGGGCCACCGGACTGTCCCGCTTCCCCGTCTACCGGGAGAAGATCGACGAGGTCGTCGGCATGGCCCACCTGAAGGACGCGCTCGCCGTTCCGGCGCACGACCGGCTGCGCACCCCCGTCGGCCGCATCGCCCGCCCGGCGCTGCTGGTCCCCGAGACCCTGCCGGTGCAGCCCCTGCTGGCCCGGCTGCGCAGCGAACAGCCCATCGCGGTCGTGGTGGACGAGTACGGCGGCACCGCCGGCGTGGTCACCCTGGAGGACATCGTCGAGGAACTGGTCGGCGAGGTCCGCGACGAGCACGACGCCAAGGACGTGCCCGAGCTGGCCGTCGCCCCGCCCGAGGACGGCAGGCCCGCCTGGGACGTGGCCGGCAGCTGCCGGGTCGACATCCTCCAGCGGATAGGCCTGGACGTGCCCGAGGGGCCCTACGAGACCGTCGCCGGACTGGTCGCCGACCTGCTCGGCCGTATCCCGGCCCCCGGCGACCGGGCCGAGCTGCCCGGCTGGCGGCTCGCGGTCCGCCAGGTCGGCCACTACCGGGCCGAACGGGTCCGCCTGGTCAGGACGGCCCCGGCGGCGACCATCGCGGAGGCCGTCCGATGAGCGTCTTCCAGCTGTTCCTCGCCGCCCTGCTCGTGCTCGCCAACGGCTTCTTCGTCGGCGCCGAGTTCGCGCTGGTCTCCGTGCGCCGCAGCCAGATCGAACCGCTCGGCACCGCGCGGGCCCGCCAGGTGCTGTACGGCCTCCAGCGGCTGCCGCAGATGATGGCCGCCGCGCAGTTCGGCATCACCGTCTGCTCGCTGACCCTCGGCGCGGTCGCCGAACCCACCGTGGCGCACCTGCTGGAGCCGCTGTTCGAGGCGGTCCACCTCCCCGACGGAGTGATCCATCCGCTCGGCTACGTCATCGCCCTGGCCGGGGTGGTCTTCTTCCACCTGGTCATCGGCGAGATGGTGCCGAAGAACCTCGCCATGGCGGCGCCCGAGAAGGCGGCGCTGTGGCTCAGCCCCGGCCTGGTCTGGTTCGCCCGGGTGTGCAAGCCGATCACCGTGACCCTGGGCGCCGTCGCCCAGGCCGTCCTGCGACTGTTCCGGGTGGAGCCCAAGGACGAGGTGGAGGCGGTCGTCACCAGCGAACAGCTCAACCGGCTCCTGGAGGACTCCGGGGAGGCGGGCCTGCTCGACCCGGAGGAGCGCGAGCGGCTGGAGGACGCGCTGGAACTGGGCTCCCGCCCGGTGACGGACGTGCTGCTGCCCCGCGAGTCCCTGGTCACCGTGACCCCCGCGGTCACCCCCGGCGAGATCGTCCGGCTGACCGCGCGCACCGGCTACTCCCGCTTCCCGGTCGCGGCGACCGAGAAGGGCGCGTTCATGGGGTACGTGCATGTGAAGGACGTCCTCGACCTGGAGGACTCCGAGCGCGCGGTGCCCCAGAACATCTGGATCCCCATGACCACCCTGCGGGCCGAACTCCCTCTGGACGACGCCCTCACGGTCATGCGCCGCGCCGCCACGCACCTGGCCCAGGTGGCCGACGCGTCCGGCAAGGTGCTGGGTCTGGTGGCCCTGGAGGACGTCCTGGAGATGCTGGTGGGCGAGGTCCGCGACCCGGCCCACCGGGAGATCGCCGACCTGAGGCTGACGGAACCGAGGGTGAGCGGAGAGCCGGAACAGGCGCTCGCCACCTGACGGAAGCGACGCGGGGAGCCCGGCCGTCCGCTCGGCTCCCCGCGTCCCACCGGGGCGCGGGCCGTACCTACCCCGCCGACGGGTCCTGCGGCCCCCGGCCCGACAGCACCTCTCCGTAGGCCTGCATCAGATCGGCCAGCCGCAAGGTCGCGAGATCCTCCCGCGACAGCGCCCCCGCGTACGTCGACAACCGCAGGTCCCGGTACGCGCAGCTCTTCTCGTACAAGGTGCGCAGGAACCGCCCGTTGCCCAGCTCGTCGATCCACCCCTGCTCCACCACGTGCCCGGCGATCGACCGCAGCTCCTCCAGCGCCTCCTCGTCCCACAGGTCCCCGTTCTCGCCGGCCAGCACCTTCCCGATCTCGGTGAGTTCCGCGGGCCGGTAGGAGGGGAAGTCCACACGGGTGGTGAACCGGGACGACAGCCCCGGGTTCGCGGCGAGCAGCCGGTCCATCCCCTCGGGGTACCCGGCGAGGATCACCACCAGATGGTCCCGGTTGTCCTCGGCCCGCTTCAGCAGCACCTGCAACGCCTCGTCCCCGTACGCGTCGCCCTTGCCGTACCCGGAGTTGGAGAGCGAGTACGCCTCGTCCACGAACAGCACCCCGCCGATCGCGGAGTCGATCAGCTCGTTGGCCTTCACGGCGGTCTGGCCGAGGTACTCGCCGACCAGGTCGGCCCGCTGCGCCTCCACCAGGTGGTCCCCGCCGAGCAGCCCGAGGGCGTAGAAGACCCGGCCGAGGATGCGCGCCACCGTGGTCTTGCCGGTCCCGGACGGCCCGGAGAAGACGAAGTGCCGTTTCGGCGGCTGCACCGGCAGCCCCTGCCCGGCCCGCAGCCGCGCCATGTTCAACTGCGCGGACAACGCCTTCACCTGGCGCTTGACCGGTTCGAGCCCCACCATCCGCTCCAGCTCGGCGAGCGCCTGTTCGAGCAGGGCGGGGTCGGTCGGCCCGGTGGGTATCGGCGAGCCGGGGACACCGGTCCGGTCGCGGACCGCGGGGCCGGCCACCGACGGCAGCGGCCCGGTCGGCGGCTCCGGCTCGGGCAGCCGCAGATCCCGTCCCTCGGTGCCGAAGAGCGGGTCGAACCCGTCCGGCCCGTCCACGGTGTCCGTGCCGGTCAGCGTGATCGCGGCGAGGTCGACCGCGTCGTCGTACCCGTCCCCCTCGGCGATCGCCGCGAGCCGCGCCGAGGTGTCCATGAAGGCGGGGTCCACCCGGTGCACCGCGCGGTACAGGGGGAGCGCGGCGGCGGAGCGGCCGGTGCCCTCGTGCGCCCGCGCCAGCCAGTAGCGCAGCTCCTTGCGCTGCGGCTGTTCGCTGCGGCAGCGCATCAGCGCCGCCGACAGCAGCGGCTCGGCCTGGCCGTACATCTCCAGCCGGACCCGGGCCATGCCGCCGAACAGCCCGGCCTCGATGCCGAGCAGCGCGTCGTCCAGCAGCGGGTCGGTGTGCCGTACCAGCTGGTCCCAGTCCTTGACCAGATAGGCGCGGCAGGCATGCAGGAAGCGGACCTGCGGGTCGGTGTCGACCGGGGGCAGTCCGGCCAGCGCCCGGTCCAGCTCGGGCACGTGCCGGCCGTCCAGCCAGTGCGAGGCGTGGGCGAGCAGCAGATCGCGCGGGTTCTCCAGCACCGGCTGCACCCACCAGCCCAGCCAGTACCAGGAGTTGAGGGATCTGCGGTGGCGGGCGCGCTGTTCCCCGAAGCGCTCGCGGTGCCGGAACATCCGCAGCAGCGCGGTGGTGGTGTCGACCCGGAGCGCGTGCAGCCCGAGCCAGCCGTCCGCCATGCCCGGGTCCATCCGCACCGCGGCCCGGAACTCCTCCTCCGCCTGCGGATAGGCACCCATCGTGTAGGCGTCGACCCCGCGCAGCCAGGCGAGGTCGGCCGGGGCGTCGGGGCCCTGCGTGCCGAAGTCCATCACGTCCCCCACAGACCGTGCCTCCGTGGTTCACCGCCGGACGGTCGCCCGGTGGCCGCCGCGGCCGAACCGCCGTGCCGCGGACCGGAGTTGCAGGTGCGCGAGGCAGCCGCCGAGGTCGCACCAAGGGCATCGTACCCGCGGTGTGCGGGCGGGCCGTAGGGTGCCGCAGGGGCCGTTCGGCGAGGTGGGAGCGGACGGGGTGGGGTGAGGCGGTGACCGAGGGTGACGGAATCGGTGCGCAAGGGCCCCGGAAATCGGTCCGCGGGCAGAACGAAGCCCCCGATCACGGGGGAACAACCGGGGGCTTCGCGACTGCGGGCGGCTCCGAAAGGCCGCACATTGAGAACGTAAGTCCTGTACGGCCCCCGGGTCAAGCGAAGTTGGGGCACTCGGGCAAGTTGGCCGACAGGGCTCTTCACAACTTCACCACATGGCCTACGGTCCATCACTGAGGGTCACATCCTGGCCTGATCCCGGGCGCCGCGCGGGCCCCGGGGACACCTCGTACCCCTCCGCCGTCTGCCGCACCAGGAGACCGGCGTGGGGGCGCGAGGGGTCGGCGGCGAAGTGCGCGCGCTCCGCCGCGACCCAGCCGTCCCAGAACGCGTGCTGCTCCGCGCCGTCCCGCCGCCGCCCGCGCGCCCAGGCCTCCTCGCGGGGCAGCTCCATCCACAGCAGTTCGGCCAGATGCGGCCGCAGCGCGCGGCGGCCGGCGCCGACGCCCTCCAGCAGGATCACCGGCGCGGGCGGCAGCGGGCGCGGCGGACCGAACGCGCGGGCGCGCCAGTCGTAGCGGGAGTAGGCGGCCGGCTCGCCCTGGGCGAGCGGGCGGATCACCTGGGCCAGCAGCCGGTCGGTCCAGTCGAACAGCTGCTCGTGGCTGGCGATGTCGTCGAGGTGCAGCACCGGGGCGCCGTCCAGCGCGGCGGCCAGCCGCCCGGCGAAGGTGGACTTCCCGGAGCCGGCGTGCCCGTCGACGCCGATCAGCCGGACCGGACCGAGGGACGGGGGGAGCGCGCGCAGCCGGGCGGCGAGGAGCTGAATGACGATTCCCGAGGTGTGATGCGGTGTGGGGGGTTTTCCGGAAAGAGTCTAGTGGTGGCGCGAGCCGCCGGACCAAAGAAGGTTACGATTTGAACCATCGCTCGGGAGCCGTCGCGGCCTTCGATAAACATTCTCGAATCCCCTGACCGATATGTCGAAATCGGCGTTCCGGGGCTCCGCCGTGCTGAGTAAGGTGCCTCCTGCGCAACCGTGAGAAGCGGTCAACGCGGACAGGGCAAGGGGACAAGGCAGGGGACATGGCCGCGGAGTTATTCGAAGGGCAGTATGTATGGCACCCGGCGGCCGACGACCGAGTCCTCGCCGGGGTTTGCGTCGATGTCCGCGCCGGGCGTTATCGGCACGCGTGCGAGGCGCTGGCCGAGACCCGTTCCGACTTCGCCCTGCGGGCCCACCGCTCGCTGGTCCTCGCCTCCGAAGCGGCCGGCACCGACCTGGTGGAACGCTGGCTGGACGAGGAACCCTCGCCCGAGGCGGCCCTGATGTGGGCCCGGGTCGCCGTCCAGCGGGCCCTGCGCGCGGCCGACGCCCACGACGACCGGGCCGAGGCGCTGGAGCGCATAGCGCTCACCGCCTGCGACCGGGCCGCCGCCCTCGACCCGCGGGACCCCACGCCCTGGGTCGCCAAGCTGGCCATGGCCCGGCTGCACCGGCTGCGCGACCCCGCCCCGCAGGGCCTGCTCACCGCCCCGCCCGGCCCCTGGCGCCTGTTCGCGCACATCCTCTCCCTGGACCCCTGGCACCGCGAGGCCCACCACCGCTTCCTCTCCTTCTTCTTCACCCGCCACGGCGGCTCGGTCAACGCCGCCTGGGACGTGGCCGCCTTCCTCAGCCAGCGGGCGCCCGCCGACTCCGCGCTGCGGCTGCTGCCCCTGGTCGCCCTGGTGGAGAGCTACAACCCGACCCAGCTGCTCGCCGACCGCGTCTGGGAGCAGCCCCAGTGGCGCGCCACCGCGCTCGCGATCTACCACAACTGGCTGCCGGCGGCGTCCGGTTACCGTTTCACCCCGGTGCTCGACCTGGCCTACCTCGCACACGCACTGGTCATGGGCCAGTGCGAGTTCGAGGCCCGGGCGGTCTTCACGGCGATGGGCCCGTACGCCTCGCGCATGCCCTGGAGCGCCTTCGGCGACCCCGCCGAGCAGCTCTCCCGGGCGCGCCGCGCCTGCGGTCTGCCCGTGCCGGGTCCCGCCTGACCTTTGCTCGTCCCCGTCCCCCCTCCTCGTGCGCCCGTCGCGGCGGTCGAGAGGCATCGAGAGAAAGGCCGATCTGTGTCGGAACGGATGTCGACCCCACGGGCCGCGGCCCGCGCGGGAAAGGACGCGGTCGTGCTCGACGACGACGCGACCCTGCACGCGATGGGCTATCCGCGGAAACTCACGCGCCGTTTCAAGGCGTTCGACAACTTCGCGATCTCCTTCACCATCATCAATATTCTTTCGGGCATCTTCTCGTCCTTCGGATTCGGTATGAACGCGGGCGGCCCCCGCATTCTCGTGTTCGGCTGGATCGGTGTCTCGCTCATGGTGCTGCTCATCGGCGCGGCCATGGGAGAGGTCGCCTCGGCATATCCGACGAGCGGTGCGCTCTATTTCTCCGCCGGTAAACTCGCCAAGCGGCACAAGGGTGCCTGGTCCTGGTACACCGGCTGGCTCAATTTCGTGGGGCAGATCGGTGGCACGGCCGCGACCGGTTATGCGGCGGCCACCTTCATCCAGGCCTTCGTGCAGTTGCAGTGGCCCTCCTACCAGCCGACCGTCCACCAGACCGTGCTGATCACGGCCTTGATCATCGTGGTGCAGGGGCTCGCCAACACCTTCACGGTCCAGCTCGTCGCCGTCCTCAACCGCATTTCCGTGTGGTGGCTGCTGATCGGACTCGTCGTGATCGTGGGCGCACTCATAGTGATACCGGATCACCATCAGTCGGCGTCCTTCGTGACGCATTTCGAGAACAACACCGGCTTCACGAGCGGGCTTTACGGCGGCATGCTGGGCCTCCTGGTCACCAGCTGGACCTTCACCGGGTTCGACGGCAGCTTCCACATGTCCGAGGAAACGGTGCAAGCCACGGTCAACGCGCCCAAGGGGATCACCCGCGCCATCGGCTATTCGGCGATCACCGGCCTGATCCTGATGCTGGCATTGGTCTACAGCATTAAGGACTACGCCAAGGAGGCCGCGA
Source organism: Streptomyces misionensis (assembly GCF_007896895.1). Taxonomy (GTDB): domain Bacteria; phylum Actinomycetota; class Actinomycetes; order Streptomycetales; family Streptomycetaceae; genus Streptomyces; species Streptomyces misionensis_A. The sequence goes on along the minus strand of NZ_VOGW01000189.1, from coordinate 22,344 downwards.
CGGACGCGCCGCCCGTCCAGATCCTCATCGACGGCCTGGGCCTCGGCACCGCCAAGGTCATGCTCCTCATCGTCATCGGCGCCATGCTCTTCTGCGGCCTGGCCAACCTCACCAGCAACACCCGGCAGATCTTCGCCTTCTCCCGGGACGGCGCCATGCCCGGCTCCCGCTGGTGGCACTCGGTCTCGACGCGCACCCGTACGCCCGTCAAGGCGGTCTGGCTCGCGGTGGGCTGCTCGCTCGCCCTGGTGGTGCCCGGCTGGTGGTCGCACACCGCCTTCACCGCGATCGTCAGCGTCAACGTGGTCGGCCTCTTCCTCGCCTACGCGGTGCCGATCTTCCTGCGGCTGCGCCTCGGCGACGCCTTCCAGCCCGGCCCCTGGCACCTGGGCCGCTGGGGCAAGCCGGTCGGCTGGCTGGCCGTGGTCTGGATCGCGCTCAGCAGCATCCTGTTCATGCTGCCCCAGGCCTCCCCGATCACCGCGGGCTCCTTCAACTACGCGCCCATCGCGCTGGCGATCGTCCTGCTCGTGGCGACCGTCTGGTGGTTCGCCACCGCCCGCCGCCGCTTCCAGGGGCCCATCAGCTACGGCCGCCCCGACGAGATCGCGGCCATGGACCTCATCTGACCCACCGCCACGAGGCCCCGGCCCCGGCACCGTTGCGGTGCCGGGGCCGGGGCCTCGGCGCCCCCCACCACCGGTCCAGACCAATAATCATGGCGCGGCATCCGCCCAAGTGCTGGCCGGGGCCCTGCGGCTGTTCCATAGTTGGCCCACGACGTGCACATGATCCAGCCAGCACTCCGGACACCTGGGGGTAGTCGCGCCCATGAGCAGAGCCCAACAGCCGTCCCGCAGAACCGTCATCGCCGCCGCGGTCGCCGCGGCGGTGGCCGGTGGCACCGCGCCCGCCGCGGCGGCCGGCCGGCCCGACCCGGCCGCCGACGCCGACGACCCCGGCCGGACGGGGGGCCGCCCGGTCGACTACCACGCCTGGACCACGTACAGCGAATGGCGCGGCGGCACCTCCCAGGGCACCCGCGCCGTCTCCGGGCACCGCCCCGGTCTGGTGCTCGCCGCCCCGGCGGGCAGCACCGACTACACCGACCCGCACACCGGCACCACCGCCCCATGGGAGTACGCCACCTGGACCTCCCCCCGCCACCGCCTCGCGGTGCCGGCCACCGAGGTCATCTCCTCCTGGAACGCGCACACCCCCGAGGGCACGTGGATCCAGGTGGAGCTGTGCGGCGCCTACTCGGACGGCACCGACACCCCCTGGTACGTGATGGGCCGCTGGGCGGCCGGCGACCAGGACATCAAGCGGACCTCGGTGGACGGGCAGCGCGACGGCAAGAGCAGCATCTGGACCGACACCTTCGCCATCGACGACGCCTCGACCGGACTGCGCCTGGTCTCCTACCGGCTGCGCCTGACGCTGTACCGCAGGCCGGGCACCCGGCTCACCCCGACCGTCTGGCGGCTCGGCGCGATGGGCTCGGACATCCCGGACCGCTTCACGGTCCCGGCCTCCACGCCCGGTCTCGCCCAGGAACTGGTGGTGCCGCGCTACTCGCAGGAGATCCACAAGGGTCAGTACCCGCAGTACGACAACGGCGGCGAGGCCTGGTGCAGCCCCACCTCGTCACAGATGATCATCGAGTACTGGGGCGGCCGGCTCGGCCCCGACCAGCTCTCCTGGGTCGACCCGTCCTACGCCGACCCGCAGGTGGACGCCGCCGCCCGCTACACGTACGACTACCAGTACCAGGGCTGCGGCAACTGGCCGTTCAACGCCGCCTACGCGGCCACCTTCAAGGACCTCCAGGGCGTGATCACCCGGCTTGCCTCGCTGGCCGACCTGGAGACGCTGATCGCGGCCGGCATCCCGGCCATAACGTCCCAGTCGTTCCTGAAGACCGAGCTGACCGGGGCGGGTTACGGCACCTCGGGCCACCTGATGACCGTGATCGGCTTCACCGCGGACGGCGATGTGATCGCCAACGACCCGGCCTCGCCGAGCGACGACGCCGTACGCCGGGTCTACCGGCGGCGAGAATTCGAGAACATCTGGCTGAGGACCAAGCGGTACAACGCCTCCGGTGCCGTGGCGTCCGGCACCGGAGGCGTCTGCTACCTCTACTTCCCGGCCCACCCGAGCGCCCACCAGCGCAAGGCCCTGGCCGCGGTGGGCGTGCGCTGACCGTGTGACCAAGCTCATCGCCGCGAACGCCGTCGCGGGTGGCAAGGTGGACGAACGGGTGGGGGGACCGCTCTGTACGTCCGACCTCTGTGAGTACCAGCATGACCGCACACCCGGCCACCGCCACCCGCGCCCGCACCGGCGGCCCCCAGGACCACGGCCCGAAGATCGTCGAGCATCTGACGGGCTGGGTCCTCGTCATGGTGATCGCGATGCTCGTGACCCAGCTGCACCTGCTCTGACCCCTGGCCGAGGGCCACTCGTCCGGATCAGGCCGGGCTCGCGGGGCCTGATCCGGCCCGATCCAGACGAAAGAACCTAGCCGATCGACTTGATCAGCTCACCGTTCGCCGTGTCGCCGCTGAGCTCCCAGAAGAAGGTGCCGCCCAGGCCCTGCTGGTTCTTGTACGCCATCTTCGTGGCGATGGTCGCCGGGGTGTCGTAACTCCACCAGTCGCCGCCGCACTTGGCGTAGGCGGTGCCGCCCACCGTGCCGTTCGCCGGGCACTTGGTCTTGAGCACCTTGTAGTCCTCGATGCCCTGCTCGTACGTCCCCGCCGCCGGTCCGGTCGCCGTGCCGCCGGGCGCCGCCTGGGTGACGCCGGTCCAGCCGCGGCCGTAGAAGCCGATGCCCAGCAGCAGCTTCGAGGCCGGGACGCCGAGGCCCTTCAGCTTGGCGATGGTGGCCGAGGTGTTGAAGTCGGCCTTCGGGATGCCGCTGTAGGAGTTCAGCGGGGAGTGCGGGGCGGTCGGGCCCTTGGCGTCCCAGGCGCCGAAATAGTCGTACGTCATCGGGTTGTACCAGTCGACGTACTGCGCCGCGCCCGCGTAGTCGGCGGCGTCGATCTTGCCGCCGCTGGTGGCGTCCGCGCTGATGGCCGCGGTGACCAGCTTGCCGGCGAACTTGGCGCGCAGCGCCGCCAGGACGTCCCGGAACGCCTCCCGCCCGCTGCTGTCACAGGTGTTGCCGCAGGCGTTCGGGTACTCCCAGTCGATGTCGATGCCGTCGAAGAGGCCCGCCCACTTGGAGTTCTCCACCAGGTCGTAACAGGACTGGGCGAAGGCGGCCGGGTTCTTCGCGGCCTCCCCGAAGCCGCCGGACCAGGTCCAGCCGCCGAAGGACCACAGGATCTTCAGGTTCGGGTGCTTCTTCTTCAGCTTCAGCAGCTGGTTGAAGTTGCCGCGCAGCGGCTGGTCCCAGGTGTCGGCGGTGCCGTCCACGGACTCGGCCGCGGTGTAGGCCCGGTCGGTGGCCGCGTAGGAGTCGCCCATCGCGCACTTGCCGCCGGTGACGTTGCCGAAGGCGTAGTTGATGTGGGTCAGCTTCGCCGCCGAGCCCGACGTCTCGATGTTCTTGACGAAGTACTTGCGGTCGTAGGTGCCCCATTCGGTGAAGTAGCCGACGACCTTGGAGCCGGCCTGGACCTGGGGGCTGGTGGGGGAGACCGCGGTGGCGGTGCCGGCGCCGGCCAGCAGCCCCGCCGTGAGGGCGGCGGCAGCGGCGGCCGAGAGGAACGTCCGGGGACGGGAACCGTGGGGGATGTGCATCGGGTGTCTCCTCGTGGGGGTGAGGGAACGCGCGCCGATTGGCATGAACGCGGTAAAGCGTTGGTCATGAACAGTAGGAGGACTAGACCAGTGCGGTCAATGGTGCGAACCAATTTCGGGCCCCCGATCCCTTGGCGTTCCGGCCCTCGCGGGCCCTGGGACGGGGGCCTCGGAACGTCCCGGCTGGAATCTTCGAGTGAGCGGTCGTTAACTGGTGACGGGAGTCCGCTGATCGGGCATACTCAGCGCACAGCCGCTGGTCAGCAGCTCCCGAGACCCGGGAGCGGACACCCGTGGCCGCACCGGAATGACCAGGCGGAGCCGCCCCCACCCGCGGGCCGTGCCGCCGGTTCCCGACCAGGGAGGAGACCGACGCCATGTCCGACCGCGAACCGCAGCCGGTGGAGCGTCAACTGCCGACGGAAGAGGCGAGGGATCTGCTCGCGCTCGTCCGCGAGATAGCCCGGCGCGAGATCGCGCCGAAGGCCGCCGAGGAGGAGGACGCCGGCCGCTTCCCGCGCGAGGTCTTCACCCTGCTCTCGGAATCGGGCCTGCTCGGCCTGCCGTACGACGCCGAGTACGGCGGCGGCGACCAGCCCTACGAGGTCTACCTCCAGGTCCTGGAGGAACTGGCCGCCGCCCGCCTCACGGTGGGCCTCGGCCTCAGCGTGCACACCCTCGCCTCCTACGCCCTGGCCGAATACGGCAGCAAGCAGCAGCAGGTGGAGTACCTGCCCGCGATGCTCGGCGGCGACCTGCTCGGCGCCTACTGCCTGTCCGAGCCCTCTTCCGGCTCCGACGCCGCCTCGCTGCGCACCAAGGCGGTCCGCGAGGGAGACGACTGGGTGATCGACGGCACCAAGGCCTGGATCACCCACGGCGGCGTCGCCGACTTCTACACCGTGATGGCCCGCACCGGCGAGGACGGCCCGCGCGGCATCACCGCCTTCCTGGTGCCCGGTGACGCGCCCGGACTGAGCGCGGCCGCGCCGGAGAAGAAGATGGGCATGAAGGGCTCGCCCACCGCCCAGGTGCACTTCGACGGCGTCCGCGTCGGCGACGAACGGCGCATCGGCGAGGAGGGCCAGGGCTTCACCATCGCCCTGTCCGCGCTCGACTCCGGGCGGCTCGGCATCGCCGCCTGCGCCATCGGCGTCGCCCAGGCCGCGCTGGACGAGGCGGTCGCCTACGCGACCGAGCGGCGGCAGTTCGGCCGGCCCATCGCCGACTTCCAGGGCCTGCGCTTCATGATCGCCGACATGGCCACCCAGATCGAGGCCGGGCGCGCCCTGTACCTCGCGGCGGCCCGGCTGCGCGACGCCGGCCGGCCGTTCGCCAAGCAGGCCGCCATGGCCAAGCTGCACTGCACCGACACCGCCATGAAGGTCACCACGGACGCCGTGCAGATCCTCGGCGGGTACGGCTACACGGCCGACTTCCCCGCCGAGCGCCTGATGCGCGAGGCCAAGGTGCTCCAGATCGTCGAGGGCACCAACCAGATCCAGCGGATGGTCATCGCCCGCCATGTGGCGGGCCCGGAGGCCCGCTGAACCGACCCCGCGGTTCTGGCCGAGTGGATTCTGCCTGGTCCGGGCACGGGAGACGGGGCACGGCGCCGAGGCCCGGTGACCGGGTGGGGCGGGGCCTCACTGGACGCACCGGTGGGCACACGGGTCGCCGCCCGCTGGACGGGTGCGGCCTCGGCGGGTCCGGTCGCGTGGCGGTCGTGGTGGACGGAGGGGTCCTGCCCGGTGACGCCGGGTGCGGGGCGTGAGCCATGACGTCGACGCCCGGCGACCGGGGTGGCCGGGCGGCGCCGGGTGCGGGACCACGGCACGGCGCTGAGGCTCGGCGTCCGGCGCGGTGACGCCGGACGCGGGACCACGCGTACGGCGCTGTCGTCCGGCAACTGTCAGGGGTGCCGGCGGGCGCGCGGGGCGCCGCCCGCCCGTATCGGCGTCGGTGCGCGCGGGCTCAGGCGGCCCGGCGGCGCATCTCCGGCACCCGGATCGGGCGTGAGCCCGGGCCGCCGACGTGCGAGAAGGGCTGCGTCCGCCAGTTCAGCCCCTGCGGGAGCGTCAGCAGCAGGGCGGTGTCCTGCTCCTGCGGCGTGACGGACTCGTCCGCGGGGCGGGCGTCGGTGGCCGCACGGCCCGTGCCCGCACACACCGTGAGCCCGAACGGGTTCCACGGCGAGGCGCACAGCGCGTGCTCCGGCAGGACCTCCTCGTCCGCCAGCAGCGCGATCGGCTGCGCGCAGTCCGGGCAGATCACCCGGTACATCTCCAAGGTGTCGTAGGCGTCCAGCTCGTCCTCGAAGGCGTCGGGTTCGACGCCCTCCGGCTCGGGCTCGACCACCGGCTGCTGCCGCTTGGACGCGGATCGACCAGGGCGCTTGACACTCTGCATGGGATTCTCCCCCTAAGGCTGGGCCGTGAAAGGCGCGGCGGCCTCGACCACACCAAGCACTTCCCGTCCGGTCTCGGCGGTAATCACGAGAACATCACGGAGCCTGTTCGAACCGTGTGTCCTTCGTCACATGCCACGTGCGGATGCCCGCGGACGCCCGTCGGCTGTCCGCGGGGATCGACCGCCCTGTAGGTTTTGGCGCCATGGAGGAGCTGGATCGTCAGATCGTGCAGCTGCTCGTCAAGGACGGGCGGATGAGCTACACAGACCTGGGCAAGGCCACGGGCCTGTCCACGTCGGCCGTGCACCAGCGGGTGCGCCGGCTCGAACAGCGTGGCGTCATCCGCGGCTACGCCGCGGTGGTCGACCCGGAGGCGGTCGGACTGTCGCTCACCGCGTTCATCTCGGTGAAACCGTTCGACCCCAGCGCCCCCGACGACATCGCGGACCGCCTGGCCGGCGTCCCCGAGATCGAGGCCTGCCACAGCGTCGCCGGCGACGAGAACTACATCCTGAAGGTCCGCGTGGCGACCCCGCACGAACTGGAGGAACTGCTGGCCCGTCTGCGGAGCCTGGCGGGAGTGTCGACGCGTACGACGGTGGTCCTGTCGACCCCGTACGAGGCACGCCCGCCGCAGCTGTGAGGCCGGCGCCCGGCGCACCCCGCCGGGCGCGCCGTCGAGCGGGCCCCAGGTGCGACGCCGCCCGGCGCAGGAGGGAAACTGTCGCCTATGAGTGACCGTACCCTCCTCCTCCGCCGCGGCGAGGTGCACAGCCCCGCCGACCCCTTCGCGACCGCCATGGTCGTGGAGGCGGGTCATGTCGCCTGGGTCGGCTCCGAGGGCGCCGCGGACGCCTTCGCCGACGGCGTGGACGAGGTGATCGACCTCGACGGCGCCCTGGTCACCCCGGCCTTCACCGACGCCCATGTGCACACCACCGCCACCGGCCTCGCCCTGACCGGCCTCGACCTGAGCGGCGCCCCCTCCCTGGACGCCGCGCTCGCCCTGGTCCGCGCGTTCGCCGCCGCCCGCCCCGCCGACCGCGTCCTGCTGGGCCACGGCTGGGACGCCGCCCGCTGGCCCGGCGGCCGTCCGCCGACCCGCGCGGAGCTGGACGAGGCCACCGGCGGCCGCCCCCTGTACCTCTCCCGCATCGACGCGCACTCGGCCGTCGTCACCACCGCCCTGCTCGACCTCGTCGGCGGCGAGCTGCCCCGCGCGGACGCCCCGCTCACCCGGGACGCCCACCACGCCGTACGCAAGGCCGCCTTCGCCGCCATCACCCCCGCCCAGCGCGCGGAGGCCCAGCGCACCGCCCTGGCGCACGCGGCGTCCCTCGGCATCGGCTCGGTGCACGAGTGCGGCGGCCCGCAGATCTCCTCCGAGGACGACTTCACCGGCCTGCTGGAAGTCGCCCGCGAGCTGCCCGGCCCCCGCGTCATCGGCTACTGGGCCGAACAGGACGTCGACAAGGCCCGCGAGCTGGGCGCGATCGGCGCGGCGGGCGACCTCTTCGCCGACGGCGCGCTGGGCTCGCACACCGCCTGCCTGCACGAGCCGTACGCCGACGCCGGTCACAGCGGCACCGCCTACCTGGACGCCGACGCCGTCGCCGCCCATGTGATCGCCTGCACCGAGGCGGGCCTCCAGGCGGGCTTCCACGCCATCGGCGACGCCGCCGTGGCCGCCGTGGTCGAGGGCGTGCGCGCCGCCGCCGAGAAGGTCGGCCTGGCCCGTGTCCGGGCCGCCCGGCACCGCGTCGAACACGCCGAGATGCTCACCCCCGAGACCGTGGCCGGCTTCGCCGAGCTGGGGCTGATCGCCTCCGTGCAGCCCGCCTTCGACGCGCTGTGGGGCGGCGAGGACGGCATGTACGCCCGCCGGCTCGGTGCCGAGCGGGCCCGCACCCTCAACCCGTACGCGGCCCTGCTGCGCTCCGGTGTCCCGCTGGCGTTCGGCTCCGACAGCCCCGTCACCCCGCTCGACCCGTGGGGCACGGTCCGCGCCGCCGCCTTCCACCACACCCCCGAGCACCGCGTCTCCGTGCGCGCCGCCTTCACCGCGCACACCCGCGGCGGCTGGCGGGCGATCGGCCGCGACGACGCGGGCACCCTGGTCCCGGGCGCGCCCGCCGACTTCGCCGTCTGGCGCACCGGTGAGCTGGTCGTGCAGGCCCCCGACGACCGGGTGGCCCGTTGGTCGACCGACCCGCGCTCCGGCACCCCCGGCCTGCCCGACCTCACCCCGGGCGGTGAACTGCCGCGCTGTCTGCGCACCGTGGTGGGCGGCCGGACGGTCTTCGTACGGCCGGGCGAGTGATCTCCGGGAGCGGCGCGGCGGCCCCCGGTCGCCGCCGCCTCCTCGCGCGACCTGCGCATCCTCCGCACCGCTCCCGAACGCCCCGGTGTCCGCGCAGCTCAGCGGGCTGTTGACAGTCGGCAGCGAGGGGCCGGTAGGTTCGTCCGAGTCCACCACCGGACGCCCGACCGGGGAGCGTTCGCGCAACTCCTCGCCGCGCCGCTGGGTCAGGGACGGCGCCTCGCACCGGGGCACCGCCACTGGCAGCCAGGCTCAGCGCCCGCGCCGGCAGGAAGCGTTCCAACCGGCCGGCCAGGTGTGACCCGGGTGGGGCCCGGGCTCAGTAGACAACGGCTCTCGGTCGATCCGCAGCCAGCGGGTCCCAGGTCGGCCCGAAGGGCGCCGGGCCCCCATCCGTAGCACGGCAGAGGGAACCCGTCCGGCCCAGGAACCATCCGAACAGTCGGAACAGGAAAAGAACGTGGCCAGAACGCGGCGCGAAGGTGCCGAAAAAAGCGTTCTTACCCCACTCTTGTGCAATCGACACCACCATAAGCACGAGCTGTCACGTCTTCCCAGGCGGCGGCCACTATGGTGGACGCCTGCGTACGACCAGAAGGGGCAGCAGTGAACGACGGCGACGGGACCCTCGAGGCCAAGGCCCAGGGGAGGCAGTTCGGTCCGCTCGGCACGGCCTTGGTGATCATCCCGACCTACAACGAGGCGGAGAACATCAAGAAGATCGTCGGCCGGGTGCGGAAGGCCGTTCCCGAGGCGCACGTGCTGATCGCGGACGACAACAGCCCGGACGGCACCGGAAAGCTCGCCGACGAGCTGGCCGCCGAGGACGAGAACGTCCGGGTGATGCACCGCAAGGGCAAGGAGGGCCTGGGCGCCGCGTACCTCGCGGGCTTCCGCTGGGGCCTGGAGCACGATTACGGCGTCCTGGTCGAGATGGACGCCGACGGCTCCCACCAGCCCGAGGAGCTGCCCCGGCTGCTCACCGCCCTCAAGAGCGCCGACCTGGTGCTCGGCTCCCGCTGGGTGCCCGGCGGCCGGGTGGTCAACTGGCCCAAGTCCCGCGAGTTCATCTCCCGCGGCGGCAGCCTCTACTCGCGCCTCGCCCTCGATCTGCCGCTGCGGGACATCACCGGCGGCTACCGCGCCTTCCGCGCCGAGACCCTCAAGGGGCTGGGCCTGGAGGAGGTCGCCTCGCAGGGCTACTGCTTCCAGGTCGACCTCGCCCGCCGCGCGGTCAAGGCCGGCTACCACGTGGTCGAGGTGCCGATCACCTTCGTCGAGCGCGAGCTGGGCGACTCGAAGATGAGCAAGGACATCCTGGTCGAGGCGCTGTGGCGGGTCACCGCGTGGGGCGCCGGGGACCGGGTCGCCAAGCTCAAGGGCAAGGACAAGGACAAGGACAAGTGACCGTCGGTCGGAGGCCGGCCGATCCACCCCTTATCCGGCGCTGAGCCGCGCCCAGGCACACTGGGGGTATGACGACAGGCGCTCCGACCTCCCCGTACACCGCCCGGCCCCGGCGCTCCCGGCTGCGCAGGTACCTGCCACTGGCGATCGCCGCGTGGCTGGTGCTGGAGATCTGGCTGCTGACCCTGGTCGCGGACGCGGCGGGCGGACCGGCCGTGTTCCTGCTGCTGGTCGCGGGCGTCGTGGCCGGCTCGGTGGTGATCAAACGGGCGGGCCGCCGCGCCTTCCGCAACCTCAACGAGGCGCTGCAGCGCGGTGGTTCGCCCCAGCGCGGCGGTGGCAACGGGCTGACGATGCTCGCCGGACTGCTGCTGTTCATCCCAGGCCTGGTCTCCGACGCGGCCGGTCTGCTCCTGCTGCTCCCGCCGGTCCAGAAGGCCGTGAGCCGCTTCACGGAGAACACCCTGGAGAAGCGGCTGCGCGCCGCCGCGCCGGGCAGCCTGGGCGACGTCTTCCAGCAGGCCCGTATGCACCGGCCCGACGGCAAGGTGGTGCCGGGCGAGGTCATCCGCGAGGACGGCCACCGCGGGCCGGACGAGCAGCGCCCCCCGCTGACCCGGTAGGCGGTGACCCCCGCCCCGTTGGCGGGACCTGCTCGGCGAGTGAACAGCGATACGGGAGACATGCGATGAAGGACGACGAGGCGGCCCATCTGCGCCGGTGCGTGGAGCTGGCCGAGGAGGCGCTCGAAGCCGGTGACGAACCCTTCGGCTCCGTGCTGGTCGGGGCGGACGGCACCGTCCTGTTCGAGGACCGCAACCGCGTCGGCCGGGGCGACCACACGCGCCACCCCGAGTTCACCATCGCCCGGTGGGCCGCCGAGCACCTGTCGCCCGGCCAACGCGCGGCGGCGACGGTGTACACCTCGGGCGAGCACTGCCCGATGTGCTCGGCCGCCCACGGCTGGGTCGGCCTGGGCCGGATCGTCTTCATCTGCTCCACGGAGCAGCTGGAGGGATGGCTCACGGAACTGGGCGTTCCGCCCGCGCCGGTGCGCCTCCTGCCGATCCGGGACATCCTCCCCGGCGCGCGGGTCGAGGGGCCCGTCCCCGAACTGGCCGATCAGGTCCACGCCCTGCACCGGCGCTTCCGTCAGGGCGCGCCCGCCCGGCGGTGACGCCCGGCCGGGCCCGGACACAGCAGACAGCGGGCGCCGTACGAGAACGTACGGCGCCCGCTGTCGCACAGGTGCGCTCGCGGCCTGCCCGCTATGCCGACTTGCGGCTGTCCCGGGGGTGCACGGCGATGTTCATCGCCCCCGAGCGCAGCACGGCCAGACGCTCCTCGAGGACCTCTTCGAGCTCCTCACGGGTGCGCCGCTCCATCAGCATGTCCCAATGGGTGCGCGCGGGCTTGGCCTTCTTCTCCTCCGGGCCGTCGCCGTCCACCAGGAGTGCCTGGGCCCCGCAGACCTTGCACTCCCACTCCGGCGGGATCTCCGCCTCGACCGAGAAGGGCATCTCGAAGCGGTGCCCCTTCTCACATGCGTACTCCACGGCCTGGCGCGGGGCCAGGTCGATGCCGCGGTCCGTCTCGTAGCTGGTCACCACGAGGCGCGTACCGCGAAGAGCTCGCTCACTCATGAATCGTGCCTCCCGGGCTTGTCGCCCACAGGACAGGTGTCGCTGTCGTCGTCATCCGGTCAACGTCCGGTCGGCGGTAAAGATTCCCGTTCCGGGTCATGCGTCGCCGTCGTAGCCGCCCCTTGTTCTACCCACAGGCGCCCGGTTTGTCACATCTGCTAGCAGATGTCACCCAGCGTTTCGGCATCTTTGACGCGCAGTAACGGTACGCCTGGCAGGCCAAACGGTTACACTACCGCCCTTTCGTGCCGAGCGCTAAATCCGCGCTAGATCCTCTCCGGCACCGGGTTGCCCGCCGCGGCGATCGCGCGCCGCACCGGGACCCGGGCCAGCAGCACGAAGCCGATGGCGAAGAACGCCACCAGGGAGATGATCGCCGAGCGGTAGCTGCCGGAGAGCTGGTAGGTCACGCCGAACAGCAGCGGACCCAGCCAGCTCATTCCCCGGTCGCTGAGCTCGTACGCCGAGAAGTACTCGGCCTCTTTGCCCGGCGGCACCAGATGGGAGAACAGCGACCGGGACAGCGCCTGGCTGCCGCCCAGCACCAGGCCGATCCCGGCGGCCAGCACGAAGAAGAAGACCGGTGCCTTCGCGGGCAGGAAGTACCCGGCGGCCAGCGTGATCGTCCAGGCCACCAGCGAGCCGAGGATCGTGCGCTGGGCGCCGTACGTCCGCGCCAGCCGCCCCATCGTCAGCGCCCCCGCCACCGCCAGCACCTGTACCAGCAGCACCGCGACGATCAGTGTGGACTGCCCGAGCCCCAGTTCCTGGGAGCCGTAGACCGACGCCTGGGAGATCACCGTCTGGATGCCGTCGTTGTAGACCAGGTACGCCAGCAGGAAGGACAGTGTCAGCGGATGCCGGCGCATGTCCCGCACCGTCGAGGCGAGCTGCCGCAGCCCCGTGGCGGGCGCGGCCGCCGTCCCCGTGCGCCGGTCGCGCAGCCGGCGCAGCGGTACGAGGGTGAAGGCGCCCCACCACAGGCCCGCCGAGGCCAGGCAGATGCGCACCGCCTGGGTCTGGGTCAGGCCGAAGGAGTCGTGCGCCGAGTACAGCACCAGATCGGCGACGAGGACCGTGGAGCCCGCGCCGTAGCCGAAGGCCCAGCCCCGCGAGGAGACCGCGTCCCGCTCCTCGGGCGCGGCGATCTGCGGCAGATAGGAGTTGTAGAGCATCGCGCCGACGGCCGCCGCCGCGTTGGCCACGACCAGCAGCACCCCGCCGAGCAGATACCGGTCGCCGTCGAGGAAGAACATGCCCGTGGTGGCCGCCGCCCCGGTGTACGCCGCCGCCGCGAGCAGCGGCTTCTTGCGGCCCGTGCGGTCCGCCGCGCCGCCCGCCAGCGGCATCGCCACCACGGCCAGGATCACCGAGAGCGACACCGAGTAGGCGAAGAACGACCCCGCCCGCACCGGTATGCCCAGCGGGTGCACATAGCCGTCGGCGTCCGCGGCGTGCTCGGCGACCGACGTCAGATAGGGGCCGATGAAAACGGTCAGGACACTCGTCGAATAGACCGAGCACGCCCAGTCGTAGAAGTACCACCCTCGTTGCTGGCGCCGGAGGTCGGCGGTCTCGTCCGCCACCCCCGCGCGCACGGTGTCCGTGCCCACCCGTGCCCTCGCTTCCGCGCTCCCCTGCGAAGGCTCGGCCGGCCGCGCCGGGTCGCTCAGAACCAGACGCCGCGCTCTTCCATGACCTTGCGCAACATGTCGATGTGATCGGTCATGATGCCATCCACCCCCAGGTCCAGCAGCCGGTGCATGGATTCCGGATCGTTGATCGTCCACACGTGGACCTGGAGGCCGTGCGCATGGGCGGTGCGCAGGAAACGGTGGTCGACCACCGGCACGCCCGACTGGGCCACGGGCACCTGCGCGGCCACGGCGGAGCGGCGCACCGCGGTCGGCAGCCCCCAGGAGCGCAGCCGCAGGTTCAGCACCCCGCGGGTGCCGAAGGAGGTGGCCAGGCGCGGGCCGGCCAGCCGCTGGGCGCGCATCACCCGCGCCTCCGAGAAGGAGCCCACGCAGATCCGGTCCCAGGCGTCCGTCCGCTCGATCAGCTCCAGCAGCGGTCGCAGCGCGGGCTCCGCCTTGACGTCGACGTTCCAGCGGGCCTCGGGGAAGGCCGCCAGCAACTCCTCGAACAGCGGCACCGGTTCACGGCCGCCCACGCGTGCCCGGCGCACCTGCGCCCAGGGCAGGTCGGCGATCCGGCCCGCGCCGTCGGTGACCCGGTCCAGCGTCGCGTCGTGGAAGGCGACGAGCCGGCCGTCCGCCGTGGCGTGCACATCGGTCTCCAGATACCGGTAGCCCGTCTCCACCGCGCGGCGGAACTGCACCTCGGTGTTCTCCACCCCGTCGGCGGCCCCGCCGCGGTGGGCGAAGGGGATGGGGCCGGGATGGTCGAGATAGGGGTGGCGGATCGCGGTGGTCACGGACGCAGTATCGCTCGTTCAGGTGTACTCGCGGCAACGATCGTGCTGCCGCCCGCCGCCGCGGGCAGGGCGAACACCCGCAGGAAGAGCTGGGCCAGCGGGCCGATGGTCACGGCGTACAGCACGGTGCCCACGCCGATGGTGCCGCCGAGCGCGAACCCGGTGGCCACCACCGTCACCTCGACGGCCGTGCGCATCAGCCGGATCGAGCGTCCGGTGCGCTGGTGCAGCCCGGTCATCAGTCCGTCGCGCGGCCCCGCGCCGAAGCGCGCCGCGATGTACAGGCCGGTCGCCGCGCCGTTGAGCACGATGCCGGCGAGCAGGAACAGGCCGCGCACCACCAGGGAGCGGGGGTCCGGCAGCAGCGCGAGGGTGCCGTCCAGGGCGAGGCCGACGGCGAAGACGTTGGAGACGGTGCCGAGGCCCGGGCGCTGGCGCAGCGGGATCCACAGCAGCAGTACGGCCGCGCCCACGGTGATCGAGACCTCGCCGATGCTCAGCCCGGTCAGCTTGGCGAGCCCCTGGTGCAGCACGTTCCAGGGCTCCAGACCGAGGCCCGAGGCGACGAGCAGGGCGGAACTCGCGCCGTAGAGCGCGAGCCCCGCGTAGAGCTGGACCAAGCGACGACCTATATGCCCATGAGCGGACACGACGTACCCCCTGGATGGTGGCGGTGGACTGATGCATGTCACTCTGTGGCTTGAGGGGAAACGCCATCCATGGCCAATTCGGGGAAGGTGGACTGATCTTTATGGCGCAGTGGACCTCGGCAGTGGGTGCCGCGCAGCTCGCCCGGCTGCTCAACTCCCAGCAGGAGCGGCCGGCCGGCCCCGGTACCCGCCGCCCGCCCGCCTACCGGGCGCTGGCCGACGGCATCCGGCTGCTGGTGCTCGAAGGCCGCGTGCCGGTCGCCGCCCGGCTGCCCGCCGAGCGCGAGCTGGCCCTCGCCCTCTCCGTCAGCCGCACCACCGTCGCCGCCGCCTACGAGGCGCTGCGCGGCGAGGGCTTCCTGGAGTCCCGGCGCGGCGCGGGCAGCTGGACCGCCGTACCGGCGGGCAACCCGGTGCCCGCGCGCGGCCTGGAGCCGCTGCCCCCGGAGGCCCTGGGCTCGATGATCGACCTGGGCTGCGCCTCCCTGCCCGCGCCCGAACCCTGGCTCACCCGCGCGGTGCAGGGCGCCCTGGAGGAACTGCCGCCGTACGCCCACACGCACGGCGACTACCCCGCCGGGCTGCCCGCCCTGCGCGCGATGATCGCCGAGCGCTACACCGCGCGCGGCATCCCCACGATGCCCGAGCAGATCATGGTGACCACCGGCGCGATGGGCGCCATCGACGCGATCTGCCACCTCTTCGGGGGGCGCGGCGAGCGGATCGCCGTGGAGTCGCCCTCCTACGCCAACATCCTCCAGCTGATGCGGGAGGCGGGCGCCCGGCTGGTGCCGGTGGCGATGGGGGAGGGGCTGACCGGCTGGGACGTGGACCGCTGGCGGCAGGTGCTGCGGGAGGCCGCGCCGCGGCTCGCCTATGTGGTCGCCGACTTCCACAACCCCACCGGGGCACTGGCCGACGAGGACCAGCGGCGCCGGCTGGTGGACGCGGCGCGCGCGGCGGGCACGGTGCTGGTCGCCGACGAGACGATGAGCGAGCTGTGGCTCGAGGAGGAGCTGGGGGACGGACGGATGCCGCGCCGGGTGTGCGCGTTCGACCCGGCGGGCTCCACGGTGATCACGGTCGGCTCGGCCAGCAAGGCGTTCTGGGCCGGGATGCGCATCGGGTGGGTGCGGGCGGCGCCGGACATCGTCCGCAGCCTGGTCGCCGCGCGGGCGTACGCCGATCTCGGGACCCCCGTGCTGGAGCAGCTGGCCGTCAACTGGCTCTTCAGCACCGGAGGTTGGGAGCAGGCGGTCGCCCTGCGGCGGGCGCAGGCCCGCGAGAACCGGGACGCGCTGGTGAGCGCGCTCGGGCGGGAGCTGCCGGGCTGGGAGTTCTCCGTCCCGCAGGGGGGCCTGACCCTCTGGGTCCGCGCCGGCGGCCTGTCCGGCTCGCGCATCGCCGAGGCGGGCGAACGCACCGGCGTCCGCGTGCCCTCCGGCCCCCGCTTCGGCGTGGACGGCGCGTTCGAGGGCTATGTGCGGCTGCCGTTCACCGTCGGGGGA
>NZ_VOGW01000189.1:0-5946 GCF_007896895.1 Streptomyces misionensis | reverse complement strand
CGTCCGGCACCCCGCCCCCGACGGGCCGTGGCGGCTGATCGACGTGGACGACCTGGGGCTCGGCGTCCCCGCCTGGGACCTCGCCCGCCCCGCCGCCTGGTACGCCTGCGGGCTCCTGCCGCCCGACACCTGGACCCGCTTCCTCGCCGCCTACCGGGCGGCCCGCGGCCCGGCCGTGCCCGCCGCCGGCGACCCCTGGCCCGCCCTGGACGTCCCGGCCCGCGCCCTCACCGTGCAGACGGCCGCCCTGGCGATCACCAAGGCACTGACGGCGCACCGCCCGCTGGACGAGGCCGAGCGGGCCCTCGTCGGCGCCTGCGCCCGCATGACGGCCGTGCCGTACGCCACTTGACCCGCTGAATCCCGCCACCGGGCGCAACCACGCGCCGGGAAACGGAGTCTGTCCTGGGGAACCACCAAGCAGGACCGACCGGCGAGGAGTTGAGCCGACGATGCACTGTCCGAAGTGCCACGCGCCCATGCAGACGTACAACCGCAGCGGCGTCCAGATCGAGCAGTGCAGCGGGTGCCGCGGCATCTTCCTCGACTACGGCGAGCTGGAGGCCCTGACCCAGCTGGAGTCCCAGTGGTCCAAGCCGGTGCCGCCGGCCCCGCCCGCCGCCCAGCCGTACCCGGCCCCGTCCGCGCCCGCCTGGGGCGCCCCGTACGGCGGCCACCCCTACGAGCACGGACACCACGGGCACCCCGAACGCCACCACCGCAGCTTCACCCACATGCTGTTCTCCAGCTAGAGCGCTGCGACCTAGAGTGCTGCGACCTGCAAGGTTCACCGGCAAACCTTTCCGGCCACAGCACCAGGGCGGAACGCGGAAGCCCCCGGCCACGAGATGGCCGGGGGCTTCTTGACGTGTGGACGATACTGGGATTGAACCAGTGACCTCTTCCGTGTCAGGGAAGCGCTCTCCCGCTGAGCTAATCGTCCGCGGACCGTGATCCGGGGATCACCGTCAGTGCGCGATACTGGGATTGAACCAGTGACCTCTTCCGTGTCAGGGAAGCGCTCTCCCGCTGAGCTAATCGCGCGGGGTCCGGATCCTCGTCGGATCCGCCGATCTCCGGACGAGCCGAAGATCCAGTGGACGATACTGGGATTGAACCAGTGACCTCTTCCGTGTCAGGGAAGCGCTCTCCCGCTGAGCTAATCGTCCTTGGAGGTGGAGACGGGATTTGAACCCGTGTAGACGGCTTTGCAGGCCGTTGCCTCGCCTCTCGGCCACTCCACCAGGAGTGTAGGGGATCGGGACGACCCCTACTTCCTTCGAGCGGACGACGAGGCTCGAACTCGCGACCTCAACCTTGGCAAGGTTGCGCTCTACCAACTGAGCTACGTCCGCTTGTCGTTTCCGGCCCGCTTCCGCGTCCCGGCGACGTGTTGAACTCTAGCGGATTCCCGGGCCAGTACAAAAACGCGTTTGCGCAGCGTGCTGCGGTGCACCCGGCGCAGGCGGTGGTCAGGGCCCCCTCCGGGACATCCCCGGGTCACCCCTCGGACACCCGACCTAGACTCGGCAACGTGCTCCACCACCCTTCCGGACCGCCCCCGCTGGCCCGCTTCGGCGACCGCCTCGCAACCGGCCTCCTCGACGTCACCAGCGATCCCGCCGCCCTGGACTCCAGCGGCTTCTGGGCCGTGTGCGCGGACTTCGAGGGCCGCCTGACCTGTGCCCGCTTCGCGGACGTGCGCCGGGCGCCGGTGCCCGCCCCGGCGCCCGGCGGCTGGCGGGGCCCCGCCGTGACGGACTGGGTCTCC
The DNA here is from genome assembly GCF_007896895.1 of Streptomyces misionensis. Classification (GTDB taxonomy): domain Bacteria; phylum Actinomycetota; class Actinomycetes; order Streptomycetales; family Streptomycetaceae; genus Streptomyces; species Streptomyces misionensis_A. Next base: position 4,175 of record NZ_VOGW01000189.1, on the reverse strand, counting down.
ACCCTGGACCGTGCCGCGTACACCGCGGGCGTGCGCCGGATCCGCGCGTCCATAGCGGCCGGCGAGGTCTACCAGGCCAACCTCTGCCGGGTGCTCAGCGCGCCCGTCGCCCCGGACGTCGACGTGGACGCCCTGACCGCCCTGCTGGCCCGCGGCAACCCGGCGCCGTACGCCGGCACCGTCCGGCTGCCCGGGCACGGCGTGGAGATCGCCACCGCGTCCCCGGAGCTGTTCCTGCGCCGGGACGGGCGGACCGTGGAGTCCGGACCCATCAAGGGCACCGGGCGCACCGAGGCGGACCTCCTGGAGAAGGACCACGCCGAGAACGTGATGATCGTGGACTTGGTCCGCAACGACATCGGGCGGGTCTGCGCCACCGGCAGCGTCACCGTCCCCGAGCTGTGCGTGGTGGAGAAGCACCCCGGCCTCGTCCACCTCGTCTCCACCGTCCGCGGCGAGCTGCGCACCGGGGCCGGCTGGCCCGAGCTGTTCGCCGCCGCCTTCCCGCCCGGCTCGGTGACCGGCGCGCCCAAGTCCAGCGCGCTGCGGATCATCGAGGAGCTGGAACCGGTCCCGCGCGGCCCCTACTGCGGCGGCATCGGCTGGGTGGACGCCGACCGGGGCACCGGCGAGCTGGCCGTCGGCATCCGCACCTTCTGGCTGGACCGGGCCGAGGGCGTGCTGCGCTTCGGCGCCGGCGCCGGCATCACCTGGGGGTCGGACCCCGAGCGGGAGTGGCGGGAGACCGAACTGAAGGCGTCCCGGCTGCTCAGGGTAGCGTCGGGGGCGTACGAGGAGAGCGGAGAGGCGTGCGTATGAAGATCTGGCTGGACGGTGGGCTGCGGGACGCGGAGTCCGCACGGGTCTCCGTCTTCGACCACGGGCTGACGGTCGGCGACGGCATCTTCGAGACCGTGAAGGCGGCCCACGGCCGGACGTTCGCCCTCACCCGGCACCTGGACCGGCTGACCCGCTCGGCCCGGGGCCTCGGCCTGCCCGACCCCGACCACGACGAGATCCGCGCGGCCTGCGCCGCCGTCCTGGCCGCCAACCCGATGCCCCTCGGCCGGCTGCGGATCACCTGCACCGGCGGCCACGGCCCGCTCGGCTCCGACCGCGGCGAGCACGGCCCGACCCTGGTGGTCGCCCTCGGCGAGACCAGCCGCCGTCCCGACACCACCGCCGTGATCACCGTCCCCTGGACCCGCAACGAGCGCGGCGCGCTCACCGGTCTGAAGACCACCTCGTACGCCGAGAACGTCGTCGCCCTCGCCCGCGCCCGCGAACACGGCGCCTCCGAGGCCCTGTTCGGCAACACCGTGGGCGAGCTGTGCGAGGGCACCGGGTCCAACGTCTTCGTCGTCCTGGACGGCGAGATCCACACCCCGCCGGTCTCCTCCGGCTGCCTGCCCGGCATCACGCGCGCCCTGGCCGTCGAGTGGACCGGCGCCAGGGAGACCGACCTCCCGATGGACGTCCTGACCCGCGCCGACGAGATCTTCCTGACCTCCACCCTGCGCGACGTCCAGGCCGTGCGCCGCGTCGACGACCGCGAACTCCCCGGCGCCCCGGGCCCGGTGACCGCCAAGGCGATGCGCGTCTTCGACGAGCGCTCCGGGGACGACCTCGACCCGTGAGCCCGGCGATCCCGTAGTACGTGCTGACTCGGCCGTCCGCCGCGGGTAGAACACCTGTGATGACCACCACCCTGCGGCCGGCCGAGCCGCTCCAGCAGCACCCCGACGGCACCTGCTCGCGCCGCTACCAGGTGTGCGTGAACAGCCGCCCCGTCGGCGAGATCCGCCTGTGCACCTCGCCCTCCCTCGGGTCCTCGACGGCCCGCGTCGAGGACCTGGCGATCGCCGAGCCCGACCGGCGCCGCGGCCGGGGCACGGTCGCCGCGCTCGCCGCGGAGGAGGTGGCGCGCGGCTGGGGCTGCCGGCAGATCGAGGCCGTCGTCCCGGCCCCGGGGGACGTCGCGCTGCGCCTGTTCGCCGCCCTCGGCTACACCCTGCGCAACCGCGGCATGGAGAAACGCCTCGGCCCCACCCCGCCGCAGCTGCCGCCGGGCAGTCGCGCGCGGCCCATGACCGAGGCGGAGTTCGCGTCCTGGAAGGCCCGCGAGGGCGAGCGCTACACCCGCATGTGGACCGAGCGGGGCGTCCCCGAGGAGACCGCCCGCGCCAAGGCCCGCGACGACCACGCGCGGCTGCTGCCGCACGGACTCGCGACCGAGGGCGTGCGCTTCAGCGTCCTGGAACACGAGGGCACCAGGGCCGGCACGCTGTGGCTCGCCCTGGGGGAGGGCAGGGCGTTCGTGTACGACGTCGAGGCCGACGCCGCCCTGCGGGGCCGCGGCCACGGCCGCACCCTCATGCTCCTCGCGGAACGCCAGACCCTGGAGTCCGGCCGCTTTCTGCTGGGCCTCAACGTCTTCGCGGGCAACACCCCGGCCGAGCGGCTGTACGAGTCCCTCGGCTACGCGACGACGAGCTACTCCTTGGCGAAGCCGCTGGTGTAGAAGCCGCCGGTGCGGCGGGACCGGGCCGGGCCCCGGCGGGGCTCAGGCGTCCTCGCGGGTCCTGCCGGGACTCAGGCGTCCTCGCCGGCGAGGAGCCGGTCCGCGATCTCCTCGATCCGCGCGCGCAGCCCCTCCTGGCTCTTGCCGCCGTCCAGCCGTTCGCCGCCGACGACGTAGGTGGGGGTGCCGGTCACGCCGATCGCCTTGCCCTCGGCCTGGTCGGCGTCCACGATCAGGATGTGCCGGCCGTCGATCAGCGCGGTGTCCAGTTCCTCGGCGTCCAGCCCGAGTTCACGGGCCACCTCGACCAGGAAGGGTTCTCCCCCGCGGTCCAGCTCCTCGACCCGCTCCAGGACGGCCTCCACGTACGGCCAGCCCTTGCCCTGCGCCTGCGCCTCCTCGGCGGCCTGGGCGGCCGCGAAGGCGTGCTGGTGCCGCTCCAGCGGGAAGTGCCGCAGCCGCACGTCGAGCCGGTCGCCGTAGCGGGCGCGCAGGGCGTGCACGTCGTCCAGGGCGGCGCGGCAGTCGGGGCACTGGAGCTCGCACCAGACGTCGAGGACGAGGGCGTCGGGGCGCGCGGGGGAGGAGTCGCTCATGCGCCCAGTCTTCCAGGCCGTCCGTGACCGTCCCAATCCGACCATGGCACCGCAGGAGGAGACGACCCGGAGATCTCCCTGATGTCCGGCCGGACCGTGGCCGCGGGCCGGCCGGGCGGTGCAGGATGGAAGGGACGAAGCGCCGCACCTCGGCCGTGCCGGGGCGCCTCGCGCGCACCTCTTCCCCCGACCGAGCCCGCCAGGAGGACCGGATGATTGCCGAGACCGTCTGCTCCGCCGTGTCCGCGGCGGGCCTGGGCATAGCGGTGGTCACGGCCTACCGCAGGCGCTTCCTGTCGGCGGCCCGCATCGCGGCCTACTCGCTGGTGCCGGTCGGCCTGGTGATGACGGGCGTCGTGGGCTGGCTCGCCGACACCGCCTTCAGCCCCACCGCCTGGGCGGGCTTCGGGGTGCTGGGCGCGGCCTGGCTGCTGTTCACCGGCACCCGCGCGGCCGAGCGCCGCAGGGCCGGTGGCGCGGGCAGGGAACGCCGGGCGGCACCCGAGACCCGGCCGGGCGTCGCGGCGCCCACGTCCTCCGCACCGGCCGTGCGCGGTGACCGGCGCCCGGCCGCCGCACCCCGCTCCTCCTCCGCCGGTGACGACTTCAGCGACATCGAGGCCATCCTCAAGAAGCACGGCATATGACAGTCACATGACTGGCCGGTGCGACACAGTAGGTCCCCGGACGTGCGGAAACGTTCACCAGCCGAAGCGAGCCGGACGAGAGATCACGGGATTCGGCGAACTCCCGCAAGATCGCGAGTGTTGATCGCCGAGGGCCTGCCGGGTGCGCCATCATCGGCCGCGAGATGGTGGATACGACACAGAGCGAGGCCGCGCCGCCGAAGGACGAGCCGCGCGGGTGCCTCTTCGCCCTTTCCCAGCCGCCGCTGATGATCTTCCTAGCGGTGATCGGGTGTCTGATCCTCATGGCTGCGCTGCACGACCTGCTGTTGCTGTGAGCCGTACACGTCCGTCCCGGCGCCACCCGCCGGGACCGACGTCGCCCGACGCCCCGGCAGCCCGAGCCGTTGCCGCCCCGGCGGGCGGACGCCC
>NZ_VOGW01000188.1:127755-132149 GCF_007896895.1 Streptomyces misionensis | reverse complement strand
CCGCTCCCGCCGCTACTGCGACAGCCGCACCTGCGGCAACCGCCTCCATGTGGCCGCGTACCGGGCCCGCCGTCAGCCCGTCGCTTCCTTTCGGCGGGCCCGGTACGCGGCCACATGGAGGCGGTTGCCGCAGGTGCGGCTGTCGCAGTAGCGGCGGGAGCGGTTGCGGGAGAGGTCCACGAAGGCGCGCCGACAGTCCGGGGCCTCGCAGCGCCGCAGCCGCTCCTCCTCCCCGGCGACCACGAAGAAGGCCAGCGCCATCCCGCAGTCGGCGGCGAGATGGTCGGCCACCGACGCGCCCGGCGCGAAGTAGTGCACGTGCCAGTCGTAGCCGTCGTGGTCGGTCAGCCGCGGAGTGGTGCCCGCCGCCGCCACCAGTTCGTTGATCAGCCCGGCGGCCGACCGCGCGTCCGCCGCCTCGAAGATCGCCGCGAACCGCGCCCGGATCTCCCGCACGCCCGACAGATCGGCCTCCGACAGCACCCCGACATCGCTGATCTCGTGCTTGCGGATGAAATCCGCGAGGGCCGGCACATCGGACAGCGCGTCCGCCGCCGTCTCGTCCTCCGGCGCGGTGTTCACCAGATCCACCACGGTATCGAGCGCGCACCGGGTGTCATGGGTGATCAGCACGTTTCGCTCCCTGGCCTGGGGGACGGGCGGGCGCCCGCCGATGCTGGCCGATGGTAGCGACAGCGCGCCGGGCGCACCGGCGCACCGCGGCCCCGACTCCCCGTGAGAACGGCTCCGGGGGCCGATGGGTTCCCGCGCCGGGGCGAGCGCGCGAGACGCGCCGGCGGACCGACGCCGCTTCCGTGAGCGCTCACGGTGACGGCGCCGGCCCGTGCCGTATGCGGTTGTGTGGCCCGAGCCGTCTCCCCGAGTGGACGGCGCCGGGCTGCTTGGAAGGGCCGCGGGCTAGCTTTCCGCCAGGATGTGCGAGAGCTCCTGATCCAGATCGAAGTGCCGGTGCTCCGTGCCGGGCGGCACGGCGGCGTCGGTCCGCTTCAGGAAGGACTCCAGGGCCCGCGCGGGGGCCTCCAGCAGAGCCTCCCCCTCCGGGGAGCTGAGGGCGATGCAGACAACGCCCTGACCGTGGCTGCGGGACGGCCAGACGCGGACGTCGCCGGTACCGGTGGGCCGGTGCAGCCCTTCGGCGAGGAGGTCGCGGGCGAACACCCACTCGACGGTTTCCTCGGCTCCGGTGTGGAAGGTGGCGTGCACGGCGTAGGGGTCGGCCGTGTCGTACCGCAGGCCTGCGGGGACAGGCAGGGAGGACTCGCTCGACACAACGAGGCGCAGGTGCAGCTCGCAGCTGACCGTGGTGTTCATAAGCGCCAGGGCCTTTCGCTCAGTGTGCGCTCGGGGATTCGCACGTCGGCGAAATCGACATGCCACCTACGGTGCCGTTGTAAACCCCTCTGAGGGTTTTGCGTGTGTTTACGCCACTCTTCCGGCCGAGAACTCGTACCGGATCTACGCCCATTCCGGTGATGTGAATCACTCGGGTAGGTTTGTTCGTATGAATACGGGGAGTGACGAGTCGGGGCTGGGCTCCCGTGCGCCCGAATTCGTGCGGTCCCGCCGCCTGCTGCACCGGGGCTGGCAGGTGGGCGTCTTCGTGGTCGGCCTCGCCGTCGTGGTCGCCGGTGTGCTCATGCTGCCGCTGCCCGGACCCGGGTGGGTGGTGATCTTCGCCGGCATGGCGATCTGGGCCACCGAGTTCGTCTGGGCCCAGCTCGTGCTGCGCTGGACCAAGCGCAAGGTCACCGAGGCGGCCCAGCGGGCCCTGCGGCCCGAGGTGCGCCGCCGCACCCTCACCCTGACCGTGGTCGCGGTGGTGATCGCCGGGGTGCTGGGCGCGATCTACCTGTGGCGGTACGGCCTCGTCCCGCCCTGGAGGATCGAGCGCCGGTGAGCCGCGTCCGCCGTCGGCCCGCGCACCGCCGCGGACCGTGGTCGGGGGCACCCCCTGACATGGGGTAATGTTCTTCCTGCGCCCGGGCGATTAGCTCAGTGGGAGAGCGCTTCGTTCACACCGAAGAGGTCACTGGTTCGAACCCAGTATCGCCCACCCGGACCGACGGCCCATCCGCGAACAGCGGATGGGCCGTCGGCGTATCGCCGGGCAACCGGTCGAAAAGGCGGGGACTTTCCGGAAAGCCGCCCGGTATTTCCCGTCCGCGATGCGGCCGGAGAATTTCCCGGACTCCAACCGGGCACATTCGAACAGAAACTGAGTCGGAATCAGCATTCCCGGCGTGCGGCCGTGGGCAGACTCCGCGCATGGACCGGAACCACTACCGCTTTCGCAGCCTGTGGCCCCTGCCCGCGCCGCCGGCCGCCGTCTACGCCGTGCTGGAGCGGCCCGAGGACTACCCCCGCTGGTGGCCCCAGGTGCGCTCGGTGACCCGGCTCGACGACTCCACCGGCGTCCTCACCATCCGCTCGGCGCTGCCGTACGCCATGACCTTCACCGCCCGCGAGACCCGGCGGGACCCGGCCGCCGGGGTTCTGGAGATCGCCATGAGCGGCGACATCGAGGGCTGGGCGCGCTGGACCGTCACCGCCGGGGGGCCCGGGACGCTCGCCCGGTACGACCAGGAGGTCGATGTGCGCAAGCCCCTCCTGCGGCGGCTCGCCGTACCCGGCCGCGCCGTCTTCCGCGCCAACCACCGCCTGATGATGCGCGCCGGACACCGCGGCCTGGTGCGCCGTCTGCGGGCGGTTTGAAGGATCGGCGTGGGGACCTGTATTGTTCAGTGCGTTCCCGGGCGATTAGCTCAGTGGGAGAGCGCTTCGTTCACACCGAAGAGGTCACTGGTTCGAACCCAGTATCGCCCACCGGGAGAGAGCCGGTCCGCAGCAGCGGACCGGCTCTTCCGCTACCGGGACGCTGTCGATCGGGTGCCCTACGCGGCCGCCGGCAGCCCCGGTCGCACCGGCCACTCCGTGCTGACCGTCTCCTCCGAGCCGCTGCGGGCGAACCAGGCCTGAAGGCCCCGGGCCTGCGCCGCGTGCCAGTCGGCCTGGAGGGCGTGGAGCTCGGCGGGGGAGAGGCGTTCGAGCCGGGTGGCGAAACGGCGGCCCAGCGCCCGGACGACCTCCAGCGCCGCCAGCGCGTCCGCCGCCGCGTCGTGCGCGCCGTCCAGCGTCACGCCGTAGTGCTCGCACAGATCGGTCAGGGTGCGCCGCCCCTTGCGGTAGCGGTCCAGATGCTTGTCCAGCACCCGCGGATCCAGCACCCGCAGCGGCACCGACGGGAACCACTGCTCCAGCGAGGACGCCCGGTGCCGGCGCAACTCCCGGTCCAGCAGCGTCAGATCGAACGGCGCGTTCATCACCACCAGCGGGCGGCCGCGCGCCGCGTGCTCCGCCAGCAGCTCGGCTATCTCCAGCATCACCGGCGCCGGCCAGCGGCCGTTGCGCTGGAGGTGCTCCTGCGTCAGCCCGTGCACCGCCGTCGCCGCGGCCGGCACCGGCACCCCCGGATCGACCAGCCAGCGCGACACCCGCGGCAGGGTCCCCGGGGCGTCCTGGACGAGGACGGCGGCCGACACGATCCGGTCGGTCTCGACGTCCACGCCCGTGGTCTCCGTGTCGAAGGCGGCCAGCGGCCCCTCGTACCAGTACGTCATCCCAACCCAACTCCTCGTTCACCCAGGGCAGCTGACGTTCCGTCTTCCGCCCATTTGGTGATACCCGGGCCGTTTGCGCCGTACGCCGCACGGAGACAACAGGAGTACGGGTCTTTGCAGTTCAGCGGCCCGCCCTGAGGAAAGTCCTGGTTCGGAAGGCTGTTGGTCATGGCCACTCTGCAGCCCGAGCGGGGCGGGCTGCTGCCCGAACGCGCGCAACCCCTTCGCGGCACCCTCGCCACCACCGCCTGCATGGAGACACTGCAGGTCGGCTATCTGCACGCGGTCGCCGCCGCGGCCGGCTGCTCGCTGTCCCAGCCCTTCCCGGACAACGGCATCGACTGGCACGTCAGCCACAGCGCGCCCGGCCACACCGTCGACGACGAGGTCACCATCAAGGTGCAGCTGAAGGCGACGTACCAGATCGCCCCCCACCCCCAGGGCCGCACCTTCTCCTTCACCCTCGACAACGAGCACCTGCGCAAGCTCGCCCGTACCCCCGTCTCGGTGCACAAGATCCTCGTCGTGATGCTGGTCCCGCGCTCCCAGGACGACTGGCTGCGCGCCGGCCACGACCGGCTCGACCTCAGGCACTGCTGCTACTGGGTCAACCTGGCCGGCCACCCGATCACCGGCCGGCACCGGACCACGGTGCGCATACCGACCACACGCATCTTCGACGACCGGGCGCTGTGCGAGATCATGACCCGTGTCGGGACGGGAGGCAGACCATGAGGAACCGTCCCCCCGAGGAAC
>NZ_VOGW01000188.1:92702-127475 GCF_007896895.1 Streptomyces misionensis | reverse complement strand
TGCCGAAGACGGGGTTGCCGATCCCCACGACGTTCGCGGTGTTGCCGCTGACGTTGACCGGCAGGTCGACCGGCAACTGGATGCCGTTGCCGGAGACGACACCCGGCGAGCCCTTCTCCACCCCGGCGGCCGTGGCCCCGCCCCCCGTCGTGGCACCGCCCTCGGTGGCGGTGCCGCCCTTGTTGGCGCAGCTGTTGCCCATCGCGGGGTTGAGGAGCCCCACCACGTTCACGGTGTTCCCGCACACGTTCACCGGGACGTGCACCGGAAGCTGGATCCCGTTGCCGGAGACCAGCCCGGGCGAGCCGACCGCGGCCCCGTCCGCCGCGGAGTCGGCGTACGCCGTCCCGGCCAGAGCCATCGCCCCCGAGGCGGCCGCAAGGGCGATCACACCGTTTCGGGTAACCCGTTTCATAGGTTCCCTGCCTTCCAGACTTGATCGCGGGCGCTCGCCCGCATGAAGGTAAACGCAGGGAAAAACAGGTGAGTTATGGCTTGTCAACCTTTCGGCCGGTATATGCCACGATCGCTGGCCGGTATGTGCCGTCCGGCCGAGCCGGAAGCCGCGTCCGGCACCACCGAACAGGCTCCGGCGCGCGGCGTGCCGCGGGCCCTCAGAGCAGCCCCCGTTCGGTGAGCAGGGCGTGCACGGCGTCCGCCGACTCGGCGGGGGTCCCCCGGTGGGCCTCCAGACGCAGCTCCGGGCAGCCCGGCGGTTCGTACGGGTCGTCCACGCCGGTCACGCCCCGAAGGCCGTTCGGCGCGCCCGCCGCCTGCCGGGTCAGGAGGCCCGTGACGTCGCGGGCGGCGCGGGCCGCCACCGGCGCGGCGACGTGGACCTCCAGGTACGGCAGCCGGGCGAGGTCGTGGCGCAGCCGGACGCCGTCCCGCCCGCCGCGGCCGGGCGCGCAGTCCGGCACCAGGACGATGACGCCGTTGCGCGCCAGCACCTCGGCGACCATGCCGACCCGCCGCACCCGCGTGTCCTGGTCCTCGCTCAGGGGGCCGGGCCCCGCCGAGGGACCCGCGCCGATCTCGCCGCCGTCCAGGACCTCCACCCGGTGGCCCTCGGCCCGCATGCGGGCGGCCAGTTCGGCGGCGATGCGGCTCTTGCCCGCGCCGGGCGGCCCGGTCAGCCACACCGTGGCCCCCGGCCGGGCGGGCGCCGGCACCGGCCGCGCCCGCTCGGCACGCGCAATCGAACGTACGGCCGTCGAAGGAGATTTCAGCAGGGTCCGCGCCAACGCGGCGGCCTGCTCGCGGATTTCCGGTACGGCGGTGCTCTCCCAGAGGTCGCCGCGCCGGTGCGCGCCCAGCGTCCACAGCGGTACGACGGCTCCGTCCCGGGCCCGCAGCCGCCCCTCGGCGGTCGTGGCGAGCCCGATCCCGAGCGGGCCGGGCAGGGCAAGACCGGAGGAGACCAGGCAGGAGAGCAGGGGGTCACGGGACTCGGCGGTCCGCAGTCCCTGGCCGGTGCAGTCCACCACCCAGCCCGCCAGGAGGTCCCGGGAGCCGGTGACCGTCACGGCGAGCGCGTCGCCGTCCCGCCGGGCCGCCGTGACCTCGCCCGTGTGCAGGCGCAGCCGGCCGGCGGTCCGCAGCCGGGTGACGGTCTCGGCCGTCTCGGGCGCCATCCGGTGCCGGTGGATCTCCCACGGATGGCGGTGGCTGCGCAGGAACTCCGCCCGGTCCTCGTCGTCGAGCCCGGCCCACAGCCGGGAGATCAGCGGGCGCAGACCGTCGAAGGCCGGGCGCCAGTCGCCCAGTTCGTCGGTCACGCGCCGGATGTGCCGCAGCACGGCGGGGCGCAGCCGGCACAGCGGCAGCCCCTCCAGCGGCTCGGCCGGGGACACCGGCGGCAGGGGCACCAGGGCGTGGCGGCGGGGCAGCCTTCCGTGCCGGGACAGGGCGTGCACGGTGCGCCCCGGGCGGTCCAGGGCGAGGGCCACGTCCACGGCGGTCAGACCCGCGCCGACCAGCAGGACGTCCCGGTGGTCCGCGAGCGGTCCGTCGAGCGCGCCGGGCGCCCAGGGATCGGGCACGAACCGCCCCGACTCCCGTAGCGCGGCCGGGGCCCAGGGCGCCTGTCCGGCGAGCGGCCCGGTGGCGATCACCACGGCGTCGGCGGTCAGCAGCGCCCCGTCGGACAGCCGTACCCCGGCCTGCCCGCCGCGCACGGAGCAGGCGACGGCGCGGGCGGACCGGCGCCGGAAGGCCAGCGGGCCGCGGGCTCGTTCGACGCGGGTGGCGAGGGTGTCGAGGAGGTAGTCGCCGTAGTGGCCGCGGGGCGCGAAGGTACGTTCGGTGGCGGCGGGCAGCCGCTCGCGGGAAAGCCAGCGGACGAAGTGGTCGGGCCGGTCGGGCAGGCAACTCATACCGCCTGCGGGCACGTTGAGCAGGTGGCGCGGGTTCCCGGTGGAGAACGCCACGCCCGCCGCACGCTCCGGTCCGGGGTCGACCAGCGTGAGGTCCACCGGCGCGCGGGTGCGTGCGGCCTCCTCGGCGACGTGGACGGCGGTCAGGATTCCGCAGGCCCCCGCCCCGACCACGACCAGCTTCAGAGGAGCAGGTCCGTGCGCGTCGACCATCCGTACCTCCGCGGGGTTGTCCACCGAATCGGTGGATTATAGGGCGGACGATCCCGGCGGGCGGCGGGCCGCCGTACCGGGTGCCGCTTCGGCCTGCGCGCACCGCTGGCGCGTCGATAGGATTGCCATGTGATCGAACTCGCTGAAATGATCCGGGAGTTGAGACAGCAACTGGATGCCGCCCTGACCCAGGGACCGGCCGGTGCCGTGCGGTTCGAACTCGGACCGGTGGAGATCGAGGCGGACGTGGTGGTGGGCCGCAAGGGCGGGGCGAGCGGCAAGGTGCGGTTCTGGGTGGTCGAGGCCGGCGCCGACGCGCGTCTGGAGACCTCGCACACCCACCGGATCCGCCTCACCCTGCACCCGAAACTGGTCACTCCGGACGGAGCGCAGATAAAGGTGCTGATCTCCGGGGAGGAAGACGAGGGGGAACGCTGACCGGATCGCCGAGGCCGCGTGTCCGCTGCGCGCCCCGACACCCTGACGTGGCGGGAGAAGTGGCCGTACGCTGGTCGGCACCGTCACTGCGAATGGACCGGCGGCTGGTGGCGATCGGAGGTCACGGGGGTGGAAGGACGGAACCCCGCGCGGGTTCGCAACGAATTGATGGCCGGTGTCGTCGACGTGCTCCAGCGGTCGCCCACCCTGCGGCACCCGACCAGTGCCGAACTGCTGATGACCATGCTGGGCGAGGAACTGGGCACCCCCCTGGAGCCGTTGGGGAGCGGGGCCCTGCGCCCCTCTTTGCTGCGCCTCGTGGAGAGCTGCGCGCGGGTCCCCGACGGAATGCCCTGCCTGGTGCGCTGCCTCGGCCATGTGGAGGAGCGGTCCGCCACCGTGCTGGCGCTGGAGCGCCTGGTGGACGAGTGGGAGGCGGTCGACTTCTTCGACGGCGCCGATCTGCACCCGCTGCGCCCGGACCTGATGGAGCTGCGCTCCCCGGCCACGCTGACGGCGATGGCGCGCCGGGCCAGCCGCTCGCGCACCCAGGAGCTGCCGGTCTGGTGCGACAGCGGCTGGGCGGTGTTCTTACGCCTGGCCGGTGGCAACTCGGCGGCGCGGGAACTCCCCGTGAGCATGGCGTTCCTGTCCCTGGCCGCGGACCAGCTGGTCGAGGACGGTCGCCGGGAGGCAGCCGAGCGGCTGCGCCGCTGGAACCGCGCACAGGCCCGCGCCTGGAACCTCGAGGACCAGATGGCCGAGTGGCAGCTCGACGGCGTCACCGAGCCGGCGGCCTCGCTGATGCCGGCCTATCTGATGATCCAGTTCGAGCCGGACGGGGTGGACCCCGACCGGTACTACCTCTCCCACTGGCGGCAGTCGGACGCCGAGGGCTGGCACCCGATCCCCGGCGAGACGGTGCACCTGCACCGCGACGACCTGCCGGCCAAGGTGGACACGCTCATCGAGCAGACCGAGGAACGCTGGTCGGACCTGCGGCAACCCGTCGTACTCGAATTCATCCTTCCGTGGGAACTGCTGGGAGAGCCGGTCGAGTGGTGGCACAAGGAGGCGGACTCCGGCTCGCCCACCCCGCTGGTGATGGACTACACCGTCCTCGTCCGCAGTTTCGAGCGCCTGCGCAGGGCCGCGTGGCACCGCCCCTGGCACAACAAGTGGCGCCAGTACAAGGAGCGTCCGGCGGACACGCACTCGTACTGGAACCGCCCGGGCCACTCCCACTTCCATCTGGAGCGGGAGCTGAAGGAGGACGAACAGGCCGTCTGCCTGGTGCTCAGCGAGCCGCCGGGCACGGACTCCGGGGCCGGCCGCCAGGAGTACCTGGCGGGCCTGCGCGCGGGCGTGCCCGCCATGATCTGGCACCGCGGCGACTGCTCCGACCCGGCCTTCAAGGAGGCGGTGGCCGACATCGTGCAGGACCGGGGGCTGGCCGGGCTCCTGGAGCGGACCGCACGTTGGCGCAAGGACGCACTGGCCATGGGGCCGGAGGGGTGGGACAACCATGTGGGGCGCCATCTGGCGATCCTGTTCGACGATCCCGAACGCAAGCCCGAGCCGCCGGGTCCCGCCCACGCGCCGGTGAAGCCGTGACGCGGCCGGCCGGGCCCCGGCGGCCACCGACCGTCGCCGCGTCGTGAGTGGGGGTGCCCGACATGCACCGGCGTGAATCCACCGGCTCCGGTCCTTTCCGTGCCCGCCTTCCTGCTCCGGCCGTGCGGTGGCGTACACCGCGCACGTGCCTCCATGCGTCCTTGCTTCGGGGGTGCTCGCGCTGCGAGGCTTGGTTCGTGGATGTCACGCATGCCTGGAGTCTGCGGGACTCCACCGCACTCTCACCGTCACTGCGGCGCCTTGAGAGCACTCATGCACGATGACGACGAACAGCGACCGGCACGGGCCCGCCGGGAGGCCGCCCGTGTACTGAGCCGGCTCGGGCGGAAGGCCGCCGAGGCGGTGCTCGTCGTCGACGCGCATCCCACGATGCGGGTGTGGGACGCGGCGGTCGAGGACGATCTGGTCCGGGAACTGGAGCGGGCGGGGCGGTTCGGCCGGGTGCGTGTGGTGCGGCTGCTGGGCACCGACGAACCGGACCCGGCGCAGGTGTGCGCCGAGGAGCCGCTCGGCCCCGCGCCCGCGGACGCGCGCCGGGTGGTGCTGGTGCTGACCGACGGCATCGCCGCGGGCTGGCGGCTGGGCACCGTGCATCCGCTGCTGCGCGACTGGGGCCGGGCGCAGCCGGTCGCCGTGGTGCAGATGCTGCCCCCGCACCTGTGGTTCCGCACCGGCCTCGACGTGTACCGGGTACGCATCCGGGCCCCCCGCCCCTGGGCGGCCAACAGCTCCTGGAGCTGGGCGGAGCGCGAGTCTCCGGCCGACGCGGCGGGCGGCGCCGGGACCGCGAAGGAGGCGGCCGCCCCCGTCGTCGTACCCGTGCTCGCCCTGACCGAGCGCTGGGCCGCCGCGCTGACCCGGCTGGTGACCGGCGCCGAACCGGAGTGGCTCGACCTGTCCGCCGTACCGGCGCGGGAGTGGAAGAGCAGGCCCGACGCGGCCCGCGCGCTGCCCTGGGCGCAGGACGTGCCCGATCCGCACAGTCCCGTGCCCGCCGCCGACCGGGTCTCCGACTTCCGGGCCGCCGCCAGCCCCACCGCGTTCACCCTCGCCACCCGGCTGGCCGCCGCGCCGTTGAGCCTGCCCGTCGTCCGTGCCCTGGTCGCGGCCACTCCGGACGCCGGCCCGGTGCACGTCTCCGAGCTGCTGATGAGCGGTCTGGCCCGGCTCGTCCCGGTGCACGGCGACGGACCGACCGATGTGCTGTTCGACTTCGCCCCCGATGTCCGCGAGGAACTGCTGGCGCTGGGGCGCCGCAGCGCCACCGCACGGGTGCTGTACGACGTCCGGGGGTTACTGGCGGCGGACGGGACGACCCGCTCCCCGCTGCCCTCCCCGGACGAACCACTGGACACCCTGGCGATGCCCCGCGTCAACAGCCGCAACATCGCCTTCCTCCGTGTGGAGCTGACCGCTCTGCGCGCTCTGTCGGGACGCTACGACCAGCGTGCCGCCATGTTGGCCAAGGTGTTGAGCTGGCACGATCGGCGATACGCAGTCAGCCTGGAAAAGCCGTTACGCACGTCCACGGGATCCGCGCCCCCCGCCTCGGCCTCCCCGGTGGCCGCACACGCCGCCGAGCCGGAATCCCGGACCGTTCCCGAAGGAGCCACATCGATGCCGACACCGCGCCAGGAGACCGTGGAGGGAGAGCGCACCGCACAGCCGCGCGTCTGGGGGAACCTGCCGCCGCGCAACCCCAACTTCACCGGCCGCGACGCCCTGCTGGAACTGCTCGACCATCGGCTGCGGGAGGGCACCACGACGGTGCTGCCGGAAGCGATCCACGGGATGGGCGGCGTCGGCAAGACCCAGCTCGCGATCGAGTACGCCTACCGGCACCAGTCCGAATACGACATCGTGTGGTGGATCCCCTCCGAGCGGCCCGGGCAGATCGGCCAGGCCCTGGTGGAACTCGCGCAGCGGCTCGGCCTGGTGACCACCACCGAGGCCAACATCGCCGGACCCGCCGTCCGGGAGGCGCTGCGCGAGGGCCGGCCGTACGCGCGCTGGCTGCTCATCTTCGACAACGCCGACAACCCCGAGCAGGTGCGCCACTACTTCCCGCAGGGCGGCCACGGCACCATCCTGGTCACCTCCCGCAACCGGCGCTGGGGGCAGGTGGGCGGCTCCCTCGAGGTGGACGTGTTCACCCGTGAGGAGAGCAAGGAACTGCTGCGCCGCTCGGGGCCCCCGCTGCGGGAGGAGGAGGCGGACGCGCTGGCCGAGGCGCTCGGCGATCTGCCGCTCGCCCTCGAACAGGCCGCGGCCTGGCGGGCGGAGACCGGGATGCCCGCCTCCGAGTACCTGCGGCTGTTCGAGAACAAGCGGATGGAACTCCTCGAGGTCGCCCCACCGCCGGACTACCAGCTCCCGGTCGCCGCGGCCTGGAACGTCTCCCTCGACCATCTGGAGACCCGCAGCCCGGCCGCGCTGCGGCTGCTCCAGCTGTGCTCCTACTTCGCGCCCGACCCGATCTCCCGGTCGATCTTCTCCGGCCTCGGCAACAGCAGCATCTTCCCGGAGCTGGACGCCGCGCTGAACGACCCGATCCGGCTGGCCCGCGCCATAAGAGAGGTGAACCGCTACTCGCTGGCCCGGATCGACCACCGGACCAACTCCATCGAGATGCACCGCCTGGTGCAGCTCGTCCTCAACAACCGCATGTCGCCCGAGGAGCAGGCCCGGATGCGGCACGGGGCGCACACCCTGCTGGCCGCCGCCGACCCCAAGGCGCCGATGGAGCCGACGAGTTGGCCCCGGTACGCGGAGCTGTACAGCCATGTCATCGCCGCCGGCGCGATCCGCTCCGACCAGCCCTGGGTACGGCAGCTCGTGCGCAACATCGCCGAGTACCTGTACTGGTGGGGCGACCACGACGTGTCACTGGACTTCTCCGAGCAGGCGTGGCGGGCCTGGCTGGAGATCTTCGGCGAGGAGGACCAGCAGACGCTGCTGATGGGGCAGTGGCTGTGCTTCATGTACTGGGTGGTCGGCCGGTTCGACGACGCGGCCCGCCTGGTGACACGCCTCAGGGAGGTGTACGAGCGCACCGCCCCGGCCGACGGCGAGGACAACCGCGAGGACGCCCTCGACGCGCTCCAGCTGGAGGCGGCCGTCCGCCGGGTGGAGGGCAGGTTCACCACCGCCGCGGAGCTGGACCGGATCGCGTACGAGCGGGCGCACCGGGCGTTCGGCGAGGACGACCCGACCACACTGAACATCGCCCACAACCTCTGTGTGAGCCTGCGTCTGGTCGGTGACTTCAGGGGGGCGCTCGAACTCGACCGCAGCACCCTGTCGCTGAAGCTGCGTCTGTACGGCCGGGAGGACCGGCGGACGCTGCACTCCGAGAACCACGTGGCCATCGACGTGCGCGAGACGGGTGACTACGTCGGCGCCCGCGCGCTGCACGAGTCCATGCTCAGCGCCTACCAGGACGTCTTCGGCCGGGGCAACCCCGCCACGATCGAGGCAAAGCGGCAGCTCAGCGAGTCCTCCCGCAAGGCCGGCGACCACGCGCGGTCGCTGGAGCTGGCCACGGACGCGTACGCCCAGTTCACCCGCCGGTACGGCGAGACGCACCCGCAGTCGCTGGCCGCGGCGCTGGCCCTGTCGATGGCGCTGAGGCAGAACGGCGACCTCCAGGCCGCCCGCACCCGGGGCCTCAAGGCGTGCGAGGGCTACCGGCAGATCTACGACCCGCACCACCCGCACGTCCTGTCCGCGGACGTCGACCTCGCCGTCACCCTGCGGCTGCTCGGGCAGCCCGAGGAGGCGCGGCGGCTGGACGAGGCGGCGCTCGGTTCGCTCACCGACGGGCTCGGCGCGGGACACCCGCTGAGCCTCGTCTGCGCCATCAACCTGGCGAGCGACCTCGCCGCGCTGGGCCGGCGCGAGGAGGCGCGGCAGCGGGGCGAGGAGACCCTGGCCCTGTGCCGGGTCGCGTACGGCGAGGACCATCCGACGACGCTGGCCTGCGCGGCCAATCTGTCGCTCGACCTCCTCTCGGTCGGCGAGGACGCCGCGTGCATGGCGCTGCGCGCGGACACCCTGGCCCGCATGGAACGGGTGCTGGACGCCCCCCGCCTCCAATCCGACTCCGGTACCCGCCACCCGGCCACGGTGCAGTTCCGCGACCGTCAGCGGGCCAACTGCGACATCGACCCGCTGCCGTTGTGAGGCCCCGCCGGTCGTCGTGACGGGAGCCGGGCGCGGACCGCGCCCGGCCTCCGCGGCTCCGGCGGGCCGGGTCGTGCGCGGGGGCGCGGCTCGGGCTCACGGCGGGCGGCGGCCCGGTGGGCGGGGTCGTGCGCGGGGCGCGGCCCGGGCTCACGCCGGGCGGCGGGCCGGACCGTACGCGAGGGCGCGACCCGGCCCGGGCCGAACAGCCACACGCGCACGACCCGTCAGGACCCCAACCAGGACGCCAGACGAACCGGATCCACCCGCCCACCCGTCGTCGCCACCACGGCATCGTGAACGGCACGCGCCCGCTCCGGGTACTGGAGCAACAACCGGGCGGCGGCCCGGTGGGCCGGGTCGTGCGCGAGGGCGCGGCCCAGGCCGGGCCAGGCGGACGCGGGCGCCTCCCCGCCGGTCAGCCGGGCGGTGAAGGCGGCACGCGCTCCGGCGTGGTCGTCGCGGGCCAGCAGCACCTCGGCCGCGTCCGCGCCCGCCACCGCGCCGGCTCCTCCGGGATTCCGCCAGGCCCCGTCCGGATCGCCGAGCCGGTGCCGGGCCAGTACGGCGGTGCCGTCCATGAAACGGACCGCGGTGTCGGGGATCAGGACGGGCGGGGCCGTGAGGGCGGACGGCGGACGGGCATCGCCGCGGTGCCAGGCGCGGACCGTCGCCTCGACGGCCTCGGCCGGGGGCCGCAGATGGTGGGCCCGCCAGCGGGCCCGGTGGTCGTCCGCGGCCTCCTGGGCCAGCCGCAGCTCCGTCGCGGGCACCTCGTCGGCGAGCCATTGCGCACAGCGCTCGGACAGGCACTCGACCACGTACCGCCCGAGCGGGGTCAGCCGTTCGTGCCCGCGCACCGCGGTCAGCGCGGCCCACACCTGGGCGCGCCACAGCGCGAACTCGAAGTGCGCGAGGGGCGCGTAGGCCGGGTCGGCGGTGTGCCGGTGGGCGCGCCAGAAGCGGGTCACGCCGAAGAAGGCGTAGATGCCCTGGAGCAGTCCGCCGAGCGGGCGCGGGTCGTCGCGCCAGGGGGCGTAGAGCAGGGTGTCCGGCCCCTCGGGGTCCGCCGTCTCGCTCAGCGGCTCCAGGTGCATCAGCCCGCCCAGCTTGGTGTGCTGGAACTCGTGCACCAGGGTCGCGGCGAGCTGCGCGGCGTCGTCCGGCCGCGACGCCGTGACCCCGCCGAACGCGTCACCGGCCGTGCTGCTGTGCGGCCGAAACCTTTCTCTGCGGGGGGTCGGCGCCACCGACATCAGGCCGGAACGCATCGCCTCGGCGCTGCCCGGATCGTCGCGCAGCAGCAGCTGCCAGGCGTCGGCGAGCAGCGACTCCCAGTACGCCGCCTCGGCCGGGGACAGCAGGCTGGGTTCGCTCGGGTGCGGGAACGTCCGGTAGGGGTCCAGCTCCTCCAGCACCAGGGAGACGGCTCGGGCTCCGGCCCCCAGCGTCGTCCGGCGCACCGGTATCCAGTCCTGTGCGTGCCGCTCCCGGTCGGCGGGAACCTCGACCTCGCCGACCGCCCCGGTGACCCACAGCCGGCCCTCGCGCCCCGTGACCCGGGCGGTGCCCCAGGGCTCGGGGGCGTCCAGCACCGCGCAGCCCAGGGTGGGCAGCGGCACCAGTCCGCGCCGTACCGGCACGGTGATCGAGAAGTCCAGCCCGGCCCGTGCCGCGACGGCCGCCGCGAGCGCGGCCAGATGGCCCAGCACCACCCAGTGCGGCGCGTCCTCGTAGGGCCGGCCCCTGATCCGGCGTACCGCGAGCGAGACCCACATGCCGGTGTTCGGGGACATCAGCACGTCCTCGCACACCTCGGGAGCCTGCCGCTGAGCGTGTTCCAGCAGGTCCCAGGCCTCGGTGAACCAGGCCAGGTCCTGCGGGCGCGCGCCGCCCCGGTCGAGTCCGTTGCGCAGCGCCCTCAGCAGCAGGAGCCGGCGGCTGCGTTCCGCGCGCAGCAGTTCCGTGATGACCGCGCCGTCGCCCTCACCGCGGGCGAGGGCCCGGACGCCGGCTGCCGAAAGCCGGTGGAACGGGAGGCGTTCCCCCGTCTGTTCCCCCGTGGTCGTGGCATCAGCGGCCACGTGTCCCCCACAGCACCCTGCTGATCACCTCGTCGCTCAGTCGAAGCGGGACGGGCTGTATGACACCGTGATGGCCTGCGGACCGTCGATGTGGTGCAGCAGCAGCTCCAGGGACTCGGTGAACGTGCCGCCGTCCATGGAGCGCAGTGTTTCGAGGGAGATGCCCGAGAGATCGACGAGGCCGGACTCGATGGCAGGCATCGGCTGCTCCACGGCTGCCAAGTCCCCTCCCATACCTACGAGTTATGCATTATCGATGTCTCGAACAGCATGACCCAGCACCGCACGCCCCCCCCGGCCCCACCCCCCCCCCCCCCAGCCGCACCCCCCCCGCCCCGCCCCGGACCGGCGCACGCCCCCTCCCCGCCCCCCCCGGCCGCCAGCGCAGCTCAGCGCCCGCGCCGACCGCACGCCGGCCCGACTCACGCGAGACGCTCCCGCACGCCCGGCGCGCACTCTCGCGGGCCCGCGATCCCCAGGAGCGCCATGTACCCGGGGGTGAATCAAGACCTCCTCGCGCAAGCCCGCGGCAATGCCGTCCAGACCCTTGAGTCCGCCCCCGCTGTGTGCCAGCCTCCTTTTCAACAACAGCAAACATTTCATTTGGAATTACGCACACTTTTCGTCGGAGAGCGACACGTGTGATCACGTCCCCCGGGAATTCGTGAGTGCTGACCGTAGAGGTGTGGCCCTTGGAGCGCTCCCACCTCGAGGAAGGCCGACTCGGCCCCGAGGGCAACGGACGGCCCCGGCGCGTCCTGGAGCCGCCCCATTGCGCCGCGCCTTCCGACGGTGCACCAGCCCGGCTCCCGCGCGTGCGCGGGTGCCCGGGTGAACCACCCCATGCGCCCCACCGGTTCCCCCCAGGAGCAACTCGTTTCCGGAGGTCCACGGACGATGCCCGCACACATTCCCCCCGCACCGCGAAGGCTGCGCCATCTGGCGCGCCGGTCGCGGATGTTAGCGCTCACAGCGGCCGGCGCCCTTCTCGCGCTCGCGCTCCCCCTGGTCACCGTCGGCACGGCCCAGCCCGCGGCCGCGCTGGGCAACGGCCTGGCACTGACGCCGCAGATGGGATTCAACGACTGGAACGCCTACGGCTGCAACGTCTCCGAGTCGCTCATCAAGTCCACCGCGCAGGCGATGCACACCAACGGCATGCAGGCGGCGGGCTACACGTACGTCAACATCGACGACTGCTGGATGACGCACTCCCGCGACTCCTCGGGCCGGCTGGTTCCCGATCCGGCGAAGTTCCCGGACGGCATCAAGGGGACCGCCGACTACGTCCACTCGCTCGGTCTCAAGCTGGGCATCTACGAGGACGCCGGCACCGCCACCTGCGCCGGCTATCCCGGCAGCCTCGGTCACGAGACCACCGATGCCCAGTCCTTCGCCTCCTGGGGCGTCGACTACCTGAAGTACGACAACTGCAACAACAACGGGGTGGCCGCGCAGACCCGCTACACCGCGATGCGCGACGCCCTCGCCGCGACCGGCCGGCCCATCCTGTACAGCCTGTGCAACTGGGGCCAGGACAACGTGTGGACCTGGGGCGCGAACGTCGGCAACAGCTGGCGCACCACCGGGGACATCACCGCGAGCTACTCCAGCATGCTCTCGATCTTCCACTCCAACGTGGGTCTGGCCTCCTACGCCGGCCCCGGCCACTGGAACGACCCGGACATGCTGGAGGTCGGCAACAGCGGCCTGTCGGACACCGAGGCCCGCTCGGAGTTCAGCCTGTGGGCGGAGATGGCGGCCCCGCTCATCGCCGGCACGAACCTGACCTCCGCCTCCTCCGCCACGTTGGCCACCTACACCAACTCCCGTGTGATCGCGGTGGACCAGGACTCGCTGGGCAGGCAGGGAACCATGGTGTCCTCGTCGAACGGCCTGGACGTCCTGGCCAAACCGCTCGCGAACGGTGACGTGTCCGTCGTGCTGTTCAACGAGACCGGATCGACCGCGACCATCAGCACCACCGCGAGCGCGGTCGGCAAGACCGGCGCCGCCGGCTACACGCTGACCGACCTGTGGTCCGGGGCGACGTCGACCACCTCGGGCACGATCAGCGCGTCGGTCCCGGCACATGGGGTTGTCATGTACCGGATGTCCGGGGGCAGCAGCACCGGTGGCGGAACCACCACGGGCGAGATCCACGCGGTGGGCGCGGGCAAGTGCCTCGACGTACCCGACTCGGCCACCACCGCAGGCACCCAGGTCGAGATCTGGACCTGCGGCGGCGGAGCCAACCAGCTCTGGACGCACACCTCGTCCCAGCAGCTGACCGTCTACTCGGGCAGCTCCCAGATGTGCCTGGACGCCTACGACAACCAGACCGCGCCCGGCACCAAGGTGGAGATCTGGCAGTGCAACGGCCAGGCCAACCAGCAGTGGAGGATCAACTCCGACGGCACCATCACCGGAGTCCAGTCCGGACTCTGCCTGGACGTCACCGGAGCCTCCACCGCCAACGGGGCCCTGGCCGAACTGTGGACGTGCAACGGGCAGGACAACCAGCGGTGGAGCCTGAGTTGATCCTGACAGGACGCTCGTAGGGACCGCCGGGCCGGGCACCGCCCCCGGAGCCCGGCCCGGCGCCGGCACTTCGTTCCCCCGCTCGCCGCCCGGCGGCACCCGTACGCGTGTACGCCCGGTCCCGGTGCCACCCGTGTGGACGCCGTGGTTCCCCCTCTCTCCTCCGCAGGAGGTTCCATGCCCGACAGCAGGTCCTTCCTCCTCACCGGCTTAGGCCGCACCAGACCCCTCACCGTGTTCCTGCTGATCCTCACGATGGCAGCCGTGTTCTCCGGCGGCCGGGCCGACGCGAGCGATGCCCCCGCGTGGACGGCGGAGGTCGAGACGGCCGCGGCGCCGTCGCTGCCCTGCGACCTCTATGCGGCAGGCGGCACCCCCTGTATCGCCGCGCACTCCACGACCCGAGCGCTGCTCGCCGGCTACGACGGACCGCTGTACCAGGTCCAGCGTGCCTCCGACCACGCCTACCACGACGTGGGTCTGCTGTCCGCCGGCGGATACGCCGACGCGTCGGCCCAGACCTCCTTCTGTGCCGGCACCTCCTGTGTGATCAGCAAGATCTACGACCAGACCGGCCGGCGCAACGACCTGCCCATCTCCTGGGGCGGCTACTGGAAGGGCCCCGGCGCCAACGGGGCCGACGTGGGTGCCGACGCCGCGGCCCTGCCCGTCACTGCGGGCGGGCACCAGGTCTTCGGTGTCAGGGTGACGCCCGGCGTCGGGTACCGGATCGACCACGCCAACGGGGCCCCCACCGGGGCCCAGCCCGAGGGCATCTACATGGTGACCTCCTCCGACAACACCGACCAGTGGTGCTGCTTCGACTACGGCAGCGGCGAGAACACCCACACGGACACCGGCAACGCCACCATGAACGCCATCTACTGGGGCAACGCCTGCTGGTTCGGCAACTGCGTCGGCACCGGCCCCTGGGTCGAGGCCGACCTGGAGAACGGCATGTTCCACACCGGGAGCGGCTCCAACAAGGACCCGAACAACCAGGGCGTCCACCATCCCTTCGTCAGCGCCTGGGAGAAGAACAACGGGACGAGCAACTTCACGCTGAAATACGGGGACGCCACCAGCGGTGGACTGACCACCACGTATTCCGGGGCCTTACCGAGCGGTTATGCGCCCATGAAGACCGACAGCTCCCTGTTGCTGGGTACGGGCGGTGACAACAGCGTGTCCGGGCAGGGCGAGTTCTTCGAGGGCGCCGTCACCTCAGGCTTCCCGTCGGACGCCACCGAGAACGCGGTGCAGGCCGCCGTCACCGCGGCCGGTTACGGCGGCGCTTCCACCGGAGGGGGCCAGGCCGGCGCGCTGCGCAACGGCAACGCCGACCGCTGCCTGGACGTCCCCGGCCTCAGCCGTGCCAACGGCACCGGGACCGAGCTGTGGGACTGCAACGGCGGCGCCAACCAGCAGTGGACGCCGACCGGCGCCAAGGAACTGCGCGTCTACGGCGACAAGTGCCTGGACGACGAGGCCAACGGCACGGCGAACGGGACGCGGGCGATCATCTGGGACTGCAACGGCGGCAGCAACCAGCAGTGGAACCTCGACTCCGACGGCAGTGTCACCAATGCCAGGTCCGGCCTGTGCCTGGACGCCGACGGCAACGGCACCGCCAACGGCACCGTGGTCCAGCTGTGGCAGTGCACCGGAGCCGCCAACCAGAGATGGACCCGCGGCTGATCACCGGCCGGACCCTCAGGAAGGCCGCACTGCCCCCGCCATCCCCCTGATCCCCTGTTGCACCCGCCCTTCATCCCGCTGATCCCCGAGGAAGAGGACCATGTATCCGTTACCCGTCTCCCGCCGGAAAGGAGCGGCGAGCAGACGCCGCTTCCCGACGTCCGCCGTCACCTGCGTGCCGGCGCTGCTGGCCACGATGCTGACGGCCGCGCCGGCATGGCCGGCGCCGGCGTCCGCGGCAGCCGTACCCCTCGTCAGCTCGGCCTCAGGACGGTGTCTCGACGTCAAGGGCGACGTCGACACGGCGGGCACCGCCCTCGGGATCTGGGACTGCAACGGCCAGGCCAACCAGGCGTTCGAGTTCACCTCGTCCGGGGAGCTGAGGACCATGGGCGGTACCCGCTGCGTGGACGCCTCCGGCTCCGGCACCGCGCCGGGGACCCAGGTGATCATCTGGACCTGCAACGGCCAGGCCAACCAGCAGTGGCGGCACACCTCCGACGGGACCGTCACAGGGGTGCAGTCGGGGCTGTGCCTGGACGTCGACGGCGCCGCCACCGCCAACGGGACCGCCGTCGTCCTGTGGACCTGCACCGGCCAGAGCAACCAGAAGTGGAGCACGTCGTCGACGACGCCTCAGCCGACGGGCGGCTCGCACTCCTGCGACATCTACGCCGCGGGCGGTACCCCCTGTGTGGCCGCGCACAGCACGGTCCGCGCCCTCTACGGCTCGTACAGCGGCAGCCTGTACCAGGTCAGGCGCTCGTCCGACAACGCGACGAGGGAGATCGGTGTGCGGACGCCCGGCGGCTACGCCGACGCGGCGGCGCAGGACTCGTTCTGTTCGGGCACCACCTGCGTGATCACCATGGTCCACGACCAGTCGGGGCACGGCAACGACCTCTGGTACCAGGGCTCGGCACAGGTTCCCGGGTCGAGTCAGAGCAGCCCGGCGAAGGCGACCTCGGAGTCGCTCACGGCCGGCGGCACCAAGGCCTACTCGCTGTACATCAATCCCGGCAACAGCTACTGGCGGGACGGCCACCTGACGGGTGTGCCGACCGGCAGCGCGCCCGAGGGCGCCTACATGGTCACCAGCGGCACCCACGTGAACAACGGCTGCTGCTTCGACTACGGCAACAGCGAGACGACCCGCGGCGCCGACGCCGCCGGCGCCATGGACGCGATCAACTTCGGCACCGAGTGCTGGTTCGGGGGCTGCTCGGGCAGCGGGCCGTGGGTCCAGGCAGACCTCGAATGGGGCCTGTACTCCGGCGGCAGCCAGTCCTGGAACACCGGCCAGCGAGCCTTCACAAGCAGGTTCGTCACCGCGATGCTGAAGAACAACGGCACCTCGAGATTCGCCCTCAAGGGCGGTGACGCGCAGTCCGGCGGACTCACCACGGTGTGGGACGGCGGACTGCCCAGCGGATACAGCCCCATGAAGAAGCAGGGGGCCATCGTGCTGGGCAGCGGCGGCGACTGCTGCAAGCCCGGCGGTGGCGCGAACCAGAGCGCCGGCACCTTCTACGAAGGGGCGATCGTCGCGGGATACCCCTCCGACGCCACGGACAACGCGGTGCAGTCCGACATCACGGCGGCCGGTTACCGCTGACACCGCGCCGCGCCTGCGGCACCAGGCGGGCGGTCCTCCGGCCGGCCCGGAGGGCCGCCCGCCACCGGTGCACGACACCCCTCTCCCCCCGAAAGGAAACCCCGCCATGTCAGCGTTCAGCCGGTCGCTCCGGCGCTTACGCACGTCGACGGCCATGCTCGTCGGCCTCGTCCTGGCCGCCGGCGGCATGGTCGCCGGTGCCGCCGGACCCGCCCAGGCGGCCACCGCCATCACGATCAACGGCTCTTCCACGGGCCGCACGTTCGACGGCGTGGGCGCGATCAGTGGCGGCGGCGGCAACAGCCGGCTCCTGATCGACTATCCCGAGCCGCAGCGCAGCCAGATCCTGGACTACCTCTTCCGGCCCGGTTACGGCGCCTCCCTGCAGATCCTCAAGACCGAGATCGGAGGCGACACCAACTCCACCTCGGGCGCCGAGCCGAGCCACGAGCACACGCGCGGAGACCTGAACTGCGACCGGGGCTACGAGTGGTGGCTGATGGAGCAGGCCACGTCACGCAACCCGAACATCAAGCTGTACGGCCTCGCCTGGGGAGCGCCCGGCTGGATCGGCAACGGCACCTTCTGGTCCTCCGACATGATCGGCTACCTGGTCTCCTGGCTGGGCTGCGCCAAGCAGCACGGGCTGACCATCGACTATCTGGGCGGATGGAACGAGCGCGGCTACAACGTCTCCTGGTACGAGCGACTGCGCGCGGCGCTCGACAGCAACGGCTACGGCAAGGTCAAGATCGTCGGAGCCGACTCCGACTGGTCCATCGCGAACGACGTGAACTCCGACTCTGCCTTCGCCTCCTCGGTCGACGTCATCGGCACCCACTACCCCTGCGGTTACCGGTCCGCGCAGACCGACTGCGGTGTTCCGTCGTCCGCCGGCTCGTCCGGCAAGCAGCTGTGGGCCAGCGAGAACGGCTCCGACGACTACAACGCCGGTGCCAACGCGATGGCCCGAGGCATCAACCGCGGCTACATCGACGGCAGGATGACCGCGTACCTCAACTGGCCCGTGGTGGCCGCGCTCACGCCGAACCTCCCGTATCCGACCATGGGTCTCGCGCTCACCCCTCAGCCGTGGTCCGGGTACTACGCGATCGGCAAGAACGCCTGGGTGACGGCCCAGACCACCCAGTTCACCGCCCCCGGCTGGCAGTACCTCGACTCCTCCAGCGGCTACATCGGCGGCAGCCGCGGCAACGGCAGCTACGTCTCGCTGAAGTCCCCGAACAGGTCCGACTACTCCACGGTCATCGAGACCATGGACGCGACCGGCACCCAGACGCTGAACTTCAACGTCACCGGCGGTCTGTCCACCGGAACCGTCCATGTGTGGTCGACCAATGTCAACTCCGGTGACCCGGCCGACTACTTCGTCCACTCCACGGACATCACGCCCTCGAACGGCGGCTTCAGCCTGACCGTGCAGCCCGGCCGCGTCTACACGATCACCACCACCACCGGCCAGGGCAAGGGCACGGCCGCCGCCCCGGCCCGGCACTCGATGAGCCTGCCCTACAGCGACGGCTTCGACGGCTACACCACCGGTGCCGAAGCCAAGTACCTCATGGACTGGCAGGGCGCCTTCGAGGTCGCGGCCTGTGGCGGCGGACGCGGCGGCAAGTGCGTGCGGCAGATGAGCGCACAGGCGCCGATCACCTGGGACCCGCTCACCGATCCCCACAGCCTGCTCGGAGACCTCGGCTGGAGCAACTACACCGTCTCCTCCGACGTCCTGCTCGAGAAGCCCGGGTACGCCGAACTCCTCGGCCGGGCGAACACGCAGAGCTACAGCGGGGCGGCCGGCCTGAACGCCTACCACCTGCGCGTGAGCGACACCGGAGCCTGGTCGCTGCTGCGCACCGGCACCGGTGGCGATTCGACCACGCTCGCCCACGGAACGACCGCGGCGATCGGCACCGGCCAGTGGCACACGCTGTCCCTGGGCTTCGCCGGCAGCACCATCACCGCCTCCGTCGACGGCGCCAAGGTCGGTTCGGCCGACGACCACGGCTACGCGGGCGGACAGGTCGGCTACGCCACCGGCCAGGGCGAGACGGCGCAGTTCGACAACCTGTCCGTCACCCCCGGTCAGGGCGGCGGCACGAGCGGACCGATCACCGGCATCGGCTCCAGCCGCTGCGTGGACGTGCCCAACCAGTCCCAGACCGACGGAACCCAGGTGCAACTGTGGGACTGCAACGGTGGCGGCAACCAGCAGTGGACCACCACCTCGGCCGGTGAGCTGCGCGTCTACGGCGGCGACTGCCTGGACGCGGCAGGGCAGGGCACCAGCCCCGGCACGAAGGTGGACATCTACACCTGCGACGGCGGCGGCAACCAGAAGTGGACGTTCAACGCCGACGGCACGATCACCGGCAACCAGTCCGGCCTGTGCCTGGACGCCACCGGCAACGGAACCGCCAACGGCACCCTGCTGGAGCTGTGGACCTGCAACGGCGGCAGCAACCAGCAGTGGATCCACTACTGATCCCGAAGGGGCCGGTCGTCTCGGCGCGCCCGGCCCTCCCGTCCGTTCGGCAACGAGTGGACGATCCCCCGAGTACGTCGCCCCCGGGGTCCGTGAGGCAGTCGGCTCTGTCCCGTGATCGGGGCAGAGCCGACTGGTCACCGGGCCGCGGAGGCGATCCGCCGGGGTATCGCCGCCGTACCGGCGCAGGGGGTTGCGGACCGGGTGACGGCTGCCGTCACGTCCGGGTCAGCCGAGGGTCCATTTCTGGTTGCTCTGGCCGTTGCAGGTCCACAGCTCGACGCCGGTGCCGTTGGCGGTGGCCGCTCCCGTGACGTCCAGGCACAGTCCGGACTGGACCCCGGTGACGGTGCCGTCCGAGTTGAGCCTCCACTGCTGGTTCGCACCGCCGTTGCACGGCCAGATGTCCACCTTCGTGCCCGGAGTGGTCTGGTTGTCGTAGGCGTCCAGGCAGCGCTGGGAGTCGCCGGAGAAGACCGTCAGCTGGTTGGAGGGGGTGGCGGACCAGGTCTGGTTGGCCCGTCCGTTGCAATCCCAGATCTGCAGGTTGGTCCCCGCGGTCGTCGAGGAGTTCGGCACATCGAGACACCGGCCCGCGCTCACCGCGCGCAGCGCACCGGTGGACCCCCCGCCGCCTCCGGTCGAGGAGCCGCCGAGGGCCGTGATCACGGCGCTGTAGGCCGGCTTCTTGTTGCCGTTGCCGTCGAAGAGGAGAGGGCTGTCCCCGGAGCGCCAGGAGTCGCTGTCCCGGATGCCCCAGGTGGTGATCCCCGTACAGCGGGAGACGTTCATGCACGCCTTGACGGCGTTGGAGTAGGCGGTGGCGGACGCCTGGGCGATGTCGAGTTCGGTCACCTGGACGTCCACGCCGAGAGCCGCGAAGTCGGCCAGAGTGGTCTGGAAGCTCGCGGGCGGTCCGCTGGAGCCGAAGTGGCTCTGGAAGCCGACGCAGTCGATCGGCACGCCGCGGGACTTGAAGTCCTTGACCATGGTGTAGACGCCCTGGGTCTTGGCGTCGGACCAGTTCTCGATGTTGTAGTCGTTGTAGCAGAGCTTGGCCGCGGGGTCGGCCGCCCGGGCGGTGCGGAAGGCTTCCTCGATGAAGCCGTCGCCGAGCACGTTGTGGAACACCGAGCTGCGCTGCCGGCCGCTGCCGTCGTCGGCGAACGCCTCGTTGACCACGTCCCAGGCGTAGATCTTGCCCTTGTAGTGGGTCATCTCGGTGGTGATGTGGTTGTCCATCACACTGCGCAGCGTGGCCGCGTCGGTGATCGAACCGACCCAGCTCGGCAACTGGTTGTGCCAGACCAGGGTGTGGCCGCGCATCCGCTGCCCGTGCGCGGACGCGTGACTGACGATCTGGTCTCCGGGGCCGAAGTTGAACGATCCGCGGGACGGCTCCGTCGTGTCCCACTTCATCTCGTTCTCCGGGGTGATCGCGTTGAACTCGCGATCAAGGATGCCGGTGTAGGCCGAGTCACCGAGCTTGCCGGCGGGTACGGCCGTGCCGAAGTAGCGGCCCGACTGCGCCGCCGTGGCCCCCAGCGACCCGGCGTCCACCGCGTGGGCACTCGGCGGCGCGGCCAGGAAGGCGACGCCGACAGTGGCGAGACCGGCTGCCGCCAGCATCGCTCGTGGGCGTATTCCGCCCAGGATCTGGAACATCATGGATTCTCCTTCTCGAGGACAGAGAGGACACGGGCGGATCGTTCTTCCACGCTCAGGGAGTCGGACAAGGCGTCCGGCGGCGCGGACCATCGGGGGCCGGTCGCGACCCGCCCTGACATGCCGCACGAAAGGAGCCCCAGCCGGCGGGCGACCGGGGCTCCCGTGCCGTCGCATGCCTACCGGTGCGCCGGGTGGATCAGCGCTGGAGGGTGAGGACGCCCGGCCGCCACGGCAGCTGGTCGTAACTTCCGGTCGCGTTGGGCGACTTTCCCTGGTAGAGGAACTGCAGGTTGCAGGGATCGATGGTCATGGTCTGGTCGGGGTTGTTACGGACCAGGTCACCGTGGCTGATGTCGTTGGTCCAGGTGGCGCCGCTGTTGGCCTTGCCCGCGAAGGGACTGCTCTCACTGGCGGCCTGCGCGGTCCACGAACCGCTCAGGCTGGAGGCCGTGAACGAGCGGAAGTAGCGGCCGTTCGCCCCCATCGCCTCGACGATCATGAGGTACTGGTTCTGGCCCTGGACCTTGTAGACCTGGGGCGCCTCGAACAGGTTGGCCTTCGAGTCGGTCATGACCGTCGTGTACGAGGAGCCGAAGCTGCCCGGGAAGTTTCCGATCGGCATGCTCGCGCGGTAGATGCTGCCGTTGTCACCGGCGAAGAACAGGTACATGTTCGAGCCGTCGGCGATGAGGGTCTGGTCGATCGGACCGGTGTCGGAGCCCGAGATGCTGCCGGTGAACAGCGCCTGCGGCGAGGACCAGCCGTTGGCGTTGGTGGGGTCACTCGACGTGCGGTACATGAAGGGCGAGGAACCCCACTGGTAGGCGAGGACCCAGATGTTCTTGGGCGCGAAGTAGAACAGCGTGGGCGCCACCGCGGCCTGGCTCATCCCGGTCTGGCCGGCCGACGCCATGTCGGACCAGTTCGCGAACGGGGCGAACGCCATCGAGCCGTACGAGGTTCCGTTCACGTTCGACCCGTAGACCAGGTGCTTGCCGTTGTACGTCACGGTGGTGAAGTCCTTGAGCGAGACCCACCCGTTGGCCGGCTGCGCGAGCGAACTCGTCGACGACCACTTGTACGTCGAGGGAAGGGTGCAGGTGCCGCCGCCCGTGGATCCCCCGGACAGGCCGGACCACTTCTGGTTGCTGCTGCCGGTGCACGTCCACAGCTGCACCCGCGTGCCGTTGGCGGTGCCGTTGTCCTTCGCGTCCAGGCACAGCCCGGACTCCGTGGCGACGACCGAGCCGTCGGAGTTCACCCGCCACTGCTGGTTCGTGCCGCCGTTGCAGCTCCAGATCTCCAGCTGGGTACCGGCCGTGGTGGCGTGGTTCGGCACGTCCAGGCACTTGCCGAGCACGGTCAGCTGGTTGCTGTCGGTCAGCGTCCACTGCTGGTTGGACTTGCCCGAGCAGTCCCAGATCTGCAGGTACGTACCGTCGGTGGTGGTGGAGTTCGGCAGATCCAGACACCGTCCGGAAGCGGCATGCTGCAAGGCGCCACTGGTGGCCGCCTGGGCCGGACCTGCGCCGAGCATCGCCGCCAACGCGACCAGAACGGTGATCGCGGCGGTGAACACCCCTGAGAGGTGCCTGTGGTCGAGACTTCGTTTGCGCATGGGGACGTCCTGATCCTTGGGTAGACGAACGTGCGATTCGATCTGTTCATGACATTGAAAATCTCGCGTATCGGCGGTGAGCCGCTCCCCCTGTTCCGGATCGCTCGCCCGGCGGGGCGGAGCCCTGAAGTTCCGCCCCGCCGGGTGTCCGGCCGGTCAGGTCAGCCTGCGGCGCAGGTCGCGCCGTTGAGGACGAAGCCCCTAGGCGCGGCCGTGTTACCGGTGTGCGTGGCCTGGAAGCCGATCGTCGTGGACTGCCCCGGAGCGAGCGCGCCGTTGAAACTCTCGTTGGTCGCGGTCACCTGGCCGCTCGACGGCGTGTAGGAGGCGTTCCACCCGTTGGTGATCGTCTGCCCGCCGGGGAGAGTGAACGTCAGCGACCATCCGTTCACCGCGGAATCGCCCGTGTCGGTGATGGTGATGTTCTCGGTCAGTCCGGTGTTCCACGAGCTGACCGCTGCGGTCACCTTGCACCCGGCCCCGCCGGTCGGCGGGGTGGTACCCGGGCTCCCGGTGAGGCCGAAGAACTGGATGGCGTACCCGGCCATCCCGCTCGACGGAAGAGAATGACCGGCGCCCTGGACGCTGTACGCCTCCACGTTCACCGTGCCGGACGGGTCGGCGAAGCGCTGCCGCGTCCAGCCGGCCTGCGGCGTGTCGGTGGACGTCGGTGTCCGACTCAGCCCGAACACGTCGGTCCACTGCTTGATGTCCTCCTGAAGCAGCTGGTACGGCACGAGGGTGTCACTGGTTCCGTGCCACAGCTGGAGGGGCGGCCGCGGCCCGGCGTATCCCGGGTAGGCCTGCCGCACCAGATCGCCCCACTCCTGCGGGGTCCTCGTCATGCTCCCGCCGGTGCACTTGCTGGTCGTGGGCGGGTAGTCCGCCGCGTTGGCGAAGCACCCGAACGGAACGCCCATGAAGGCGGCGCCCGCCTTGAACACGTCGGGGTAGAGGGCGAGCATCTCGTCGGTCATCATGCCGCCGGATGAACTCCCGGTGGCGAAGACCTGCTTCGGATCGCCGTTGTAGTGCTGCTCCACATAGTTGATCATCGAGATCAGGGAGACCGGGTCACTGCCTCCACCGCGGCGCTTGGCCGCGTCCGACCAGGTGTCGAAGCAGTTGCCGAAACCCGCCGACTGTGTGGCGGTCGGATAGATGACGACGAATCCGTACCGATCGGCGAGCGACGCGAACTCGCTGCCGGAGTAGAAGTCCGGGCCGGAGCCGCCGCAGCCGTGCATGGCCAGGACGATGGCCGGCTTCGCGGTATGCGTCACCGGCACGTAGACGTGCATCTGCATGTTGCCGGGGTTGTCACCGAAGTTCGTCACCTGGGTCAGGGACGCCGCAGAGGCCGGCGTCGCCATGACCAGGGCCGACAGCACGAGGGCGGTCGCCGCCAACACGGCGGCCAGCCTCGCTGACACCTTGCGTGGCATTTCCACAGCTGACTCCCTGGAGTTCGCCGGTGGCACCTGCGGACGCCGGACGAACCGGCGGTCGGGGAGGAACGCCCGCCTGCCCGGCATGCCTGTGGTGCAGGCGCGACGGACTGCGACCGGTGCGGCTGCGGTCGACCCGCGCGGCCTCTGGGTCGGAGGAGACACGGATCCACGGCGCCGGGCTGCGTACCGGGGTGCCGGCCACGCCCGGAGGCCGATGCACCGGGAGGCTCATGAACTCGCGAGCTTATATGACAGTGACGTTACCGACGGGACAGGAAAGCGTCAATTGACTGGACGCCGTCAATCACCTGGCGGGCACAGGGCCCGCTCCCGGTCCGGGCAGCACCCCGGCTCAACAGGCGAGCGGGACGGGCACCCGGGTGTCCGACGCGCCGTCACCCTTCCCCGTGCCAGACCCCCGCGAGCAGGTCACCCGTTGTGTGCGCGCCGATGCCGTCGTGCCCTGTCGAGGACGACGCCGCCACCGTTCGGACATGCTCCTGGGCCGTCCTCGCGAGCCCGTCGTAGACGGCGTCGAAGACGTTCCGGACCTCCAGCCGTCGCCAGCCCTGCGGCATGCAGCGCATCGGCAGCAGCGGGTCAAGGACATGGAACTGGCGATAGGTGTCCATCACCTCGGTACGAGCGGACACCGCCTCGGCGCCACCGACCTCACCGGACCGCATCCTCTCCAGCAGCGGACTCCACCTGTCGATGAACGACGTGTACTCCTCGGCGATGGCGGCGACGTCCCAGGCGTCCAGCGGATCGCGGCGGACAGTCTGTTCCAGCTCCACATGCTGGGCCCGGAAAACCGTCAGCGATCCCGAGCCGACCGCGGCCAGCTCCTCCCGTGCCCTCGGCGTGAAGGGGCGGGGCGACAGCCACAGCCCGTCATACAGAGGCACGTATCCCAGCCAGCGGAGTCGTCCCCGCAGCGTCCTTCGCTCGGCGCTGCGGCCCTCCGGAAGCGAGAAGGCGATGATCGTCCACGAGCCGTCCCATTGCTCGGCCCGCTCGGTGAACGCCACGATCGAATGGCCCGAGAGGGAGAGGTTGACCGCGGCCGGGTCGCTCAAGCGGTAGGAACTGTGCCGCCCCCGCCGGGTGCTCTCCAGCACGCCCCGGCGGGCCAGCCGGCTGATGGCGGTTCGGCTCGCGGCCGGGGTGACGCCGAACTCACCCAACAGCGCGACGATCGCCGCCGAGGGGACGGCCGCACGGGTGCGCAGCGTGTAGTCGGCCAGCAAGGTGACGGCGAGACTCTGCGGTGAGCCACCGGCCCGCCGCAGTGGGAACCGTACCGAGTCGGCCGGGTCGTCGGAGTAGATCTCATGCACGTCGAAGGGACGGACCATGACACTCCCGGCACGGTTCTGTTCGGTTGAAGGGTGCAACTCACTCAATACGACAGGCAGTTGGTGAGCCTGCGGGCAGGGCTCGGCCACGCGGAACAGGATAGGCGTTGGAGACGCCGGGGGCGGGACAGCGGCACCGCTGCTGCGGATCGTCCCAGGAGGCGTCGGATCACTCGTCTTCGACGCTCTGGGGACTCGGGGCCCGCAGCCGCATCTCGGCACCGGCCAAGGACGCCGGTCCCCGACTGCTCCCCGAGAACGACCAAGGGCCGACCTCGGATGTCTCCGAAATCGGCCCTGATCCACGACTCTGCCGAGTCGGGACGACAGGATTTGAACCTGCGACCCCTTGACCCCCAGTCAAGTGCGCTACCAAGCTGCGCCACGTCCCGGTGCCCGTTTGACCTGGGGTTTCCCCCGGTGAAACGCGCAGGGAAACAATACCGCACTCGGGTCGGTGATCGCGCACGACTTACCTGTTGACCTCAAGCTTGGTCGAGGTTGCAGGCTGGGAGGCATGACGATCACAGCGGACGACCACCGCACCCACGGCTACGGCGACCTGGCCCGGCTGATGGGGCTGATGACCGGGGACGAGAAGCACGGCCCGGCGGCCACCTCCACGCTCGACGTGCTCTGGGTGCTGTACGACCGGGTGCTGCGCATCGCGCCGGAGCGGACCGCGGACCCGGAACGGGACCGGTTCCTGCTGAGCAAGGGGCACGGGCCCATGGCGTACTACGCGGTGCTGGCCGCCAAGGGCTTCCTGCCGGTCGAGTGGCTGCCCGGATTCGGCACGTACGACTCCCCGCTCGGGCACCACCCGGACCGGGTGCTGGTGCCGGGGGCCGAGATCGGCAGCGGGTCGCTCGGGCACGGACTGCCCATCGCGGTGGGCACCGCGCTGGGGCTGAAGGCCCAGGGCCTCGCCGATCCGGCGGTCTGGGTGCTGATCGGGGACGCCGAACTGGACGAGGGCAGCAACCACGAGGCCATCGCCTTCGCCGGGCCCGCCGCACTGGACAGGCTGCACACCGTGGTGGTGGACAACGCCTCCGCCAGCCACGCCCGGCCCGGCGGGATCGCCGCCCGGTTCGAGGCCGCGGGCTGGTCCGCGGTGACGGTCGACGGGCGTGACCACGCGGCCCTGTACGACGCGTTCACCGCCCCCCACCCGGGACGGCCGCACGCGGTCGTCGCCCGGGTCGAGCCGAAGGACGCCTGAGCCGAGCACAGGCACGGGCGCCGACGCGCCCCTCACCTTCCGAAGAACCCTGAAAGGGCGACACCTCCATGGACACCATGCGTGACCGTTTCGCTCCCGTCGTCTCCCGGCTCCTGGACGAGGACCCGCGGGTCGCGGTCGTCCTCGCCGAGATCGGCAAGGACGCCTTCCACGACGCCATGGCCCGGCATCCCGACCGGGTGATCAACGTGGGCATCCGGGAGCAGCTGCTGGTGGGGGCGGCCGCCGGACTGGCGCTCACCGGGCTGCGGCCCGTCGTGCACACCTTCGCCAGTTTCCTGGTGGAGCGGCCCTTCGAGCAGGTCAAACTGGACTTCGGGCACCAGGGCACGGGAGCGGTGCTGGTGAGCGCCGCCGCCTCCTACGACTGGCCGGCCGGCGGGTTCACCCATATGGCCCCGGGCGACGTGGCCCTGCTGGACACCCTGGACGGCTGGACCGTCCATGTGCCGGGCCACCCCGACGAGGCCGAGACCCTGCTGCGCCACGCGGTCGCCGCGGGCGACGACCGGGTGTACGTACGGCTGTCCGTGCAGTCCAACCGGCAGGCGCGCCCGGTCGACGGCGCGCACCTCGTCACCGTGCGCGAGGGCCGGTCCGGTGTGGTGATCGCCGTCGGACCGCTGCTGGACGCGGTGCTCGACGCCACGCGGGACCTGGACGTGACGGTCCTGTACGCGACGACCGTACGGCCCCTCGACGTGCCCGCGCTGCGCCGGGCCACCGAGGCGGCGGGCACGGACGTGGTCCTGGTCGAGCCGTATCTCGCCGGGACGTCGACGGCCGCGGTGAACGACGCCCTGTCCGACCGCCCGCACCGGGTCCTCGGTCTCGGCGTGGGCCGCCGCGAGCTGCGCCGGTACGGCACGGTCGAGGAGCACGCCGCCGCCCACGGCCTGGACGCGCGCGGTCTGCGGGAGCGGATCGACGGGTTTCTGGGGGCCGGGCGGGGAGCTACCGTCCGGGTGTGAGGGCCGGTGCCGGGCTCGCGTCCGCTCGCACCAGGCCGCGTATCGCGGGGACGGCGAGCAGGAACACGACGACGACCACGCTGGTCACCGCCGAGACCAGCAGGACGTGAGCGGCGCCCAGCGCGTCGGCCGCCGGACCCGCGATGGCCTGGCCGACCGGCATCATGGCGAGGGAGCCGGCCACGTCGTAGGCGTGGATGCGGTTGAGGACGTCGGACGGGACCTGGGTCTGCACACTCGTCGCCCACATGACGCTCCAGAAGGACAGCCCGGCCCCCGCCAGCGCCGCCCCCGCCGCCACCGCCGGCACGCCGAGCCCGAGGCCCACGGCACCCGGGAAGCCGAAGAAGAGGAACAGGGACAGCGCGCCCGCCCTGAGCATCCGGCGGGGGCGCAGCCGCAGGGCGAGCAGACCGCCGATGACGGTGCCCGCGCCGAGGGCCGTGTTGACCAGGCCGTAGGCGCGCGGGCCGTGGTGCTGGACCACCTCGGTGGCCACCAGCGGGGTGGTCGGACCGGACACCGCGATCATGTACAGGCCCCAGATGACGATCACGCCCCACAGCCAGGTCCGGGACCTGAACTCCCGCCACCCCTGCGCCAGATCGGCCCGGAAGGCGCGCATGCCGCGGCCGGTCGCGGCGAGCGCGTCCGGGGGCAGCGGCGGCAGCCGGAGCAGCAGCAGGCACAGCGCGCTGACGGCGTACGTCCCGGCGTGCGCGGCGAACACGCTGCCGGGCGAGGCGAAGCCGACGAGGAGTCCCGCGACGGCCGGGCCGGCGAGCTGGGCGACGGACTCGGCGATCCGGATCGCGCCGTTGGCGCCCTGGACGTCGGCGGAGAGCCGGGGCACCGTGCTGGCCACGCCGGGCTGGAAGACGGCGCCGGCCACACCGTTGACGAAGCCGATGACGCAGAGCTGCCACAGCGTCACCTGCCCGGCGAAGAACATGACCGCGGCGAGGGACTGGGTGAGGACCCGCACCAGATCGGCGCCGATCATCAGCCGTCGGGTGCTGAACCGGTCGGCGATCACCCCGCCGAAGACGACGAGCCCGGCGAAGGACGCGGTCGACGCCGCCATGGCGAGGCCCACCGCCCCGGCGCCGTAGCCGTGTTCGAGCAGGCCGGTGGCGAGCGCCACGGGCAGCATCGTGTCCCCGAGGCGGGCGGCGGCCCGGGCGGCGAAGAAGAGGCCGAAGTCCCGTGACCAGAGGGAGCGGGCACCGGTCCCGGGTTCCGTCCCGGGTTCCGTCCCGGCCGCCTTCCGTCCGCGCCGCCGTGAGCCCGTGCCCGTCATTCCGGCTCCCCCTCCCTGTCGGTCCGCGCGGGATCATGTCACGGCCCCGGCCGCCGCGCCCACCGGTATTTCAAGGGGTGGGCGGCAGGCCCAACTCCGGGTGGTCATCCAGGAGTCGGGGCGGGGCGGCCTGGCGCCAGGAGTCGGCGAGGATGTCCCGCAGTTCGGCCTCGTCCTCCAGCGCCGCGAGCCGCGCCCTGATCCAGGCGAACTGCGCCTCGTGCCCGGCGATCCAGAACTTCTCCGGTTCCGCCAGCACCAGTTCGTCCCGCTCCTCCTTGGGGCAGCGCACGGCGACGGACGTCTCGTCCTCGGGCAGGGTCGCGAACATCTTCCCGCCGACCCGGAACGTGGGCATGTGCCACGCGGTCTTCTCCGAGGTGTCCGGCAGGGAGAGGGCGATACGGCGTACATCGGCTGCGTCCGGCATGCTCCGCACCGTATCCCCCGCCACTGACAGCGGGGCGGCCGGTCAGGCGCCGTCCGCCGCCCGGCCCAGCGCCTCCAGCACCGGCCGGATCAGCGGGTGCCCCTCCGCCCCCCGGCGCACGGCGGCGAAGACGCGGCGGGTGGGGGCCACGCCGTCGACGGGACGGACGATCACGTCGGTGAGGTCCATGCCGCGCAGGGCGGAGCGGGGCACCAGGGCCACGCCCGCGTCGGCCGAGGCGAGGGCGACGACGGCGCGGAAGTCGTCGGAGGAGTGTTCGAGCCGGGGCTGGAAGCCGGCGCTCTCGCAGGCCAGGACGACCACGTCGTGGCAGGGGTTGCCGGGGTAGGGCCCGATCCAGGGGTCCTTGGCCAGTTCGGCGAGGGGCACCTCGGCGGCGTCCGCGAGGCGGTGGCCGACGGGCACGACGGCGTCGAACGGCTCGGCGTACAGCGGGACATGGGTGAGGCGGGGGTCGTCGGCGGGCGGTGCGCCCCGGTACTCGACGGCCACCGCCACGTCCACCTGCCGGTCGAGGACCATCGGCAGGCTGGCGTCCCCCTCGGCGTCCTGGACCCGGATGCGTATGCCCGGCGCGGTGCGGGCGAGCCTGGCCACGGCGGGCGCCACGACCTGGGCGATGCCGGTGGCGAAGGCGGCCACGGTGACCGTGCCGGCCTCGCCCGAGCCGTAGGCGGCGAGCTCGGCCTCGGCGCGCTCCAGCTGGGCGAGGACCGCGTTGGTGTGGCTGAGCAGGATCTCGCCGGCCGGGGTGAGCCGTACGCCCTTGGCGCCCCGCTCGACCAGCCGGTGGCCGGTCTCCTGCTCCAGGGCGGTGAGCTGCTGGGAGACGGCCGAGGGGGTGAGGTAGAGCGCGGCGGCCGCCGCGGTGACCGTGCGGTGGTCGGCCACCGCACGGAGGATGTGGAGCCGCCGTGCCTCGATCATGCCTCGATTATCGCAAGGCGTCCGCCCTGGTCAGGCCTCCAGCTCGGCGCGCGCCGCGAGGAACGCGTCGACCGCGCGGTTGACGTCGTCCGTGGAGTGCGCGGCGGACAGCTGGACCCGGATGCGGGCCTGGCCCTGCGGGACGACCGGGTAGGAGAACCCGATCACGTACACGCCCCGCTCCAGCAGCAGCTCGGCCATGCGGCCCGCCTTCGCCGCGTCGCCGATCATCACGGGCGCGATGGCGTGGTCGCCGGGGAGCACGTCGAAGCCCTCCGCGGTCATCCGGGAGCGGAACAGCGCCGTGTTCTCGGCCAGCCGGACCCGCAGGTCGTCGGCCGACTCCAGCAGGTCGAGGACCTTGAGGGAGGCCGCCGCGATCACCGGGGCGAGGGTGTTGGAGAACAGGTAGGGGCGCGAGCGCTGGCGCAGCAGGGCGACGATCTCGGCACGGGCGGCGACATAGCCGCCGGAGGCGCCGCCGAGGGCCTTGCCGAGGGTTCCGGTGATGATGTCGACGCGGTCCATCACGCCGTGCAGCTCGGGGGTGCCGCGGCCGGTCGGGCCGACGAAGCCGACGGCGTGCGAGTCGTCGACCATGACCATCGCGTCGTAGCGGTCGGCGAGGTCGCAGATCTCCCGCAGCGGGGCGACGTAGCCGTCCATGGAGAACACGCCGTCGGTGACGATCAGCCGGCGGCGTGCCCCGGACGCCTCCTTGAGCTTCGTCTCCAGGTCGGCGAGGTCGCGGTTGGCGTAGCGGAAGCGGCGGGCCTTGGACAGGCGGATGCCGTCGATGATGGAGGCGTGGTTGAGGGCGTCGGAGATCACCGCGTCCTCCTCGCCGAGCAGGGTCTCGAAGACCCCGCCGTTGGCGTCGAAGCACGAGGAGTAGAGGATCGTGTCCTCCTGGCCGAGGAACGCGGACAGGCGCGCCTCCAGCTCCTTGTGCACCTCCTGGGTGCCGCAGATGAAGCGGACGGAGGCCATGCCGTAGCCCCAGCGGTCCAGGGCCTCGTGGGCGGCGGCGATCACCTCGGGGTGGTCGGCGAGGCCGAGGTAGTTGTTGGCGCAGAAGTTGAGGACCTCGCCGGGGCGGCCGCCGGCGGTGACCTCGACGGTCGCGGACTGCGGGGTGCCGATGACCCGTTCGGGCTTGTGCAGGCCGGCGGCGCGGATCTCGTCGAGGGTGGCGCGCAGGTCGTCGCGGACGGTGTCGAACATGACTGAAACTCCTAGGAAATGCGGGTGACTTACGCGGTCCAGTCCAGGATGACCTTGCCGCCCTTGCCGCTCGCGGCGTCCGCGAAGGCCGCCTCGAAGTCGCGGTGGCCGTAGCGGCCGGTGATCACGGGGGCGAGGTCGAGCCCGCCCTCCAGCAGCACCGACATCGCGTACCAGGTCTCGAACATCTCCCGGCCGTAGATGCCCTTGATGGTGATCATCGAGGTGACGACGCGGGCCCAGTCGACGGGGAACTCCTCGGCCGGCAGACCGAGCATGGCGATGCGGCCGCCGTGCGTCATGTTGGCGATCATGTCGCGCATGGCCTCGGGACGGCCGGACATCTCCAGGCCGATGTCGAAGCCCTCGCGCAGCCCCAGCTCCCGCTGTCCGTCGGCGATCGTGGCCCCGGAGACGTTGAGCGCGAGGGTCGCGCCGATCTTGCGGGCCAGCTCCAGGCGCTCCTCGCTGACGTCGGTGACGACGACGTTGCGGGCGCCCGCGTGCCGGGCGACGGCGGCGGCCATCAGGCCGATCGGACCGGCGCCGGTGATCAGGACGTCCTCGCCGACCAGCGGGAACGACAGCGCGGTGTGCACGGCGTTGCCGAACGGGTCGAAGATCGCGGCGACGTCCAGGTCGACCGGGACGCGGTGCACCCACACGTTGCTCGCGGGCAGCGCGACGTACTCGGCGAACGCGCCGTCCCGGCCGACACCGAGGCCGACGGTGGCCCGGCACAGATGGCGGCGCCCGGCCAGGCAGTTGCGGCACTTGCCGCACACCAGGTGGCCCTCGCCGCTGACCCGGTCGCCGACCTGGACGTCGGTGACGTCCCGGCCGGTCTCCACGACCTCGCCGACGAACTCGTGCCCGACCACCAGCGGGGTGCTGATCGCCTGCTGCGCCCAGCCGTCCCACGCCCGGATGTGCAGGTCGGTGCCGCAGATGCCGGTCCGCAGGACCTTGATCAGCACGTCCCCGGGCCCGATCTCGGGCTCCGGGACGTCCGTCAGCCAGAGCCCGGGCTCCGCCTTCTCCTTGACCAGCGCCTTCACGCGTACGGCTCCTGTGGGTGAGGTCCCCGGACGCGGGCACGCCGAAGGCGCCCGCACCGGGTCAGAGGGGTGAAATCACCCTGCAATCTGCCGTATGCGCGGGCCGGGGTCCATCGAGCTTTTCTTAATCGCCGCCTCAGCTTTCCTTCACGCCTCGCCCGTCACGGCAACCGCGGGCGTCAGAGCGGCAGTCCGTCCCGCGCGCTGCGTTCGATGCGGACGACGAGGTCGGCGGCCAGCGCCTTGATGGCCTCCAGGCCCGCCCGGCCCCAGGCGCGCGGCGCGGTGTCGGCGGCGCACACGGTGCCGAGCGCCATGCCGGTGCCGTCGAGGAGCGGGGCGCCGAGGTAGGAGCGGATGCCGTACTCGTCCACGACCGGGTTGCCCGCGAAGCGCGGGTAGTCGCGGACGTCCTCCAGGACCAGGGCCTTGCGGCGGACCACCACATGGGGGCAGAAGCCGTGGTCGCGGGGGAGCGTCCGGCCGCACTCGGGTCTGCCGTCGTCCGCCCGCGGCACGGGGGCGGTGGCCGGGACGCTGAGGCCGGCGAAGAACTGCCGTTCCTCGCCGATGAAGTTGACCGTGGCGTAGGGCGCGCCGGCGAGCCGGGCGAGGTGGTCCGCGAAGGCGTCCAGCGCGGCGTCGGGGCGCTGTCCGACGCCGAGCCGGCGCAGCCGCCGGACCCGGGCGGGGGCCTCCCGGTCCTCGGGGGTGAGCAGCAGACCGCGGACCGGCCGGGGCGGCTCGTAGCTCATGGCCGGGCTCCGGGGCGGTGGTGGTGCCTCATCTGGGGGAACTCCGTGGGCGGTCGGACGGGTTCACCGGTGCACGGCGCCGTGGCTCGGCGCGGGCTCCGGGGCGTGGGCGAGCAGATGGCGTACGAGGGTGAGCAGGGTCTGCACGCCGGAGCTGGAGATCCGCGCGTCGCAGCGGACGACGGGGACCTCGGGAGCGAGGTCGATGGCGGCGCGCACCTCCTCGGCGTCGTAGCGGTGGGAGCCGTCGAACTCGTTGAGGGCGACGATGAAGCCGAGCCCGCGCTCCTCGAAGAAGTCCACGGCGGCGAAGCAGTCCTGGAGGCGACGGGTGTCGGCGAGGACGACCGCGCCGAGCGCGCCCTCGGACAGCTCGTCCCACATGAACCAGAACCGCTCCTGCCCGGGGGTGCCGAACAGGTACAGCACATGGTCCGGACCGAGACTGATCCGGCCGAAGTCCATGGCGACCGTGGTCTCCATCTTGTTCTCGATGCCGTCGAGGCTGTCCGTGTCGGCGCCGACCGTGGTGAGCAGCTCCTCGGTGCTCAGCGGGGCGATCTCGCTGACCGCGCCCACGAAGGTGGTCTTGCCGACCCCGAACCCGCCCGCCACGAGGATCTTGAGCGCGGTGGGGAACGGGTCAGAGCTGTCGTCGTAGTCCATCGAGCACTGCCTCCAGCAGGGACCGGTCGGTGGGCGGGTGGTGGAACGCGGGCGGCTTGGCGGTCAGCACCCCGTGGTCGATCAGGTCGGCCAGCAGGACCTTGGTGACCACGGCGGGCAGTCTCAGGTGCGCGGCGGCCTCGGCGACGGAGACGGGTGCCCGGCACAGGTCGAGCGCCTGGGCGTGCTCGGGGCCGAGGTAGCCGAGCGGGGTGACCCCGGTGGCCATGACCTGCGACATCAGGTCGAGTGCGACGCTGGGCTCGGTGCGGCCGTCGCTGACCGTGAAGGGGCGCACCAGCCGGCCGGCCGCGTCGTCCAGCCAGGGTCCGTCGCCGGCCGCGGCCACGCTCAATGCCTCGGCGCCGTGGGTTCGACGGCGGGCTGCCGGGGGGCGGTCATCAGATAGGGGCGGACGCTCTTGACCAGCATGGCCATCTCGTAGCCGAGCACGGCGGCGTCGGCCTCGCGGCCCGCCAGTACGGCGAGACAGGTGCCGGAGCCCGCGGTGGTGACGAACAGCAGGGTCGAGTCGAGTTCCACGACGACCTGCCGTACCTCGCCGCCGTCGCCGAACCGGACGCCCGCGCTGCGGCCGAGGGAGTACAGGCCGGAGGCGAGGGCGGCCATGTGGTCGGCGCTGTCCGGGTCGAGTCCGTGGACGGACTTCACCAGCCCGTCGCAGGACAGGAGCACGGCGCTGCTGGTGTGCGGTACGCGCTGCACGAGGCCGCTGAGCAGCCAGTCGAGGTCGGATGCGTGGGCGGTCGGCGCATCGCTGGCCATGGTGGAT
>NZ_VOGW01000188.1:64017-92429 GCF_007896895.1 Streptomyces misionensis | reverse complement strand
GCGCCGAGCAGCGCCCCGGGTACGACGAGGACGGCCTGGACCCCGCCGTAGATGTTGCCTTGCAGCCGTACGCCGATGCCGTGCCGGCGGGCCAGCTGGGAGACGACGTAGAGGCCGATGCGGCCGTCGGCCAGCAGGCTGGCGACGTTGACCTGGTCGGGGTCGGCGAGCAGGGCGTTCATGCGGTCCTGCGCGTCGACGGGCATGCCGAGCCCGCGGTCCTCGACCTCGACGGCGAGCCCGGAGGTGACGCGGCCCACGCGCAGCAGCACCTGGGTCTGCGGGGCGGAGAAC
This sequence comes from Streptomyces misionensis, assembly GCF_007896895.1. Taxonomy (GTDB): domain Bacteria; phylum Actinomycetota; class Actinomycetes; order Streptomycetales; family Streptomycetaceae; genus Streptomyces; species Streptomyces misionensis_A. The sequence continues at coordinate 92,135 of NZ_VOGW01000188.1, read as the reverse complement.
ACCGTGGCGTTCTCGATGAGTTCGGCGAGCAGGTGGATGACGTCGGCGACGGCGTGGCCGCGCAGTTCGCCGTCGATCGGGGGGACCAGCTTGACCCGGGAGTACTGCTCGACCTCGGCGATGGCGGAGCGCAGCACCTCGGTCATGTGCACCGGGTTGCTCCACTGGCGCCGGGAGACGGCGCCGCCGAGCACGGCGAGGTTCTCGGCGTGCCGCCGGATGCGGGTGGCCAGGTGGTCCACGTGGAAGAGGCCCTTGAGCAGCTCGGGGTCCTCGATCTCGTGTTCCAGCTCGTCCAGGAGGGAGATCTCGCGGTGCACGAGGGACTGGAGACGGCGCGCGAGGTTGACGAAGACTTCCAGTTTCTGCTCGTTGCCCGCGTGGCTGGAGAGCCGGGCGGCGCTCACGACGGCGGTGACGGCGGCGTCGTGCGCGCGGGCCAGGTCGGCGGCGAGCAGGTCGAAGCCGTCGGCAGCCGCGGGCGGCCCGCGGTGCGGTGCGGGCGGCGGCGGGGCCTGGCCCTGGCGCAGGGCGTCGACGAGTTCGCGCAGGTCGGCCTCGCGGCGGGCGGCGGTGCGGCGCAGTGTGCCGAGGCGGCCGGCGACGGAACGGGCGGCGCGGTCGGCGGCCACGGCGGCGACCAGGACGCCGGCGACGGCCACGGTGACCGCGCCGCCGAGCACGGCCCACAGGACGGGTCCGGTGCGTGCGCCGGTGGTGCGGACGGTGAACAGGACGGCGGCGGTGGCGCCGAGGGCGACCGCGAGCGGCGGCAGCACGGCGAGCCGCATGAGCTGCGGCCGTATGTGCGTCTCGGGCGGTGCGGGAGCGGGTCGGGCGACCGGTCGCCCGTGCCGGCCGCCCTCCCGGCGGTCGGCGCGGGGGGCCGGTGCGCGGAGGTGAGACATCTGCGTCCTCGTACGGGTCCGTCGGGCTTGGTTCGGATACTCACCGTAGTTGTCCGCACCTCATGTGCGGTGGGCAGTTGACAAAGTCACCCGCGGAGCGTCCCGCTCTGGTATGAGGGCCCGTACGAAAGACCGACGACCCGGCCGGACGCAGCTCAGCCGGGTCGAAAAGGATCGATAAAGTCCGATCAAAAGCGGTCGGAAGGGACCGGTGAGGGCCCGGAAGGCCTCCGTCCGGGCCGGACCTCTCCTCCCGCCCGGGTCACGGCAGTCGCCCCGCCTCGCGCCGGGCGGCCGGACACGCCCTCCCCCTCACGAATGTCACCGAGAGTATTCCTCTTGGCCTTTGCTCCGCTCGCCCTCAGCCGCGCTTGGGCGGCTCGGCGACGAGCGCGCCGGCCGGGCCCCAGGTCCGGCGGACCTCCCCGGACACGCCCCGCCACCAGGCCTCGGCCGGCAGCTTGCCGTCGGGCTCGAAGGGCTCGCCCGGCCGGGGCAGGGCCACCGCCTGGCCGATCTCCTCGGCCGCCTCCTTGGTCCACTCCCCCGGCTCCGCCCACGGGTGCGGGGCGAGGTTGAAGGTGCCCCAGTGGATGGGGAGGAGGACGCCGTGCGGGGCGCCGCCCTGGAGGTCCAGATGGGCGCGCATGCCCTCGTCGGGGCGCATGTGGATGTCGGGCCAGAACTCGCTGTACGCGCCGATCTGGATCATGGTGGCGTCGAACGGGCCGTGGGCGGCGCCGATGTCCTTGAACCCCTCGAAGTAGCCGGTGTCGCCGCTGTGGTAGATCCGGTGTTCCTCGCCCGCGACGGCCCAGGACGCCCACAGGGTGTGCTGGGTGTTGCGCAGGGCGCGGCCGCAGAAGTGGCGGGCCGGGGTGGCGGTGAGGGTGAGCCCGCCGACACGGGTGGACTCGTGCCAGTCCAGCTCGCGCAGCCGGTCCGGGGAGACACCCCAGTGTTCGAGGTGCGCGCCGACGCCGAGCGGCACGGCGAAGAGGGTGTCGGTGCCGGCCAGCGCCTTGATGGTGGGCAGGTCGAGGTGGTCGTAGTGGTCGTGCGAGATCACCACCACGTCCACCTCGCCGAGTGCGGCCAGCGGCAGCGGCACGGGGTGCAGCCGCTTGGGGCCGGCGAAGGGGAACGGGGAGCACCGCTCGCCCCACACCGGGTCGAACAGCACCCGGTGGCCGTCGATCTCGGCGAGCACGCTGGAGTGGCCCATCCAGGTCAGGCGCAGCCCGCCGGCCGACGGCTTGGCCAGGTCGGCGAAGGTCGTGGGGTGCACCGGGACGGTGCCTCCGGGGGCCCGCAGCGGCCGGGTCTCCTTGTCGAAGAAGACCTTCGCGAAGTCCAGCGCGGAGCCGGAGGGCCGGGTGCGCGCGGTGCCGCCGGGATTCTGGAAGACGCCGTCCTTGAAGTGCGGCGAGCGGCGGATACGGGCCAAGCGCTCACCGCCCGGGTCCGCGCCGAAGGCCGCCGGGCGCGGCACACGGAGCCCTGGGGCCGAGAAACGCTGACCGGTCACGGTACCTCCCGGTGGAGTGGTGGGTCCTCCATTATGGTCGGCCCGTCCGACAGCCCCCGCGGGGACCGCTGCGGGCACGGCCTGCACGGGGCCCCGGACACTGCCGGAACCCCTCACGGTGCGGCCGTCCTCGTGTCCGGACCCGGTGCGTGCCGGTCCGCGGAAGCGGGCCGGCGACGTGTCGGCACACGAACTCGGCGTGAACCGACGGAAGTTGACCACACGCCTCGGAACGACACCCGTGCCCCGCCGCGAGGAACCCGGGGCGGGGCGGTTCCGGGCGCGCTCACGCCACGGCGGCGATACGCATCCTGATGTCGGCCGGGGACAGGGTGCCCTTCGCCGTCACGTGGTCGCCGGAGGACTCGCCGCGCAGCCGGCGGCCGATCCAGGGGACGAGGTGCTCGCGGGCCCAGTGGACGTCGTCGCGGCGGACCTCCAGGGTGCCCCGGGACGGCAGCGGCGGCCACGGCTGCTCCGGGTCGGCGGGGATCTCCAGGCCGAGCACCTGGCCGGCGCGCAGCGCGACACGGGTGTGCCCCTCGGGCGAGAGGTGCAGCCGGTCGCTGTCCCATGCCCTGCGGTCCTGCACGGACTTCAGCGACCACAGGTCGAGCACGGGGCAGCCGTACCGGTCGGCGATGGCCCGGACGTGTCCGTTGTACGTGGCGATCTTGCCGCGCAGGTGCTTGAGCAGGGGGACGCCGCGGGTGTCGAAACCGGTCGTCACCATGACCGTGCCCGCGGCGCCGGCCAGCTGGGCCACGGCCCGCTCGAAGCGCTCGGCCACCTCGTCCGGGTCGGTGCCGGGACGGATGATGTCGTTGCCGCCCGCGCAGAAGGAGACCAGGTCCGGGGCGAGTTCGACGGCCTGCGGGACCTGGTCGGCGACGATCTGGTCCAGCAGCTTCCCGCGCACGGCGAGGTTGGTGTACCGGAAGTCGCCCTCGGCCCGCCGGTCGGCGAGCAGGACCGCGAAGCGGTCGGCCCAGCCCACGAACGACCCGTCGGGGCCGGGGTCGCCGACGCCCTCGGTGAAGCTGTCCCCCACCGCCACGTACGACCCGATCACTGATCTGTTGTCACTCTTCGAATCGTCTGCCACGTCGGACCATGATTCACCTTCGGATGTGACTTACGCGACCGTAGGCAGGGGTTGACGAACGGTGACATGAGCCACTCCGAAAAAGTCCGCGATCCAGGAATACGCCTGCCGCCAGGGCTGTTGCCGCTCAGATACGCCGCAGTCTCAGCACCGTCGCGTCCAGGTCGCCGGTCAGGCCGGTGCGCAGCCCGTGGTGCAGCAGCACCGCGCCCCGGTGCACCTCCCCGGTCTCCGGGCACGCGTACGACGCCGTCGCATCGAGGCCGCGCAGCCGCAGCGCCGGCGCGGGTTCGCCGTAGCGCTGCGCCTGGAGCCACGCGAGGACCACGGTCTCGTCCCCCAGGAGGTACTGCACCGCGCCGAGTCCGCCGGTGGGGGGCCGCAGCCGGTACAGGTCGCCGCGCTGGACCAGCGGGCGGATCTCCTTGTACAGCGCCACCCACCGCCGGGCCTCGGCCAGTTCCTCCTCGGTCCACCGGCCGAGGTCGCCGCCGATACCGAGGACGCCCGCCATGGCGCTGACGAACCGGAATCCCAGGCTGCTGACCCGCCCGTTGAGCTGGGTGTTGGGGCTGTCGGTGACCCAGGCGGCCATCACCCGGGCGGGATGGATCTGACTGAAGCCGTGCTGGATGGCGAGCCGGTCCAGCGGGTCGGTGTTGTCGGAGGTCCACACCTGGTCGGTGCGGCCCAGCACCCCGAGGTCGATCCGTCCGCCGCCGCCCGAGCAGGACTCGAAGGCGACGCCGGGATGGGCGGCGCGCAGCCGGTCGAGCAGGCCGTAGAAGGCGTGGACGTGGTCCGTCCACAGCCGCTGCGGATACGGCTCCCCGGGCCAGCCGGCGTCGGTGAAGCAGCGGTTGAAGTCCCATTTCACGAAGTCGATCGGGGCGCTGGAGAGCAGCGCGTCGAGCCGCTCGGCCACGTACTCCCGGACGTCCTCGCGGGCGAGGTTGAGGACCAGTTGGTTGCGGAACTGCGTCCGGGTGCGGCCCGGTTGGTACTGGACCCAGTCGGGGTGCGCCCGGTACAGCTCGCTGTCCGGGTTGACCATCTCGGGTTCGACCCAGATGCCGAACCCCATGCCGAGGTCGTGCACCTGTTCGGCGAGGGGCGCGAGGCCGTTCGGGAAGCGGTCGGGGTTGGGGGTCCAGTCGCCGAGCCCGGCGCGGTCGCTGGTGCGGGCGCCGAACCAGCCGTCGTCCACCACGAAGAGTTCCACGCCGATCGCGGCGGCCCGGCGGGCCAGGGCGGACTGCTGTTCCTCGCAGATGCCGAAGGTCGTCGCCTCCCAGGAGTTGAAGAGCACCGGCCGGTCCCGCCCGGCGTCCGGTACCACGTGCGCCCGCTGGTAGGCGTGCCAGGCGCGGCTCGCCCCGCCGAAGCCGCCGTCGCTGTACAGCCCCGCGAAGACCGGGGTGGTGTACGACTCCCCCGGCGCGAGCGGCAGCAGGCCCGAGTCGTCGTGTCCGGCGCCGCCGGTGATCTGCACGCGGGCGTCGGGGAGTTGGGCGACGGTGATGCGCCAGGAGCCGGACCAGCCGAGCGCGCAGCCGTAGACCTCGCCGTGTTCCTCGGTCGCGTCGGTGTCGAGCGCGACCCAGGGCAGGTGCTGGTGGCCGGTGTGGCCGCGGCGGCTGCCGATGACGTACTCGCCGTAGGTGAGGGGGGCGGTGGTGAGCCGGGACTCGGCGGCCCAGCGGCCGTGCAGCCGGGAGAGCCGCCAGCCCTCGCGGTCGGGCAGCGTCCAGGTGGCCGCGTCGGCGCGCAGCAGCTCCACCGGCTCCGGCCCCTCGTTGTCCAGGGTGACCCGGCGTTCCACGACGTCGCCGCGCATCCGGTAGTGCAGGGTGATCGCGAGCCCGTCGTCCGCGAACCGCAGCCTCAGCTCGTCCCCGTCCTCCTCGCCCGGGGTGTCGTACGACACGAAGCGCCACTCGGTGCCGCGCCGCGCGGCGGTGCGCACGGACAGGGCCGGGCGCACGAAGCGCGGTCCGCCCTCGACCGGGTACTCCTCGCGGCCGTCGAGCGGGGACTCGAAGGGCCGGTATCCGGGCAGCGGGCGCGCGGCGAGGGCCTCGGCGTCCGCGAGGGTGATCCGCGGCCCCCAGTGCAGGTGCACCAGTTCGTGGGCGGCGGTGAGGTGCAGGGCGTAGCCGCTGGTGGGGCCCGACAGCAGCCAGGTGCGGCCGTCTTCCGCGATGTCCGCCATCAAGACCTCACCGTCGCCAACGGAACCGGACAAGTACGCGCATCATGGACCCGTCCGTCCCGCCCGGCAATGCCCTGTGGACAACTCATTGCCCCGGGAAATCAATGCCGTATGGTCGTCGCAGCGCCCGCCGCGAGCCGTGACGGCGGGGACCGACCGGGAGGAGCCCCCGTGACGCAGCAGGTCCCGTCGACCGAGCCCGAGCTGGCCGGTGTGCGCAACTTCCGTGACGTCGGCGGGCTGCCGACCGTGGACGGACGCCGGGTGCGGCAGGGCGTGCTCTTCCGCAGCGGGCACCTGGCGCACGCCACCGCCGAGGACGCGGTCTTCCTCTCCTCGCTGGGCCTGCACACGATCTTCGACTTCCGCAACGCGGCCGACCAGAAGCTGGACGGCCCGGACATCGCGCTGCCCGGCGTGCGCCATGTGAACCTGCCGCTGAGCGACCCGGCGGACGGGGCGGAGTTCTGGAAGATGGTCCGCGACGGCGACCTCGACCAGCTGCGGGCGATCCTGGACGACGGCAAGGGCGTGGCCCGGATGGTGGCTTCGTACCGGTCGATCGTCAAGGAGCGCACCGGCGAGCACTCCCGGGTGCTGCACGCGATCGCCGAGGACAGCGTGCCCGCGCTGCTGCACTGCGCGGCCGGCAAGGACCGCGCGGGCGTCTCCATAGCGGTGACGCTGCTCGCCGTGGGCGTGGAGCGCGACGCGATCGTGGCCGACTACCTGGAGTCCAACGCCAAGCACCGGCGTTACCGGGTCCGCCGCAGCGGCAGCGCCGAGACCGCGTACACGCCCGAGGTGATGGAGCTTCTCAGCCCGCTCTTCGACGCCCGCGCCGAGTACCTCTCGGCCGCCTTCGACAGCATCGAGGAGACCTGGGGCGGCGTGGACGCCTATCTGGAGCGGGGCCTGCGGCTCTCCCCTCAGACCCGGGAGCGGCTGCGGGCGCGCCTGGTCGACTGACGCGCGCCCGGAGTTCCTCAGGGTCCGGACGAGTGGCGTCAGCCCTTGCCCCCGACCGCGAAGAGCAGGTAGAGGAACGCGGCCAGGACGTGCCCGAGGGCGATGTAGATGATCAGCCGGATCCACAGGGACCGGGGGAACTTGGTCTCGAGATCGCTCATGGCAGCTCTCCGTTCAGGTGCCCCAGGCACAAGGCGGTCGTGGGGCTCTGCAGCAGGGTGTGGACGAACAGCAGCTCCACGCCGTCCGGGTCCTCGGCGGCGAGGCGGTGCGGGGTGAGCGAGTCGAAGTGGGCGCTGTCGCCGGGGGCGAGCAGGTGCGTGGCGTCGCCGAGGCGCAGCCGCAGCCGCCCCTTGAGGACATAGAGCCATTCCTCGCCGGGGTGGACGCGCACGATGTCGCCCTGCGTGCCGTACGGTGCGTGCACCCGCAGGGCCTGCATGCCGCGGCCGGGGGCTCCGGCCTGGAAGTAGGTCCAGCCGGCGGCACGCGTCGGGTCCATGTCGGCGGCCCGGACGATCGCGTTCTGGTCGGCGACCCGCTCGCCGAGAAGTTCGGAGACCGTCGTACCGTAGATGCGGGCGAGCGCGAGCAGCATCGGCAGCGAGGGCTGTCGCTGCCCGGTCTCCAGCCGGGACAGATGCGCCGGCGAGAGTCCGGCGTCCCGGGCCGCGGCCTCCAGGGTGAGACCGGCTCGACGGCGCAGTGCGCGCAGTTGCGGCGCGACGGCGGGCAGCTCATCGCCCTGGCCCGCCGCCGACGACGCGGCATCTGAGGCGTTCATGCCTCTATTCAGCCCCGTTCTTGCCTGCGGGGCAAATTTTTTGCCTAGGAGGCAAAAGACTCAGGGGGCCGGCCGGCCGCCACCGGAAACCCTCTCGGAGCGGCCGGGTTCCTCCCCTTCTTCCTGCTTCCGCCGGGCTGCGGCCGAGCGGTCAGCGGTTGGCGACGGCCTGCTTGATCAAGGTCTTGCCGAAGTCCCACATCAGGCCACCGCCGCTGTGGGCGTCGTCCATGACGGCGGTGAAGGCGTCGACGAACCGGTCCACGTCGGCCTCGTCCAGGACCAGCGGCGGGATCAGCTTGATCACTTCGAGGTGGTCGCCGGAGACCTGGGTGAGGATCCGGTGCCGCTGGAGCAACGGCACGACGACCATCTGCGCGAACAGGCCCTTGCGGGCGGCCTGGAGCATGGCCCAGCGGCTGCGCAGCTTCAGGGAGGACGGCCTGCCGAACTCGATGCCGATCATCAGGCCCCGGCCGCGGACGTCGGCGAGCAGCTCGTACTTGTCGATCAGTTCGGTGAGCCGGGACTTGAGCAGCTCGCCCGTGGTGCGCACGTTGGCGACGATCTGCTCGCGCTCCATCACCGACAGCACGGCGAGCCCGCACGCCATCGCCTGCGCGTTGGAGCCGAAGCTCGCCGAGTGGACCAGGACGCGGTCCATGGAGGAGTAGACCTTCTTGAAGATCCAGTCCTTGCCGAGGGTGGCACCGACCGGCACATAGCCGCCGGAGAGCGCCTTGGCGACGCACACCAGGTCCGGCTCCACGCCGTCCTCGTGCTGGTAGGCGTAGAAGTCGCCGGTACGGCCGAGACCGGTCTGCACCTCGTCCGCGATGAGCAGCGCCTTGTGCTTGTGCAACAGCTCCTGCGCCGCGCGCAGATAGCCGGGCGGGGCCTCGTGCACGCCCTTGCCCTGGATCGGCTCCACGATCAGCGCGGCCACGTCGCCCTTCTTCAACTCCCGCGCGAGGGCGTCGAGATCGCCGAGGGGCACGGCGGTGTCGGGCAGCAGCGGGGCGAAGCCGTCACGGAAGCCCGTCTCGCCGTTGACGGACAGCGAGCCGGTGGTCAGCCCGTGGAAGGCGTGCTCGCAGTACAGGACGCGCGGCCTGCCGGTGGCGTAGCGGGCGAACTTCAGGGCCGTCTCGACCGCCTCGGTGCCGCTGTTGCCGAAGAACACCCGGTCCAGGTGCGGGGTGTGGGCGAGCAGCCGCTCGGCGAGCAGTCCGGGCAGCGGCTGGCAGTCGAACCGGGTGAGGTCGGCGAGGTCCAGGTCGAGGACGTCGTGCAGGGCCTTGCGGACCACCGGGTGGTGCCGGCCGAGGCCCATCACCCCGAACCCGGCGAGCATGTCCAGGTAGTCGTTGCCCTCGGCGTCGAAGAAGTGGGCGCCCTCGGCGCGCTCGTAGACCTTGTCGAAGCCGATGGTGTGCAGCATGCGCGGCAGCTGCGGGTTGAGGTACCGGCTGTGCAGCTCGTACCGCTCGGCTCCGCGCTCGGCGAGCAGGGCGCCGAGGTCGAACTCCGTGGTCATTCACTCTCCTTGACGGTGCCGTCGATGTCCTTGACGGCCAGGCTCGCTGAAATGCGTCCGGCGATCTCCACCGGGGTGAGGCCGATGTCGGCCAGTACCTCGCTGCGCTTGGCGTGCGCCAGGAACTGGTCCGGGATGCCGAACTGCCGTACCGGCACGTCCACTCCGGCATCCGCGAGGGCCTGTGCCACGGCCGAGCCGACGCCGGAGGCGCGGCTGTTGTCCTCCACCACGGCCACCAGGCGGTGCTCGGCGGCGAGTCGGGGAAGTTCGGGGTCGACGGGCTTGACCCACCTCGGGTCGACCACCGTGCTCGCCGTGCCGCCCGACGCGAGGAGTTCCGCGGCCCCGAGGCACACCTGCGCCATCACACCGACGGCGACCAGCAGCACCTTAGGCCGCTCGCCGCGGTGCAGCACGTCCATGTCGCCGACCCGGTCGAGGGCCGGGAGGTCCGGGCCGACGGACTCCTTGGGGAAGCGCAGCACGGTGGGCGCGTCGTCCACCGCGACCGCCTCGCGCAACTGGGCGCGCAGCTGGGTGGCGTCCCGCGGCGCGGCGATCCGCAGGCCCGGCACCACCTGGAGGATCGACATGTCCCACATGCCGTTGTGGGAGGCGCCGTCGGGCCCGGTGACGCCGGCCCGGTCGAGCACGAAGGTGACCCCGCAGCGGTGCAGGGCGACGTCCATCAGCAGCTGGTCGAAGGCTCGGTTGAGGAAGGTGGCGTAGAGGGCCACGACGGGGTGCAGCCCGGCGGTGGCCAGCCCGGCGGCGGAGGCCACCGCGTGCTGTTCGGCGATGCCCACGTCCCACACCCGGTCCGGGAAGCGCTCGGCGAAGGCGCCGAGGCCGACCGGGTGCAGCATGGCGGCGGTGATCGCGACCAGGTCCTCCCGCTCCTCGCCGAGCCGGACGATCTCCTCGCCGAACACCGAGGTCCAGGACGTCCCGCCGGGGGTGCCGAGCGGCTCGCAGGTCAGCGGGTCCATCACGCCGATGGCGTGGAAGCGGTCCAACTCGTCGGCGAGCGCGGGCTCGTAGCCGCGGCCCTTCTCGGTCAGGCAGTGCACCAGCACGGGGCCGTGGAAGCGTTTGGCGCGGCGCAGCGCGGACTCGACGGCCCCGATGTCGTGCCCGTCGACCGGGCCGACGTACTTCAGGCCCAGGTCCTCGAAGAGGCCCTGGGGGGCGAAGGCGTCCTTGAAGCCCTTCTTCGCGCCGTGCAGGGACTCGTAGAGGGTGCCCCCGACGACCGGGGTCCGCTGGAGCATCTCCTTGCCCCAGGCCAGCACCTTCTCGTAGCCGTCGGTGGTGCGCAGGGTGGCCAGGTGGTCGGCGAGCCCGCCGATGGTGGGCGCGTAGGAGCGCGCGTTGTCGTTGACGACGATGATCAGCGGGCGGTCCGGGGCGTCCGCGATGTTGTTCAGCGCCTCCCAGGCCATGCCGCCGGTCAGCGCGCCGTCGCCGACGACCGCGACCACATGGCCCCGCTCCCCCTTCACCTGGCGGGCCTTGGCGAGGCCGTCGGCCCAGCCGAGCGCGGCGGAGGCGTGGCTGCTCTCGATGACGTCGTGCTCGGACTCCTCGCGCGAGGGGTAGCCGGAGAGGCCGCCCTTGCCGCGCAGCTTGGAGAAGTCCTGACGTCCCGTCAGAAGTTTGTGGACATAGGTCTGGTGGCCGGTGTCCCACAGGATCCGGTCGACCGGCGACTCGAACACCCGGTGCAGCGCGATGGTGAGTTCCACCACCCCCAGGTTGGGCCCGAGATGACCGCCGGTCCGTGCCACCGCGTGCACCAGGAACTCGCGTATCTCCTCGGCCAGTACGCCGAGTTCCTCCCCGGACAGCGCCCTCAGGTCCCGCGGTTGCCGGATCGTCTCCAGAATCGTCACGTTCGTGGCCCCCTCTTGCTCCGTGCTTGTGCGTGGCCTCACTTCATCTGCTCGGCGAGCCGCTGTGCCTCCTCGATCAGGGTCTCGACGATCTTGGACTCGGGCACGGTCCTGACGACCTCGCCCTTGACGAAAATCTGGCCCTTTCCGTTGCCTGAGGCAACTCCCAGGTCTGCTTCACGGGCCTCGCCGGGTCCATTGACCACACAGCCCATCACCGCCACCCGCAGCGGCACGTCGAGACCGTCCAGACCGGCCGTGACCTCGTCGGCGAGCCGGTAGACGTCCACCTGGGCCCGGCCGCAGGACGGGCAGGAGACGATCTCCAGGCCGCGCCGGCGCAGGTTCAGGGACTCCAGGATCTGGATGCCGACCTTGACCTCCTCCACCGGGGGCGCGCTCAGCGAGACGCGGATGGTGTCGCCGATGCCCTCCGCGAGCAACGCCCCGAACGCCACAGCCGACTTGATGGTGCCCTGGAAGGCGGGGCCGGCCTCGGTGACACCGAGGTGAAGGGGGTAGTCGCACTGCTCGGCGAGCCGGCGGTAGGCCTCGATCATCACGACCGGGTCGTTGTGCTTGACGGAGATCTTGATGTCGCGGAAGTCGTGCTCCTCGAAGAGGGACGCCTCCCACAGCGCCGACTCGACCAGCGCCTCCGGCGTGGCCTTGCCGTACTTCCGGAGCAGTCGCTTGTCCAGGGAGCCCGCGTTCACACCGATACGGATCGGGGTGCCGTGGTCCTTGGCGGCCTGGGCGATCTCCTTGACCTGGTCGTCGAACTTCTTGATGTTGCCGGGGTTGACGCGGACCGCGGCGCAGCCGGCCTCGATGGCGGCGAACACGTACTTCGGCTGGAAGTGGATGTCCGCGATCACCGGGATCTGCGACTTGCGCGCGATGACCGCCAGGGCGTCCGCGTCGTCCTGGGTGGGGCAGGCGACGCGGACGATCTGGCAGCCGGACGCGGTCAGCTCGGCGATCTGCTGGAGGGTGGCGCCGACGTCGGACGTACGGGTCGTCGTCATCGACTGCACCGACACCGGGGCTCCGCCCCCGACCGCCACCGGCCCGACCTGGATCTGCCGCGACTGCCGCCGCGGGGCCAGGGGCCGGGCCGGTACCTCGGGGACTCCCAAGGGAACGGCGGTCACCGGGTCACTCCCGGTTTCCGGAGACCGTCTCGCGCATGGCCCGCAGCGACTCCTTCAGGGAGCCCATGGTGGCGAGCACGGCCGTGGGCTCGTAGCCGCAGTGCGCCATGCAGTTGGCGCAGCGCGGGTCCTTGCCGCGGCCGTACTTGTCCCAGTCGGTGTCCTCGACCAGTTCGCGGTAGGTCGGCACGTACCCGTCGCTCATCAGGTAGCAGGGGCGCTGCCAGCCGAAGAGCGAGTAGTTCGGGATCGCCCACGCGGTGCACGGGAAGTCGACCTTGCCCTCCAGGAAGTCCAGGAAGAGCGGGGAGTGGTTGAGCCGCCACTTCCTGCGGTTGCCACCCGAGAACGCCTTCTTGAACAGCTCGCGGGTCTGCTCGACCCCGAGGAAGTGCTCCTGGTCCGGGGCCTTCTCGTAGGCGTAGGCGGGCGAGATCATCATCTCGTCCACCTTGAGGTCGTCGTTGAGGTAGTCGAGCACCTCCACGACGGTCTGCGGGGTGTCGGTGTTGAAGAAGGTGGAGTTGGTGGTCACCCGGAAGCCGCGCCGCTTGGCCTCCTTGATGGCGGCCACGGCCTCGTCGAACACGCCCTCCTTCGCCACGGACTCGTCGTGCCGCTCGCGCAGCCCGTCGATGTGCACCGCGAAGGCGAAGTACGGCGAGGGCTTGAACTTGTCCATCTTCTTGCGCAGCAGCATGGCGTTGGTGCACAGGAAGACGTACTTCCGCTTGGCCACCAACTGCCGCACGATCTCATCGATCTGAGGGTGCATCAAGGGTTCGCCACCGGCGATGGAGACCATCGGCGCACCCGATTCCAGCACCGCGCCCACCGCCTGGGCGACCGGCATGCGCTGCTTGAGCACGCCGGCGGGGTGCTGGATCTTGCCGCAGCCCTCGCACTTCAGGTTGCAGGCGAAGAGCGGTTCCAGCTCGACAATGAGCGGAAACTTGTCCCGCTTGCGGAGCTTCTGTTCAGCCAGGTATGTAGCGACCTTGATGGACTGGCGCAACGGCATGGCCATCTGGCTCACCTCCGGGGGAGCAGCAAAGAACGGTGCCATTCGAAAAATGCGGGAAGTACGGACCGAAGAACGCGGAAGGCTGATATTCCACCGCGGACCGTGCCGATCCGGACGAGTTCGTGTTCGGGAGCGTCCACGACCACCCGGACCGCCGCGACCGGGCGCTCGCCCGCGCGCACGGCGCTGAGCAGCGTGGCCGCGGATTCCATGTCGACCGCGATCGCGCCGGTCGCGCGCAGGGCGGACCGTTCGGGACCGCGGACGACATGGTCGGAGCCGGTGAGCGGGCCGGTGTGCACCGTGCGGCCGGGCAGCAGCCGCGCGAGCTCCTTGACCAGCAGTTCGGTGCCGGCGCACGGGACGGTCCCGTGCGGGTCCCGGGTCTCCTCGGCGACCACCAGGTCACCGGGGTGCATACCGGGGGCCAGCCCGGCGCAGAAACCGGTGGCCACCACGGCGGCACCGGCGAGCGCGGGCTGGGACAGCTGCCGGGTGAGGGACCGCTGAGCCGCCCGCGGCCCCATCCCGGTGCGCACGAACGTGACCGGCCCGCCGGCCCCAGTGCGATCGCCCGAGCGCAGGGCGAGGTGCTCGATGCCGAGCGCGCAGGCGATCAGCAGCGGAGCCGGAGCGGGCTGGACGTTCACATCAGCTCCCCTTGGCCTCGGAGAGCGACGACCCGGCCGGTTCGGCCTGCTCGGCCTGCCCGGCCCTGGGCCGGGTGGCCTTGGCGAGCAGCTGCCGCTCGAAGGGGTCGCCGTGCAGGTACCGGCCGAGGGCGGTGAGCGGGAACACCTGGCGGTACAGGTGGTAGTTGATGGAGAAGTCCCAGGGGAAGCCGGTGCCGGTGAAGTACGGCTCGTCCCAGGTGCCGTCCTCCCGCTGGTTGTCCGCCAGCCACTTGACGCCCCGCTCGACGGCCTGGGAGCCCTTCTCCCCGGCCGCGAGCAGCGCCATCAGCGCCCACCCGGTCTGCGAGGGGGTGGAGGCGCCCCGGCCGCACCATTCCCGGGCGTGCTTGTAGGAGCGCAGGTCCTCGCCCCAGCCGCCGTCGTCGTTCTGCACCGACTCCAGCCACGCCACCGCCCGCCGGATCGCGGGGTGCGAGCCGGGCAGTCCCGCCGCGGTGAGCGCGGGGACCACCGAGCCGGTGCCGTAGATGTAGTTGACGCCCCAACGGCCGAACCAGGCGCCGTTCTCCTCCTGTTCGGCGAGCAGCCAGGCGATGCCGCGCCGGGTGCGCGGGTCGTCGGCCAGGCCCTCGGCGGCCAGCATCTCCACCACGTGCGCGGTGACGTCCGCGGACGGCGGGTCGATGACCTCGCCGAAGTCGCAGAACGGCAACCGGTTGGGGAACGGGCTGGTGTTGTCGACGTCGAAGGCGCCCCACGCGCCGTCGCGCGACTGCATGCCGAGGTTCCAGCGCACCGCGCGGCCGATGGACCGGTCCACCCGCTCGGGGTCGTGGTGGCGGACCCGGCGCAGCGCGAGGGAGACCTCGGCGGTGTCGTCGATGTCCGGGTAGTTGTCGTTGTGGAACTCGAACGCCCAGCCGCCCGGCGGCAGTTGGGGGCGGCGTACGGCCCAGTCGCCGGGCCTGACGATCTCCTCGCCGAGCAGCCAGTCGGCCGCCTTGACCAGTTGCGGATGGTCGGCGGGCAGTCCGGCGTCGACCAGGGCGATGGTGGCGAGGCAGGTGTCCCACACCGGGGACTGGCAGGCCTCGATCATGCGGGCGCCGTCCTCGCGCCAGACGGCGAACCGGTCCAGCGAGGCGAGTCCCTCGCGCAGCACCGGGTGTTCGAGGTCGTAGCCGAGCAGATGCAGGGCGATGATCGAGTACACGGCCGGGGGCTGGATGCCGCCCCAGCAGCCGTCGTTCTCCTGCCGCTCGATGATCCAGCGGGCCGCGGCGTTCATCGCGGCCTTGCGCACCCGGCGCGGGACCACCTTGCGCAGTTGCCGGAGCGTCTTGTCCAGGCGCTGGAAGGCGCCGTCCCAGCTGGCCAGCGGTGCGATGGGCTTGGCCGGGTTGGGGTTCGCCGGGTCGGTGTGCAGCTCGTCCAGCGCGAAGGGCGCCGGGCGCACCGGCCGCTTGGCCGAGACGACGGTGAGCGGCACGATCGTCTGCCGGGCCCAGCAGCCGAAGTCGTAGATGTTGAGCGGCATCCACTTCGGGAACCAGATCAGCTCCGGCGGCATCTCCGGCAGGTCTTCCCACTTCCACCAGCCGAACAGGGCGAGCCAGGTCCGGGTGAAGACCCGGGAGGCGGCGATGCCGCCGCGCTCACGGATCCAGGCGGAGGCCTTCGCCATGTGCGGGTCCTCGGGCGTGTCGCCGGCCAGGCGCAGGGCGACGTACGCCTCGATCGTGGTGGACAGTTCGCCGGGGCCGCCGTAGAAGGTGGCCCAGGTGCCGTCCTCGCGCTGCTCGCCGCGGATGAACTTCGCGGCGGCCTGCGTGGTCTTGTCGTCCTGGATGCCCAGGAACTGGCGGAGCAGGAGGTCCTCGGCGTCCATGGTGACGTTGGTCTCCAGGTCGCCCTTCCACCAGCCTTCGGTGTCCTGCTTGGAGAGCAGGAAGTCGGTGGCGCGCCGTGCGGCGCGTGCGGCGGCTTCCGGTACCCCGGCCGCCTCGGGGGTCGTGAGGGTGGCGTGGCTGGCCGCGGCAGCGCGGGACGGCAAGGTGGCCCCGGTGCTTCCGTCGGTCGTCGCTGTCATGGCTTCCCCTTCGTGCAGTCGTGCGAGTCGTGCTGCTGTGGGTCCGCCGTCGGCCGGTGTGCGGGTGTTCCGCGACACCGGCCGGCGACTACGCGAGGCTTGTTCGGCCGATAGTGATCATCTCTTTCGTACGACGACGAAGTCGGCGAGGGCCGTGAAGGCGGCCCGTACCCGGTCCGGCATGCCGACCGCGTCGAGGGCGCTGATGGCGATGGTGTGCTGACGGCGCGCTTCCTCGGCCGTCCATTCGCGGCCGCCGGCCTCCTCGATGAGGGCGGCGCGGGCCGCGAACTCCTCCTCGGAGAAGTTCTCGAAATCGCTGCTCTTGGCGTCGGCGGCGAGGATCTCGCCGAGCCGCTCGGAGGCGGGGCCGCCGGCCGCGAGCGCGGCCACCACCGGCAGCGACTTCTTGCGCTGGCGCAGGTCGCTCCAGGTCTGCTTGCCGGTGGCGTCCGGGTCGCCCCAGATGCCGAGCAGGTCGTCCACGGCCTGGAAGGCGAGGCCCAGGTGGTAGCCGTAGCGCTCCAGCGCGTCGGCGGTGGCGTCGTCGGCGCCGCCGAGGACGGCGCCGATGGAGGAGGCGCAGGCGAGCAGCGCCCCGGTCTTGTTGCCCTCCATCTCCAGGCACTCCTCGACGCTGACGCTCTCGCGGTGCTCGTAGGAGATGTCCTGCGCCTGACCGTCGATCAGGGCGCGGGTGGCGCAGGTGAGCCTGCGGGTGGCGCGGCCGGCCTCGACCGTGCCCAGCTCCAGCAGGACCTCGTTGGCGAGGGCGAACAGCGCGTCGCCGACCAGGATGGCCTGGGCGGGGCCGTGCACCTTCCAGACGGTGTCGCGGTGCCGGCGCTGCTCGTCGCCGTCCATCAGGTCGTCGTGCAGCAGCGAGAAGTTGTGGACGAGTTCGACGGCCACGGCGCCGGGCACGCCGGTCTCGGGCGCGGCCCCGGTGACCTCGGCGGAGAGCACGGCGAGGGCGGGGCGCACGGCCTTGCCGCCGTCCCCGTCGGCCGGGTTGCCGGCGGCGTCGATCCAGCCGAAGTGGTAGGCGGCGACGGTGTCCATGGGAGGAGCCAGGCGGTCGACGGCCGCACGCAGGACCGGTGTGGCCAGGTTCCGGCCGCGCTCCAGCAGCGCGGTGACGTCCACCGCGGTCTCCGTCGAGGCCGGGGGCACAGTGGGCACAGTCTCTCCTCTTGTTGCGGTACCGAAGGTGCGGGGGCGGCCTGCCGCCGGCGGGTGATGAGCCATCAGGCCGCCTCCTCGACGGCGAACAGGCGGCTCGGGCGGGGCCGGCCCAGGGCGCTCAGCGCGGCGTCGGCCGCGCTCACTCCGCTGCGGACCGCACTCTCCATGGTCGCGGGCCACCCGGTGGCGGTCCACGCTCCGGCCAGGTACAGGCCGGGGGCCTTGGTGCGGGCGCCGGGCCGCAGTCGGCCGACGCCGGGGGCGGGCGCGAACGTGGCCGTGCGCTCCCGGGTCACGAAGAAGTCCTCGAGCACGGCGCCGCGCGTACCCGGGATGAGCCTCTCCAGCTCCGGGAGGTAGCGCCGGCGCAGCTCGGCGACCGGGAGATCGATGTCGTCCTGTGCGGCCGACTGGGACAGCGCGAGGTACTGGCCCGAGCGCAGCCCCGAGGCGTGGGTGCGGTCGAAGACCCACTGCACCCGGGTGCCGAGGGCGGCGAAGAAGGGCCGCGCGAGCACCTTGCGGTCGTAGACGACATGCACGTTGAGGATCGGCGCGGTGCCGATGCCGAGCAGCCGCTCGGGGGCGTCGAGGGCGCCGGGCGGCAGCAGCGCGTGCGCCTCGCGCTGGGGCACGGCGAGGACGACGGCGTCGGTTTCCAGGCGCTCGCCGGGAACCTCCACGCGCCAACCGCCGTTCTCCATGGCAGAGACGGAGGTGACGCGTGAACGGACCTCGGTACGCACGCCCGCGGAGTCGAGCGCCTTGCGGGCCAGCCGGTCGTGCAGTTCGCCCAGCGGGACATGGGCCCAGCCGATGTCGGCCGCGCCCGGGTCGGACAGCAGACCGGTCTTGAACACCATCGCGGCGAGCCCCAGTGAGGCGTCGCCCGCGACCGCGTTGAGGGTGGCGACCCCGACCAGGTCCCACAGGGCCTCGATGGCACGCGCCGACTGGCCGTGGGCGGCCAGCCAGCTGCCGAAGTCCTGGGTGTCCAGCTCCGGGTCGGCCGGGTCGAGTCCCTTCAGCGCGAGCGCGGCCCGCCCGACCGCGGCGCGCTCGGCGAGCGAGAGGTGCGGATAGGCGGCCAGGCTGCGCCCCAGGTGGAGGGGGACGGGCAGCGGGTCGCGCCGCAGCCGGCCGAGCCGCCGGCCCTCGGGCTTGGCGAGGTCCACGACGGGCACGTCCAGGCGGTCCTGCAGCGGTGCCAGCTCCGCTCCCCCGATCCGGTCGAGGAACCAGCGGTAGGCGGTGCAGCAGCGCAGGTACACGTGCTGGCCGTTGTCGACGGTCAGTTCGCCGCGCTGGAAGGAGAAGGCGAGGCCGCCCAGCCTGGGCCTGCCTTCGAGCAGGGTGACGCGGACGCCCGCGTCGGCGAGGGCGAGGGCCGCGGTGACACCGGCGAGGCCGCCGCCGACCACGACGGCGCTGCGGGCTGCCCGCCCGGATGCGTCCGGAGTGGGTGCGGTGCGTGCGCCGTCGTTCATGGTGCGTCCTTCCGTGCGTGCCGACCGTGCTGGTTGAACGGTGCACGCGCGGTCGTCGCAGTCAGTGACGCCACGCCGGGGTGCGGGGTTGCCTGCGCGATGCCGCCTGGTTCGGTGAGGTCCATCAGGCGCGCCTCCTGACGGACCGGCCGGAGCCGTGCCGGGTGACATGCCGGGTGTCGAGGCCGGACAGACCGCGCACGGCGACATAGGCCTTCTCGTGCCCGGGCAGCGAGACCCGGCCGCGCAGCACGGCCTCCGGGTCGCGCGCGATGCGGTCGAGCAGCCGGCGGTAGATGCCGGCCATGGCGGCCACGCAGGCGCCGCTGCGCCGGTCGAGCATGGGCAGCAGCTGGTAGCCCTCGGCGAACAGGGCGCGGGCCCGCCGCACCTCGAAGTGCACGAGGCCCGCGAAGTCGGAGCCCTCCGGGGGCGTCGGCCCGTCGAACCCGGCCGAGCAGCCGAACTTGGCCAGGTCGTCGGAGGGCAGATAGGTACGGCCGCCCTGGGCGTCCTCGCGCACGTCGCGCAGGATGTTGGTGAGCTGGAGCGCGAGGCCGAGGGTGTCGGCGTACTCGGCGGCGCGCTCGGCGCCGCGGGCGCCCGGTTCGGTGCCGAACACGCCGAGCGAGAGGCGGCCGATGGCACCGGCGACACAGCGGCAGTAGACCTTCAGGTCGTCCCAGGTCTCGTAGGTCTCGCCGCGCACGTCCATCCGGACGCCGTCGATCAGCTCGTCGAGGCCGCCGAGCGGGATCGGGAAGGCACCGGCGGCATGGGCGAGGGCGACGGCCACCGGGTCGGTGTCGTCCTCCGCGACGCCGCCCTCGCGGACCCGGGCGAGCAGGGCCCGGGTCTCGTCGAGCCGTGCCAGCTTCACGTCGTCGGCCAGGTCGCCGTCGCCGATGTCGTCCACCCGCCGGGACAGCGCGTACAGCGCCGACATGGCGCGCCGCTTCGGTGTGGGCAGCAGCCGGATGCCGTACGCGAAGTTACGGGCCTGCTGTCCGGTCACCGTCTCGCAGTAGCGGTAGGCGGCGAGTACTGGTGCGGACACGTGCGACGGAGAATCCACGGTCCGGATCACCCCTCTCCTCGCAGAATCACGCCCGCCTCACGCAGCAACTGGACCTTGCCTGGCTTGGGCGGGCCGGGAAGTACGTCGTATTCGGCGGCGGTGATCGCGTGGATCGCCGCCTTTCCCCCCGCCACGAACCCTGCGAGCAGCAGCTTCAACCTGCCGTGGACGCTACCCACCAGGGGGGCGCCTTCATTCAGCAGATCGCGGGCGCGTTGCGCTTCGTATGCAACCAGGGCGCGCACCGATGCGCCCGCGGTTTTCGCGGACAGATCCGTTTCGGTGACGTGGAAGCGCCTCATGTCCTCGGCCGGAAGGTAGATCCGGTCGCGGCCGAGGTCCTCGGCCACGTCCTGAAGGTGTTCCACGATCTGCAACGCGGTGCAGATCGCGTCGGACAGACGGATCCGCTCGGGGGTCGAGGTGCCGGTGACGGCGAGGACGAGGCGGCCGACGGGGTTGGCGGAGAGTTCGCAGTAGGCGAGGAGGTCGTCGTAGGTCTCGTACCGGGCGACGAGCTGGTCCTGGCGGTTGGCGGCGATCAGCCCGAGGAACGGCTCGGGAGTGAGCGAGCGGCGGCGCACGACGGGTTGCAGCCGGCGCAGCAGGGGGTGGCGCGGGGTGGCGTCGAAGACCCGGCGCAGATCGGCCTCGAAGGCGTCGAGCAGGACGAGACGGTCCTCGGCCTCCGCGGCCGACACGCCGAGCAGCCGGGCGTCGGCGCCACCGGGGGCGAGGTCGCCGTCGCCGATGTCGTCCACCAGACGGGCGAAGCCGTAGACCGCCATGAGGTCGTCGCGCCAGTCGCGGGGCAGGAAGAAGGGGGCCACGGGGAAGTTCTCGCTCGCGGCCTTGTCGAGGGTGGCGCGTTCCAGGCCCGGCGCCGTCGTGGCGGCCGTCATCGGGCGCTGCCCGCGGCGGGGACGGCACATGCTGCGTTGAGCTGGGGAGTTTCCGTAGCCATTGCCGTCACATCTCCCGTTCTACACTGCCGACCCAATACACACTATTTCGGACACGCCGCCCGGCAATTCGCAGGCTTCGCCGGCGCGAGGTGTCGCGCGTTATCCCCCCACTTGCCGTTTTCCGGCACCGGTACAGCTTACGTTGTACAACGCATCGAGCTTCGAGGGGGTGTCCCGCAGATCACAACAACACACCGATTGGCGTCAAGATTCCTGACAGGCGCCGGAGTTGACACTTCCTTTGCAGACGCGGGGCCCCGCCGGGAGGTTGCCGACGGGGCCTTGGCCGAAACGGGTCACTTGCCGGTGAACTTCTCGTACTCCTTGAGAACCTCTTCGGTCGGCCCGTCCATGCGCAGCTCACCGCGTTCCAGCCACAGGACGCGATTGCAGGTGTCCCGGATGGACTTGTTGTTGTGGCTGACCAGAAACACCGTGCCGGCCTCCTTGCGCAGTTCCCGGATGCGTTCTTCGGAACGCTTCTGGAACTTGCGGTCACCGGTGGCCAGCGCCTCGTCGATCATGAGGACGTCGTGGTCCTTGGCGGCGGCGATGGAGAAACGCAGCCGGGCGGCCATTCCGGAGGAGTAGGTGCGCATCGGCAGGGTGATGAAGTCGCCCTTCTCGTTGATGCCCGAGAAGTCCACGATCTCCTGGTAACGCTCCTTGATCTGCTCCCGCGACATGCCCATGGCCAGGCCGCCCAGGATCACATTGCGCTCACCGGTCAGATCGTTCATCAAAGCCGCGTTCACGCCCAGCAGGGAGGGCTGGCCGTCGGTGTAGACCTTGCCCTTCTCGGCGGGCAGCAGGCCCGCGATGGCGCGCAGCAGGGTGGACTTGCCGGAGCCGTTGGAGCCGATCAGGCCGATGGCCTCGCCGCGGTAGGCGACGAAGGAGACCCCGCGCACGGCGTGCACCTTGCGCACGCCCCGCTCCTCGCCCCGCTTGAGGATGCGGCTCAGAGCGGCCGTCGCGCTGCCCTTGCCGGTCTTGGCGCCGTTGACCCGGTAGACGATGTGCAGGTCGTCGGCGATGACCGTCGGACGCCGCTCGCCTGCGGTGTTCTGTTCAGCCACGGCCGTACCGCTCCTCCGCCTTCCAGAAGTACACGAAACCGCCCGCGAAGATCACCACGGCCCAGAACGCCGCGATGGCCCACACGTGCGGCGGCAGGTTCGAGGCGTCGTAGCCGTCGATCAGCGCGAAGCGCATCAGGTCCATGTAGACCGCGGCCGGGTTGACCTGGAGCAGCCGGACCGCCAGCTCCGAGCGGCCCTCCATCATCTTGCTGATGGAGAACATCACGCCCGAGGCGTACATCCAGGTGCGCAGCACGAACGGCATGAGCTGGGCCATGTCCGGCGTCTTGGCGCCCAGCCGGGCCACGATCAGCGCGAGCCCGCTGTTGAACAGGAACTGGAGCACCAGCACCGGCACGATCAGCAGCCAGGACGGGCCGGGGTAGCTGCCGAAGCCGATCGCCACGATGAACAGCACGATCATCGAGAACAGCAGCTGCTGGAGCTGCTGGAGCGAGAAGGAGATCGGCAGCGAGGCACGCGGGAAGTGCAGGGCGCGCACGAGCCCGAGGTTCCCGGAGATGGCCCGCACGCCCGACATCACCGAGCTCTGCGTGAAGGTGAACACGAACACGCCGGTGACCAGGAACGGGATGTACACGTCGGAGGACATGCCCCGGCTGGCGTGCAGGATGACGCCGAAGATGAAGTAGTACACGGCCGCGTTCAGCAGCGGGGTGGCGACCTGCCACAGCTGGCCGAGCTTCGCCTGGCTGTACTGCGCCGTCAGCTTCGCCTGGGAGAAGGCGAGGATGAAGTGGCGCCGGCTCCACAGCCGGCGGACGTACTCCGCCAGCGAGGGGCGGGCGCCGCTGACGGCGAGACCGTACTTGGCGGCCAGCTCGGCCGGCGTCAGCCCCGCGTCGGGCGACGGTATCGCGCTCACCGCGACACCGGCGTCATGCGTAGTGTGACTCACGAGTAAGAACCCGGACTCTCTCGGTAAGAAGCTTGCTGTTCAGGTAAGAAGCTTCTCAGATGACCGGGGGACGGCCCAGCCGGGTGAGGCGCCAGACCGTGCGCCAGCGCATCGGGCGCCGGGGGCCGCAGGGCGAGGTCCAGCCCTCCTTGAAGCCGCCGAACCAGGCCCGCAGGGCCTCCTTGGAGGGACGGCGGGCCAGGGTGAGCAGCAGCCAGACCCCGAGGTAGACGGGGACCAGGAGGGCCGGGAGATTGCGCCGGGCGAGCCAGACGCGGTTGCGGGCCACCATGCGGTGGTAGACGGCGTGCCGCGAGGGCGCGGTCGTCGGGTGGTACAGCACCATGTCGGAGCGGTAGTCGATCAGCCAGCCGGCGTCCAGCGCCCGCCAGGCGAGATCGGTCTCCTCGTGGGCGTAGAAGAACTCGGCCGGCAGCCCGCCGACCTCGGCGAAGACCGTGGTGCGCACCGCGTTGGCACCGCCCAGGAAGGTGGTGACCCGGGAGGAGCGCATCGGGTCGGAGGCGCGCAGCCGCGGCACGTGGCGGCGCTGTGTCTCGCCGGTCTCCGGGTCGGCGATGCGGAAGCTGATGATGCCCAGCTCGGGATCGGCGGCGAAAGCCTCGCGGCACAGCTCGGCCGTGTCCGGCCGGGCGAGCAGGCCGTCGTCGTCGAGGAAGAGCAGGATGTCGACGTCGCAGCCGCCGGGCCCGAAGGCCTCGATGCCGACGTTGCGGCCGCCCGGGATGCCCAGGTTCTCCGGCAGCTCCACGGTGCGGACGCCCTCGGGGACGTCGGGCACCGGCGAGCCGTTGCCGACGACGACCACCTCGACCGGGTCGCCGTGCTGCCCCGCGACCGAGTCGAGCAGGGCGCGCAGCTCCGCGGGCCGGTTGCCCATGGTGATGATGACGGCGCCGACCTTCACGGCGCTCACTTCAGCCTGCTGGAGGCGAGGATGGACACCAGGTGCAGCAGGGTCTGGAGCATCGCGATGCCCGCGAGGACCGCGGTGCCGAGCCGGGTGAAGAACAGGTCGCCGTGGATCTGGTCGGCGATGGCGAGCACCACGATCAGCAGGGATGCCTCGATGCCGAGGATCAGCCGGTGGAACTTCAGCGCGGAGGCGGCGCGGCGGGCCAGCGCCATCCCGGAGGAGCGCGGCTCGGCCGCGGACTCCTGCACCGGCGGCCTGCCGGTCTGGTGCCGGGCGACGCCGACCAGGTCGGTCTCCGCCTTGATCAGGATCGCGCCGAGCGCGGCGAGGGTGCCGAGGAAGGCCCACAGCCAGTCGATGCGGCCGCTGCCGAACAGGTCGGCCGCCCGCAGCCCGAGGCCGACCAGCACGGCCGCGTCGGTGAGGTAGGCGCCGACGCGGTCCAGGTAGACCCCGCCGAGCGAGTACTGCTTCTTCCAGCGGGCGATCTCGCCGTCGACGCAGTCGAGCAGCAGGTACAGCTGGGTGGCGACCACGCCGAGCACCGCGCCCCAGATCCCCGGCACCAGCAGGGCCGGGGCCGCGAGCACGCCGCAGACGGTCATCAGGTACGTGAGCTGGTTGGGCGTGACCTTGGTGTTCACCAGGTGGCGGTCGATGCGCAGGGACACCTCGCGCATGTAGAGGCGTCCCGCCCAGTGCTCACCGCTGCGCCGGTCCTTCACCCCGGCGGGGTGGACGACCGGACGGAGTTCAGCTACCGATGGCCTTGACATAGTCGGCGTAGATGTCCTTGATCTGGTTCGGCTTGAGGTCGAGGTGTTCGAGGATGGTGTAGCGGCCCGGCCGGGTCTCGGGGGCGAACTCCACGGCGCGGACGAACTCGTCCACCGTGAAGCCGATCTCCTCCGGCAGTACCGGGAGCCCGTGCCGACGCAGCACCCCGGCCGTGTGCGCGGCCTCCTCGTGGGCCCCGCGCAGATACATGGCGAAGGCCGCGCCGAGCCCGCACTGCTCGCCGTGCGCGGCGGCCCGCTTGGGGAACAGCAGGTCGAGGGCGTGGTTGATCTCGTGGCAGGAGCCCGAGGACGGGCGGGAGTCGCCGGAGATCGACATCGAGATGCCGCTGAGGACGAGCGCCTCGGCGAGCACCTGGAGGAAATCGTTGTCCCCGATGCCGCCGGGGTGGCGCAGCACCGCCTCGCCGGCCTGGCGGGCCATGGCCGCGGCGAGACCGTCGATCTTCTCGCCGTTGACCCGGTGGGACAGCTCCCAGTCCGCGATCGCGTTGACGTTGGAGATGGCGTCGCCGATGCCGGCCCGGACGAAGCGGGCCGGGGCCTCGCGGATCACGTCCAGGTCGATGACGACCGCGATCGGGTTCGGCACGCCGTAGGAGCCGCGCCCCGCGTCGTTGTCGAGGGTGGCGACCGGCGAGCACAGGCCGTCGTGCGCGAGGTTGGTCGGCACGGCGACCAGCGGCAGGCCGATGCGGGCCGCGGCGAACTTGGCGCAGTCGATGATCTTGCCGCCGCCGAGCCCGACCACCGCGTCGTAGTGGCCGGACTTCATCTCGCCGGCCAGGCGCACGGCGTCGTCCAGGGTGCCGCCGCCGACCTCGTACCAGGTGGCGCCCGGCAGCGAGGGGGCGATGCGCTCGCGCAGCCGGGCGCCGGAGCCGCCGCTGACGGCGACGGCGAGCCGGCCGGACTGGGCGATGCGCTCGTCGGCGAGGACACCGCCCAGGTCGTCCAGGGCGCCCGGGCGGATGTCGACGACGACCGGGGACGGAATCAGCCGGGTCAGTAGCGGCACGCGATCTCCCGTCCCCTGGCCAGGTCGTCGTGGTTGTCGATCTCGACCCAGTCGACCTCGCCGATCGGCGCCACGTCGATCCGGAAGCCGCGGTCGACCAGCTCCTGGTAGCCGTGCTCGTAGAACTGCTGCGGGTCGGTCTCCCAGACCGTCTTCAGCGCGTCGGCCAGTTCGGCGGCGGCGTCGCCCTCGATGAGGGTGACGCCGATGTACTCGCCGGTCGCCTCGGCCGGGTCCATCAGCTTGGTGATCTTCGTCATGCCCTTCGCGGGGTCGACGACGACCTTCATCTCCTCGTCCGCCAGGGACTTCACGGTGTCCAGCGCGAGGATGATCCGCTTGCCGTCGCCGCGCGCGGCGAGCAGGGTCTTCTCGACGGAGACCGGGTGCACGGTGTCGCCGTTGGCGAGGATCACGCCGTCCTTGAGGGCGTCACGGCCGCACCACAGGGAGTAGGCGTTGTTCCACTCCTCGGCCTTGTCGTTGTCGATCAGGGTGAGCTTGAGGCCGTACTTGGCCTCCAGGGCGGCCTTGCGCTCGTAGACGGCCTCCTTGCGGTAGCCGACGATGACCGCGACCTCGGTCAGCCCGATCTCGGCGAAGTTGCCGAGGGTGAGGTCGAGAACCGTGGGCTCGCCCTCTATGCCCGCGGGCCCCACCGGCACCAGCGCCTTGGGCAGGGTGTCCGTGTAGGGGCGCAGACGCCGTCCGGCGCCGGCCGCCAGCACGAGGCCGATCATGCGGGTTCTCCTTCGTCGTGTACGGCGGGCGCCCCTGCGGACACCCAGAAGCGGATGCTCTCGACGAGCACCACCAGGGCGACGACCACGGCGAGGACCGTGAGCGCGACCTTGAACTGCGCGCCGGTGAGCACCGCGGCCAAGGCGGCGACGAGCAGGGTCCGCCCGTCGTGCCCCCCTATGGAGCGCACCAGCCAGGCCGGGGGCGCTCCCGCGTTGCCACGGATCCGGTACACCGTGTCGTAGTGATGGTAGGCGACCGCCGCCACCAGCCCGAAAGCCGCGGGGAGAGCCCCGTTCACCCCCGCTTTGCCCGCGAGGGCGAGGACGGTGCCGTACTCGGCGGCGCGGAAGAACGGGGGGACCAGCCAGTCGAGGGCGCCCTTGAGCGGGCGGGCGACGGCGAGGGCGGAGGTGAGGACGTAGACCAGGGCCCCGATCACCGGCAGCGCCGAGCCGAAGCCGGAGAAGGCGGCGCAGGCGACGACCGCGGCACCGCCGAGGAGGGCGGCGGCGGGCACGGCGAGGCCGGGCAGGCCCTTGCGGGCCACGCGCCCGACCGCCTCGGTGAGCGGCCCGGAGTCGGCCAGGTCCGCCAGCGCCCGCGCGGCGCGGTCGGTGCGGCGCGCCTTGCGGGTCAGGGAGCGCAGCACGCGCCCGGCGGTGGTGTACGTGGCGGCGAAGGCACAGCCGACGAGCAGCACGTAGAAGGTGATCCGGGGCGTGGTGGCCGCCGTGAGGACCGCTATCATCGCCCACCGCTCGCCGATCGGCAGCACGATCATCCGGCGCAGCCAGACCGTCCAGCCGACGCTGTCCAGCTTGTCGCTGAGGGCGGCGGTGGGGCTGGTGTTGGCGGTGGCGTCGTGGTTGGCCTCGTTGAACGAGAAGTCGACCACGTGCCGGCAGGTCTGGAGGACCATCGCGCCGAGGGCGAGGGCCCATACGTCGTCGCCGCCGCGGGCAGCGCCGAGCGCGAGGCCGGCGTAGTAGGCGTACTCCTTGGCCCGGTCGAAGGTGGCGTCGAGCCAGGCGCCGAGGGTGGAGTACTTCAGCGCGTAGCGGGCGAGCTGGCCGTCGGTGCAGTCCAGCACGAAGGAGGCGATCAGCAGCACGCCGGCGGCTATGAATCCGCCGCGGGTGCCGGTGGCCGCGCAGCCGGCCGCGATCAGCGCGGTGAGCAGCGAGGCGGTGGTGACCTGGTTCGGGGTCAGACCGCGGCGGGCGCACCAGCGGGCGATGTAGCGCGAGTACGGGCTGATGAAGTGGGTGGTGAAGAAGCCGTCGCGGGACTTCACGGCCGACTTCAGGCGTACGGCCTCGTCGTCCACGGCGGCGACGGACTGCCGGGCCTCGTTGCGGGACTGCGGGTCGGTGGGTACGACGGCGACGAGGCTGCCCAGCTCGGGGCGGTGGACCTCGCTGCCGTCGGCGTCCAGTTCGGTGACGACGCGGTCGGCGATGCTGTCGACGGCGACCGCGGTGCCGCCGCCCGAGGAGGTCTCGCGGGCCACGGCCCGGGTCAGCGCCTGGCGGGCGGCCGGCTGCGCGGTGACGGCGCCGGGGACGGCGGCGAGCGGGAAGCGGGGGTCGGTCAGGCCGAGGCGCAGGGCGTGCAGATGGCCGACGAAGCGGGCGTCGACCAGGGCCACGCGGTCGCCCGCGGGGGCGGCGGCGAGCAGGGTCTCTGCCTCGGCGGTGCTCGCTGCCATCCGGACGTCGAAGCCGAGGGCCCGCAGATCGCTCTCCAGCGGCGATCCGGGAACCGGCTGACCGGTGACGATGGCGGTCGGCAACCGAACTCACTCCCTGGGTGCCGGCGCGTCGGCGCCGGTCGTGTGCGTGGCGGGCCGCCCCCTGCCTGCGGCGCCCGGGCGGCATGTCGGCAGAGGGTATCGGATGGTGCCGGGCCCGTGTTCACCGGCCGTTCACGACCCGTCCCGCGCCCGCTGCCCCGCCCTTTGCCGCGATCATCATGGGCGATCCGCCCCCCGCCCCACAAACCGCCGACGCAGACCCGGGCATCCGGGACAGCCACGACGACGACCGGTGCCCTCCCGATCGCCGACT
>NZ_VOGW01000188.1:44739-63737 GCF_007896895.1 Streptomyces misionensis | reverse complement strand
GGCGGTGATGGCACGGTGCGCGTGCCGTGGGCACCGCGGAAAAGTCCGGACCTCCGCGCCCGCATAGGGTGGGGAGCCATGACGTGGCTGATCACCGGTGGTGCCGGATATATCGGGGCGCATGTGGCGCGGAGCATGGCCGGGGCCGGGGAGGAGGTCGTCGTGCTCGACGACCTGTCGGCCGCCGTGCCCGAGCGGCTGCCCGCCGGCGTGCCGCTCGTCGAGGGCTCGACGCTGGACGGCGCGCGGCTGCGGGAGGTCTGCGCGCAGTACGGGGTGACCGGCGTCGTCCATCTCGCGGCGCGCAAGCAGGTCGCCGAGTCCGTGGCCGATCCCACCCGGTACTACCGGGAGAACGTGGGCGGCCTGGCCACGCTGCTGGACGCGATGACCGGGGCGGGCGTCAAGCGGCTGCTGTTCTCCTCCTCCGCCGCCGTGTACGGCAACCCGGACGTGGACCTGATCACCGAGGACACCCCCTGCGCGCCGGTCAACCCGTACGGCGAGACCAAGCTGGCCGGCGAGTGGCTGGTGCGGGCGGCGGGGCGGGCGCACGGGATCTCCACCGTGTGCCTGCGGTACTTCAACGTGGCGGGCGCCGCCGCGCCGGAGCTCGCGGACACCGGCGTGTTCAACATCGTGCCGATGGTCTTCGACCGGCTCACCCGCGACGAGGCCCCGCGGATCTTCGGTGACGACTACCCCACCCCGGACGGCACCTGCGTGCGGGACTACATCCACGTGGCCGACCTCGCCGAGGCACACCTGGCGGCGGCGCGGCGGCTCGCCGAGGGCACGCGGCCCGGCGATCTGACGCTGAACATCGGCCGGGGCGAGGGCGTCTCGGTGCGCGAGCTGATCACCGTCATCGGGGAGGTCACCGGCGATCGCCGCGCGCCCGTCGTGGAGGCCCGCCGGCCGGGCGACGCGCCGCGCGCCGTCGGCTCGGCCGAGCGCGCCGCGCGGGAGCTCGGCTGGCGCGCCCGGCGCGATGTGCGCGAGATGGTGCGCTCGGCCTGGGAGGGCTGGCGGCTGCACCACCGCAGGTAGCCGCAACGCCCTGACCAGCGGATCGTTTCCGCAGGTCAGGGCACATGACAACGGTGTTCAGTACCGCGTTGCCCGATACCCCCCACCCGTAGTTCACTGGGCCTTCGGACGAACGCGGAAGGACGGTTGTCATGGGGGCTGGGCACGATCACGGGCACGCGCACACCCATGCGCCACCCACGGGTACGGCCGCGGCCGCCTACCGGGGCAGACTGCGGGTCGCCCTGGGCATCACGCTGACGATCATGGTGGTGGAGATCACCGGCGGCCTCCTCGCGGACTCCCTCGCGCTGATCGCGGACGCCGCCCACATGGCGACCGACGCGGTGGGCCTCGGCATGGCGCTGCTGGCGATCCACTTCGCCAACCGCCCGGCGAGCACCAACCGCACCTTCGGCTACGCCCGCGCCGAGATCCTCGCCGCCCTGGCCAACTGCCTGCTGCTGCTCGGCGTCGGCGGCTACGTCCTGTACGAGGCGGTCCAGCGGTTCGTCACGCCCGCCGACACCCGCGGCGGCCTGATGATCGTGTTCGGTCTGATCGGCCTGGTCGCCAACTCGGTCTCGCTCACCCTGCTGATGCGCGGTCAGCAGGAGAGCCTGAACGTGCGCGGCGCCTTCCTGGAGGTGGCCGCCGACGCGCTGGGCTCGGTGGCGGTGATGATCTCGGCCGCGGTGATCCTGCTCACAGGCTTCCAGGCCGCCGACCCGATCGCCTCCCTCGCCATCGGGCTGATGATCGTGCCGAGGACGATCAAGCTGCTGCGGGAGACATTGGACGTGCTGCTGGAGGCGGCCCCGAAGAACGTCGACATGGCGGAGGTGCGGGCGCACATCCTGGAGCTGGACGGCGTCGAGGACGTCCACGACCTGCACGCCTGGACGATCACCTCGGGCATGCCGGTCCTCTCCGCCCACGTGGTGGTCAGCACGGAGGCGCTGAACGCCATCGGGCACGAGAAGATGCTGCACGAACTCCAGGGCTGCATCGGCACCCACTTCGACGTCGAGCACTGCACCTTCCAGCTGGAGCCGGGCGGACACGCGGAGCACGAGGCCCGGCTCTGCCACTGAGCCCCGACGGTGCCCGCCGGCCGGCCCCCTCACCGAGGCCGCTCATTCGTTCGCGGACACCCCGACGGTTCCCTCCGCCGGGCTCAGGGCACGATGATCTACCGGTCCCCCTTCCGGTGCCGTGCACCCGCGCTGACATGCGAGTGTGCGGGAAGTGCCGGGAGTGCCGGATTCGTACGGCAGACTTGGGGTGCGAAGACCGAGGCGAAGGATGGGTATGCCGATCACACCTGCCACCGCGACGCACAGCTCGTCGAACGGCACCGCACAGGCGATCTTGCTGGAACTCGTCGACGAGAAGGGCGTGACGATCGGTACGGAGGAGAAGCTCGCCGCCCATCAGCCGCCGGGACTGCTGCACCGCGCGTTCTCGGTGTTCCTCTTCGACGAGCAGGGCCGGCTGCTGCTCCAGCAGCGGGCGCTCGGCAAGTACCACTCCCCCGGCGTGTGGTCCAACACCTGCTGCGGGCACCCCTACCCCGGCGAGTCGCCGTTCGCGGCGGCGGCCCGGCGCACGTACGAGGAGCTGGGCGTGTCCCCCTCGTTGCTGGCCGAGGCCGGCACCGTGCGCTACAACCACCCGGACCCGGCCTCGGGCCTGGTGGAGCAGGAGTACAACCACCTGTTCGTCGGCCTGGTGCAGACGCCGCCCGCGCCGGACCCGGAGGAGGTCGCCGCGACCGCCTTCGTGACGGCGGAGGAGTTGGCCGAGCGGCATGCCCGGGACACGTTCTCGGCCTGGTTCATGACGGTGCTGGACGCGGCCCGTCCGGCGGTCAGGGAGCTGACGGGCGCCGCGGCGGGCTGGTGACCCTGAGCCGGGGGCCCGCGCCGCACGGCGCGGGCCCGGTGTTCACCGCACGGGCTTGAGCGGCAGCGCGGCCCAGATCACCTTGCCGCCGCTCGCCGTGTGCTCCACGTCGAGCACCCCGCCGGCCTCCCGCGCCACCTCGCGCACCAGGAGCAGTCCCCGGCCGCCGGTCCGCCCGTGGTCGGCCTCCAGGGCCGTCGGACGGTAGGGGTGGCCGTCCTCCACGGACACCCGCACCCACTCGGCGCCGACGGCGACCTCCACGGCCAGCACGGGCGAGAGCAGCGCGGCGTGCTTCACCGCGTTCGTGACCAGTTCGGAGACGATCAGCAGCAGTCCGTGCGCCAGGTCGTCGGAGACCGGCACGCCCTGGCGCAGCAGCAGGTCCCGCACGGCGTGCCGGGCCTGCGGGACCGAGGCGTCCACCGCGGCCGCGGTGAACCGCCAGACGCCCTCGTAGGGCAGTGGGTGGGGCGTGGCGCCCCCCGTTGGGCCCGGGTCGTACCCGCGCCCGTGGTTGTCCATCGTCCGGTCGCCACCCTCGCGCTCGATTGTCACCACACGTCGAGTGTTGGTAACGACCGGCCCCGCCCCGCGGACCTGACCACAAGTCACCGGGTATCGGGCGCTTTCTGACCGAGTGCGTATGACAACGTCACGTGTCGGACCGGTTCGGACCCCCCGCTGCTCGCCGACCAGACCGACGATACGACGGCCCCCGTCACCGGCATCGTCCCCCCGATGCCCCGTCCGACCCTCGTCCGTCCCCGGTCCGAGGCGGTGTCGTGACCGAGGGTGCGGGCGGATAGCATCCGGCGCATGGAGCCCCAGCTGTGCCACCAGGTCACCGACTCCGTCGCCACGGTCGTGATCAGCAACCCGGCCAAGCGCAACGCCATGACGGCCGGCATGTGGCGGTCCCTGCCGCCGCTGCTGGAGGGGTTCGCCCGCGATCCCGGGGTACGGGCGCTGGTGCTGACCGGCGAGGGCAGGACCTTCTGCGCGGGCGCGGACATCTCCAGCCTGAAGGGGTCGTCCGACCCGGCGCAGGGGCTCGCGGTGGCGGCGGAGGAGGCGCTGGCCGCGTTCCCGAAGCCGACGGTCGCCGCGGTGCGCGGGCACTGCGTGGGCGGCGGCGTGCAGCTCGCGGCGGCCTGCGACCTCCGACTGGCCGAGGACGGCGCCCTGTTCGGGGTGACCCCGGCGCGGCTCGGCATCGTCTACGCCGCGTCCGCGACCCGCCGGCTGGTGTCGCTGGTCGGCCCGGCCACCGCCAAGTACCTGTTGTTCACGGCCGAGTTGATCGACTCCGGGCGCGCGCTGCGCACCGGCCTGGTGGACGAGGTGCTGCCCGAGGGCGAACTCGACAAGCGCCTCGCCGAGTTGACCCGCACCCTCGTCTCCCGTTCCCAGCTCACCCAGGCCGCCGCGAAGGAGTTCGCCGACGGCCGCACCGACCGGGAGGCGCACTGGGCGGAGCAGGCGCGCCGCAGCGGCGACACCGCGGAGGGCGTGGCCGCCTTCCTGGAGCGCCGGGCGCCCGCCTTCACCTGGACCCCGCCCGTATGACGCGCCGGCGCCGGGCCACCAACGTGGCGGGCGTGCGGGTGGGAAGCGAACGGACGCGGCTGATCGTGCTGCGCGGCAACAGCGCCTCGGGCAAGTCGTCGGTCGCGGCCGGACTGCGGGAGCGGTTCGGGCGGGGCCTCGCGCTGGTCGGCCAGGACAATCTGCGCCGCACCGTGCTGCGCGAGCGGGACCGGCCGGGGGCGGCGAACATCGGCCTGATCGAGCTGACCGCCCGTTACGCCCTGGACGCCGGGTACCACGTCGTCGTCGAGGGCATCCTGTACGCCGGGCACTACGGCCCGATGCTCGCCCGGCTGCGCGCCGACCACCGCGGGCCGACGTACGGCTACTACCTGGACGTGCCCTTCGCCGAGACGCTGGCCCGCCATGCGACCAAGCCGATCGCGGACGACGTCGGCGAGGACCTGCTGCGGGAGTGGTACCGGCCGCTCGATCTGCTGCCCGGCGGGGTGGAGACGGTCATCGGGGCCGAGAGCGGACTGGCCGAGACGGTGGCGCGGATCTTCTCCGAGACCGGGCTGGCGGGCCTGCCGCCGCTGGATCGCTGACGCACCGTACGGACGCGCCCGGGCGGCGCAGCGGGCCGTTACTCACTTTCGGGTGAGGACATGGGGGCGAAAAGGCCCGATTCCGCAGCAAGACGGGGCTTTCAGGGCATGAATG
The DNA here is from genome assembly GCF_007896895.1 of Streptomyces misionensis. Lineage (GTDB taxonomy): Bacteria > Actinomycetota > Actinomycetes > Streptomycetales > Streptomycetaceae > Streptomyces > Streptomyces misionensis_A. The sequence continues at coordinate 58,550 of NZ_VOGW01000188.1, read as the reverse complement.
GTTGCTACAGGCGACTGTTACAGAAGTCTCTCGTCTCCGTCATGGCACCCGCGCGTCCGCCGTCGGCGCCGGGGTGCGGGGCGCAGGGTGTGGGCGTGCGGCCCACCGGTCGCCACCCGCACCACACACCTTGTGAAGGGGGACCTCGTGTCCGTTCTTGCTTCTGTCCGCCGGCTGACCGCCGCCGGTGTGCTGGCCGCCGCCCTGGCGGGCGCGGCGGCACTGCCCGCCGCCGCCGCCGACCGGCCGTCGGCCCGTCCGCTCCAGGCGGTCTCCGCCGACGACGCGCGGCACGGCTTCCCGGGACCGGACGGCCGGTGGGGCCACCGCCGGGACGACGACCGGTGGGGACACCACCGGAACGACGACCGGTGGGGACACCACCGGAACGACGACCGGTGGGGCCGGCGCCGGGACGACGACCGGTGGCGCGACCACGGCCACCGCGCCGGCTGGGACGGCCGTCACGACGACCGCGACCGCCGCCGGGGCCACTGGCACTGAGCCACGGCTCGTCGGCACCGGGGCCGGGCAGGAGGCTTCCTGCCCGGCCCCGCCCTGTGTCACGGCGGCCCGCCACGCGCCGCCCTGATCCCCGGTCGCCGGTGTCACCTGCCACAATTGCCGCGCAACCTCAGTGGAGAAGGCGGTACGGGATCGTGACGACACCCGGGTCCATCGAAGCAGGATCCATCGAAGGCAGGATCGCCGAGGAACTCGGCGTACGGGAGCGGCAGGTGAAGGCCGCGGTGGAACTGCTCGACGGCGGTTCGACCGTGCCCTTCATCGCCCGCTACCGCAAGGAAGCGACCGAGATGCTCGACGACGCGCAGCTGCGCACGATCGAGGAGCGGCTGCGCTATCTGCGGGAGCTGGAGGACCGGCGGGCCGCGATCCTGGAGTCGGTGCGCGAGCAGGGCAAGCTCACCGAGGAGCTGGAGGCCCGCATCCGCGGCGCCGAGACCAAGGCGCGGCTGGAGGACATCTACCTCCCGTACAAGCCCAAGCGGCGCACCAAGGCGCAGATCGCCCGCGAGGCGGGGCTGGAGCCGCTGGCCGAGGGCCTGCTGAGCGACCCGTCGGTGGAACCGACGGCGGCGGCCGCCGCGTTCGTGGACGCGGACAAGGGCGTCGCCGATCCGCAGGCGGCCCTGGAGGGCGCGCGGGCGATCCTCACCGAGCGGTTCTCGGAGGACGCCGACCTGATCGGCGAACTGCGCGAGCGCATGTGGGTGCGCGGGCGGCTGGCCGCCAAGGTGCGCGAGGGCAAGGAGGAGGCGGGCGCCAAGTTCGCCGACTACTTCGACTTCGCCGAGCCGTTCACCGAGCTGCCCTCGCACCGCGTCCTGGCGATGCTGCGCGGCGAGAAGGAGGAGGTGCTGGACCTCGTCCTGGAGCCGGAGGAGCCCACCGACGGCCCCTCGTCGTACGAGGGCATCGTCGCGCACCGGTTCGGGATCGCCGACCGGGGCCGGCCTGCCGACAAGTGGCTCCAGGACACCGTCCGCTGGGCCTGGCGCACCCGCATCCTGGTGCACCTCGGCATCGACCTGCGGCTGCGGCTGCGCACGGCCGCCGAGGACGAGGCGGTGAACGTGTTCGCGGCCAACCTGCGCGACCTGCTGCTCGCGGCCCCGGCCGGCACCCGCGCCACCCTCGGCCTGGACCCCGGCTTCCGCACGGGGGTGAAGGTCGCGGTCGTCGACGCGACCGGCAAGGTCGTCGCCACGGACGTGATCCACCCGCACGTGCCGGCCAACCGGTGGGACGAGGCGCTCGCCACGCTGGCGCGGCTCGCCCGGGAGCACGCGGTCGAGCTGGTCGCGATCGGCAACGGCACGGCGTCCCGCGAGACCGACAAGCTCGCCGCCGAACTCATCGCCAAGCACCCGGAGTTGAAGCTCACCAAGGTGATGGTGTCGGAGGCCGGCGCCTCGGTGTACTCGGCGTCGGCGTACGCCTCCCAGGAGCTGCCGGACATGGACGTGTCGCTGCGCGGCGCGGTCTCCATCGCCCGGCGCCTCCAGGACCCGCTGGCCGAGCTGGTGAAGATCGACCCGAAGTCCATCGGTGTCGGCCAGTACCAGCACGACCTGTCCGAGGTGAAGCTGTCCCGCTCGCTGGACGCGGTGGTCGAGGACTGTGTGAACGGCGTCGGCGTGGACGTCAACACCGCCTCCGTGCCGCTGCTGTCCCGGGTGTCGGGCATCTCCGCCGGGCTCGCGGAGAACATCGTGGCGCACCGCGACGCCAACGGCCCCTTCACCTCCCGCGCGGAGCTGAAGAAGGTGGCGCGGCTCGGCCCGAAGGCGTACGAGCAGTGCGCGGGCTTCCTGCGCATCCGCGACGGCGTCGACCCGCTGGACGCCTCCAGCGTGCACCCGGAGGCGTACCCGGTGGTGCGGCGCATGGTGAAGACCACGGGCCAGGAGGTGGCCTCCCTCATCGGCAACACGAGTGTGCTGCGCTCGCTGCGGCCGGCCGACTTCGTGGACGACACCTTCGGTCTGCCGACCGTCGGCGACATCCTCAAGGAGCTGGAGAAGCCGGGCCGCGACCCGCGGCCGGCCTTCAAGACGGCCACCTTCAAGGAGGGCGTGGAGAAGATCTCCGACCTGTCCGCCGGGATGGTGCTGGAGGGTGTGGTGACGAACGTGGCGGCCTTCGGCGCGTTCGTGGACGTCGGCGTCCACCAGGACGGCCTGGTGCACGTGTCGGCGATGTCCAAGACGTTCGTCAAGGACCCGCGGGACGTGGTGAAGCCCGGTGACATCGTCAAGGTGAAGGTCCTCGACGTGGACATCCCGCGCAAGCGGATCGGGCTGAGCCTGCGGCTGGACGACGAGGCGGCCCCGCAGGGCCGGGGCGGCGGCGACCGGCGGCAGCGCGGCGGTGCCCGGCCGCCGCAGCAGCGGCAGGGCGGCGGCCAGGCGGCGGACCAGGGCCGGCGGCAGGGCCGCGGCGGCGGCGACCGGGGCGGCCGTCCCGCGCAGGCCCCCGCCAACAGCGCCATGGCCGACGCGCTGCGCCGCGCGGGCCTGCTGGACCCGAAGCAGCGCTGAGACACCTCACGGGTGAGGGGCCGGGGCCCGGTCGGGCTCCGGCCCCTCTTCGCGTCTTCGGCCCCTCTTCGCGTCTCCGGCATCAGCAGGAATCGGCTGAAGCAGACTTTTCCCCGTATCGAGGGGTTTGGCGCGACGAAGCATGTGAAGTGGGCACAGTGTCTCCCCGTCCCCACCACACTCGCCCTGTGCGCATGCCCGTGCACGCGAAACCATGGGGAGGACCCGTGTTCCGTACTTCCAAGCAGCGCCTGGCGGCGTGCACGGCCGCCGCGGCCCTCGCCGCGACGGCGGCCTCGTTCGCCGCCCCGGCGACGGCCACCGGCGCAGCGGCCCGCGGTGAACTGACCTACGGCACCGTCATCCTGCTGCAGAACCGGTACGGCGGCGACGGTGGCTACCTCGACACCAACGGCGTCTCCAGCCAGCCGGGCGCCACCTACAACGTGAGCACCAACAACCGGCCCGACAGCCGCGGACCGGCCACCTCGAAGTGGCGGGTCGTCTCCGCCACCGGCAAGGCCACCGGGTCCCGCGTCGTCAGCGGGGACGTCGTCTACCTCGTGAACCAGTACGGCAACCACACCTACCTCGACACCAACGGCGTCTCCAGCCGGCAGGGCGCCAAGTACAAGGTGTCCGCGACCGCCACCAAGGACCGCGGCCCGGGCACCGGCAGGTGGCACATCTTCGGTGTGACGTCCTCGCCCACCGACGGCCACATCCGCACCGACGACATCGTGCATCTGCTCAACGACTACGGTTCCGCCAACGGCGGCTTCCTCGACACCAACGGCGTCTCCGACCAGGGCGGCGGTGCCAAGTACGCCGTCTCCACCAGCCCCTACAGCGACCGGGGCACCGGCACCGGCTCCTGGAAGGTGCTGCCGGCCACCTGATCCGGCGCGCGGTGCGGCGGGCCCGGGAACGCCGTCGTGCTCCCCGGGCCCGGCGTCAGCGCTCGGTCACCTTGCCCGCGGCGACCTCCCAGCGCCGGGTCACCCGGACCGCGTCCAGCATGCGGCGGTCGTGGGTGACCAGGAGGAGGGTGCCCGAGTAGGCGTCCAGGGCGGACTCCAGCTGCTCGATGGCGGGCAGGTCGAGGTGGTTGGTGGGCTCGTCCAGCACGAGGAGGTTGACGCCCCGGCCCTGGAGCAGGGCGAGGGCGGCGCGGGTGCGCTCGCCCGGGGACAGGGTCGCGGCCGGGCGCAGCACATGCTCCGACTTGAGGCCGAACTTGGCGAGCAGGGTGCGCACCTCCACCGGCTCGGTGTCCGGGACGGCGGCGCAGAACGCGTCGAGCAGGGCCTCGGGGCCGTGGAAGAGGGCCCGGGCCTGGTCGACCTCGCCGACGAGGACGCCGGAACCGAGGGCCGCGTGCCCGAAGTCCAGCGGGACCCGCCCGAGCAGGGCGCCCAGCAGGGTCGACTTGCCCGCGCCGTTGGCACCGGTGACCGCGATCCGGTCGGCCCAGTCGATCTGCAGGGAGACCGGCCCGAAGGTGAAGTCGCCGCGCCGGACCTCGGCGTCCCGCAGCGTCGCCACCACGGCGCCCGAGCGCGGGGCGGCGGCGATCTCCATGCGCAGCTCCCACTCCTTGCGCGGCTCCTCGACCACCTCCAGGCGCTCGATCATCCGCTGGGTCTGCCGGGCCTTGGCGGCCTGCTTCTCGCTGGCCTCGCTGCGGAACTTGCGGCCGATCTTGTCGTTGTCGTTGCCGGCCTTGCGGCGGGCGTTCTTGACGCCCTTGTCCATCCAGGTCCGCTGCATCTGCGCCCGGTCCTGGAGGGCGGCCTTCTTGTCGGCGTACTCCTCGTACTCCTCGCGCGCGTGCCGCCGGCCCACCTCGCGCTCCTCCAGATAGGCCTCGTAGCCGCCGCCGTAGACGTTGATCTGCCGCTGCGCCAGGTCGAGTTCGACGACCTTGGTGACCGTGCGAGTGAGGAACTCGCGGTCGTGGCTGACGACGACGGTGCCCGCGCGCAGCCCGGCGACGAACCGCTCCAGACGCTCCAGACCGTCGAGGTCGAGGTCGTTGGTGGGCTCGTCCAGCAGGAAGACGTCGTAGCGGGAGAGCAGGAGGGAGGCGAGGCCGGCGCGGGCCGCCTGGCCGCCGGAGAGCGAGGTCATCGGCTGGTCGAGGTCGACGGCGAGACCGAGCGAGTCGGCGACCTCCTCCGCCCGTTCCTCCAGGTCGGCGCCGCCGAGCCCGAGCCAGCGCTCCAGGCTCGCCGCGTAGGCGTCGTCCGCGCCGGGCGCGCCGTCGACCAGGGCCTGGGTGGCCTCGTCCATCGTCCGCTGGGCCTCGGCGACGCCGGTGCGGCGGGCCAGGAACTCCCGCACGGTCTCCCCCGGCCTGCGCTCGGGTTCCTGCGGCAGATGGCCGACGGTCGCGGCGGGCGGGGACAGCCGCAGTTCGCCCTGCTCGGGCGGGACGAGTCCGGCGAGCATCCGCAACAGGGTGGACTTGCCCGCGCCGTTGGCACCGACCAGCCCGATCACGTCCCCGGGTGCCACGACGAGGTCGAGTCCGGAGAAGAGCGAGCGGTCGCCGTGCCCGGCGGCGAGATTCTTGGCGACGAGGGTGGCAGTCATCAGAAGGCAGATCCTAGTGCGCCGGGCGCTCAGCCCGGTTTCCCGCGCGCCCGCCGGTGCCGGGCGCCTGTGAGTATCCCCACGTCAGCGGATGTGCGCCGGGCTCTGCCGGGGACGGCCGGGCGGGGCCTATGGTCCAGGCGTGGACAGTGTGAACAGCAGGTCGGGTGACGAAGTGATCGTGGTCGGCGGCGGGGTCGTCGGACTGACCACGGCCGTGGTTCTCGCGGAGGCCGGGCGGCGGGTACGGGTGTGGGCGCGCGAGCGGGCCGAGGAGACCACGTCGGCGGTGGCCGGCGGGCTGTGGTGGCCGTACCGCATCGAACCGGAGCGGCTGGTCGGCGCCTGGGCGCTGGAGACCCTCACGGTGTACGAGGAGCTGGCGGCGCGGCCCGGGGAGACGGGCGTACGGCTGGTCGACGGCGTCCACCAGGGGGCGCGCCTGGACGAGCTGGGTGACTGGGCGGGCCGGGTGCCGGGCCTGCGGGCGGTGCCGGAGGGGCTGGCGGCGCGGCTGCCGGTGATCGACATGCCGACGCATCTGGCGTGGCTGCGGGACCGGCTGGTGCGGGCGGGCGGCACGGTGGAGGCCCGTGAGGTGACCCGGCTCGCCGAGGTGCCCGCCGACGTGGTGGTCAACTGCTCGGGGCTCGGGGCGCGTGCGCTGGTGCCCGATCCGGCCGTGCGGCCGGTGCGGGGGCAGCTGGTGCTGGTGGAGAACCCCGGGATCACCACGTACTACACCTCCGTCGACCATTCCTCGCCGGTCGCCGCGTACTTCATCCCGCAGCCGTACGGGCTGATCCTCGGCGGTACCGCGCAGGAGGACGACTGGTCGACGGAGCCGGACCCGGCCACGGCGGCGGAGATCGTCGCCCGGTGCGCGCGGGTGCGGCCGGAGATCGCGGGGGCGCGGGTCCTGGCCCATCGGGTGGGGCTGCGGCCGTACCGGGACGCGGTACGGCTGGAGCGGGAGGAGTTGCCCGGCGGGCGGACGGTGGTGCATTCGTACGGCCACGGCGGCGCGGGGGTGACGGTGGCCTGGGGCTGTGCCCGGGAGGCGGCCGGGCTGGTGCCGGCGCCCGCCGCCTGACCCAGGCGGGCGCGGGACCGCGTGGACGACGCGGCCCCGCGTCCGTGCGGGAGTCGTGCGGTCAGTCGCCCGGGACGTGGCCGGCCGTGTGCGGTGCGCGCAGGCCCTTCAGCGGTGCCGGTGCGGGCGTCGTCGCCGCGCCGGACGTGGCCCGGGCGAAGGCCTGGGCCCCGCCCACCAGCGGCAGCCGGGCCGCGGTGCCGTCCAGCCGGACCGTGATGGTCGGCCTGGTGGACGGCGGGTCGATGAGGTCGCGGTCCGTGCCCGCGACGATCAGGGCGAGGCGGTGGCCCTTGGGGATCACGTGGTCGGTGGCGGCCAGGGAGAGGGTCATGGTGTAGGCCCTGCCCGGGGTGAGCGGGACGCCCTTGTCGAGCGAGGCGTGGTGGCCGAGGTCGGCCCAGCCGCGGCTGAACACCGTGTAGCCGACGTCGGCCGTCTTCGCCGCGGTCTCCAGGTAGCAGGCGCTGTCCCCGGCCGTGCTCTCGCCCCAGCAGGTGCGGTTCTTCAGCGTGGTGATGCCCTCGTCGGCGTCGGCGTAGTCGCGGATGGTGTCCGGGCCGACGTCCACCAGGACCGCGGACAGGTGGGCCGAGGCGGTGGACGACGCGGCGGTGACCGTGACCTGGGAGGAGCCGGACAGGCGCAGGTCGCGGGTGAGCGGCGCGGTGACGAAACCGGCCTTCTCCGGGGTGGTCTCGCCGAGGTGCGCGGCCCAGTCGGTCTCGCTCAGCCGCGGGTCGTCGGTGAAGGTCTCGGTGCCGGAGGCCGGGCGCAGGCCGAGGGTGCCGACACCGGGAAGCGCGCCGGTGGCCGGGCGCAGGGTGGTGGCGCGGGTGCCGGCGGGCGGCCAGGTGGTGGAGGTGGCCCACTGGCCGGGGTGGCGTTCGACGTCGGCCATCGGCTCGCGGTCGATGCCGTTGTCGTAGCCGAGGAGTTCGTGGTCGAACCAGCGGTGCAGGGTGTCCACCCAGGCGCCGCGCCGGTAGTCGAACGGGTCGACGTGCCCGGTCTGGGAGAGCCACAGCTTGCGCGTGACGCCGTGGGCCGCCAGCGCGTCCCACCACTGGCCGAAGTGCTTGGTGCGGACGTTGAGGTCCTGCATCCCCTGGACCACGAACACACTGGCGCGCACCTTGGCCGCGTCCTTCACGTAGTCCCGCTCGGTCCACAGCGGGGTCCAGTCGCCGCTGCGCGGGCTGCCGTCGGCGAGCCGCTTCTGTTCGGCCGCGCAGTGCGCCTGCGCCGCGTCGCTCTCGACGTAGCCGGCGAGGTCGTCGGGGCCGCCGTCGTAGAGCGGGGCGCCCTGGGCGAAGTAGTAGTCGTACCAGGAGGAGATGGCGCTGATCGGCACGATCGTCTTCAGGCCCCGGACGCCGGTGGCGGCGACGCCGTTGGCGATGGTGCCGTCCCAGCTCTTGCCGATCATGCCGGTTCGGCCGTCGGACCAGGTCGCCCTGACGGTCCGGGTGCCGGTGCGGCTGGTGTAGGCCGTGGCGCGCCCGCCCAGCCAGTCGATCACGGCCTTGGCGGATCGGATGTCGGAGCGTCCGCCGACGTCGACGCAGCCGTCGGAGCGGTTGGTGCCGGCGAGGTCGACACCGACCACGGCGTAGCCGCGGGGCACGAAGTAGTTGTCGTAGAACAGCGGCATCCGGACGATGCCGCCGTCGGCGTCGTACGTCTTGACCTGGCTCTCGTTGCCGCGCCCGCAGCAGGAGTAGTAGGGGCTGGCGTCCATGACGACCGGCACCTTGCGGCCCGCGCGGGCGGGTTCGGCGGGGCGGACGATGTCGGCGGCGACCCGGTCGGTGTGTCCGTCGCCGTCCCCGTCGAGGCCCGTGTCCACCCACACGGACTCGCGGACGGCGTGGGCGTAGGAGTAGACGGGCTCGCTCTCGCGGGGTGGCGCGGCCTGGGCGGCGGCCGGGGTGAGGAACGCGGCCAGGAGGGCGGCGACGGCCGCGGCGGCGCACGCTCGCCAGAGCGTGAGCCGCCTGCGGGGGCGCCCGCGGACAGGAGTGCTGTTCGGCATGCGCGGACGGTACTCCCGCCAACTCCCGCGCAGAAGAGGGCTCTACGGTATCCGGGTGGCGGATTGCGGCCGAATGGCGATCGTGTGACAGCGGGGGTCATGGACAGGCCAGGGGGCACAGGGCCTGAATAGGCTCCGGACAGTGTTCCCCGAACGGACTTGTAGTCCCGACGACTTGGAGCTGACGTGCACCGCAGAATCATCGCGCCGGGCGCACTGGCGGCGGCCTCCCTCCTGCTGGCGATCCCGGCATCGGCCGCGAGCTACTCCCCCGGCGCGCCGGGCATCGGCGACCCCTACTACCCGTACTACGGCAACGGCGGCTACGACGTCTCGCACTACGACCTGAGGCTGCGCTACCAGCCGAAGACGGACGAGTTGCAGGGCACCGCGACGATCCTGGCGCGCACCACCCAGGATCTGTCCAGCTTCGACCTGGACTTCCTGCTGGACGTGAGCGAGGTGCGGGTCAACGGCGCCAAGGCGGCGTTCCGCCACGCCGAGCAGCACGAACTGGTGATCACGCCGCGGACCCCGCTGGCGAAGGGCACGCCGGTCACGGTCGTGGTCCGCTACAGCGGAGTGCCGTCCACGAAGAGCGCCTACGGCTTCGACACCTGGCACCGCACGCCGGACGGAGCGGTCGCGGCGGACGAGCCCGAGGCCGCCTGGTGGTGGTTCCCGAGCAACGACCACCCGAGCGACAAGGCGACCTACGACGTCTCGGTGGCCGTGCCGGACGGCACCCAGGCCATCTCCAACGGCACGCTCCGCTCGACCCGCTCGGAGCGGGGCTGGACCCGCTACAGCTGGCGGCAGGACAAGCCGCAGGCGACCTATCTGGCCACCCTGGCGATCGGCAGATTCGACATCACCACCGGCACCTCCGAGCGGGGGGTGCCGGTCCTCAACGCCTACAGCAAGGACCTCGGCGACAACGACGGGGCCGCGCGGGCGAGCGTGGAGCGCACCGGGGAGATCGTCGACTGGCTGAGCAACTACTTCGGGCCGTATCCGTTCGCCGAGGCGGGCGGCTACGTCCCGAACACCACCACCGGGTACGCGCTGGAGACGCAGACGCGGGTCTTCTACAGCCCCAAGCAGTTCGCGAAGGGCGCCAACACCTCGGTGGTCGTGCACGAGCTGGCCCACCAGTGGTACGGCGACGACGTGTCGGTCAAGGGCTGGAAGGACATCTGGCTCAACGAGGGCTTCGCGACGTACGCGCAGTGGCTGTGGTCGGAGCACGAGGGCGAGGGCACGGCGCAGGAGCTCGCCGACCACGTCTACGCCTCGCATCCGGCCGACGACCCCTTCTGGACGGTGGCGCCGGGTGACCCGGGCGCGGACGACCAGTTCGACGACGCGGTCTACGACCGGGGCGCGGCGGCCATCCAGGCGCTGCGCGACGAGGTCGGCGACACCGCCTTCTTCCGCATCCTGAAGGGCTGGCCCAAGAGCCACGCCTACGGCAACGCCTCCGTGGCCGACTTCGAGAAGTACGCCGAGCAGATCTCCGGCAAGCCGCTCGCGGGCCTCTTCGACACCTGGCTGTACCAGCGGTCGAAGCCGGCGGTGGGCGCGGTCCGCTCCTTCGCGGCGGCGGGTACGGCGGGCAAGGCGGTGCCTCAGCCGAAGTCGTGGAAGAAGATCGAGGCGGCGCACGGGGGGCACGGCCGCTGATCCCCGCGGTTCGCGTCCCGGCCCCGCGGGCGGGCGGCGGGCCGGGACGGCCGTGCCGCTCGCAGCCTGCCCGCGGGGGGTCACGGCCGCGCCGCGCGGGTCCCGGCGCGCAGGCCGGCGGGCGACTCGCGCGGGACCGGCGACGCGGAGGCGGCGGCCGTCCCCGTCGTGCCCCGTGGCTCCGGCAGCCACACGGTCAGCAGGGCCATGGCCGCCGTGCACACCGCGACGGCGAGGAACAGCAGGCGCACATCGCCCCCGGTGAAGACGAGCACCGAGGTGAGGACGATGCCGCCGACGTTGCCGTACGCGCCCACCAGTCCGGCGATCTGGCCGCCGGACCCCGCCGAGGCGGTGGCCGAGCTGCGGCGGCGCGGCCACCGCAGGGTCGCGGTGGCCCGCTATCTGATGGCTCCCGGCTTCTTCGGCGGCCGGGCCGCCGCGGCGGGCGCCTGCGTCACCGCCCCACCGCTCGGCGCCCATGAGGCGATCGCCCGGCTGGTGCTGCGCCGCTACGACGACGCGGTGCACGGGGGCACGGCGCCGCCGGGCGGCCGGCGCTGAGCCGCTACCTCGCCGCCGTGGACGGTTCCTCGCCGCCGCCGACGTTCACCCGGCGGCGGACGCCGAACCAGCCGGCGACCAGCATGACGGCGATCACCGGGATGAGCAGCAGGGTCTTGCGGCCGACCTCGTGGTCGTCCCACATCATGCCGAGGCAGACCAGCAGGAAGACCACGGTGGCGATCTCGGTGACCGGGGAGAACTTCAGCTGGAAGTGCGGCCGGGTGACCAGGCCCGCGCGGGCCCGGCGGACGAAGATCACGTGGCAGATCATGATGATCACCCAGGTGCTGATGATGCCGAGCGAGGCGACGTTCAGCACGATCTCGAAGGCCTGGCTGGGCACCAGGTAGTTCAGGCCGACGCCGAGCACGCAGATGCCGCAGGTCAGCAGGATGCCGCCGTAGGGCACCTGGCTGCGGCTCATCACGCGGGTGAACTTGGGCGCGGAGCCCGCCATGGCCATGGAGCGCAGGATGCGGCCGGTGGAGTACAGGCCGGAGTTCAGCGAGGACATGGCGGCGGTGAGCACCACGAGGTTCATCACGTCGCCGGCCGCCGGCACGCCGATCTTGGACAGGACCGTCACGAAGGGGCTCTGGTCGGCGGAGTACACCGAGCCCGGCAGCAGCAGGGCGAGGAGGACGACCGAGCCGACGTAGAAGAGGCCGACACGCCACATGATCGAGTTCACCGCGCGCGGGACGACCTTCTCCGGCTGCTCGGTCTCACCGGCGGCCACGCCGACCAGCTCCAGCGCGGCGTACGCGAAGATCACGCCCTGCATGACGAGGACGACCGGCATCATGCCGTGCGGGAAGATCCCGCCGTGGTCGCTGATCATGCTCAGGCCGGGGGTGTGGCCGTCGACGTGGTGCTGGGTGGCCAGCAGGAAGATGCCGATGAACATGAAGCCCACCAGGGTGGCGACCTTGATGATCGCGAACCAGAACTCCATCTCGCCGAAGATCTTCACCGAGATCAGGTTCACGGTGAGCACCACCGCGAGCGCGATCAGCGCCAGGACCCACTGCGGGATGGGCGTGAAGAAGCTCCAGTAGTGCGTGTACAGCGCGATCGCGGTGATGTCGGCGATACCGGTGGTCGACCAGTTCAGGAAGTACATCCAGCCGGCGACGTAGGCGCCCTTCTCGCCGAGGAACTCGCGCGCGTAGCTCACGAAGGAGCCGGAGGAGGGCCGGTACAGGACCAGCTCGCCCAGGGCGCGCACGACGAAGAAGGCGAAGATGCCGCAGACCAGATAGGCCAGGGCGAGCGCCGGGCCCGCGTTGTGCAGACGGCCTCCGGCGCCGAGGAAGAGCCCCGTGCCGATGGCGCCGCCGATGGCGATCATGTTGACGTGGCGGGCCTTGAGGTCCTTGCTGTAACCGGCGTCGCCCGCGTCCGAGGGCGTCTGGGCCGCCCCGGTACGGGCGGCGGCCTGTGCCGAATCCACGGCGTCCTTGCTCACGGGTGGTACCACTTCCTGGTGCGCCCGGACCGCGAGGGCCCGGGGGTCGTGCAGGGCTCGGCCCGCACCACCCCGATGAGTCGCGGTACAGACCAAGCCAGCAGCTTCGCAGACGGTTCCCGCATTTGGCGGTGGCCTAGGTCACAGAGCGTTACTTCTCACACGATCCGCCCAGACGTCCACATGATGTTCACCACACCGTGCGCACGGACGAGGTGCCCGTGTTCCGGTGCGGCTGACTGGTCCGGGGCGGCCGGCCGCCGGTCCCTGCCGACGGGTTTCACAGCACTGGTGTGACAGCGATACTGCTGCGCATGACGACCGATGCCGGGGAGATGAGCCTCACCGTCGACGAGCTGGCCGCGCGGGCGGGGGTGACGGTGCGCACCGTGCGGTTCTACGGGAGCAAGGGGCTGCTGCCGCCGCCGGAGATCGGGCCGCGCCGGGTGGGGCGGCGTCGAGGGTGACGAGGACCGGGGCCGGAGCGGGTGCCGCGCCGTCCCGGCAGCGGGCGAGCAGTGCGGAGGTGGTGACCAGCGCGGCGGGCCGGAGCCGGTCGAGCAGGGTGAGCAGGTCCGCGGTGTCCAGCCGGGCGGACAGCAGCGCGGGGACGGCGCCGAGCCGGACCACGGCGCAGCCGAGCAGCTCGTAGTCCCAGTGGCCGTCCTTCACGATCGCCACGCGGTCGCCGGGCCGCACTCCGGCGGCGGCCAGCCGGGCGGCGGTGGCGCGTACCAGCTGGGCGAGTTCGGGGAGGGTCCAGCGCGTTCCGCCGTGCGGGGCGATGTCGAAGGGCCGGTCCAGGTGGACGACGGTCGGGGCGCCGGTCGCCGCGGCCTCGTCGAACAGGGTGCCCATGTCATGCGGTCGCAACGGGGTCCTCCACGCGGTCGGGGCCGGCCGGGCGGTGCCGTCCGAGCCTGCTCAGGACGCGGGACGCGGCGAGCGCGCCCGCGCGCACGGCGCCTTCGGAGGCGGGCCGGAGCATCACCCAGTCGCCGGCGTACTCCACCGCGCGCACCGGCCGGGCCAGGAAGCCGGCGCGTTCGCCGAGGGCTTGCGGGGTGGCTTCGGGCAGGCCGTGGCGGAAGGTGTGGGTGAAGTGGTGGCGGCGGGCGCCGCCGATGCCGGGGACGTAGCGTTCGGCGGCCTGGACGAGCAGGTCGGCGGCCTCGTCCGAGGTCGCGTCCAGCAGTTCGGGGACGCGGCGCGGACCGGCCACGAGAGTGATCAGGCCGCGTCCGGCGGGGGCCCGGCCGGGGTCCTTGGCGTGGTCGACGACGACGCCGGCAAGGGTCTGTTCCTCGG
>NZ_VOGW01000188.1:0-44464 GCF_007896895.1 Streptomyces misionensis | reverse complement strand
AGGTGCAGGCGGTGAGGAACGGCCGTTCGTCGGCGGGGGCTTCGGGGCGCAGGGCCGCCGCGACCGGGGCGGGTACGGCGAGCACCGCGGCCCGCGCGGTGGTCTCGCCGTCGTCGAACCGCAGCACGGCGTGCCCGCCCGCGTCGACGACCTCGCGCACGGCGCGGCCGGTCACCACCTCGGTGTCGGCGGCGAGCCGGCGGGCCAGGAGGTCCATGCCGCCGCGGTAGGTGCGCCAGGCGGACGGCGCCCCGGCCTCCAGCAGCAGACTGATCAGGGGGGCGGCGGCGGAGCGTGCGGTGTCCCAGCCGAAGAAGCAGCCGGCGACCGGCTGGAAGAGGTAGTCGTGCAGGTCCCGGTGGTAGCGCGCGGCCGCCTCCCGGACGGTGGCGGCGCCCAGCGGGGCGCGTTCGGGGCGGTCGCCGTCGAACCCGGCGCGGCGGCGGGCGGCCCAGGCGGAGAAGGCGGCCAGATCGAGCCGGGCACGGGCGGACAGGCCGGCGCCGGTGAGCACGGCCGTGCCCTCTCCGACGCCGGGATGGGCGCGCCCGCCGCGCCAGACGGCCACGCCGCCGCCGACCCGGGGCACGTCCGCCGCGGTGACGCCGAGCCGGCGCCGCCGTCGCCAGGTTGCGCCGCAGCCGCCCGACGCGCCCGGCTCGGCCCCCGTCTCCCCGGTCCCGCCCGGCCCGCTCCCCGGTCTCGAATGCCTCGCGCCGCTCACGGCGGAGGACGTCTGGCTCCAGGACGTCCTGCTCGGCCCGTTCAGCGGGGACATCCTGGAGTATCTGGCGCTGGCCAGGGCCACCGGCGGACCGGTGCTCGACCTGGGCTCGGGCGCGGGCCGGCTCGCCGTGCCCCTCGCGCGCCACGGCTTCACGGTGGAGGCGGTCGACCGGGACCGGCGCAGTCTGCACCGGCTGCTCGACTGGGCCCGGCGCGTCGGCCCCGGTGTGCGCGAGCGGATCACCACCACCCGCGCCGACCTGCTCCGCCTGCGCCTGCGGCGGTCCTACCGACTCGCCCTGATGGCCGGGGCGATGATCGCCGCGGTCCCGCCGTGGTCCCGCCCACGGGTGCTGCGGGAGATCGCCGGGCACCTGGAGCCGGACGGCGCGCTCGCCTTCGACTACACCGCCCACGACACCGCCGGACTGATCGAACAGCCGCACCGCGCCTGGTCGTTCGAGGTGCCCCGGTTCGACGGGGTCGCCGAATGGGTCGTGGCGCGGCAGGACTTCGACCCGGTGGCCATGCGCGAGCACGTCACCTACGCCATCGAGCGGTCGGAGCGGGGCCGCCGCCGCGCCGCGCTCGCGACGACCGACAAATGGGTCGTCGACCGGGCCGATCTGCACCGGGAGTTGGGGGCCGCGGGCCTGTGCGTCGCCGACGAGCGGCAGCACTGGCTCGACGAGCGGACCCGGAGCGTGCTGCTGGTGTGCCGGGTGTGTTCGTGACGAGCGTCACATTACTAAGCAGCATCGGAGATCCTTGGCCACCTTTGTGACATGGTGTGATCGGAGAGCTTCGCACAATCACAAGGGGGCCACTTCACGGTGATCAAGGGCAGTGGCGGTGCAGGGACGCAATCCACTGATCTGGCTCTCACCCTTTACCGGCAGCTACGCGCGCGGGGGGCGTCGAGCATGCGTCAGGTCGCGTCCGACATGGACTTATCGGAGGACGACCTCGCGCGATGTCGTGAGGAACTGATCGGCCTCGGCCTGGTCGTACGGACCGGCCAACTGCACGCGAGCCGCCTGGAGCCGGAGCCGGGGGAGACGGCGGAGACCGATGTCGTCACCGTCATCGCACCCGAGATCGCCCTGCTCAGGCTGCTGGAGCGCGAGCGCACCCGGCTGCGCAACCACCTGGAGCAGGCGGACCGCGCCCATCACACGCTCAAGACGCTCGCCGGCAATTTCCTGCGGACCGAGACCCTGGCCCAGGCGGTCGGCGTGGAGATCGAGATCCTGCGCGACTACCGCAGGATCCAGCAGGTGCTGGAGGACATCACGGTGACCGTCCAGGGCAACCTCGCCTCCATGCACCCCATCGCGCGCGGCCGGGAGATCCCCGAGCGGGCGCTGGACCGGGACCGGCGGCAGATCGAGAAGGGCGTCCAGGTCCGTTCCATTTTCAGCCAGCGTCTGACCTCGGTCCCCGAGGACGCGGAGCACCTGCGGATGAAGGCGAAGCTGGGTGTCCAGGTGCGCCTGTCGCCCGTCGTCCCCATGAACATGATCATCGCGGACGAGCAGTTCGCCCTCCTGCCGGTCGATCCGGAGGACGGCTCGGCCGGCGCCATCCTCGCCCGCGGCTCCGCGCTGGTGCGCTCCTACCAGACCCTGTTCGAGCACTGCTGGCACACCGCCACGCCCTACGGTGAGCAGGTGCTGCCCGCGCGGGGTGGGGACGGGCTGTCCGAACAGCAGCGGGCCGCGCTGCGCATGCTGGCCTCGGGGATGAAGGACGAGAAGGTCGCGCGCAGCCTCGGGGTCTCACTGCGTACGGTGAGCCGGATGATCTCCGAGCTGATGCAGGAACTCGGCGCGTCCAGCCGTTTCGAACTGGGAGTGCGGGCCGCCCGGCTCGGCTGGCTCGACTGATCCGCCCGGGGGCGTTCTCGGCCACCGTCCCCGTCGCCCCCGCGTCCTGGGTGAACCAAGAGGTACGATGCATCCAAACTTTTGGTCTCACCATATGGCGGGAAGATGGCACGCGAAGCGGTGGCACAGGGGCGCGAGACGGCGATCCGGCAACTCCGCGATGCAGGGCTGCGGGTCACCAGCCCGCGTCTCGAGGTGCTGCACGTGCTCGGGTCGGGCGATCATCTCGATGTCGAGGGTCTGACGGCCGCGGCGCGCGAACGGCTGGGCACACTCACTTCCCAGGCCGTCTAC
Source organism: Streptomyces misionensis (assembly GCF_007896895.1). GTDB lineage: Bacteria > Actinomycetota > Actinomycetes > Streptomycetales > Streptomycetaceae > Streptomyces > Streptomyces misionensis_A. The sequence goes on along the minus strand of NZ_VOGW01000188.1, from coordinate 41,558 downwards.
GAAATGCTGCGGCATTTTCTGGAAGCGGGCTTGGTGACGAAATTCGAGCGGCCCGGCTGGCCGGCCGTGTTCGAAATTTCGGGACCGCGCCACCAGCATGCGCTGTGTGTGCAATGCGGGCGCGTGGAAAATGTCGCCCACCAGGCTCCGGTGCTGCCTCGAAAAGATCTCCCGGACTGGGACGTGAACGACGCCGACATTGTTTTCAAGGGGTTGTGCCCGGACTGTCGTGCCGCTGTGTCCGTGGGGCGGTGACAGGGCGGGGCCGGGGAGGTGGTGAGCACCTCTCCCGGCCCGGTGGGCGAACCGCGTCAGACCGCCGCGGGCGGCGTCGGCCAGTTGTTGTCGTCCGCCGGCGCGGGAGTGGCGGGCCAGTTGTTGTCGGCCGGGGTGACGCTGGTGGGCCAGTTGTTGTCCGCCGGAGCGGGGGTGCTGGGCCAGTTGTTGTCCGCCGGAGCGGGCGTGCTGGGCCAGTTGTTGTCCGCCGGGGTGGCGACGTTCGGCCAGTTGTTGTCGGCCGGGGTGGCGGTGGGGGTGGGCGTGGCCGGCCAGTTGTTGTCGGCGACCGAGTGGTGCGCGGCACCCGTGCCCGCGGTGGTGGCCGCGACCGCCCCGCCCGTCACGGCGGTACAGACGAGGGCGGCCAGGGCGAACCGGCGGGCGACGGTGCGGAAGCCGGCGGGACGGGAAGACGCGGACACGATTTCCTCCAGGAAGTGATCGATGATTTAGTCTTCGGGGCCCGTGCCGCCGGGCTTCTTCCGAAGACATTTCTATAATCGCCCTCCTTGGACTGCGAGTCCACGATTCCTCAAGTCGTGGACCTGCCATGGCGCGGATATGACAGCGGCTGGGACCGATGATGCCGAACGGATTCCCCGCGGGTGGCTTTATCCGGCCAACCGAAGAAATCAGGCCGGACTTCCTTTTTGGGTGTGCCAGCACCTTTGGTCCGCCCAAATCAAAATGCTAGGCTGGCACCGCGGCCCTTTTGCACCTCCGGGAGGAAGCGGCCGCAGGGGCAGGGACGTGCCGCCGTTCCTGCCCCGCCTTCGACGACCGGTCCCGCAGCGCACGCGCGTAACTGCCCAGCGTCCCGCGGGCCGTCGACCGCCAGTCCAGCCGGCGCGCGTGGCCGGCGGCGGCGCGCCCCATGGCCGCCGCCCGCGCCGGGTGCTCCGCGAACCAGCGCAGCCGGCGCGCGTAGTCGTCCGGGTCGTGCCCCGGTACGAGCAGTCCCGTCACCTCGTCCCGCACGGCGGCGGGCAGTCCGCCGACGGCCGCCGCGAGCACCGGTGTGCCGCACGCCTGGGACTCCAGCGCCACCAGCCCGAACGACTCGCTGCGCGACGGCATCACCAGTACGTCCGCGGCCCGGTACCAGTCCGCCAACTCGCGCTGGGGGGCGGCCGCCTGGAAGCGCACCACGTCCCCGAGGCCGAGTCGCGCGCCCAGGTCCCGCAGCTCGTCCGGCAACCGGGTGCCCGCCCCGCTGAGCCCGCCGACCACGGGCACCAGCAGCCGCCCGCGCAGCCCCGGTGAGTCGCGCAGCAGCGCGGCGACGGAGTGCAGCAGGACGTCCGGACCCTTCAGCGGCTGGATGCGCCCGGCGAACAACGGGATGAAGCCGTCCTGCGGCAGGCCGAGCCGGGCACGCGCCGCCCGCCGTCCGTCCGCCGGACGGAAGATCCGCACGTCGACCCCGGGCGTCACCACATCGGTGCGGTCGGCGTCGGCGCCGTACAGCTCCCGCAACGCCACTTGCTCCTCGACTGTGTTGGCGATGAGACGGTCAGCGGCCCTGGCCAGTGCCGCCTCGCCGCGCACCCGCAGCTCGGGTTCGGGCCGGTCGCCCGGGGCGAGCGAGGCGTTCTTCACCCGGGCGAGCGTGTGCATCGTGTGCACCAGCGGGATGTGCCGCCGCCCGGCGACCCGGGCGCCCGCCTGTCCCGCGAGCCAGTAGTGGGAGTGGACGACGTCGTAGCGGCTGTGGGCGGTCGCCGCCAGCAGGGAGCGGGCGAAATCCGGGACCAGACCCGGCATGGCCTCCTTCGGCAGCGGCCGCCGGGGTCCGGCCGCCAGGTGCAGGACGCGCACCCCGGAGGCGAGCTCGACACGGGCCGGACGGTCCTCGCCGAGGCAGCGGGTGAACAGGTCCACCCGCGCGCCCTCCCGGGCGAGGGCGCGGGACAGCTCGACCATGTAGACGTTCATGCCGCCCGCGTCACCCGTGCCGGGCTGGTGCAGCGGCGACGTGTGGACGCTGAGCATGGCGATGCGCAGGGACACGAGAGGGACTCCTTCGCTGACGGATCCGCAAACCGGTGTGCCCACCTGCTCCGGGGGTGGAGTGGGTGGGCACGTGGTCTCCCGCGAGGTGCGGGAGCAGTGGGGTCAGAAGCCGAACACCGGGCCGGACGGCGGGGCCAGCCGCGTCCCCGGGGGCAGCGGGGCGAGCGCGTCCGGGGTCACCGGCCCGCCGGTCGGCACGTACAGGGCCTGGGCCAGCCGCGTCGCACCTTCCGGCATCACCGGCCAGGCCCAGGAGGCGAGCGCGGACGCGACCGCCAACTGCGCGGCCAACGCGGGTAAATGGCGTTCCGCCCCGGACGGCCGGTGCCGTTCGAACTGGTTGACGTAGCCGAAGTCGGCGGTGCAACGCACCACTTCGTCCAGGACGGCGACCGCGCGCCGGGGGTCGAAGGCCTCGGGGCCGTACGCCTCGCGCACGTCGTCCGCGGCCCGGTGCAGCCGGTGCCGCAGCGCCTCCCAGCCCTCGCCGCCGGGCTCCGCGTCCGGGACCCGGCCCGCGCTGTCCTCGCGCACGGACGCGAACAGCCGGCTCAGCCAGCTGTTCCAGGTGCCGTCCAGGAACTCCCGCGTACGGCCCAGCTCCTCCCGGCCCGCACCGCTGCCCGGGGCCGGCGGCCTGGCCGTCAGGACATGGCGGCGCACGGTGTCGGACCCGAACTCGGTGAGCAGGTCGAGCGCCCACAGGGCGGACGCGCCGCCTTCCTCGCGCGATTCCCCGGCGCCGGGGTGGAACGTCTCGTTGACGTGGAACTCCTGCGGCAGCTTCAGCCCGAGGGCGACCAGGATCGCGGGCAGCAGCGCCACATGGCAGAACGCGTGGCCGAAACCGCAGAAGTGGACGGCGCGTTCGGGCAGCGGCCGCTTGTCGTGGCCGTAGCCGAACAGATGCATCGCGGCCGCCTCGAAGCAGGCGTCCACGCGGTGCCCGGCGAAGCCGTCGAGGGGCACCGGGACGCCCCAGTCGCCGGGGTGGCTCACGGGCACGTCGGGCAGCCCGTCCTCCAGCAGGCTCTCGCACAGCACGGCGAGCCGCGGCGGCAGCCCGGCCGTGCGCCAGTGGTCGGCGAGCAGCTCCCGCATCGGCTCCAGGGGCAGGTACAGGCGTCGGCAGCGCCGCTGCCGGCCCGGCGCGCCGCACAACGCGCAGACGGGATCGGTCAGTTCGCCCTCGTTGGGCCGGGCGCACTCCTGGCACGGGCCGCCCTCGCCGCGGGCCCCGCAGTGCCCGCAGGCGCCGGTGACGTACGCGCCGTGCAGCCAGTGCCGGCAGGACTCGCAGTAGTGCGCCAGCCGGGTGCGGGGCACGATGACGCCCTGCGCGTACAGGTCGAGGAAGAGTTCCTGGAGCCAGTGCCGGTAGCCGCGGTCGCGCCCCGGGTGGACGACGCGGTCGAACTCCACGCCGGAGCGCAGCCAGTCGGCGGTGATCGCCGCCCGGTAACCCTCCGCCACCTCGGCCGGCTTGCGTCCGCCGCGCACCGCGCGCAGCTCGACGGACGCGGCGTGATCGGCGGTGCCGGTGGTGAACAGCACGGGCCGCCCGGCGGCGCGCAGGGAGCGGCTGAGGACGTCGGCGGCGACATACGGTCCGGCGAGATGCCCGAGGTGCAGTTCGCCGTCACTGGCAAGGGGGGTGGCGGTGATCCAGAGTGGGCTGCTCATGGACGGGGCTCCTTGGCGGTGAGGGAGCGCTGCTGAGCCGCGAGCGTCAGCGGGGCTCGAAGTGGAACGAACGGATGAAGCAGTCGCGAGGCTGCTCGACCGCGTAGACGATGCATTCGAACAGGGCCTGGGTGGTGAGCTTCTCGTCGGCGTACCGGGGGTCCCGGCCGGCCCCCTGCCATTCGGTGGACCGGGGGTCGGCGGTGGAGAAGTCGGGGGGATAGAGCGAGAACACCCGGACCCCGGAAGGGCGCAGCCGGCGGGCGAGGATGTCGGCGAACCCGGCCTGCGCGCCCTTGGCGGCGTAGAACGCCTCGTGGGCCGGGGAGTCGGCCGCCTCGCCGGGGGCGCAGACGGCGACCATGTTCACGATGTCGGGCCGCTGGGAGACCCGCAGCAGCGGCAGGAAGTGCTTGACCATGAGCACGGTCCCCGCGGCCGTGGACTCGATGGTCTCCACGATCGACTCGTCGGAGGCGCCTTCGAGGTCGAACCCGTCGAGCCAGCGGGCGCCGTTGTTGACCAGCAGGTCCACCCGGTCGGTGTGCTCACCGACCTGCCGCGCGAACGCCTGGATCTCGGAGGGCTTGCTCAGGTCGCACCCGAAGGCGTGGATGCGTGAGCGGGCCTCGCCCAGCACCTCGGCCCGGGTGCGTTCCGCGGCCTCGACCGTGCGCGCCGAGACGAAGACCTCGGCGCCGAGATGCGCGAACCCGATGGCGATCGCCCGGCCGAAATAACGGGACGCACCGGTCACCACGACGCGCAGATTCTGGAATTTCATGGCGGAGACACTCCCCGGTTCGGAACGCGACAGGGACTCGTCCCCGTTGCCCTCGGCGGGATTCCTGGGGGCTGCCTCCACAGTGGCAGAAAGCTCCGGCATCCTTCTGGCCTGGGACGGTGCGCGTTCACGCCGTGACGTGGATACGCCAGGGGAGGCTCAGGGAGCGTTCCAGGACCCGGGCCCGCTTGCCGTGCACGGCGACGTGCGCGAGGCGCTGCCCGGTCCCCGCGGCCGACACCAGGACCGGACCCGAGGGGGTGTCGAGCCGCAGCGGGCGCACCCGTTCCACGGCCGCCCACGGCCGCCGGTCCGGGCCCTCGGACAGCAGCCAGGGCACCGTCCCCGGCACCCCGCGGGCCGCCGCGAGGCAGACACTGCCGGTCAGCGCGAGCCCCGGGTGCCAGCCGGTCACGGTGGCCGCGCGCACCGAGAGCCGGCCGGGGAGGCAGGCGCCCACCGCGGCGACCTTCGGCAGGGCACCCGTCACCGGCAGCCCGAGCAGCCGGGCCGCCGCCGCCCGTACGGCGAGCAGCCGGCCCAGCACCTCGGCTCCGGCGCCGAACAGCGCGTCGCGCGAGGTCAGGCCGAGGTCGCGGGCGGCCACGAACACATAGGGGTTGCCGTAGCGCACCAGCGAGACCGGAAGCCCGCACAGCCGCTGGACGGGACGCCCGGTGGGCAGCAACTCCGCGACGGACACGGGCCGTTCGACGCGTACCGTGTACGAGCCGTCCGGCCGGGGCAGGCAGAGCACCGGATCGCCGGTGGTCACCGCGCGCACCCGCACCGGTCCCCGCCGTCCGGAGGCGACGACGGCCGCGAGCAGTGAATGACCGCACCCGGTACGGAAGTCGAAGCCGTCCGGCTCCGGCAGGCACTGCACGAAACGGTAGTCGACGTCGTACGACGCGACGGGGGAGGGGCCGACGAGCGCGATCTTGCGCACCTGGCCGCGTCCCGTCTCCTCCAGCCAGCGCCGCACGGCGATGAGTTCGCCGCGCAGGGCCAGCGCCCCCCGGGGCAACCGGCCCTGGTCGAGGACGAGCGTCGGGCCGGGCGCGCCCTCGGCCCGGACGACGTCCGCGATCACGCCGCGAGGTCGGCCGAGACCCGCAGCCCCTGGACGACGTCGGTCCACAGCTCGTGGACGGCGAGCGCCCACAGGGTCAGGGCGTCCTGCTGCGAGGGCCGTTCGGCGTGCCGGGCGAACAGCGCCTGCACCCGGTCGGCGCGCAGCTGCCCGCCCCGCCGCAGCCGCGCGGGCGCGAGCAGCTCGCGCAGGGACCACAGCAACGGCCCGTCGGCGGCGAGCATCGCCGACAGCGGCAGAGTGAAGGGCTGTTTGGGCCGGCGCAGCACGGGGGCCGGCAGCAGGCCCCGCCCGGCCTCGTACAGCGCCTTCTTCCCGGTGCGCGGTCCGGCGGGCAGCCGGCGGGCGAGGCCGGCCACGCCCGGCTGGCAGAACGGCATCCGGGCCTCGACCGCCCATGCCATGCTCAGATGGTCCACCCGCCGCAGGTGGTAGGCCGGCAGCCGCCGGCGCGTCTCGAACGCCTGGAGGGTGCCGGCCCGGTCGGCGCCGGAGCCGCGCAGCTCGGCCGCGATCCGGTCGGCCGCGGAGCCCCGCTCGGCGATGAACGCCCGGTACTCGGCGGTGTAGAGCCACTCCCGCACCAGCCGGGGAGCCGCCGCCAGCGCGTCCACGTAGGCCGCCGTCCAGTCGGCCCCGGCGGGTGCGGCCAGCGCCGTGCGTACCCGGTCGTAGCCGCCGAAGAGCTCGTCGGCCCCGTCCCCGGTGAGCGCCGCGGTGAAGCCGGCCTCGCGCACGGCCCGGAAGAGCGCGTAGGTGCTGACGGCGATGGGGTCGGCGTTGGGCTGGCCCAGGTGGCGCACCGTGCGGGTCAGCAGTGAGGGGAGTTCGGCGGGATCGACGCAGACCTCGTGGTGGCAGGTGCGCACGCGCCGGGCGACGGCCCTGGCGTAGGTGTGCTCGGCCTGCGGCCAGCGGCCCCGGTACCCGAGGTGGAAGGTGTGCAGCGGCCGCACGTGCTCCGCGGCGAGCGCGGTCACCAGCCCGGAGTCCAGACCGCCGCTGGTCAGCGCGCACAGCGGCACGTCGGTCTCGGCCAGCCGGTGCACCTCCCCGCGCAGGGCCTCCAGCGCGTCCGCGGCCGACGGGGCGGGCCCGGCGTCCGGGTCCGCCGCGCGGGGACCGCAGCGCAGCATGCGCAGTCCCTCGGCGCCATGGGCCACCGCGACGCTCCCGGGCGGCAGGACGCGGATGCCCTCCAGGGCGGTCTCCGTGCCGAACGCCGTCTTGGTGGCCAGCACGGTGTCGAGGGCCTCCTCGCGCGGCACGGCGGGCACCCCGTCGAAGGCGAGCAGCGCGGGGATCTCGGAGGCGAACCGCACCGCGCCGCGTTCACCCTGGTGGTAGTGCAGCGGTTTCATGCCCATGCCGTCGACCGCGAGGACCAGCCGGGGCAGCTGTCCGCGCAGATCGACGACGGCGACCGCGAACATGCCGTCCAGCTCGTCGGCGAAGGCCGGGCCGAACTCGGTGTACAGGGCGGGCAGCAGGCTGCCGTCGCAGCGGTCCGGGAAGCGGTGCCCGCGTGCCTCCAGGCGGCGGCGCAGCTCCCGGTGGTTGTAGATCTCGCCGTTGAGCACGGCCACGACGCCCGGCGCGGTCGGCAGGGTGAAGGGCTGGGTGCCGCCCGCCGGGTCGGTCACGGCGAGCCGGTCGCAGCCGAGCGCCCAGCCGCGGCCGGTCATGACACCGCGCTCGTCCGGCCCCCCGTGCCGTTGCCGGGCCGACACCGTGGCGAGTTCGGCGCCGGTGGCCGCGACCGCGAAGGAGCCGAAGATCCTGCACATGCTGGTGGCCTCCGAGACTGTGGATCCGACAGATCGGTCGAGACGTGGGCTGCCAAGCGAGACTTGGTCTCGACAATGTTTTGAAGCTACCAATTAATTGTCTGGCGCGTAAGTGTCATGGCGTCGACGCGCCACCGGAACCGCCTTGTCCGGCCAACGCCCGGCCAACAGGGTTGACACATGGAAGAGTTCAGGGCCGACCCCCCCGACCGCGGCGCGCCGGAGAGTCTTCTCGTCGTGGCCGCGCACCCGGACGACATCGAATTCTGCGTCAGCGGCACGGTGATGCGCTGGATCGCCGACGGCACCCGCGTGACCTACTGCATCGTCACCGACGGCGACGCCGGCGGTTACGACGAACGGCTGCCCCGCCAGGCGATGGCCGATCTGCGCCGCGCCGAACAGGTCCACTCGGCCAAGCTCAGCGGGGTGCACGACGTGCGCTTCCTCGGCTACCCCGACAGCTTCGTGGAGCCGACCGCCGAGCTGCGCCGCGACCTGTGCCGGGTCATCCGGCAGGTCCGGCCGCGGCGCGCGATCATCCCCAGCCCCGAGATCAACTGGAAACGCGTCGCGGACCTGCACCCGGACCACCGGGCGGTCGGCGACGCGGCCCTGCGGGCGATCTACCCGGAGGCGCGCAACCCCTTCGCGCACCCCGAACTCCTCAAGAGCGAGGGGCTCGAACCCTGGATCGTCCCCGAGCTGTGGCTGATGACCGGGCCGACGCCCAACCAGTACGTCGACGTCACCACGGTCTTCGACCGCAAGGTGGAGGCGCTGCGCATCCACACCTCGCAGACGGCCCACTTCGAGGACCTCGCCGGACTGCTGCGCGACTGGCTCGCCGAGCACGCCCGGGCGGGCGGCCTGCCCCCGGGGCGGCTCGCCGAGGCCTTCCAGATCGTCAGCACCGAGTGAGCCGCCCGTCTCACCGGTAGATGCACAGCTCCTTCTCCGTGGCACCCGACAGGTGGTAGCGCGTGCCGACGAGCGGACGTCCGGTGTAGATCCGGATCAGCGTCGGCAGGTCCCCGCGGAACTGTGCCAGGGGACGTTCCGCGCAGGGGTTCCCCAGGGACAAGGGCGCCTCCAGATCCGGCAGATGGGCGTGCAGGCCCGGCGTTCCGCGCTGCCGGCTGGTCGCCGTCAGCAGGGGGAGAGCGTGCTCCACGCTCTCCCCGGCGTACGCCCCCCGTTCGCCGAACGCCTCGCGCACATCACCGGCGTGCACCCACTCGCCCAGCGCCACGGCGTCCAGCCGGTCGTCGCAGCGCCGGGCGATGACCTCCCCGGCCTCCGTGAGCCCCCGTTCCAGCTCGTCCAGCACGCGTTCCAGCGGCCAGTCCGCGCGCTCCGCCACATCCGCGGCGTTCGCCTCCGGCAGGAACGCGCCCTCCTCCAGCCGGCCCTCGACGATGCGGATCAGCGCCGCCCCGCAGTGGGCGAGGACCTGGCGCACCGTCCATCCGGGACAGGCGGTGCGCAGTTCGAACAGCTCCCGGGGGGCGGCGCGCAGCAACGGCATCAGCGCGTCTCGCTCCGTGCGGAGCAGGCGGCCGGGAAGGCCGGGGTCCCGGCCCGCCGCCGCGTACGGGTTGTGCTCGGACATCTGCGTCTGCTCCGCGCTCTCAGTAGCGGTAGTGGTCCGGCTTGTACGGGCCCTCGACCTCGACACCGATGTAGGCGGCCTGCTCCGGACGCAGCGTGGTCAGCTTGACGCCGAGCGCGTCCAGGTGGAGCCGGGCGACCTTCTCGTCCAGGTGCTTGGGCAGCACGTACACACCGGTCGGGTACGCGTCGGGCTTGGTGAACAGCTCGATCTGGGCCAGCGTCTGGTCCGCGAACGAGTTCGACATCACGAACGACGGATGACCCGTGGCATTGCCCAGGTTCAGCAGCCGGCCCTCGGACAGCACGATGATCACCTTGCCGTCCGGGAACGTCCACGTGTGGACCTGCGGCTTCACCTCGTCCTTGACGATGCCCGGGATCCTCGCCAGACCGGCCATGTCGATCTCGTTGTCGAAGTGACCGATGTTCCCGACGATCGCCTGGTGCTTCATCCGGGCCATGTCCGAGGCCATGATGATGTCCTTGTTGCCCGTCGTCGTCACGAAGATGTCGGCCTTGTCCACGACCTCGTCCAGCGTCGTGACCTGGTAACCGTCCATCGCCGCCTGCAACGCGCAGATCGGGTCGATCTCCGTCACGATCACCCGCGCACCCTGGCCCCGCAGCGACTCCGCACAGCCCTTGCCGACATCGCCGTACCCGCACACCACCGCGGTCTTGCCACCGATCAGCACATCGGTCGCCCGGTTGATGCCGTCCACCAGCGAATGCCGGCAGCCGTACTTGTTGTCGAACTTCGACTTCGTCACCGCGTCGTTCACATTGATCGCGGGGAACAGCAGCACACCGTCACGCTGCATCTCGTACAAACGGTGCACACCCGTCGTGGTCTCCTCCGTCACACCACGGATCTCGGAGGCCACGGCGGTCCAGTCGAGGGTGCTGCGTTCCAACAGGGCACGGACGACGGCGAGTTCCTCGTTGTCGGCGGGTGGGAGGTCGCCGGTCTTCTGGTGGGCCACGCCCTGATGGACGAGGAGGGTGGCGTCACCGCCGTCGTCCAGGATCATGTTCGGGCCGCCGGTCGGGCTGTCCGGCCAGGTCAGCGCCTGCTCGGTGCACCACCAGTACTCCTCCAGGGTCTCGCCCTTCCAGGCGAACACCGGGACGCCCCGCGGGTTGTCCGGCGTGCCGTCGGGGCCGACGGCGATGGCGGCGGCCGCGTGGTCCTGGGTGGAGAAGATGTTGCAGGAGGCCCAGCGGACCCTGGCGCCCAGGGCGACCAGGGTCTCGATCAGCACCGCCGTCTGCACCGTCATGTGCAGCGAACCGGTGATACGGGCGCCGGCGAGGGGCTGGGCCTCGGCGTACTCCTTGCGGATCGCCATCAGGCCGGGCATCTCGTGCTCGGCGAGGGTGATCTCCTTGCGGCCGAACTCGGCCAGCGAGAGATCGGCGACCTTGAAGGCGGGGGTGTCAGCGGACACTGAGGCTCCTTGAGGCGTGGATGGTGCGATGGATGTCCAGGGCCGCCGTCGAGCGGTTCAGGGTGATGTAGTGCAGGCCGGGGGCGCCCTCGGCGAGGAGCCGGTCGGCCATGGCGACGGCGTGGTCGACGCCGATGCGGTGCGCGACGGCGGGATCGTGCCGGGCCGCCTCCAGCCGGTGCGCCAGGTCCTCCGGGAAGGTCGCCGCGCTCAGCTCGGCGAACCGGCGGATCTGACGGACGTCGGTGGCCGGCATGATCTCCGGGATGATCGGGGTCTCGCAGCCGGCCGCGGCGACCCGGTCCCGCAGCCGGAGGTAGTCCTCCGCGCGGAAGAACATCTGCGTGATGGCGTAGTCCGCGCCGGCCTTGCACTTGGCCACGAAGTGGCGCAGATCGGTCCGGGCGTCGGGCGAGCGCGGATGCCCCTCCGGGAAGGCCGCCACGCCGATGGTGAAGTCGCCCAGCGAACGGAGCAGTTCGACCAGCTGGTAGGCGTGGGTGAACCCGTCGGGATGCGGCACCCAGGGCCCTTGCGGGTCGCCGGGCGGGTCGCCGCGCAGCGCGAGGACGTCGCGGATGCCCGCGTCCGCGTAGCTGCCGATGATGTGGCGCAGCTCGGCCACCGAGTGCCCGACGGCCGTCAGATGGGCGGCCGGACGCAGGGTGGTCTCGGCGGCGATGCGCCGGGTGAGCGCCACCGTACGGTCGCGGGAGGACCCTCCCGCCCCGTAGGTGACCGACACGAAGTCCGGCCGCAGCGCCTCCACTTTGCGCACCGCGTTCCACAGGGCCCGCTCGCCGGCGGCGGTCGAGGGCGGGAAGAACTCGAACGAGAAGGTGGTCATGAGCGCCGCCCGGCACTGAAGTACCCCGCCTGCGGGTGGTGGACGACGATCGCGTCCGTGGACTGCTCGGGGTGCAGCTGGAACTCCTCGGACAGCCGGACCCCGATCCGCTCGGGCTCCAGCAGGGCCGCGATCTTGGCGCGGTCCGCGAGATCGGGGCAGGCCGGATAGCCGAGGGAGTAGCGGCAGCCCTGGTAGTCGGTGCGGAACATGCCGTCCAGCGAGTCCGGATCGGCGCCGGCGATGCCGAGTTCGGCGCGGACGCGGGCGTGCCAGTACTCGGCGAGGGCTTCGGCCAACTGGACGGACAGGCCGTGCAGTTCGAGGTAGTCGCGGTAGGCGTTCGCCTCGAAGAGCTTGGCGGTCTCCTCGCCGACGCGGGAGCCGACGGTGACGACCTGGAAGCCGACCACGTCGGTCTCCCCCGACTCCTCCGGGCGGAAGAAGTCGGCCAGACAGAGGCGTCGGCCGCGGTCCTGCCGGGGGAAGGTGAACCGGGTGAGTTCCGCGCCGTGCTCGTCGAGGACGATCAGGTCGTCGTCCTTGGACACGCAGGGGAAGTAGCCGTGGACCACGGCCGCTTCCAGCAGGTTGCGGGTGCGCAGCAGATCGAGCCAGCCGCGCAGCCGGGGCCTTCCCTCGGTCTCGAACAGCTCCTTGGTCAGGCCCCATTGGCCCTTGAAGAGGGCGCCTTCGTCGAGCCAGGAGGCGTACTCCTTGAGCTGGATGCCCTTGCTGACGCGGGTGCCCCAGAACGGCGGGGTGGGCACGGGGTTGTCGGTGGCGACGTCGGAGCGGACGTGTCCTTCCTCGGGCCGCTCGGTCACCTCCGCGGCGGCCGTGGCCCGGACCCTGCGCGGGCGCAGCTCGGGCAGCTTCGCGCCGGGCACGCCGCGTTTGACGCCGATGAGGGCGTCCATCAGGCGCAGGCCCTCGAAGGCGTCGCGGGCGTAGCGGACCTCGCCCTCGTAGAGCTCGTGGAGGTCCTGTTCGACGTAGGCGCGGGTGAGGGCGGCCCCGCCGAGGATCACCGGGTACTTCGACGCCAGGGCGCGCTGGTTCAGCTCCTCCAGGTTCTCCTTCATGATCACGGTGGATTTGACGAGGAGTCCGGACATGCCGATCACGTCGGCGCGGTGTTCCTCGGCGGCTTCCAGGATCGCGGAGACGGGCTGCTTGATACCGAGGTTGACCACGTGGTAGCCGTTGTTCGACAGGATGATGTCGACCAGGTTCTTGCCGATGTCGTGCACGTCCCCGCGCACGGTGGCCAGCACGATGGTGCCCTTGCCCTCGGCGTCCGACTTCTCCATGTGCGGTTCCAGATGGGCGACCGCGGCCTTCATCACCTCGGCGGACTGCAGCACGAACGGCAGCTGCATCTGCCCGGACCCGAACAGCTCACCGACGACCTTCATGCCGTCCAGCAGCGTCTCGTTGACGATGTCCAGCGCCGGCCGCTCCAGCAGCGCCGCGTCCAGGTCCGCCTCCAGGCCGTTGCGTTCCCCGTCGATGATCCGCCGCTTCAGCCGCTCCTCAAGGGGCAGCGCGGCCAGTTCCTCGGCCTTGCCCGCCTTCAGCGACCTCGCCGTCGCCCCCTCGAACAGCCGCATCAGCTTCTGCAGCGGGTCATAGCCCTCGACGCGGCGGTCGTAGATCAGGTCCAGCGCGGTGGTGACCTCCTCCTCGCTGAAACGCGCGATGGGCAGGATCTTCGAGGCGTGCACGATCGCCGAGTCCAGACCCGCCTTCACACACTCGTCCAGGAACACGCTGTTGAGCAGGATCCGCGCGGCCGGGTTCAGACCGAAGGAGATGTTCGACAACCCGAGCGTGGTCTGCACCGCCGGGTGACGCCGCTTCAGCTCCCGGATCGCCTCGATCGTCGCCACACCGTCCTTGCGGGACTCCTCCTGACCCGTGCAGATCGTGAACGTCAGGGCATCGATGAGGATGTCCTCCTCACGGATGCCCCAGTTCCCCGTCAGATCCGCGATCAGCCGCTCGGCGATCTCCACCTTCTTCCGCGGGGTGCGGGCCTGGCCCTCCTCGTCGATGGTCAGCGCGATCAGCGCCGCACCGTGCTCCCGCGCCAGCGCCGTCACCCGCGCGAACCGCGAATCCGGGCCGTCCCCGTCCTCGTAGTTCACCGAGTTGATCACCGCACGCCCGCCCAGCTTCTCCAGACCGGCCCGGATCACCTCCACCTCGGTGGAGTCCAGCACGATCGGCAGCGTCGACGCCGTCGCCAGCCGCCCGGCCAGCTCCTCCATGTCCGCCACACCGTCACGGCCGACGTAGTCCACACACAGATCGAGCATGTGCGCGCCCTCGCGGATCTGCTCGCGGGCGATCTCCACACAGTCGTCCCAGCGGCCCGCCAGCATCGCCTCACGGAACTTCTTCGACCCGTTCGCGTTCGTCCGCTCACCGATCGCCAGATACGCCGTGTCCTGCCGGAACGGCACCGACTGATACAAAGACGCCGCACCAGGCTCCGGCTGCGGACTGCGCACCGGCGGCGTCAGATCCCGCACCCGCTCCACCACCTGCCGCAGATGCTCCGGAGTCGTCCCGCAGCACCCGCCCACCAGCGACAACCCGTACTCCCGCACGAACGTCTCCTGCGCATCCGCCAGTTCAGCCGGACCGAGCGGGAAGTACGCGCCGTCCTTGGTCAGCACCGGCAGGCCGGCGTTGGGCATGCACAGCAGCGGGATGCGCGCGTGGCGCGCGAGATGGCGCAGGTGTTCGCCCATCTCGGCAGGCCCGGTCGAGCAGTTGAGGCCGATGAGATCGATGCCCAGCGGCTCCAGGGCCGTCAGCGCCGCGCCGATCTCCGAGCCCAGCAGCATGGTGCCCGTGGTCTCGAAGGCCATCGACACCAGCAACGGCACGTCCAGGCCGAGGGCGTCCAGGGCACGGCGGGCGCCGAGCACGGCGGCCTTGGTCTGGAGCAGGTCCTGGGTGGTCTCCACGAGCAGCGCGTCCGCGCCGCCCGCCAGCAGGCCCTCCGCGTTCGCCTGGAAGCCGTCGCGGATCGTGCCGTAGCCGATGTGGCCCAGGGTGGGCAGCTTGGTGCCCGGGCCCATCGACCCCAGCACCCAGCGCTGCCGCCCCTCCCGGGCGGTGAACTCGTCCGCCACCTCCCGGGCGATCCGGGCACCGGCCTCGGACAGCTCGTGCACCCGGCCGGCGATGCCGTACTCCGCCATCGCCGCGTGGTTGGCCCCGAAGGTGTTGGTCTCCACACAGTCCACGCCCACCGCGAAGTAGGCCTCGTGGACCGAGCGGACGATGTCCGGGCGGGTCAGGTTGAGGATCTCGTTGCAGCCTTCGAGCTGCTGGAAGTCGTCCAGGGTGGGTTCCTGGGCCTGGAGCATGGTGCCCATGGCTCCGTCGGCGACCACCACCCGGGTGGCGAGCGCCGTCCGCAGGGCGTCGATCCGGGCGGCCGTCATGTCAGCCCCCGCAGATGCGCCGCCAGATGGGTGGCCAGATGGGCCGCGCAGCCCACGCCGTAGGTCGTGCGCAGCCGCCCGAGCACGATGTCCCGGTACAGCCGGTACTCCTGGGTGCCCACGTAGTCCAGCGCGGTGGCGGCCACGACACAGCCCAGCTGCGCCGCGCAGCGCTCCGGGACGCCCCACGCCGTGCCGGCGAGGAAGCCCGCGCGGAACGCGTCGCCGACGCCGGTCGGATCCACCACACCCGGGACCTCGACCGCGGGCACGGTGAGGTCGGGCCGGCCGTCGCGGCGGATGCGGACGCCCGCGGCGCCCTCCGTGGTGACCCAGCGGCCGACCCGCTGCAGCACGTCCGGCACGCCGAGCCCGGTGCGCTCCTGGAGCAGCGCGGTCTCGTACTCGTTGGTGAACAACCAGCGGGCCCCCTCGATGAGTTCGCGGACCTCCTTGCCGCTGAGTCGCGCCAGCTGCTGGGACGGATCGGCGGCGAACGGGATGCCGAGGTCCCGGCAGACCCGGGTGTGGCGCAGCATGGCCTCGGGGTCGTCGGGCGAGACCATGACCAGCCCGAGCCGGCCGGTGCGCTCGGCGATCGCCCGCAGATCGATCCTGCGGGCCTCCGTCATCGCACCGGCGTAGAAGGTGGCGATCTGGTTCTGCGCGCGGTCCGTCGTACAGACGAAACGGGCGGTGTGGTGCTCCTGGCTGACCAGCACGGAGTCGGTGTCGACCCCGTGCTGCTTCAGCCAGACGCGGTAGGGCTCGAAGTCGTCGCCGACCGCCCCGACCAGCACCGGCCGCAGGCCGAGCAGCCCGAGGCCGAACGAGATGTTCGCTGCCACGCCGCCACGGCGGATCTCCAGCCGGTCGGCGAGGAAGGACAGGGAGACGCGGTCCAGTCGGTCGGCCAGGAGCTGGTCGGTGAAGCTCCCCGGGAAGGACATCAGATGGTCGGTGGCGATGGAGCCCGTGACAGCGATACGCATCTCAGCCCTCCACGTGGTCGCGCAGCGCGCCGGCCCGGCCGGTCGACTCCCAGGTGAACTCCGGCAGTTCGCGGCCGAAGTGGCCATAGGCGGAGGTCCGCGCGTAGACGGGCCGCAGCAGGTCCAGGTCGCGTACGATCGCCGCCGGACGCAGGTCGAAGACCTCCGTGATCGCGGCCTGGATGCGGTCCACCGGCACGGACTCGGTGCCGAACGTCTCCACGAACAGGCCGACCGGGTCCGCCTTGCCGATGGCGTAGGCGACCTGTACCTCGCAGCGGCGGGCGAGACCGGCGGCGACCACGTTCTTCGCCACCCAGCGCATCGCGTACGCCGCGCTGCGGTCCACCTTGGAGGGGTCCTTGCCGGAGAAGGCGCCCCCGCCGTGCCGGGCCATCCCGCCGTAGGTGTCGATGATGATCTTGCGGCCGGTCAGCCCGGCGTCGCCCATCGGGCCGCCGATCTCGAAGCGGCCCGTGGGGTTCACCAGCAGCCGGTAGCCGTCGCTCTCCAGGCTCACCCCCTGCTCGGCCAGCGCCTTGAGCGTCGGCTCCACCACCGACTCCCGGACGTCCGGGGCGAGCAGGCCCTCCAGGCTGATGTCCCCGGCGTGCTGGGAGGAGACGACGACGGTGTCCAGGCGCGCCGGGCGGTCGCCGTCGTACTCGATGGTGACCTGCGTCTTGCCGTCCGGCCGCAGATAGGGGCAGGCGCCGTTCTTGCGGACCTCGGTCAGCCGCTCGGCCAGCCGGTGCGCGAGATGGATCGGCAGCGGCATCAGCTCGGGGGTGTCGTCGCAGGCGTAGCCGAACATCAGGCCCTGGTCGCCCGCGCCCTGCCGGGACAGCTCGTCGTCGTTGCCCTCGGCGCGCGCTTCGTAGGCGGCGTCCACGCCCTGCGCGATGTCCGGCGACTGGGCGCCGATCGACACGGAGACCCCGCAGGAGGCCCCGTCGAAGCCCTTGGCGGAGGAGTCGTAGCCGATGTCGAGGATCGTGTCGCGCACCAGCTGGGCGATGGGGGCGTACGCGTGGGTGGTGACCTCGCCGGCGATGTGCACCTGACCGGTGGTGATCAGGGTCTCGACGGCCACCCGGGCGGCCGGGTCCTGGCCGAGGAGGGCGTCCAGGACGGTGTCGCTGATCCGGTCGGCGATCTTGTCGGGATGGCCTTCGGTGACGGACTCGGAGGTGAAGAGCCGTCGGCTCATCTCACTTCACCTCCGCGAGGAAGAAGGCGGCCTCGATGGCGTCGAGGGTGCGCAGCGAGTCGACCTCCAGGGTCTCCATCTCGATGGTGCGGCCGCTGTGCTGCTCCAGGAGGAAGACGAACTCCACGAAGGACAGCGAGTCGATGAGCCGGTTCTCGATCAGGTCGAGGTCGTTCGGGATGTCGTCGCGCTCCGGGTGGCGCTTGAGGATCCAGTCCTTCACCTGCTGCAGGCCGTCGGTCATGGCGGTACTCCTAACGGTGATCGAGGAGGAATGTGGGCAAAGCGGGCGTCTCACGGCCGGTGCCGGGGATCGCCGAGGACGGGGGCGGCCACGGCCACCGCGTAGTCCACGTCGTGGCTGATGCTCACCGTGATGTCCTGGATGCCGGACTCGGCTGCCATCTCGGCGGCGGTGCGGCGCAGTTCGACCAGCGGCCAGCCGCCGTCGGAGCGGCGCACCACGATGTCGCGCCAGGGCAGGAACCGGCCCCGGACCCGCAGGGTCTTGAACGCCGCTTCCTTGGCCGCGATCCGTCCGCACAGGCTGAGCAGATCGAGGCCGCTGGACGTACGGCAGTCGTCGAGTTCGCCGGGGTTCAGCATCCGCTGGAAGAAATCCTCGCCGTGGTCGTCGAGGAGCCTGCGGACGCGCTTGACGGACACGATGTCCATGCCGAGGTTCGCCCAGCCCGGGCCGCCGCCTTGGGCGGTGGGGTGGGCCGGCACCTCACACCCCCGGGCCGGCCGGCTGGAGTCGGTCGCCTGCCGCGAGCACGGCTTCGGTGGCGGCGGCCCAGGTGCCGTACCGCCGGGTGAGGGCCGACAGCCAGCGTTCGAGACCGAAGGCGACGCAGCTGGTGGAGGCCGGTTCGCCGGTGCCGGCGAGGGTGATGGAGCAGCGGTCGCCGAAGAAGTTGCGGTGGGTGTTGACGGAGGCGATCGCGAGGTCCTCGAAGAGGAACTCGTGCTTGACCGGGGACAGCCGCTGCAACAGCGCCTTCGAGCCGCCCTTGTCGTAGAAGGGATCGGTGGCGGCCTCCCGGCGCAGCGGCAGGTCGAGCGCCCGGGCGAAGGCGGTGATGCGGTCGGTGAAGTCCCGCAGGTGCGCGTCCGCGTGTTCGCGGCTGCCGAGGGCGACGATCTCCCGCATGTGGAAGCCGAGTTGGCGGCGCAGCCCCTCGTACCGCTCCTCCTTGCGGAAGCACCAGCCGACCACGGTCACCAGGGTGTCCGCCGCGACCTCGCGGCCCTCGTGGTCGAGGTAGACGGCGTAACAGGAGGCGGAGGGCAGACCGAGTTCGGCGGGCTGGAGCGAGCTGCACGGGAAGCAGCCCGTCTCGGAACAGTACTCGCCGCGGCGGTCGACGTCGATCGCGGTGGCGACGACGGCCTGGTGGGGGAAGTTCTCGTAGTAGTCGAGCCGCTTGAGGTCGGCGGTGGGCAGCAGCGGGGGCATGGTCATCGGGCGGGCCCCGGCGCTCACGCCCCATTTCTCGAAGGTGTCGTCGAGGAGCCGGAGCAGGGCCGTCTCCTCCGCTCCGAGGGAGGGCAGGCCGCCGTTCGCGGCCGGTGGGCGCGGGGGCGCGGTGGATATGGTGTCGGGCACGGTGGTGGACCACCTCTCGGTTCGCTGGACCGGCCGCCCCGCTCCTCGGCGGGCGTGGCCGGAAGGACCGGCCGGTCCCGGATCAGAGGACCGGCAGAGTGTCGTCGGAGAAGATCCCGGTCTTGAGGAAGAAGGCCAGCGGTTTGCGGATGGCCTTGCGCTCCTGCACGCGCCTGCGCTCGTCGGCGAGCAGGGCGTTGCGCAGCCCCAGCGGGTCGGCGATGCCGGCGTCGCGGTAGACGTGCGGGTTGTAGAGGGAGTTGACGCTGAAGACGACATAGCGTTTCAGATAGCTCTCCACCTCGCGCAGCCGCTCGGCGCTCACCGCCTCGCGCATGCGGGTGAAGAGCAGGGAGACCAGCTCCCGGCCGAAGGCGATGTGCCGGGACTCGTCCTGGTGGTGCAGGCGGTTGACCTGGCGGATGGTGTCGCAGAGCGAATCGTCCTGCGCCATCCGGGTGTTGTAGTGGTCGACCAGTTCCTCGAAGAACAGGATGCGGGCGAAGACGAGGAAGTTCTCGACCTCGCTCTCCCAGGCGGAGTCGGCGCTCATGGTCATCGACGAGTAGATCTTGCCGCCGTAGCGCCGGCAGAACTCGGAGAAGAACCACATGTGTTCGTTCTCCTCGCCGATGAAGTGGTGGAAGAAGTCGGAGGGCACCTCGAAGCCCGGCATGTGGATGCGGCCCACGACCTCGATGAGCAGTTCGCGGATGCCGTGCACGTTCAGGCTGTAGAAGTTGATGGACTCCCACTTGGACAGCCGCCTGAGGGTGTCCTCGTCCAGCCGGTCGTAGTGCTCGGTGCCGTAGACGGTGAGCAGGTCGGGGCTCGTCCACATGCGGTTCTCGTCCAGCGTGGGCGGCCAGGCGAACCGCTGGTACGGGTTGTAGTAGTCCTCGATGGACTTCTCACTGAGCCTCTCGAGGATCTCCAGGAAACGGTCGTTGACGGGCAGGGCCGTGGCGGCCATGGTTTCTCCTGTCCGAGTGCGGGAGCCGGGTCAGGGACGGACCTCGTAGACGGCGTTCACGGGGGTGTGGGCAGCCCGCCGCCAGCGGGTGAAGCCCGCCTCCTCGGCGATGGCGCGGAACGCCTTCTCGCCGGAGTGGTTGCCGAGTGCGTGCGGGCCGCGCTGCGCGAGGGCGACAGGCAGGCACATCACGGCGGACAGCGCCATGAACATGCGCGCCGGCGGGGTGTCGGTGTGGATGTCGGCGGGGGAGACGTTGGACTCGACCAGCATCCATGTGCCGTCCGGGTCCAGGGACTTGTGGACGTGCTGGGCCGCGGCCACCGGGTCGCCCATGTCGTGCAGGCAGTTGAAGAAGGTGACCAGGTCGTATCTGCCGCCGGGGTAGTCGTCGGCGGACGCGGTCTCGAAGACGACGCGGTCGCCCAGGCCCTCGTCCTCGGCGAGCTGCCGGGCGATGGCGATCGCCTCCTCCGAGTAGTCGAAGCCGTACACCCGGGCGTCGGGGAAGGCGCGGGCGATGAGCCGGGTGGTGTGGCCCACGCCGCAGCCGACGTCCGCCGCCGTGCCGCCGGCCGCCAGCTTGTCGCTCACCTCGTGCAGCGCGGGGATCCAGTCGGTCAGCAGCCGGTGCTGGTAGGTGGGCTGGAAGAAGCTGCCCATGCCGGTGTCCAGCGCCGGGTCGTGCTCGGCCCAGCCGACGCCCTCGCCGCTGCGGTAGGCGTCGAGGAGCAGGTCCTCGGTGGCGTAGAGCGCCTTGAGCGCGGTGAAGAAGCCGGCCGCGTAGGCGGGGGAGGCGGGCTGCGCGAGGACGGCGGCGTGCTCCGCGGGCAGGGTGTACTTGTCGGAGGACGGGTGGCGCTCCACATAGCCGGCGCTGAGCTGTGCGTGCAGCCACTCCTCGGCGTAGCGCGGGGCGATGCCGGCGCGCTCGGCCAGTTCGGCGGGGGTGAGCGGGCCGTGCTCGGCGAGCACGCGATACAGCCCGAGCCGCTCGCCGAGGGAGACGGTCAGACCGCGTACGGCGGCCGCCGCGTCGTCGATGACGCGCTGGTGGAAGACGGCCGCGGGCTCGGTGGCCCCGGGACCGGTCGGCTGGGTCATGACGTGACCTCGTCTCGGGTCGCGGTGAACAGGAAGGAACGGGGCACGCGGGGGGTCTCGCGGGGCGGCACCGGGTACGGCCAGCGGCCGAAGTCGGCGCCCTCCTCTCCGGGTTGGCGCACCTCCTGGACCGTCCAGCCGCAGGAGACGAGCAGCTCCTCCGGCTCCTCGGTGCCGAACAGCCAGGGGTTGCCGTCCTCTTCGAGGGCCTTCATGAAGGGCCGGGACAGCGGGTTGCGCAGGGCGGCCTCGCTGATGACGTCGCCGAGCAGCACGGAGGAGGGCGCGCTGTGCTGCCACAGGGTGGCGAGCAGGGTGCGCACGGCGGTCTCCGGCAGGAAGAACAGCAGTCCCTCGACCACCCACAGCGTGGGCCGCTCCGCCTGCCAGCCCGCCTCCTTGAGGGCGCCGGTCCAGTCCTCGCGCAGATCGACGGCGACGGTACGGCGCTCGCGGCCCACCGGTTCGGGCTCGCCGGCGAGCAGGGCGGCCTTGGCCTCCAGCAGCGCGGGCCGGTCGAGCTCGTACAGGGTGATGCCGTCGGGCCAGTCGAGGCGGTAGTAGCGGGTGTCCATGCCGGCCGCGAGGAACACGACCTGGCGCAGCCCGCGTTCGCGTACCGCGCGCTCGATGGCGCGGTCCAGGTAGGTGGTGCGGATGGCGAGGAACGGTACGGTGCCCGCGCCCGCGTAGCGTTCCAGCAGCTCGAAGCCGGTGGTGCCGGCGACTGTTCGGGCGTGGGGATCGGCGAACAGCCGGTCCTCGCGGTCGGTCTCCAGGGCCCGCGCGGCGGCGGTCCACTGGGCGGTGCGGGATACGGCCTCCACGGGAGGTCTCCCTTCGGGGCAGCGCCTCGTCGGCGAGGCGGTGGGTGTGCGGACGGCCGTGCTCAGCGCTGTCGGGCACAGCAGGCGACCGGGTCCTGCGCCGCGGACATCGACGACGGGGTCGCGGCGGAGGGGTCGGCGGGACGCCGCCGGAAGATGCTGTGCAGGATCATGCTGAACACGACCGTCCCGTCGGCGGCCACCAGCTCGCAGCGGGGCTGGACGATGCCGGTGGCGGGGTTGCCCAGCGAGGGGCGCGATCCGAGGATCTCGACCCGCGCGGTGAGGACGTCACCCGGACGGACCGGCCGGAGGTAGCGGACCTCGTCGATGCCGGGGGAGCCGGCGCAGGCGCTGTAGGCGAGCAGACCGTCGACATAGCGCCGCATGAAGAGCGCCGAGGTGTGGAATCCGCTGGCGATCAGCCCCCCGAACGGCGACTGCTTCGCCCGCTCCGGATCGATGTGGAAGGGCTGCGGGTCGTAACGCCGGGCGAACTCGAGCACCTCCTCCTCGGTGACGGTGACCGTGCCGAGCTCGTGGATGTCACCGGTGCGGAAGTCCTCGAAGTAACGCATGAAGCCCCCCTCTGGGCCGAAGAGCCGGTTCTCTGGGCTTCACTCAATCTACGAATCGGCCGTTTATTTTGTCAACCCAAATCTACTGTCCCTTCAAGGCTTCGGCGATGTCCGCCCACAGGTCCTCCGGGTGCTCGATGCCGACCGACATCCGCACGGTGCCCGCGCCGATGCCGGCGGCCGCCAGCGCCGCCTCGTCCAGCTCCCGGTGCGAGGTCGACGCCGGGTGCGTGACCAGCGTCTCCACGCCGCCCAGCGACAGCGCCAGCCGGGCGATCCGCACCCGCTCGATGAACGCCTCACCCGCCTCGCGCCCGCCGGTGAGCTCGAACGAGACCATGCCGCCGCCCCCGTCCAGGAACGTGCGCGCGCGGTCGTACGAGGGGTGGTCCGGCAGGAACGGCCAGTGCACGGCGGCCACTTGGGCGTGCCCGGCGAGGCGGTGGGCCAGCAGCTCCGCGCCGGCGCAGTGCTGGCGCATGCGCAACGGCAGCGTGGGCAGGCCGCGCAGGGTCAGCCAGGCCGCGAACGGGTCCGCGCACGCGCCCAGTTCCACGGTCCTGGGCCACACCCGGTCCCGCAGCGCCTCGTCGGCGAAGACGGCCACCCCGCCCAGCACGTCGGAGTGCCCGGCCAGGTACTTGGTCGTGGAGTGCACCACCACGTCCGCGCCGTGCTCGATCGGGCGGCACAGCACCGGCGAGGCCAGCGAGTTGTCCACCACGCTGGTCACCCCGTGCCGTCGCGCCTCGGCCATCAGGCCCCCGAGGTCGGGCACCCCGCCGGTGGGGTTGGCGATGGTCTCCAGGTGCAGCAGCCGGGTGGTGGGCCGGACCAGCCGGGCGAAGTCGGCCGGGTCGTCGCCGCTGACGTGGTCCACCTCGACGCCGAAGCGCCGGGCGAGATCCGTGAGGACGGAGTAGGTGCCGCCGTACAGGCACTGCCCGGCGATCACATGGTCACCGGGCCGCAGCAGCGCCAGCAGGACGCCGCTGATCGCGCCCATACCGGAGGCGAACGCGATCGCGGCGGCTCCGCCCTCCAGCGCGGCGAGGGTCCGTTCCAGGGCCCGCACGGTGGGGTTGCCCCGTCGGGAGTAGACGTAGGTCCCGTCCGGTCCGCCCATGGCCCGCGCCAGCTCGGCCGCGGACTCGAAGGCGAAGGCCGAGGACTGCACGATCGGCACGCTGAGCGGCCGGCCGCCGGTCGCCGGGGGCTCGTGGTGCACCTGTACGGCGCGGGTCTGTATGTCCATCGCGGTGCTCCTCCGTATACGGGACGGGGCCGTCCGTTCCGGTTGCCCGAAACCGAACGGCCCGTCGAGGGGTTCGTTTGTCCAGATGGATGGCCGTCCGGACGGACGGCGGTCCCGGCGGCGTCCGCCGTGCCGGTCCGCCGGATGGATGCCCGTCAGGCAGCGGCCCGTTCGCCGGTCGCCTCCTGCGCGCCGGCCTGTGCCGCGGCCGCCTTCTCGCCGCGCATGGACAGGAGGGTGATCAGTCCGCCCGCGGCGGCGATCGCCGCGGCCCACACGAAGGCCGCGCTGAAGCCGTCGGTGAGGGCGGGGAGGTCGCCGAGCTTGCCGGCGCCCGCGGAGGTGGCCACGGCGGTCAGCGCCGCGAGCCCGAGCGCGGAGCCCACCTGGTACGTGGTGTTCACGATGCCGGAGGCCAGACCCGCCTGCTCCTGCGGCGCCCCGGACATCGCGGCCATCATCGCCGGGATGTAGGCGAGCGACATGCCGAGGGCGGCGACCAGCGACGCGGGCAGGACGTCGACCACGAAGGTGCCCGTCGGCTGGACCTGGGACAGCCAGACCAGACCCGCGGCGAGGACCAGCAGACCGCCGCCGATCAACGGCTTGGCCCCGAACTTGGCCATCAGCCGCGCGGTGATCGCCGTCATGAAGATCATGAGCAGCACGGTCATCGGCAGCAGCGCGGCACCGGAGGCGAACGCCCCGTAGCCCAGGACCTGCTGGAGGTACAGGTTGAGGAAGTACCACATCGGGATCCACGCGGCGCCGAGCAGCGCCATCGCCAGGTTCGCCGAACCCAGGCGCGGCACCCGCCAGATGCCGAGCGGCATCAGCGGCTCGCGCACCGTCTTCTGGATCACGAAGAACAGGGCGAGCAGCGCGACGGCGCCGACCAGCTCCAGCACGGTGCCGGTCGAGGACCAGCCGACCTCCGGGGCGCGGACGACGGCGAACACGGCGAGCGCCAGACCGGCCGTGACGGAGACGGCGCCGAGCACGTCCACCCCGCCGCGCCGGCCGCCGACGGCGGGCAGCAGCTTGGCGGCCGCGAGCGTGGCGAGACCGATCGGGATGTAGATGATGAACACCCACGGCCAGCTCAGCCACTGGGTGAACACACCGCCCATGAAGACGCCGGCGGTGCCGCCCGCGGGTGCCGCGGCGCCGTAGAGCGCCATGGCCTTGCCCAGTTCCTTGGGGTCGTGGGCGAACAGCATCATCAGCAGGGTCATGGCCGAGGGCGCGATCAGCGCGCCGCCCACGCCCTGGACCGCGCGGCCGACGACCTCCACGGACGCGCTCTGCGCCGCGGCGGCCACGACCGAGCCCGCGATCAGCACCGTCCAGCCGGTGACGAACACCTTGCGGGCGCCGAGCAGGTCGGACAGGCGGCCGCCGAGCAGCAGCAGACCGCCGAACGCGATGACGTACGCGTTGAAGACCCACTGCAGCTCGCCCTGCGAGAAGCCGAGGTCCTTCTGCATCTCGGGAAGCGCCACCCCGATGATCGACGTGTCCATGATGACCATGAACTGCGCGGCGGCGAGCACGACCAGTGCCCACCAGCGCCTGGGATTGACGGCTGACATGACTCCACCCTTCTTACGTATACCCCTGGGGGGTACCTGTGCGGTGCACCGTAGCATACCCACCGGGGGTATGTAAGAGAGTGGACTCGCGTATTCGGTAGGGCAGTTGGAAGGCCCCGGAAAGGCGAAAACCCCTCCGTCCCCGAGGGGGTGGAGGGGTTTTCGCCCGGAAGCGCGGCGCCCGGCGCCGCGCGGTCTCAGACGGTGCCGACGAGCTCGTAGCCGGCCTCGTCCACGGCGGCGCGGACGGCTTCCTCGTCGAGCGGGGCGGCGGAGGTGACCGTCACCTCGCCCTTGTCGGCGACGGCCGTGACCGCGGTGACGCCGTCCAGGACGGAGATCTCCTTGGAGATGGCGGACTCGCAGTGGCCGCAGGTCATGCCGGAGACCTTGTACACGGTGGTGACACCGCTGCCGTGGACCTGGACGTCGGTCGCCGTCCCGGTACCGCAGGAGCCGCAGCAGGAGCCGGAGTTCGTCTGTTCGGTCATGGCTACTTCCT
The DNA here is from genome assembly GCF_007896895.1 of Streptomyces misionensis. GTDB lineage: Bacteria > Actinomycetota > Actinomycetes > Streptomycetales > Streptomycetaceae > Streptomyces > Streptomyces misionensis_A. Next base: position 15,907 of record NZ_VOGW01000188.1, on the reverse strand, counting down.
CGGGTGAGAGCATGGTTCGGTCCGTGGGAGGGGCGGTGCACCGGCCCTCCCGACACCTGAACGATATACCCCCCAGGGGTACTAAGTCATCTGATCGCCCGCGGGTCGGGGCCGTACGGGTGCCGTACCCCTCCGGGGTATAGTGAGCCCCCTGGCGGACCCAGCGGATGCGGGAAGGAGAGGGCGGCCGTGACCTGTCAGCGGACCATCACCGGGGGCGGCGTACCGCGCCGCGCCTGGGCCGCCGTGCTGACGCTGCTCGCCGCGCTCGCCGTCCTGGTCCACCACGACATGGGCACCGCCCCGGCCATGCCCGCCACCGCCGTCATGAGCGCGATGCCCCCGATGGCCCGCACCGCGCCGCACGGCGGAACCGCCCAGGCGGCCGACGGGTCCGGACACACCGGTGCCGGCGCACCCATGGCCGGACACGCCATGACCGGGCACGGCGCGCCCGAGGCCACCGCGACCGGGCGTGGCACGGTCCGGCACGGCGCGTCCGCCCCGGCCGTGACCTCCGGTCTGGGGCACGACGCCGACGGGCCCTGTTCCGGCGCCGGAATGCAGCACTGCACCTCCGGCGCCGTCGGCACACCGCAGCTGCTCGCGCCCCCGGCCGTCGCCCCCCACGCCGTCCCGGGCGCCCCCGCGCGGGGCGTGCTCGCCGGACTCGGCCTGCCGGGCCATCCGCACCGCGCGCCGCCCGACCTCTCCGTCCTCTCCCGGTTGCTGATCTAGGCCGCCCCGGGCGGCCCGCTCCCCTCCCGGAGCGGATGCCGCACGCGCCAGACCGACGGCAGACCGAGAGAAGGCATCCACATGAACAGCATCAACCGTCGTTCCGCCCTGCTGGCCGGGCTCGCCGTCGCGGGAGGCGGCGCGCTCGCCGCGTGCGGCAGCGGCTCCGGCGGCACCCCGGCCCTGGTGAACCCCGACAGCAAGGTGGTCGCCACCACCGAACGCGGGCGCAAGGCCACCGGCACGGTGCGCGACGTCACCCTGACCGCCGCACCGGCCGTGCTCGACCTCGGCGGCAAGGTGACGGCGAAGAGCTGGGCCTACGGCGGCCACACCCCCGGCAAGGAGCTGCGGATCACGGCCGGCGACACCCTCGCCGCCGAACTGTCCAACCAGCTGCCGGGCGGCACCACCACCTCCGTCCACTGGCACGGCCTCGCCCTGCGCGCCGACATGGACGGCGTGCCCCCGGTCACCCAGGCCGCCGTCCGGGCCGGGCGCAACTTCACCTACCGCTTCGTCGCCGACACCCCCGGCACCTACTTCTTCCACCCGCACGTCGGCGTCCAGCTCGACCGGGGACTGCACGCCCCGCTGATCGTCGAGGACCCGAAGGAACCGCTGTCCTACGACGACGAGTGGGTGGTCGTCCTGGACGACTGGGTCGACGGTGTCACCGGCACCCCCGACGAGGTCCTCGCCGAACTGAGCCGGGGCATGGGCGGCATGCACACGGGCGGCTCCGGCCACGGCGGCTCCTCCGGCCACGACATGGGGGACATGGGTGACATGGGCGGGATGGACATGGGCGACATGGCCATGAGCGGTACCTCGGACGGGGGCGGCTCCGACGGCATGTCGATGAAGTTCATGCTCATGGGCGCGCGCAGCGAGCTGCTCGGCGGCGACGCCGGGGACGTCAAGTACCCGTACCACCTGGTCAACGGCCGGGTCCCGGCCGACCCCGACGTCTACACCGGCAAGCCCGGCAAGCGGGTCCGACTGCGCATCGTCAACGCGGGCGGCGACACGGCGTACCGCGTCGCGCTCGGCGGGCACAGGCTGACCATCACCCACACCGACGGCTACCCGGTCGCCCACCAGCAGGTGGACGCCCTGCTGGTGGGCATGGGGGAGCGGTACGACGTCCTGGTCACGCTCGGCGACGGCGTCTTCCCGCTCGTCGCCCTCGCCGAGGGCAAGAACGCGAGCGGCATGGCGCTGGTGCGCACCGGTTCCGGGGCCGCGCCCAAGCCCACCGTCCGCCCGGCGGAACTGACCGGCATGATCATGAACGCCGCCCGGCTGACGGCGGCCGACGAGGTCCGCCTGGACTCGAAGAAGGCCGACCGCGTCCACCGCGTCGAACTCACCGGCGGCATGGCCAAGTACGACTGGGGCATCAACGGCAGGCGGTACGACATGAAGAACCCCGCCGCCCACCCGCTCACGGTCGAGCAGGGCCAGCGGGTCCGGCTGGACTTCGTCAACAAGACGGACATGTGGCACCCGATGCATCTGCACGGCCACACCTACCAGCTCGGCACCGGCGGCCCCCGCAAGGACACCACCATCGTGCTGCCCGGGCGCACCGTGTCGGTGTACTTCGACGCGGACAACCCCGGCCGCTGGATGCTGCACTGCCACAACGCCTACCACGGCGAGGCGGGCATGATGACGCTGCTGGCCTACGAGGCCTGACAGCGCGGAGGGGGGAGCGGGCCGGCCCGCTCCCCCCTCCGCGCTGTCAGGCGTCAGACGTTGCGCCGGTACTGGCCGCCCACCTCGAAGAACGCCTCGGTGATCTGCTGGAGCGTGCAGACGCGCGCCGCGTCCATCAGCACGGCGAAGACGTTGTCGCCGTCGACCGCCGCCGCCTTGAGCGCGGCCAGGGCGGCGTGCGCCTCCTGCCGGTGGTGGCCCTGGAAGTCGCGCACCCGGGTCAGCTGGGAGCGCTTCTCCTCCTCGGTGGCGCGGGCCAGCTCGATGGCGCCGGGCTCGGCGTCGTCCGCGTGCGGGTTGCGGAAGGTGTTGACGCCGATGATGGGCAGCGTGCCGTCGTGCTTGCGCTGCTCGTAGAGCATCGACTCGTCCTGGATGCGGCCGCGCTGGTAGCCGGTCTCCATGGCGCCGAGCACGCCCCCGCGCTCGCTGATCCGCTCGAACTCCCGGAGCACCGCCTCCTCGACCAGGTCGGTCAGCTCGTCGATGATGAACGACCCCTGGAGCGGGTTCTCGTTCATCGCCAGGCCCCACTCCCGGTTGATGATCAGCTGGATGGCCAGCGCCCGGCGGACGGACTCCTCGGTGGGGGTGGTGACCGCCTCGTCGTAGGCGTTGGTGTGCAGGCTGTTGCAGTTGTCGTAGATGGCGATGAGCGCCTGCAACGTGGTGCGGATGTCGTTGAAGTCCATCTCCTGGGCGTGCAGCGAGCGGCCCGAGGTCTGGACGTGGTACTTGAGCTTCTGGGAACGTTCGTTGGCGCCGTACTTCTCCTTCATCGCGACCGCCCAGATACGGCGGGCGACCCGGCCGAGCACCGAGTACTCGGGGTCCATGCCGTTGGAGAAGAAGAACGACAGGTTCGGGGCGAAGTCGTCCACGTCCATGCCGCGCGCCAGGTAGGCCTCGACGTAGGTGAAGCCGTTGGCCAGGGTGAAGGCCAGCTGGCTGATCGGGTTCGCGCCCGCCTCGGCGATGTGGTAACCGGAGATGGACACCGAGTAGAAGTTGCGGACCTTGTGGGCGATGAACCACTCCTGGATGTCGGCCATCATGCGCAGCGAGAACTCGGTGGAGAACAGGCAGGTGTTCTGGCCCTGGTCCTCCTTGAGGATGTCGGCCTGCACCGTGCCCCGCACGTTCGCCAGCGCGTGCGCGCGTAGCTCGGCCGCCTCCTGCGCCGACGGCTCGCGGCCCTCGGCCTCGCGGAACCGCTCGATCTGCTGGTCGATCGCGGTGTTCAGGAAGAACGCCAGCACGGTGGGGGCCGGGCCGTTGATCGTCATGGAGACGGAGGTGGTCGGCGCGATCAGGTCGAAGCCGTCGTACAGCGCCTTCATGTCGTCCAGGTGCGCGACCGAGACGCCGGAGGTGCCGACCTTGCCGTAGATGTCGGGGCGCTCGTCGGGGTCGCGGCCGTAGAGGGTGACCGAGTCGAAGGCGGTGGACAGCCGGGTGGCCGGCTGGCCCTCCGAGAGCAGCTTGAAGCGCCGGTTGGTGCGGAACGGGTCGCCCTCGCCGGCGAACATCCGCGCCGGGTCCTCGCCGTCCCGCTTGAAGGGGAACACACCGGCGGTGAACGGGAAGTGGCCGGGCAGGTTCTCCCGCCGCCAGAACCGCACCAGCTCGCCGTGGTCGGTGAAGCGGGGCAGCGCCACCCGGGGGATCTTGTTGCCGGAGAGGGACTCGCGGGTCAGCTTGGTGTGGATCTCCCGGTCGCGGATCTTCACGACCTGCTCGTCGCCGGAGTACGAGGCCACGACCGCGGGCCAGTTCTCGATCTGCTCGGTGACCTCGTGCGGGAGCCGCTTGACCGCGTCCTTGAGCAGCGCTTCCACATTGCCGGCGTCCGAGCCGGCCGCGGCGAGTTCGCCCCTGACCGCGTCCAGCCGCTGCACCCGGCGGGCCGCCTCGGCGAGCTCCTCCGTCCGGGCGTGGTAGGCGCGGACCGTCTCGGTGATCTCGGCCAGGTAGCGCACCCGGTCCGCGGGCACCACCTGGCGGATGCCGGAGGAGTGCCGCACGTCGACGGGCGCCAGGGTGCCCTCGTCCAGGGACAGCCCCTTCTCGCCCAGGGCCGCCTTCAGATGCTGGAAGAGCGCGGTGACCCCGTCGTCGTTGAACGTCGCGGCCGAGGTGCCGTACACCGGCATGTCCTCGGGCTTCTTGTCGAACGCCTCGCGGTTGCGCACCAGTTGGCGGCTCACGTCGCGCAGCGCGTCCTTGGCGCCGCGCCGCTCGAACTTGTTGACCGCGACCACGTCGGCGAAGTCGAGCATGTCGATCTTCTCCAGCTGGGAGGCGGCGCCGAACTCCGGCGTCATCACGTACAGCGAGGTGTCGACGAACGGCACGATCGCCGCGTCGCCCTGGCCGATGCCCGGCGTCTCCACGATCACCAGGTCGAACCCGGCGGCCTTGACCACGTCGATCACCTCCGAGAGGTGCTCCGGCAGCTCATGGCTGCCGCGCGTGGCCAGGCTGCGGAAGAACACCCGGTTGCCGTCCAGGGAGTTCATCCTGATCCGGTCGCCGAGCAGCGCGCCGCCGCCGCGCCGGCGGGTCGGGTCGACCGCGATCACCGCGATGCGCAGCTTGTCCTGCTGGTCCACCCGGAAGCGGCGCACCAGCTCGTCGGTCAGCGAGGACTTGCCGGAGCCGCCGGTGCCGGTGATGCCGAGCACCGGCACCACCCGGGACGCCGCCGCGGACCGCAGCCGCTCCAGGAACTCCGGAGGCAGCGCGCCGAGTTCCGCGCCCGTGATGGCGCGGGCGATCGCGAACCGGTCGCCGGCCAGCACGGCCGCGGCATCGGCCGGCTTGCCCTCCCACAGATCGAAGTCGCAGTCGCGCACCACCGAGTTGATCATCCCGGTGAGGCCCATCCGCTGCCCGTCCTCGGGGGAGAAGATGGTCACCCCGCTGCCGCGCAGCCGGGCGATCTCCTCGGGCACGATCACGCCGCCCCCGCCGCCCACCACGCGGATGTGCTCCGCGCCCCGCTCGCGCAGCGATTCGACCAGGTACTCGAAGTACTCCACGTGGCCGCCCTGGTAGGAGGAGACGGCCACGCCGTGCGCGTCCTCCTCCAGCGCCGCGTTCACGACCTCCTGCACCGAGCGGTTGTGCCCGAGGTGGATCACTTCGGCGCCCTGGGACTGGAAGATCCGCCGCATGATGTTGATCGACGCGTCGTGCCCGTCGAACAGAGCCGATGCGGTGACGAGGCGGACGGGGTGCACGGGTTGGTGCAGATCGCTCATCGGGGGCCTTCCCAGACAGGTCGACGGGACGCGGATCAGAGAAATACTAGGACGTCCTAGTAAAGCGCAGAAGGCGCGGGGGGTGTGACCAGGGGCACAGCGATGGCCGTCTCTTGTGAATCGCGATCAGTGTGCGACCGGGTGCGCGGTGCCCGCCAATCAGGCCTCACCCGCCGTCACTTCACCACTTCCGCGACAAGTGAATCCCGAGTAGTCTCCGCTGTCGCATTCGGCCATACGGCGGCAGCACCCCGGATCTCGACGTCTCTGAGAAAGCTGATCATGAAGCGAACCCTTTTCGAAGCCGAGCACGAGGACTACCGGGAGAGCGTGCGGGCCTTCATCGCCAAGCACGTGGTGCCGCACTACGCGGACTGGGACAAGGCGGGCATCGTGCCCCGTGAGCTGTTCACCGGCCTCGGCGCGCTCGGTGCGCTCGGCATCGCCGTGCCCGAGGAGTTCGGCGGCGGGGGGATCCACGACTTCCGCTACAACACGATCCTGCACGAGGAGGGCGCCCGGGCGGCGGCCATCCCGGCGATCCTCGGACCCACCCTGCACGCGGACGTCTGCCTGCCCTACTTCCTGGACCAGACGGACGACGAGCAGAAGGCCCGCTGGCTGCCCGGCATCGCCTCCGGCGAGCTGATCACGGCGGTCGCCATGACCGAGCCCGGCACCGGCTCCGACCTGTCCGGCATCCGCACCAAGGCCGTCCGCGACGGCGACCACTACGTCATCGACGGCGCCAAGACGTTCATCACCAACGGCATCAACGCCGACCTGGTCGTCGTCGCCGTACGCACCGGCGAGCACCCGCACCGCGGGCTCAGCCTGATCGTGGTGGAGCGCGGCACCCCGGGATTCGAGCGCGGCCGCAAGCTGGAGAAGGTCGGTCTGCACGCCCAGGACACCGCCGAGCTCGTCTTCGACGGCGCCCGGGTGCCGGCGGCCAACCTGCTCGGCGCGGAGGGCGAGGGCTTCTTCGCGCTGACGCGGAACCTCGCGCAGGAGCGGATGTCGGTCGCCATCGCCGGTCTGGCGCAGGCGTCGGCCGCCTTCGACTGGACCGTGGAGTACGTCCGCGAGCGCAAGGCCTTCGGCAAGCCGATCGGCTCCCTTCAGGTGATCCGGCACCGGCTCGCCGAGCTGTCCACCGAGATCGAGGTGGCCCAGCACTACCTGGACCGCTGCGTACTGGCCCTCAACTCGGGCGAGTTGACGGTGGTGGACGCGGCCAAGGCCAAGTGGTGGTGCACCGAGCTCCAGGGCCGGGTCATGGACGCCTGCGTCCAGTTGCACGGAGGGTACGGTTACATGCTGGAGTACCCGATCGCCCGTGCCTGGCAGGACAGCCGGGTCAGCCGGATCTACGCGGGCACGACCGAGATCATGAAGGAGATCATCGGGCGTTCGCTCGAGCTCGGTTAGGGTCTTTCGTTCGGATCGGGCCGGATCAGGGAGCGAGTCCTGGTGCGTGCGGACGTGAGGCGGAGGAGGGAGCCGATGCGGAGCATCGGCGACCGACGGCAACGCGGCAGATGCGCCCGCCCGGGCCCCGCGAGCCCGGCCTGATCCGCACGAGAGGCCCTGGGGAGACTGTCCGGGACCAGACGGGACACGGGCTCGGGAGGACACGGTGAGGACCGGGACGGAGACGGCGGCGCGGGTCGGGCCGAAGGCGGCGGGCGTCCCGCTCGCCCGGACGCGTCCGCGCAACCGACGGGAGCTGATCATCACCGCGGCGCGCGAGCTGTTCTCCCGCCACGGCTACGCCCACGTGGCGATGAGCGACATCGCGGCGGCCGTGGGCATCGGCCCCTCCGCCCTGTACCGGCACTTCCGCGGCAAGCAGGAGCTGCTGCACGCCGTCGTCGCCGAGGCGCTCGATTCCTGCCTGGCCGGTCTGCACGCTCCGAACGCCGGCGAACTCGACGTACTGACAAGGGAGTTCGCCGCGACCGCGCTGGCCCGGCGGGAGCTGGGCGTGCTGTGGCAGCGCGAGGCCCGGCACCTGCCCGCCGAGCAGCACGCCCAGCTCGCCCGCCGGCTGCACGCGGCCCGGCACGCGCTCGACGACCGGCTGACCGCGGGCCGGCCGGGACTGGACCCGGGCCACGCGGAGCTGCTGTCCTGGAGCACCCTCGGCGTGGCGGCCAGCCTCGCCTACCAGCACGTGGACCTCCCGGCGCCCGAGGGCCCGGAACTCGTCGCGCGCCTCATGCACCGCGTCGCCACCGCGGACCTGCCCGCCATCGGCGAGCCCCGCGTGCCCGCGGCGCGGGCGCGGTTGGCCCACCGTTCGCGCCGCGAGGCACTGCTCGCCGCGGCGACCGAGCTGTTCGCCGAGCGCGGCTACGCCTCGGTCAGCCTGGAGGAGACCGGCGCGGCCGTCGGGATCGCCGGGCAGAGCATCTACCACCACTTCGCCAGCAAGCACGAGATCCTCGCCACGGCGGTGCACCGCTGCGTGGAACGCCTGTGGCTGGACCTGGCGGAGGTGCTGGCCTCGGCCGAGGACCACGCGCAGGCGCTGCGCCGGCTGGTGTGGCGCTACACCCGCAACGCGCTCGCCTCCCGGCACCTGGTGACGCTGATCGCCACCGAGACCGAGCACCTCCAGGAGGCGGACCGGCGACGCACCCACCAGTTCCAGCGCGACTACCTCGCGGAGTGGCTGGAGCTGCTGGGCGCGGTCCACCCGGCCATGGCGGCGGCCGAGGCCCGCGTGCGGGTGCAGGCCGTCGTGAGCGTCGTCAACGACGTGGCCCGCACGCCCCGGCTCGGCACCCGGCCGGGCATCGCCCGCGCCCTGCACCGGCTCGGCTGCGACCTGCTGGAACTCAGGCCGCAATGACCTCCACCGGCAGTTTCTTGATGCCGTCGACGAAGTCGGAGCGCACCCGCGGGACGTTCCCGGCCGGCGTGATGTCCGCGAAAGTCCTCGCCCTCCTCGATGAGGGCCGGACGAGCCGGCCGTCGGTGGGCCGGCCGGTGCGCCGCCGCAGGCCCCGCGACTCCAGCGTCCGGGACACCCCGGTCAGCCCGCCCTCGGAGACCCCGCCTCCTCGGCCACGTGCCGGGTCTCGGACTCGTCCCGCACCCGGACGACCCGCGGCACCACGAAGGAGTCCAGGTCGGGTCCGAGCCGCGCAGCACCGAGTTCTCCAGGTGCCGGCGGACGGCCGACGCGGCACGGCAGATGTCGGCCACGGCGGCCCTCTGCTCCCGGCGCAGGGAGAAGCCGCCGAGCTTCGCCTCCGCGAGCTTTTCCGCCTCGCCGATGGACCGCCGGCCGGGCACGGGCGCCCCCGCAGCTCGTCGTCCGGGCCGGGGTGGGTACGGCCCGTGATCGTCCGGGATCGAATCGCGCGGGCGAGCAGCCGGGGCGGCGGCGGCTCGGCCCGGCCGTCGGTTCAGCCCGGCCGGCCGCTCGCGGGGGCCGCCGGGGCAGCCGCCGGCGCGGGCCGCGGACCGGCCTCGATGACGGTGTCCAGCATGCCGCGCGACGCCTGGAGGTCGTCGATGGCGCGGGTGATCCGCTCGCGCTCCCGACGCAGCTCCGCGACCAGGTCCGCGCAGACCGGCACCAGCCGTTCGCCCTCGTCGCGGACGCACGGCAGCACCCGCGCGATGGTGTCCGTGGTGAGCCCGGCGGCGAGCAGCGCGCGGATGCGGCGGACCGTCTCGACGTCCTGTTCGTCGTAGACGCGGTAACCGCTGGGCAGCCGTGCGGGCGCCAGCAGGCCCTGCTCCTCGTAGTAGCGCAGCAGCCGCTCGCCGACCCCGGTGCGCCGCACCATCTCGCCGATGCGCATGACGGCCTCCTCGGCTTGACTCTCACACCGGTGTCAGACTTTAGCGTGAGCTCCGAGGCGGGGTCGGCCTGGTCCCCGCGGCCGGAAAACCGGCCCGAACACGAGGAGTTGTCGTCATGCGAGCGGTGCGGATCGATGTCCACGGCGGTCCCGAGGTGCTCACCGTACGGGAGGTCGCCGATCCGGCGCCGGGAGGAGGCGAGGTGCTGGTGCGGACGGTAGCGAGCAGTCTCAATCCGGTGGACTGGAAGACCCGGGCCTGGGACGTGGGCCCCGCGCTGCCGGCGACCCTGGGCTGGGACCTGGCCGGCGTCGTCGTCGCGAGCGACTCGGCGCGGTTCGCGGCCGGCGACCGGGTGATCGCCATGTCCGCGCAGCTGGCCACCGGCCTGGGCACCTGGGCCGAGCTGGTCCGGCTGCCGGAGCGGCTGCTGGCCCACGCCCCCGCGACGCTCACCCTGCCCGAGGCCGCGACACTGCCGCTCGCCGGGACCACGGCGGTGCAGGCGCTCGCCGCGCTGCGCCTGCAGGACCGCGCCCGCCTGCTGGTCACCGGGGCCGCGGGCGCGGTGGGCGGACTGGCGGTCCAGCTGGCCCGGCGGGCCGGGGCGACGGTCGACGGACTGGTCTCCCGCCCCGAACACATCGAGCAGGTACGGGAGTTCGGCGCCTGCGAGGTGGCGTGCTCGGCCGCGGAGCTGCCCCGCGGGGTGTACGACGCGGTGCTCGACACCGCGGGCGTCGACGTGTCCTGTGCGCTCGCCGACGGCGGGCGGTACGTCTCGATCTCCGACGAGCCGCTGCCGGACGTGCCCGGTGCCGCCAAGAGCTACGTCCAGGAGAGCGGGAAGGACCTGGCGGAACTGGCGGCTCTGGTCGACGCCGGGCGGCTGCGGGTGCGGGTGGCGGCGCACTACCCGGTCACCGAGGTGCGGGCGGCCCACGAGCGCTTCGAGGCGGGCGGCCTCGCGGGCAAGGTCGTCCTGCTCTTCTGAGCCGGACCGGTGGCCGGATCAACGGCCTGCGTCACGCGCCACGGTCGCGTCTTTCGGCTCGTATCGTTACCGCATGCGCGACGAGAGGCACGGCGAGCCGCTGTCGGACGAGGAGATGGAGTTGTTCCTCCAGTACCTCCACAGGTTCGCGAACCATGACCTTGATCTTTTCGCGCTCATGGAGGTAGGCGACGCCGAGCACCCCGCGTACGTGACGTTCGCCAGGGAGCCGGCGGCAGGTGTCGACCCCTCGGCGTACCGGCGGCCGTGAGCCCGAGGCCGGAAGGACAACCCCTCGGGGACGCCTTTCCGCTGGTGAGATGGGGTGCGGCGGGGCGTGTGTCAGATCCCGGAAGGGCCCTCGATGGTCGAGGGCGGGCTCCGGGGAGATCGCGGGCGGCTCCGCGCCCCGGCCTCGTGTCCGCGTTAGCGTGGAAAGGGGACGTCGAGCGGATGCCCGGCACCGGCCGAGGAAACGGGATGAGCCATGACCGTCCACGCAAGCAGGACAGACCCCGAGACGGCGCCGTCCGGTGCGCCGGTCTCGACCACCAGGCCCGAGGGGCCCCGTGCCGCAGCCGAGCACGTCGTCACGGGCAATTCGATCACCGTCCGCATGGGCGACCTGCGACTCGAACTGCCGCCCGGGGACCAGCTCGCCTTCCTCGCGGGCCTCGGCGTCCTGACGGCGTTCGAACTCATCGAATGGCCGATCGCGCTCGCCATCGGTGTCGGGCACGAACTGGCCCGCAGTCGTCACGGCAAGGTGCTGCGCGAGTTCGGGGAAGCTCTGGAAGAAGCGTGAACACCCCCTGAATGACGTGGCGTTGACGACGTCGCGGGGCCTGCGCGAGGGAACGCGGGCCGTGTTCGCCCATGGCCGCTTCCCCGGTGGCGCGCAACTGCCGGGCGTGCTGTCAGCCGGTCGTCAGGCCGAAGAACACGATGAACGCCGGCCGGCAGACCGCCACCACCGCGGCACCCGCCACGTCGCCCGGAGCGAGCGCGCCCGGCCGGACATCAGCCGGAAGGCGAGCGCTCCGTTCACCCACGGCAGCAGCAGCCATCGAACTCGCCTGCGACCTCGTTGATCCGCTCCTGCTGGCAGTGGGGGCGGCGCGCCCGGGCGTGACGGGAGGGCGCCCGGCGGCGAGGATCTGCTCGACGTCCGCGGCCGGGCGCCTCGCCTTGCCGGTGAACGCCGGAACCCGCCACCACGGAATATGCGGGAGATCGAATTCCGTGCCCCCGCGTGCGATCAAAAACGGCGTCGGAATAAGATCTTCATATTGCCCCGACATTCCCTGTGAAGATCTTTTGATTCTATTGTCGATGACATGCGGGTGGAATGCGATAATGCCAGGCATTTACCTTCACAAAACTTTTCTTTGGGGTGGCTGGAACGCGCCTTGTTGCCCCAACTCCCCATGCCCGAAGGTGGATTCGTCTACGAGCATCAGGAGTCACAAGCATTGCTTGCCCCGGTCGGCCGACCGCCGACCGGGAACTGGCGGGGGAAACTGATGCGTGCGCACGTCCAGCGTCGACCGGCCGGTTGCGTGAGGTCGTCTGCCGCGCGTGACCGGCACCTGTCCCTTTGCCGCCTGCCTCTTGGTGCCCTTGCCCGGTGCCCGAGACAGGGACAGGAGGGGGAATGCCGATGAGCTCGGTGAGCGCCGCCAAGCCGACGTATCCCGGCGTCTACGTCGAAGAGCTTCCCAGCAGCACCCGCACCATCTCGACCCTGACCACGTCGGTGACCGCCTTCGTCGGCCACACCCGGCGCGGTCCGCTCAACGAGCCGGTGCGCGTCACCAGCTTCGCGGAGTTCGAGCGCCGCTTCGGCGGCCTCGGCGCGCGCAGCGCGGTCGGCTACGCGGTCCACCAGTTCTTCGGCAACGGCGGCACCGTCGCCGTCGTCGTCCGTGTCACCAAGGCCGGCAGCGGAAAGGCCGCCTGCGTCACCCTGAAGTCCACCGAGGGACACAGCGACAGCGACGTCCTGGAGGTGCACGCCAAGGAGCCCGGCGTATGGGGCAACGGCCTGCGCGTGGCCGTCGACCACGACACCTCCTGCCCCGACGACACCTTCAACCTGCGCGTCCACGACGCCCGGGGCGCGGCCCGCGAGAGCTTCACCGGCCTGTCCATGGACCCGGCCAGTGGCCGCCACGCCCCCACCGTCGTCAACGCCGGCTCCCGGCTGATCCGCGTCGAGGCGGTCGGCGAGGGCCGCCCCGACCCGTCCGGCACCGTCTCCAAGCCGTTCGGCCACCGGCTGCCCGACCTCGCCGTCGACCTCACCGTCAAGATCGGCGACGTGGCGCGCGAGTTCACCCTCTACGACCCCGACAGCGACGGCGAGGCACCGTGCTCGGTCGCCGAGCTGGCGCTGCTGCTCGAACGCAAGCTGCGCGCCCTGCCCGACGCACCCGGCAAGCACGCCTTCGCCGGCACCGAGGTCACCGTCCTCGGCCGCCGCCTCCAGGTCGTCGCGGGCTCCACCGACCCCGAGGACGTCGTCCGCTTCGTCGGCGAGTGCGCCAACGACCTCGGCCTGGAGGCCTCCGTCAACCCGCCCGTCTTTCCGCTGGCCGGCGGCGAGGACGGCGCGGCACCCGGCCCCCGCGACCTGATCGGCTCCGAGGCCGCCAAGACGGGCATCCAGGCGCTGCGCCAGGTCGCCGACGTCAACCTCCTCGCACTGCCCGAACTCGCCGCGTACGAGAGGACCGAGGACGCCGTCACGGTCGTCTCGACCGCCCAGCGGCTGTGCGAGGAGCGCCGGATCTTCCTGCTCGTCGACGCCCCCGCCACCTGGGTCGGCGTCGACACGGCACGCGCCGGCATCGCCGCCTTCGACGCGGTCCGCGGCAACCACGCCGGCCTGTACTTCCCGCACCTCCAGCTCACCGACCCGCTCACCGGACGGCTGCGCGCCTTCCCGCCCTGCGGCGCGGTCGCCGGCGTCATCGCGCGCACCGACGCCGAACGCGGCGTGTGGAAGGCGCCGGCCGGCACCGAGGCACGGCTCGCGGGCGTGCACTCCCTCACCGTCGACCTGACCGACCGGGAGACCGGACTGCTCAACCCGCTCGGCGTCAACTGCCTGCGGACCTTTCCGCTGACCGGCCCGACCGTCTGGGGCGCCCGCACCCTGGAAGGCACCGACGCGCTGGACGGCGAGTGGAAGTACGTACCCGTGCGGCGGCTCGCCCTGCACGTCGAGGAGAGCCTGCGACGCGGCCTGCAATGGGTGGTGTTCGAGCCCAACGACGAGAACCTGTGGCAGCAGATCCGGCTCGCCGCCTCCTCGTACCTGCACACCCTCTTCCGGCAGGGCGCCTTCAAGGGCGGCACCCCGCGCGAGGCGTACTTCGTCAAGTGCGACAGCGACACCACCACCGACGAGGACATCGCGAACGGCATCGTGAACGTCCTGGTCGGCATCGCACCGGTGCGCCCCGCCGAGTTCGTGATCGTGAAGATCCAGCAGACGTCCGGCCAGTTCGAGCTGTAGTCCCGCGGGCATTCTGGAGAGCCGAAGGAATCCGATGGCAGAGTTCACCGTCAACGCCCGTCGTTTCGACCCCTACAAGAACTTCAAGTTCCTGGTCCTGTGGGACGGTCGCACGGTCGCCGGCATCAGCAAGATCAGCCCGCTCAAGCGCACCACCGAGGTCGTCAAGCACCGCCACGGCGGCGACCCCAGTTCCCCGCGTAAGTCTCCGGGGCGTTCCGAGTTCGACGGGATCACGCTGGAGCGCGGCGTCACCCACGACCCCGAGTTCGACCGCTGGGCCAACAAGGTCTGGCAGGTCGGCGCGGGCCTGGGCGCGGAGGTCTCCCTCGCGGACTTCCGCAAGGACATCGTCATCCAGGTCCTCAACGAGGCCGGCCAGGTCGCCGTCTCGCACAAGCTGTACCGGACCTGGCCCAGCGAGTACCAGGTCCTCGGCGAACTCGACGCCAACGCCAACGCGGTGGCCATCCAGTCGCTGAAGCTCGAATGCGAGGGCTGGGAACGGGACTACGAGGTGCCCGAGCCCGAGGAGCCCTCCTTCCTCAACCCGGCCTGAGACGACGCGCGGTGAGGTGAGAGGAACCGGAGGGAACGGATGGCGAACACCGGGGCGGCCGCGCTGCTGGCCACCTGGGAGGCGGGCCTCGCCGAGGCGCCCGCCGGGCGCGCCCTGCTGCTGCACGGTACGGCGCGCCCGGACCTCGACGCCACGGCCCTGCCCGCCGTACCGCTCGGCGAGCGCGAGGGCGACCTGCTCGCCCTGCGCCGCGCCCTGTTCGGGGAGCGGATGCAGGTGCGGCTGGACTGCCACACGTGCGGCGCGGACATGGAGTTCGAGCTGGACGCGGGGGAGTTCGCCCGGTCCCTCGACCGGCCCGCGCGGCAGGTCGTGCGGCTGGCGGAGGACGGCTGGGACATCGCCTTCCGGCTGCCCGCCGCGGCCGACCTCACGGCCGCGGCCCGCGCCGCCGACCCGCGCACCGCGCTGCTCGCCCGCTGCCTGGTCTCGGCCGCCCACGACGGGACGCCCCGCACCGCCGACTCCCTCCCGGAGCCGGTACGGCGGCGGATCGCCGAGGCCGTGGAGGCCGCCGACCCCGGCGCCGACGTGACGCTCGACGTCGGCTGCCCCGAGTGCGCCGCCGCCACCCGGGCCGAGCTGGACATCGCCTCCTACCTGTGGACCGAACTCGACGCCTGGGCACGGGACATGCTCCTCGACGTCCATCTGCTCGCCACCGCCTACGGCTGGAGCGAGCCGGAGATCCTGGCGCTGAGCCCGCTGCGCCGCCGCTACTACCTGGAGCTGTGTGCGGATGTCTGACCCCTCCGTGACCGACGCCTCCCGGGCGCCCGACTTCCTCGACCGGCTGATCGCCCGGCACGCCGCCACCGCACCGGACACGGTCCGGGTACGGCCGCGGCTGCCCGGCCCGTTCGAACGCGTCGAGGCGGTCAGGGCGCGCGGTGCCGAGCCGGACACCGGCGAGGTCACGGCCCGGCCGCCCGCCGCCACGGCCGCCACCGACCGGGACGCCCCGCGGCGGCCCGCCAAAGAGATCCACCACCACACGCGGCGCGAGCGGACCGTCGTCCGCACCGAACCGCACCTCGCCGAGGCGGAGCCGGCGAGGTGCGGTTCGGTGCGGACGACGGTCCGCTCGCGCCGCGTGTGGTGGTGGATCTCTTTGGCGGGCCGCCGCGGGGCGTCCCGGTCGGTGGCGGCCGTGGCGGCGGGCGGCCGGGCCGTGACCTCGCCGGTGTCCGGCTCGGCACCGCGCGCCCTGACCGCCTCGACGCGTTCGAACGGGCCGGGCAGCCGCGGCCGTACCCGGACCGTGTCCGGTG
>NZ_VOGW01000187.1:230965-232430 GCF_007896895.1 Streptomyces misionensis | reverse complement strand
CCCCGCACCACCGCGCGCGGCACCGGGCGGCCGGGCCCGGGGACGGGTGCGGACCGGGCCGCGGCGTCCACCCCCACCTCCCTGGGGACGGGCGCCGCTCCCACCGCCGTCGTGCCCCCGGCGGTGCGCCCCGGCGCCGCGGACACGACAGCGGCCCGAACCGCCGCCCGGCAGTCCGCCGGGCGCCGCGCCGGCCGGGCGCCCGAACAGGTGGTGCGGGTGCAGATCGGCCGGCTGGAGGTGACGGCCGCCCAGCCGTCCGCGCCGGGCGGGGCGCGGCCGGGCACCCGCGCCGCCGAACGGGCGGGGGCGACCCTCAGCCTGGCGGACTACCTGGCACGGGGGCGCGAGTGAGCCGCACGACGACGAAGCGGACGGGGAGCTGACGCCATGAGCAACGCACTCGCCATCGCCCATGTCAGCCAGGCCCTCGCCCTGCTGATCGAGTCCCACCTCCAGCCGGAGATCGACATGGCGGTGAAGGTGGAGCCGCGCAAGCCGCCCGCCGAGCCGCCCGCCGAGCCCACCATCTCCGTCTTCCTCTACCAGGTGACCCCCAACACCTCGCGGCGCAACGACGACCTGCCCACCCGCGCCCCCGACGGCACGCTGGTGCGCCGGGCGAGCGCGGCGCTCGACCTCAACTATGTGATCAGCGCGTACGGCGACGAGACCGAACTGGTCGGGCAGCGCCTCCTCGGCTCGGTGGTGCGCACCCTGCACGAGATCCCGGTCCTGCCCAAGGACGTCATCGAACTCGCGGGCGAGAAACCGTACTTGGCGGGCAGCAACCTCGCGGAGTCGGCCCAGCGGGTGCGGTTCACACCGAACGTGATGGACATCGACGAGACGTCGAAGCTGTGGGGGATGCTCTACCAGACCCCCTACGCCCTCTCCGTCGTCTACCAGGCGTCCCTGATCCTCATCGACGGCCGGCAGACGCCGACACCGGCCAGGCCGGTCGAGCGGCCGGAGGTACGGGTGCTGCCGTTCGGCGCGCCGGGCGCACCGGTTCCCCCGGGGCCGGGGCCGGGGCCGGACGGGGCCCTCGGGCAGGACCCGGACGCCGCCGCGGGTCCCGCGCCGGCGAGGGGGACCGGGGCGGCTTCGAAGGGTTCGGCGAAGGGGACCGGAGCCGCTTCGAAGGACCCGGCGAAGACCCCCGCCAAGACGCCCGCGAAGGCCCTGGCCAAGAGGCCGGCCCGCGCCCGCAAGGGCACGGCCGGGGCGGCCAGGGCGGCGCGGCCACCAGCGCGCGGGACGAACCGCGACGCGGCGGACGGCACCGAGCGCACCGACGACAACTGACACGGCATGGGCGACACGACGGGGGCGGGTGAACACATGGAGACGCACGAGCAGGTGGGGACCGTGGGCGACGACTCCGCACGGGCCGCGGGGATCGGGCGCGTCCTCGCCCGCGTGGGCGCGCACGCCGCCCGGACCGGCCAGGGGCTCGCGACCG
>NZ_VOGW01000187.1:214062-230685 GCF_007896895.1 Streptomyces misionensis | reverse complement strand
CCTCACCCCCTTCGAACGCGACCTCGTCCTGCTCACCGCCGCCGACGAACTCGACCCCACCGCCGCGGCCCGGTGCGCCGCGGCCGCGGGCGACCCGCGGCGCGCGTACCCGACCTTCTCGCTCGCGCTGGCCGCCCTCGGCGAACCGCACTGGAGCGCCCTCACCCCCGTCGCCCCGCTGCGCCGCTGGCGGATCGTGGAACTGGAGGACGAGACCCGGCTGACCCTCTCCCGGCTCCGGCTGGACGAGCGCGTCCTGCACTTCCTGCTCGACTCGCCCTACCTCGACGCCCGGCTGCACGGCCGGCTCCGCCGCACCACCCCACCGGACGCGCTCCCGCCGTCGTACGACCTGGCCGCGAGCCGGCTGGCCGAGGGCTGGCGGGAGGACGGCCGGGGCTCCGACGCGCGGCCCGTGGTCGAGGTGACCGGCGGCGACCCGCGCAGCCGCGCCGAGCTCGCGGCCACCGCGGCCGCCCGCTGCGGACTGGGCCTGTACGCCATGAGCGCCGAGGACCTGCCCGCCGACCCCGCCGAGCGCGACCGCCTGGCCCGGCTGTGGCAGCGGGAGGCGATCCTGCTGCCCGCCGCCCTGCTGGTGGAGGTCGGGGACCTGGACCGTGACCAGCGCGCCGCCACCGAGGCGTTCCTCGCCGGGGCCGCCGTACCCGTCGTCGTCTCCAGCGAGGACCCGCTGCCCACCGGGCGCCCGCACGGCACCCGCGTGGCCGTTCCGCGCCTGGACGACGACGAACAACTCGCCCTGTGGGGCGACGCGTTCGCCGATGTGGCCGACCTGGCCGACGCAGAACTGCGCGCGCTCGTGGCCCAGTTCCAGCTGCCGCCGCACGTGGTCCGCTCCGTCGCGGCCGCCGTGGGCCGCCGGCTGCCCCACGAGGACGAGGCGTCCGCCGCCGAACTCGTCTGGCGCGCCGGACTGGAGGAGGCCCGCGTCGGCATGGACGAGCTGGGGCGCCGGACAGCACCCCGGGCCGACTGGCACGACCTCGTGCTGCACGACCGCCAGACCGCCGTGCTCCGCGAGATCGTCGCGCATGTGCGGCAGCGGCCGACCGTCCACCAGGAGTGGGGATTCGCCGCGACCCTGCGCCGGGGCCTCGGCGTCACCGCGCTGTTCGCGGGCGGTTCGGGCACGGGCAAGACCCTCGCCGCCGAGGTGATGGCCAACGAACTCGGCCTGGACCTGTTCGTCGTGGACCTCTCCCAGGTGGTCAGCAAGTACATCGGCGAGACCGAGAAGAATCTGCGCCGCGTCTTCGACGCCGCCGAACGCGGCGGCGCCCTGCTGCTGTTCGACGAGGCCGACGCCCTGTTCGGCAAGCGCAGCGAGGTCAAGGACAGCCACGACCGGTACGCCAACCTGGAGGTCAGCTATCTGCTGATGCGGATGGAGGCCTACCGGGGCCTCGCCATCCTCACCACCAACATGAAGCAGGCCCTCGACACGGCCTTCCTGCGGCGCATCCGCTTCGTGGTCGACTTCCCCTTCCCGGCCGAGCACGAACGCGCCGAGATCTGGCGCCGGGTGCTGCCGCCGCAGGCCCCGCTCAAGGACATCGATCCGGACCTGCTGGCCCGGCTCACCGTCGCCGGCGGCTCCATCCGCAACATCGCCCTGTCCGGGGCGTTCCTCGCCGCCGAGGAGGGCGACCGGTTGCAGATGCGGCACATGCTCGCCGCCGCCCGCACCGAATACCTCAAGCTGGAGCGCTCACTGACCCCCGCGGAGGTGCGCGGATGGGTGTGAACAGGCGGCCCTCGGCGATCCGCGTGGAGATCGGCGAGCTGGTCCTCGACGGCTTCCACGCCGACCCGGCCCGCGTCTCGGCCGCGTTCGAACGCGAACTCGTCCGCCTCGTGGCGCGGCACGGCGTGCCGCTGGCGGCGAACGGCGCCGTGACCATGGAAGCGCTCACCGGCCTGCCCCCGCTGCCCGCCGGGCTGTCGGCCCGCCGCCTCGGCCAGGAACTGGCCCGTGCGGTCCACCAAGGGCTCAGCGGCCACGGGGAGGTGACCCCATGACCGCCAGGGCCCAGGACGCGGCCGACCGGCAGACTGCCGAGCAGCGCCGCCGCCGACGCAGGGAACGCGCCGCCGCGTCCCGTGCCCTTGACCCGAAGAACATCGTCAGCGGCGCCGGCCAGCCCCTCGACCCGGGCGTCCGCCGGGAGCTGGAGGGCCAGCTCGGCCACGACCTGAGCCGCGTCCGCCTGCACACCGACCGCGACGCGGACCGTCTCACCGAGCTGCTCGGCGCCGACGCCGTGGCCGTCGGCCAGGACATCCTCTTCCGCTCGGGCGCCTTGCGGCCCGGCACCGACGAGGGCCGCCGCCTCCTCGCCCACGAACTGCTGCACACCGTCCAGAACCCGCACGGCCTGGGCGCCCTGCGGGCAGGCCGCGAACCGGGCGCGGTCAGCCTCCCCCAGCAGTCCATCGAACGCGAGGCCGAATCCGCCGCCCAGGACCTCGTCCGCCCCTCGCACGGGCAACCCGCGCCGCAGGTCACGGAGAACCGGTCCACGCCGGGGTGGCTGCGGTACGCCACGGTGGACGCCGACCGCAGCCGTGCGGAGGCGATGGACCCGGCGACCCTGCTCGACCGGCTCGCCAACTCGGTCGTACGGTCCCTGCGCGGCGACCCGGAGGACCTGTCCCGGCGCACCCGCAAGCAACTCGCCCAACTGCCCGAGGAGTTGCTCGACGGCGTGCTGGTCCGCCTGGAGAACCGGCTGCTCGCGCCAGAGCACGACCGGGTGCTCGACCTCGTCGAGGAGGCCGGGGCGTACGACGACCACGCCCAGGACCTGGAAGTCGACGCGCATGACGCGCCCGAGATCGAGCCGGACGCGGCCGAACAGGTGCGCACCGAGCGCGAGCAGGCACCGCGGACACAGGAACAGCGGCGGGCCGAGGCGGCACGACCGGGCGTCGCGCCGGGACCCGAGAAGGAAGAGGCCGCCGACCAGGGCGCGGCCGGCAGCACCCCGCGAAACGGCGGCACGCCCGGGCACGGGAGCACGCCCCAGGGCGGGGGCGCGCCGCACGGGACGCGGGAGAAGACGCCGGGGGCACCGGGCCCGGCGCGGGGCCCGGCACCGACGGCGGGTACGGCGACGGCCCCCGCCGGCCGGGAAGGGCCCGCGCCGTCCGCCACCGCCGGGGCGGCGCCGGCCGGCGAACGGCGAAGCGACACGGAGACGACGGCAGCGGCGGAGCGGGAACAGGGCGGGGACGCGGGCGGCCGCAAGCAGAGCGGGGAGGCGGGTGACGGCGGCCGGGAGCAGACCGAACAGACGCGTACCCCGGCCCCGAGCGAGGAGGAGTCCGCGGCGCGGAACCGGCCGGGCGCGGCCGCGGCCGCCGTCGCCGGACAGCAGGTGCGGCAGCAGGACAAGGGCGGCCAGGACAAGCCCGCCGGCTCGCCGACGGCCTCCGGCCCGGGCGCCCGGCTCCCGGGACCGTTCAGCACCCTGGAGGGCAGGCGCAACCAGGACGTCGACGGTCCCGAGGAGACGACCGACGAGGACCCGTTCGGCTCCGGCAGCGAGTCGGAGGTCGATGCCGGGGGCGGGCAGCAGAGCGCCTGGGACGTCGCACTGCGGCCCGAGGACTTCGTACCGACGCAGGACCTCGACGTGTCCGCCGTACCGACCGCGGACACGCTCGGCCCCGGGGCGTCGACGTCGTCGGTCCCGTCCTTCCCCGCCCCACCGCCGACCAGGGCGGACCAGGTCCAGGCCGAGCGGGACGCGGAGGACGCGGAGGACACGGCGGCCGACCTGGAGGACGAGACGGCCGGGACCGGTCCGGCGGACGAGACGGCGTCGTCCGCGCCGGAGACCGAGGGCGGCCCGGACGGCGGCGCGGGGCCGGACACCCCCGCGGTGGATCAGTTCGTCGCGGTCCCGCCCGCCCCCGGCACCAGGGACCCCAAGAGCGGGGACGACCCCAAGGCGGGCCCGGTCGCCGCGCAGACCACGGTGCAGCAGGCGCCGGGCCGGGCCGAGGGGACCGCCGAGGGCGGCGGCGCGGCGGGGGAGACGGCCGCGAAGGAGGAGAAGGGCACCGCCGCCGCGGGCGACAAGGGCGCCGGTGGCCAGGAGAAGGAGTCCCCGAAGGCGACCGGCGGCCAGTCGGCGCAGAAGGACGCCGGGGCCGAGGAGACGGGCGCGGGCCCTTCCGGGGCCGCCGGTCCGCAGGCGACGGGCGCGCAGGGCGCCGGGACGCCACAGACCGTGCCGGGCGCGCCGCCCGCGGCCGCTGTGCCGCATGCCCCGGGAGCGGACGCGGCACCGGCCCGCGAGACCAGCGCGGCACCGCGCCCCAGCACGGCGACGGCGGCGCCGGAGCCGCGGTCCGCGCCCGCCGCCGGGAAACCCGCACCGGCGCCCGCGAGGACGGCCACGCGGTCGCCCGCCGAGTTGGAGGCCGCGCCGCGGTCCGCGCCCGCGCCCGCCCCCAGGGCAAGAAGGACAGTGCCCCGGCACCCGACCTCTCCGGGGTGTCCCCGGAGGCCGGCCTCGCGACGGCCTCGAAGCTCAAGCCGCACAAGGCACTTCAGGCCATGGGCGGCGTCGGCGGCGCGGTGGACCGCTCCGTCGGCGACGAGCACAAGGCCCTCGCCGCCGCACCGCCCTCGATGCAGCGCCCGGCAGGCGCGCCGCAGACACTGCGGGGCAAGCCGAGGACGGACGCCCCGGCGGAGTACTCCGAGGACAAGCCCCAGGAAGCCCAGGCGCCCGAGCAGCAGAACGCCGAGGTCACCGGCGCCAAGGAGCCCGAGGGCCGGATCGAGGCGGAGCAGGCCGAGGAGCCCGGGGGCTGGGACACCTTCAAGATGGCCCTCGGCTTCATCGGCGGCAAGATCGTGAACGGCGTCGCGAGCCTCTTCGGCGCCGACAAGCCGGTGGTGGATCCGCAGGCGCTGGCCGCGAAGTTCGCGGGGCTGCCGACGAAGGACGACGCCCTCAAGCAGGCCCGGGCGGGCGACGCGCCGGGTGTCGACATGAAGGGCGCGGCGGAGCAGACGGCCGGTGAGCAGGACGGCCATGTCGACGCCAAGGGCCAGGAGACGATCGGCACCGCACGGGACGACGCCGGCCGGCGGATGGGCGAGGACCAGGTCTACCCGGACGCGCCCAAGGAGAAGATGACCGCCAAGGTGCCCGGCGCGCAGGGCGGTCGGAGCCCGGCGGCCGGCGGCGGGGCGACCGGCGCCGTCCCCCTGGAGGCGGCCTCCGCGGTGGCGGAGCACGACCGGGGCCCCCAGTTCCAGGCGGCGTTCACCGATGGCGCGAAGAGCATGTCCGAGGGCCGACAGGCCAAGGACCGCGACGTCCGAGACGCGCAGGACCGGCACCGGCAGAAGGTGGACGCCGAGATCGCGGCGAACACCAAGGCGCAGGCCGGGGAGCGCGAGAAGGCGCAGGGCGAGGTCACCGCCCAGCGCGAGGGCTGGCGCAAGGACCAGGACGAACAGCTCAAGTCCCTCGGCGACAAGAAGAGCGAGCGGCACGACAAGGTACGCAAGGACGTCGAGGAGAAGGAGAAGAAGACCGACGACGACGTCGACAAGGAGAAGGAGGGCAGCGACAAGAAGATCCAGGACGAGAGCGACAAGGCCGAACGTGACGCGGCCCAGAAGCGTGACGGCGCGGTCCAGGAGTCGGGCAACTGGGTCAGCAAGGCCTTCGACTGGATCAAGCAGAAGGTCATCGAGATCAAGAACGCGATCGTCCGGGTCATCCGGGCGGCCCGCGACGCGGTCGTCGGCTTCATCAAGAACTTCAAGGACACGGTCGAGCGCTGGATCAACGAGGCCCGCGAGAACATCGTCGACGCGATCAAGAACCTCATCAAGGACCTGATCGAGTTCGCGGTGGCGATGGTGCGCGCGGTGATCGAACTCGCCGCGAAGATCCGCAGGTTCGTCACCAACCTGATCGCGGCGGCGATCGCCTTGGTCAACCGCCTCGCCCAGGCGCTGAAGCAGGCCGTATCCGACCTCCTCGACGCCGTCGGCAAGCTGCTCAGCGGCCTCCTCGACATCCTGAAGAAGGCACTCCAGGCGGCGGTCAAGGCGGTCGTCGAGGCGGTGAAGTCGGTCCTGGAGTTCGCCTCGAAGCTCCTGAGCGCGCTGGGCGCCTGGATGATGATCGCGGTCGACTTCCTCTCCGACCCGGGAGGATGGCTCGGCGGTGCGAAGAACTCCGCGGTGGACGGCGCGAAGAACCACCTCTTCCGTGAGGTGTCCACGGCCGTCAAGGCCTGGTTCCAGGAGAAGATCCAGGAGATCATCGGTGTCCCGAAGGCGATCATCGACAAGCTGATCAGGGGCGGCTTCTCCCTGGCTCAGATCGTCAAGGAGGCCTGGGACGCGGTCGTCCCGCAACTCCCGCTCATCATCGGCGAGTTGGTGATCACGAAGGTCGTCGCGAAACTCATCCCCGGCGCGGGCTGGGTGATGGCGGTCATCGACGCGATCCGCACCGCCTGGGGCGCCCTGAGCGCCATCCTCAGCTCCCTCGAAGCGGTCCTCACCTGGCTCAAGGCCGTTCGCATGGGCGGCGCCGGCATCCTCTTCGCCAAGGCCGTCGCCGCGGGTGTCGTCGCCCTTCTGGAGGTCCTGTACCAGGCCCTCCTCAACCAGATCGGCAAGTACGTCGCCAAGGTGGGCCGCCGGCTGCGGGGCGTCGCGGCCAAGCTCACCAAGGACAGGTTCGGCAAGCCGGGGGGCCGCCGGGGCGCGGGCGCCGGGGACACGGAGGGCCAGGGCCCCCGCAAGCCCAAGGACGAGGAGCCCGCCGGCCGCAAGCCCGACTCCGACGGCAGGACGCCTCGCGACACGGACCCGAATGCGCCCCGGACCCAGGACGGCAAACCGAAGACGCCCTCCGGCGCCGAGCCGACGGCCAAGGACAGGAACGGCCGCCCGAAGGACCCCACCGAGAAACCGGACACCAGGCCCACCCCGGCCGCCAAACCGAAACCCGAGCCGGAACCGCGGCCGAAGCCGAAGAACGAGCCGGAACCCAAACCGAAGAGCCCGGACGAAAAGGCCTCGGACAATCCCAAGGACCGGGACCCGGGCAAGCCGAAGTCCGGGGACGGGGACACGCCCGACACGTCGAAGCCCAAGGACAGGGACGGCAAGACCTCCGACAAACCGAAGTCCTCGGACCCGGATGCCCCGGGCAGGCGCAAGCCGGACGCGGAGCAGGAAGCCCCCCGGCACAAGCCCGAGGGCAAGGAGGGCGAGGGGCCGGGCAAGTCGAAGTCCAAGGACAAGGAAGGCGACAGTCGGAGGCCGAAGGAGAAGGACAGGGACGGAAAGAAGCCGAAGCACGAACACGACCGGAAGGGCCCGAGGCGCAAGCGCGACAAGCACGAGGGCCCGAGGTCCAAGGAGAAGGACTCGGCCAAGAAGAAGCAGGAGAAGAAGGACCGGCGGAAGAAGGACGAGGAGTCCAAGGACTCGAAGGACGAGCGGCTGCGAAAGATCGTCGCGCGGCTTCAACCGCGAATCAACCGAATGACGGACAAGGGCGTCAACTCACTCGTACTGCAAGCCGCACTGCGTGGCTTCAAGATCTGGTATCGGTTGACCGCTCTGGAGGCCAGAAACGGAAACCCGGTTTCCGTAATGGCGAGCCTCAATCCGTCTGCTGAAGCTGCACGAGCCATGCGCGCCATGCTGCGGCTGCACTTCAAGGGCAACCCTGACCAGAAGGTGCGACTTGAGGCTGCACTGGGGATCCAGCGCTTCGACGATTGGCTGCTTTTCCATGAAGGAGAGAGTCTAGATGAGTTCACTCTGAAGATGGAAAGACTGCTGGACGAGTTGGATGAAGCGGAGCGGGCCAATCTGAACGACGAGCCACTCCAGAAGATCAGGGCGGCAGAGAGGGACGTTCAAAATCACGACAAGCCAGATTTCGAACCCGAGACACCGGAGCCCGTCAGGCGAGATCCGGAAAGTGGCGAAGAGGTCCTGGACAGGGAGTACGAGGACAAGTTCCAGCGGGTTCTCGAAGACGAGGCGCTTAACCAGGTCAAGAATCGTCGAAGGATGGGTCAACCTGGTGAGATGCCGGACCATGAGCTTGAAAAGCGGGACATCACGATCCACCGATACGATCATTATGACTTGGTAGGGTTCACCCGCAAGGCCCTTGCCCTCAAGCGATTCAGTCAGGCAGGCGCCACGTTCCGTAAGGAGGCTTCACCCGGAATCTTTGAGTACATGGTCATGGTCAAGGCCAATAAGCTCAGGAAGGAGGGAAAGGAGGAGGAAGCCCGGCAACTTGAGGCGGGTATTCCGCAGAGAAAGGAAGACGCACGCCGACTCACCAACATGACAGTGAACTTCAAAAAGGCGGTGGAAAGGCGAGCCAGGCTCAGCACAGCGGATCCTGCACTGCAGTTGGGAATCGGCCGGCGCATCAACAATATGCAGGCGGACCATGAGCACGACTTGCAGCTGGGTGGGCTGGACAGCTACAAAAACTTCTACCTGCTGGACAAGCAGACCAACCTGGACATGGGAAGCGATGTCGTACATCAGCTGAAAATCGGTAAGGAAATGGTTCCTGCGGGCACGATCGTCAACATCGATGTCTCCTGGAGCTCCACGCAAAAGCCGCCGAGCAAGAAGAAGAAAAAGAAATGATTACGCACCAGGACATGGTTGATCTCTACGGCCGCGACAATGTCATCACGTTGCCCGAACAAGAAGCTGACCGACTTGGGGTCACACCCCAGGATGCCGAGGTTCTGACAACTGTCGGGCTTCCCCGGGGCAGTGCACCATTTTTTACGACCGAGGTCCGAGGGGGGCCCGAGTTTCTTCGAGTCATTGATGTGACCACTCGTGACGGAAAGAAGCACCGCGAGGTGATCGTTGGCGGTCCCCCTGGAGATTCGGGGATGCGGTTTTCACTCTCCGCCTACGAAAGATTCGTGATGCTGGTGCAATTGGACGGAACGAAACCTCGTGCTGAGGTTGTGAACAACAATCTCGGCGAGTTCGTGGAGTTCCTCTACCGTATTGAGAGGTTCACTCAGGGAATCGCTGCCGATCCTACCGCCAAGGAAGAGTTGCTTGACGATCTTCGGGGGGCGTTGATGGATATTGACCCGTTCTCCTTCGAGCTGTCCGAGAACTGGTGGGCCATGGCTCTTCGTCAACTCGGCGGTGGCGGTTTGGGGCTTTAGACAAGCCTTGGATCTACTGACTGGCAGGAGAAGGCATGACCCGCTACGCCGACATCCCCAAACCCATCCGCTCCGGTCTCGTCGTCGTCGACCCCGACCACGGCACCCCCCGACGCGTCATCGTCCTCCAGTTCAACCCCGACACCCTGGAACGCAGCATCGCGCCCCAGTCCGCCGGGGACGGCGGGGACGCCGGGGGTGGGGGGACCGGCAGTGGGGATCGGAACGAGGCGTTGCGGCTCAAGGGGCCCGCGCAGGAGACGTGGAAGTTCACCGCCGAGATCGACGCCACCGATCAGCTGGAGATCGCCGCGCCGGACGGGATTCATCCGCAGCTCGCCGTGCTGGAGATGCTGGTGCAGCCGACCACCGCGCAGCTGCGCGAGGCGACCCGGCTGACGCAGAAGGGCAGCATCGAGATCAGCCCGATCGAGATGCCGCTGACGCTGTTCACCTGGGGGAGCAAGCGGGTGCTGCCGGTGCGGCTCACCGAGCTGTCCGTCAACGAGTCGGCGTTCGACGTGAACCTCAACCCGATCCGGGCCTCCCTCGGCATCGGGATGAAGATCCTGACCGTCAGCGATCTGCCGGCGGGGCACCGGGGCGCGGACCTGTACATGGCGCACCTGGCGCAGAAGGAGCGGCTCGCGGCCGCCGCGCGCGGTGGTGGCCTCGGCGCGCTGGGCCTCGGCGGCGCCGACCTCGTGACCGGAAGGGGATGAGGAGAAGATGGCGGAGACCGAGCCGTACGAGAACGCGCTGGACTCGATACCGGGCGCCCACCCCTACCCGCGCACCAGCCGGTACCACGACGCCGAGATCGGTGTGCACCGGCGCGCCGACGGCATCGAAGTGCGGTACACCAAGCGGCGGTTGCTGCCGCCGCTCACCGAGGAGACCAAGCCGCACGTGGTCGGGGCGGGGGAGCGGCCCGACCTGCTCGGGCAGCGCTTCCTCGGCGACCCCGGCCAGTGGTGGCGGATCGCCGACGCCAACCCCGTACTGGACCCGCGGGAGCTGACGGACGAGCCCGGACGGGTCATCGGCATCCCGCTCGCCGGCGGGTTCCCGCACGGAGAGCGGCGTGTCTGAACAGCCCGTGGGGCAGGGCCCCGTGCACATCCAGCTCCTCATGGGGCCCAAGCTGGCCCGCCCGGTCCCCCCGGAGGTCGCCGAGGCGCTGCTGTCCGCGCAGATCACGGCCACGGCCGGGGAGCGGAGCGGCTTCCAGTTCGCCTTCGATCTCACGAAGAACGGGCTGCTCAACCAACGACTGCTGCCCGAGGGCTTCTTCGACCCGAAGACCCGCGTCGTCCTCACCGTCAGCGTCCGCGGCACCCCCGAAGTGCTCTTCGACGGACTGATCGTGCGCCAGGAGGTCGGCGCCAGCAACCGCCCGGGCCACTCCACCCTCACCGTCACCGGCGAGGACCTGACGCTCCTCATGGACCTGGAGGAACGCACCGCGCCCTACCCCAACCTGCCGCCGTCCCAGCGGGTGCTGGCGATCCTGCGCCGGTACTCCGACTACGGCATCCGCCCCGACGTCTACCAGGAGAAGATCGCCCAGCCCCCGCACCAGGACCTGCGCGTCCATTACCAGACCGGCACCGACCTCCAGTACGTCACCGAACTGGCCCGTGCCAACGGCTACACCTTCTATCTGGAGCCCGGCCCCAACCCCGGCCAGTCCTCGGCGCGTTGGGGCCCCGAGGTGCGGCTCGGGCTGCGTCAGCACGCCCTCAACGTCAACATGGACGCCCTGTCCACCGTGGACCAGCTGACCTTCGCCTACGACGGCACCGCACGCGAGGAGCCCCAGGCGCGCTGGCAGGACCCCGGCACCCGCCAGTCCACCCTCCTGCCCCAGCCACCGATCAGCCCCCTGCGTCCGCCGCTCGGCCGCCGGGCCACCCCCGCGCTCAAGCGCAAGACCCTCTCCGGCACCGCCAAACAGCAGCGCGAGCAGGCCGAGGCCGAACTCCTCGCCCGCGCCGCCGTCTCCGCCGACGTCATCTCCGGCTCCGGTTCGCTCGACGTCAACCGGCACGGCTACCTCCTCCAGCCGCGCCGGCTCGTCGGCGTCCGCGGTGCCGGGCGGGCGTACGACGGCGACTACTACGTCAAGTCCGTCACCCACAACCTCCGTCCGGGCTCCTTCCAGCAGAACTTCACCCTCTCCCGGGAGGGCCTGGAGGCGCGCGGCGACACCGTCCGGCCGTGACACACCCGACCCAGCGACCAGGAGAGCACTCCGACCATGGCGGCACCCAGCAATCGCTATCTCGGCAAGTTCCGCGGCCGGGTGGTCAGCAACGACGACCCGTTGCGGCTCGGCCGGATCACGGCCGAGGTCCCGGACGTCCTCGGCGACGAGCCGTCCACCTGGGCGCTGCCCTGCCTGCCGTTCACCGGGCCCGAGTCCGGGCAGTTCGTGGTGCCGCCGCCGGGCGCCGGCGTCTGGGTGGAGTTCGAGCAGGGGGACCCCAGCTTCCCGGTGTGGACCGGGTGCTGGTACGGCGACGCGAGCGAACTGCCGCCCGACGCCCGCCGCGAACTCCAGGCCGGCGCACCGAGCAAACCGGTGGTGGTGCAGACCCCGGGCGCGCACAAGATCGTCCTCAACGACACCGCCGGCGCCGAACAGGGCATCCTCCTTCAGGCCCAGGGCGGCGCCTACATCCGCATCACCAGGGGAGCGGTGGTCATCGCCACCGGCGCGGGCGCCGAGATCACCCTGCGCGGCAGCGAAGTGACCATCAACCAGGGTCAGTTGACCGTTCAGTCCAAGCGATAGACAAACGGGGGAAGAGAGTTGTCCGGGAGTCTGCTCCACGCGGGCGCCGTGATCGGCTGCCCGCACGGCGGCCGCGCCACACCTGTCACCACACCCTCCGGCGGCGTCCGCGTCGAGGGTGTCGCCGTGGCCACGGCCGCCCACGCCTACGTCGTCACCGGCTGCCCGCACACCGTCGACGACGTGCCCTCGCCGTGCGTCTGCGTCCGCTGGACCGCCACCGACACCGGCGTCACGGCCGACGGCGCGCCCGTGCTGCTCGACACCGGTGCCGCCCAGTGCTTCAGCGCGGCCCTCGTCCCGCAGGGACCCCCCGTCGTCCAGGCCGCGCAGCGAAAGGTCACCGTCCGATGAGGCCGCCGAGTCAACAAGCCCGCCCGCGCAGCGACATCGCGTTCCCGTTCCACGCCGACCGCCGCGGCCGCACCGCGCACGCCCGCCCCGCCGAGCACATCCACGACCTCGTCGAACAACTGCTGTTCACCAGCCCCGGCGAGCGCGTCATGCGCCCCGACTTCGGCTGCGGACTGCTCGACCTGGTCTTCGCGCCGACCGCCCCCGAACTGGTCAGCACCCTCGAACTCGCCGTCCAGGCCGCCCTCCAGCGCTGGCTGGGCGACCTGATCGAGGTGGTGTCCCTGGACATCGACTGCGGCGACGACACCGTACGCGTCCAGTTGTCCTACCTGGTCCGCGCCACGGGCGCCGTCCGGGAGGACCTCTTCGAGGGGAGGGCGGCATGAGCGCGGGGGCCTCCCGGCGGGCGAAGGTGCGCGCCGCCCACCTCAACGGGGTCGACGCCGTCGAGGTGAGCGACGACGGGCTGCAGCTCACCGTCACCTTTCTCGGCAAGGCGCCGGGCGGCCTCGGCCCCGAGAACGTGCGCATCGACGGCGGCCGGCGTGTCACCGGCCTCACCGCCGTGGACGTCAGCGTCGAACGCGAGGAGGACCCCGAGCTGGACGACCGGCTCCACGTCACCCTCGACCGGGCCGGCGACACCTCCCGCTACCGGCTGTCCCTGGTGGAGGCCGACCCCTACGGCAGGCCGGGCACCGAGCCGTACCACGGTTTCGACCAGCGGTACGCACGTGCGGAGTTCCGCTTCCGGCCCGACTGCCCGAGCCCCTTCGACTGCGTGGACGAGGGCGCGCACGGCGCCGGCCACCCGGCCGCGCCCGTGATCGACTACACCGCCCGCGACTACGACACCATCCGTAAGCTCCTGCTCGACCGGCTCGCGCTGACCACTCCCGACTGGGCCGAGCGCAACCCCGCCGACCTGGGCATCACCCTGGTGGAACTGCTCGCCCACACCGGCGACCAGATCAGCTACCAGCAGGACGCCGTCGCCACCGAGGCCTACCTCGACACCGCCCGCCGCCGCGTCTCCGTGCGCCGGCACGTCCGGCTCATCGACTACGCGATGCACGACGGCTGCAACGCCCGTACCTATGTGACCGTCCAGACCGCCGCCGACCGCACCCTGGCACCCGGCACCTACCGCTTCGCCTCGGTCGACGTACGCACCCTCGACCCGCACGACCGCCCCGCACCCGGCACGGTCATCGACGAGAACGACCTCGGCGACCTGGACGAGCGAGGCTCGGTGGAGGTCTTCGAGCCCGTCGTCGCCGGCGAGCCGCTGGAACTGCGGGTCGCGCACAACGCGATCCGGCTGTGGATTTGGGACGGCGAGGTGTGCGCGCTGCCCGCCGGCGCCACCGCCGCCACCCTGCGCGACGAGTGGGCGGACCCGGAAACCCGCCGGGACCGCGGGCTCGCCCTGAAACCGGGCGACGTGCTGATCCTGGAGGAGGTCAAGGGCCCGCGCACCGGCACCCCGGGCGACGCCGACCCCGCCCACCGGCAGGCCGTCCGCCTCACCTCCGTCACCCCCGGTCTCGACCAGGTGGAGGACCAGCCCGTGCTGGAGGTCACCTGGGCCGCCGAGGACGCCCTGCGCCGCCCGTTCCGCCTGACCACCCGGGGCGGACGCGACTGCCTGCCCGTCGAGGACGTCACCCTCGCCCGCGGCAACGCCGTCCTCGTGGACCACGGCCGCTCCGGCACCGTCGAGAGAGTCACCGTACCGCCGGTCCCGGCCGTCGTGGCGCCCTGCGGCCCGCCCGGCTCCGGCTGCGAGGACCCCACGCGGGGCAACGCCCCGGCACGGCTCATCGCCTCGCTGACGGACCGCGCCGAGGACGGCCGGGCGCTGCGCCCCGACGACGTCCGCGAGCTGTTCGACGTCGTGGGGGAGCGGGCCGTCCTGCGCGCCGGGATCGGTCTGGAACGGGCCGGACAACGCCACGAGCACGTCGTACCCGGCGCGGCGTACGCGCAGGCCACGGCCCTGCGGACGCTGCTCGCCCAGAGCGTCTACCCGGGCGTCCGGCCCCGCTTCCGTCCCGTCCTGGGCCGTGCCCCCGTCACCCAGGCCGTGCCGTTCCCCGACCCGGCGGCGGTCGCCGCCGCACAGGCCGAGCGGCTCGCCGCGATCCCGGACCGGGTCCGGCAGCGGCTGGTCGAGCTGTGGCGCAGCGCCCGCGACGGACTTGCCGAGGACGAGATCGCCGAACTGACCGTGCTCTTCGGACCGAAACCACTGGAACGGCTCGAACTGCGCCGCCATCCCGTCCGCGCCCTGCGCCAACTGCTGCACCGAGGGGACGAGTTGCTCGACAGCAAGCAGCGGCGCCTCGCCGTCCTCACCGCGCGGGCCCGCGCCGGCACCGTCCTCGACGCCCACATCGCCTGGGAGATCGCGCACAGTTGGGGCCCTGCGTACGCCACCGGACTGCACCCCGGGGAGCCGGTGCTGCGCGGCCCGGCGAGTGCCGCGCTCGCCCAGGACCCGCGCCGTGCCCTGCCCGCCGTACGCCTCACCGACGGCGCGGCGGAGTGGGAGCCGCGCCGCGACCTGCTCGACAGCGGACCCCGCGACCGGCACTTCGTCGGTGAGCTGGAGGACGACGGGCGGCTCGCCCTGCGCTTCGGCGACGGGCGGCACGGCGCCGAGCCGGCCCCCGGAGCACACCTCGCGGTGCGCTACCGCATCGGCGGCGGCAGCGCGGGCAACGTCGGCGCCGAGGCCATCAACCACCTCGTCGTGGCAGCGGGCGAGCCCGGCGAGCCGGTGCCGGCCGCCACCGTCCGCAACCCGCTGCCGGCCACCGGCGGCACCGAACCCGAACCGCTGGAGCAGGTACGCCAGTTGGCGCCCCTGGACCTGCGCCGCACCCGGCTGCGCGCCGTCACCGCCGCCGACTACGCGGCGTTAGCCTCCGCCCTGCCCGGCGTCCAGCGGGCCGCTGCCGAGATCCGCTGGACCGGCAGCACGCAGGAGGCCCACATTGCCGTCGACGCCCACGGCGGTCCCCCGTCGCCGCGTCTGCTCGACACGGTGGCTCAGGCCCTGGAGCCGTACCGGCGCATCGGCCACGACCTGGCGGTCGGCCCCGCCCGGCCGGTGCCGGTGGACATCGCGCTGCGGGTGTGCGCCCGGCCCGGGCACCAGCACGGACAGATCCTGGCCGACCTGTACCGGGTCCTCGGCAGCGGCCGGCTGCCCGGCGGCCGGCTCGGCTTCTTCCACCCCGACGCCCTGACCTTCGGCGAACCGGTGCGGCTCAGCCGCCTGGTCGCCGTCGCCGCGGCCGTCCCCGGTGTGGAGGGCGTCGAAGTGACCCGGCTGCGGCGGCTGTTCGAACCGGACCGGGGAGAGAAGGAGGACGGCGTGCTGCGACTCGGCCCGTTGGAGATCGCCACCTGCGACAACGACCCCGACCGGCCCGAGCAGGGCCGGCTGGAGATCACCCTGGGAGGCGCCCGATGAGCCGGTCCTGCTCCTGCGGCGGCGCGTGCGGCGGCCACGACGAGCGCCTCGCCCCCGCCCCCCTGCACAACCCGCCCGGCCGTACCGCCCTCGACTACCGCGTCGGCGAGTACGCCACCTTCCTCGCCGCCCTCCTCGACCGGCTCGCCTCACCCGCGTACCCGGGGCTCGCCGGGCTCACCGTACGCACCCCCGACGACCCGGCCGTGGGACTCCTCGACGCCGCGGCCGTCCTCGGCGACCTGCTCACCTTCCACTCCGAGCGGATCGCCGACGAGGCCTACCTCCGCACCGCCTCCGACCACCGCTCCCTGGTCCTGCTGGGCCGGCTCGTCGGGCACCGGCCGCGCCCAGGAGTGGCCGCCACCACCCATCTGGCGTACACCCTGGAACGCGACCCGCGCGCCGAGACCCTGCCGGTGACGATCCCGCGCGGCGCCCGCAGCCACAGCGTGCCCGCCTCCGCCGACGAGCAGTCGCTGACCTTCGAGACCTCCCGGGACCTCACCGCCCGCTGGGACTGGAACGAACTGGCGGTACGGCGCCGCCGGCCCTCCCTCTTCACCCCCGACGACCTCGCCCGCCGCTCCGAACTGTTCGTGGAGGGCACGGCCACCTCCCTGCGGACCGGCGACCGGCTCCTCTTCGTCTTCGGCGAACAGGCGGGCGGCGAGCGGAAGCTGGTGCCGATCGCGGGCGTCTGCGTCGACCGCGAGGAAGAGGTCACCGCGCTCGCCCTGCCCCAGTCGGC
>NZ_VOGW01000187.1:213615-214041 GCF_007896895.1 Streptomyces misionensis | reverse complement strand
ACGCTGGAAGGGGGAGTGAGTGGGCTAAGCGTAGGAGGCGGCGGAGCAGGCCGGGCCCGAGTGGGCACCGCGATGGCGGACGGAAATGGGGGCCGGGGAGCGGCGCAGGACGGCGGAGCCGGCCGCCCGCGGCGAACGCGGCGACGGGCCGGCGACCCCCGAGGTCCGCAACCCGCGCCCGGTCAGCCGTCTGATCGAGGACTTCGACGACCAGGTCCTCGCCCCCCTGCGCAGCGACCTCGACACCGTCGACACCCCGGAGAAGTTCGCCGGCCGGCTCGACGAGCCGGTGGCCCGGCTGCGCGAGGCCGAG
The DNA here is from genome assembly GCF_007896895.1 of Streptomyces misionensis. Classification (GTDB taxonomy): domain Bacteria; phylum Actinomycetota; class Actinomycetes; order Streptomycetales; family Streptomycetaceae; genus Streptomyces; species Streptomyces misionensis_A. Next base: position 213,728 of record NZ_VOGW01000187.1, on the reverse strand, counting down.
GTGCTGGCGGAGCCGTACGAGGACGTCGCGGCATGGTTCGAACAGCTGGAGGCCGTCCTGACGGAACTGGCCGGGCGCGCCCTGGCCCTGGCACCCGCCCAGGCGGCCGGCGC
>NZ_VOGW01000187.1:211706-213335 GCF_007896895.1 Streptomyces misionensis | reverse complement strand
GGGGCTCGGCGGCGTCCACGGGACGGTACGCCACCAGCACACCGGTCGGCCGGTCCCGGCCCCGCCCGCCCGCCTGCTGACCGCCCTCGACCCGGGCCTGACCGGCCTCTACCCGGCCTGGCGCAGCGCCACCGCCCCGGCCGCCGGCCCGCTGCTGCGCGCCCTGTTCGCGATGCGCGTCACCGCCGCCCCCTTCGGCGCGAACGCCCCCCTCAAACCGGTCCAGGACGCCCGCGGCCGCGTCATCCGCACCGCCGACTGGCCGCTGACCGGCGCCGCGCTGGCGAGCATGCGCGTGGTGTACGACCCCGCGGGCAGGACACCGGTCCGCGCCGAGTTCCAGTACGTCGAGGGCAGCAGCTCCGACCAGCGCGCCGAGAACCTGCCCGCCACCCAGCCGGTCACCTTCACCCTGGGACCCGGCCAGGTCGACCTGTCCACACGCGCCGCCCGCGACCACGAGCTGAGCTGGCTGACCCGCCGCCCGGCCGCCGCCGAGGAACCCGGCGTCACCGCCCGCCTGCACGCGGGCCTGCCCGAGGGCGGCCTCTTCGTCTCCCGGCCCGAGGACGACGGCACCGTCCACATCGCGCTGACCGACGGCACCGCCGAGCAGTTCTCCCTGAAACCCGGCGGCAGCAGGCAGTTCACCCACGGCGAGTACCAGGTGAGCGTCACCTACACGGTCGGCGGCACCGAACCGAACGTCGAGATCGTCATCGCGAGCAAGCCCGCACCCCTCAACCGCCGCATCCTGCAACTGGACAGCGTCCAGGACGGCATCGCCGTCGGCAGCTGGGTCGCGATCGAGCGCCCGGCCAAGGGCACCGGCGTCCCGGGCGACGCCGCACTCGCCTTCGTCACCACCCAGGTGACGGCGGTCCGTACGGCGGCCTACAGCAACTACGGCATCACCGGCCGCGGCACCGAACTCACCCTGGCGGACCCCTGGCTGGACGAGTTCGACGTCCTGCTCTCCCACATCCGCGACACCACCGTGCACGCGGCGGGCGAGCCACTGCGCCCGGCCGACGAGCCGCTCGGCGAGGACGTGCACGGCAACGAGATCGAACTCGCCGAGCTGTACGACGGACTGCGCCCCGGCCGCACCCTCCTCGTGAGCGGTGAACGCACCGACGTACCCGGCGCGCGCGGGGTCACCGCCGGCGAGGTGGTCACCGTCGCCGCCGCCGACCCGGCCGTCGACCCCGCCCTCCCCGGCGACCACGTCCACACCCGCCTCACCCTCACCACGAACCTGGTCCACCGCTACCGCCGGGCGAGCGTGCGCGTCCTCGGCAACGTCGTCGAGGCCACCCACGGCGAGAGCCGCGAGGAGGCCATCGGCAGCGGCGACTCCGACCGCGTCAACCAGACCTTCGCCCTCTGGCAGTCCCCGCTGACCTGGCTCGCCGCCGACAACCCCCTCGGCGCCACCCCCGTCCTGGAGATCCGCGTGGACGGCGTGCTCTGGCACGAGGTCGACAGCCTCGCCGGACGCGGCCCCACCGAGCGCGTCCACATCACCGGCACCGCCGCCGACGGCCGCACCACCGTGACCTTCGGCGACGGCGTCCACGGCGCCCGGCTGCCCAGCGGACACGAGAACGTGCGCGCCCGCTACCGCTT
>NZ_VOGW01000187.1:179167-211670 GCF_007896895.1 Streptomyces misionensis | reverse complement strand
GTCTCCGCCCTGGACCGGCTGGTCTCCCCGGCCGACTACGAGGACTTCGCCCGCTCCCGCGCCGGCATCGGCCGGGCCGCCGCGCGTGAACTCTTCGACGGACGGCGGCGCGTGCTCCATGTGACGGTCGCCGGCACCGACGACGTGCCGCTCGCCGAGGAAGGCCTCCGCCCGCTGCGCGGTGCCCTGACCGCGTACGGCGACCCCGACCTGCCGGTCCGGGTGGACACGCGCGAACTCGTCCTGCTGCTGGTCTCCGCCAAGGTGAAACTCGCCCCGGACCACGCCTGGGAGACGGTCGAACCCCGGCTGCGCCAGGCGCTGCTGCTCCGCCTCGGCTACGAGGGGCGGGAGCTGGGCCGGCCCGCCCGGCTCTCGGAGGTGCTCGCCACCGCCCACTCCGTGCCCGGCGTCGCATACGTGGACGTCGACGTCTTCACGGGCGTGCCCGCCTCCGCCACCCCGGACCGGCTCACCGCCCTGCTCGCCGGTCCCGGCACCCCGCAGACGTCGGTGCCCGCGCACCCGGCGGCCTACGACGAGCAGACCTACACGGTTCGCGACGCCGACGGCGAGACCCTGTCCTCGGTCTGCGCCCGCCACGGCATCCCGCTCGAGAGGCTGCTGCGCCTCAACCCGGACATCACCGACACCCGGCGCCTGGCCAAGGGCCGGACGGTGGTCGTCTTCCGCGGCATCCGCCCGGCCCAGCTCGCCATGCTGTCGGCGCGGGCCGCGGACACCCTGATCCTGACGGAGGTCAAGTGATGTCCCCCGACGCCGAACCGTGGACGCCGGCCGGCCGGCACCCCGACGGACTCGCCGAACTGCTGCCCCGCGTCCACCGGTTGCGCGACGCCGAGGAGGGCGAACCGCTGCGGGCCCTGCTCGCGGTGATCGGCGAACAACTGGACCGGGTCCGCGACGGCGTGCGGCAGGGGTACGAGGACCTGTTCGTGGAGACCGCCGCGCCCTGGGTGCTGCCCTACCTCGGCGACCTGGTCGGCTACCGCACCCTGCCCGGCTACGAGCGTGTCCTCACCACCGGCCTGCACGGCGGCGGCCGGGCGGCGCTCGCCGAGGCCGTCGCCCCCCGCCGGGACGTGGCCGCCACGGTCGCCCAACGGCGCCGCAAGGGCACCCTGCACCTGCTGGAGGAACTCTCCGCGCGGGTCGCCGACTGGCCCGCCCGCGCCGTCGAACTCTCCCGGCACGTGGCCCACACCCAGCCGGTCAGGCTGGGCGTCACCGGCCGGCGCGGGGAGCGCGGCCGGCTGCTCGACCTGAGGGACGGCTCGGCGCTCGCCGTCGCGGGCGGCCCCTTCGAGACGACCTCCCGCACCGCCGACGTACGCCGCGCCGACTCGGAGAGGACGCAGGGCGGTTGGACACCGGCCGGGGTCGGGCTCTTCGTCTGGCGGCTCAAGCCGTACGCGCTCACCGCGTCCCCGGCCTACTGCGTCGACCGCGCCCGCAACCTCTACACCTTCTCCATCCTCGGCAACGACACCCCGCTGCTCACCCGTCCGGTGCCCGAACCCTCGCCCGCGCACCTCGCCGCCGTGGACAACGTGCCCGCGTTCATCACCCGCCGGCTGCTGCACGACCGGCTCGCCGACTACTACGGCCCCGGCAAGAGCCTGTGCATCCGGCGCGACGGCGAGGACCGGCCCGTACCGCCGGAGGACATCGTCGTCGCCGACCTGTCCGACTGGCGCTACCGGCCCGGGCGGGGGCAGATCGCCGTCGACCCGGAGCTGGGCCGGATCGCGTTCGGCGCCCGCCGCGCGCCCCGCCAGGGCGTCTGGGTCGACTACCACCACGCCTTCGCCGCCGACATGGGCGGCGGCGAGTACGCGCGCCCCGACCGCGGGCCCCGCCCCGACGCAGACCTCTACCGGGTCGGGCCCGGCGAACCGTACCGGCGGATCATGGACGCCTACCGGGCCTGGCAGGACGACCGCGGCACCGGACGGACCGGCATCATCGAGATCACCCACAGCGGCGCCTACCAGGAGCAGCTGGACTTCGACCTCGACCCCGGCGACCGCCTCGAACTGCGCGCCGCCGAGGGCACCCGGCCGGTGATCCGGCTCCTCGACTGGTACAGCAACCGCCCCGACGCCCTCAACATCCGAGCCCCGCACACCGATTGCGCTCCGCACGAACGGCCGCGGATCGTCCTGGACGGCCTCCTCGTCGCCGGGCGCGGCATCAATGTCACCGGGCCCGTCGGCTCCGTCGTCGTCCGGCACTCCACGCTCGTGCCCGGCTGGTCGCTGGAGCCCGAGTGCGCGCCGCACTCGCCCGACGAACCCAGCATCGTCCTCGAACGCACCACCGCCTGCCTCCGGATCGAACACAGCATCCTCGGCACCATCGAGGTCATCGGCGACGAGGTGGGCGAGGACCCCCTCGACATCCAGCTGCGCGACAGCGTCCTGGACGCCACCGGCGACGACCGCGCCGCCCTGTCCGCCCCCGACTGCCGCCACGCGCACGCCGTGCTGCACCTGCGCCGCACCACGGTCATCGGGGAAGTCCACACGCACGCCGTGGAGTTCGCCGAGAACTCCCTGTTCACCGGCCGGCTGCGCGTGGCCCGGCGCGGCATCGGCTGCCTGCGTCACTGCTTTGTGCCGCCCGGCTCGCGCACCCCGCGCCGCCACCGCTGCCAACCCGACCTCGTCGGCGCCGAACACACCGAGACCGTACGACCGTTGTTCGCCTCGAAACGCTACGGGACGCCCTGGTACGGCCAGTTGGCCGACCGGTGCCGCGAACAGATCCGGCGCGGCGCCGATGACGGCGGTGAACTCGGCGCGTTCCACGACCTGTACCGCCCCCAGCGGGAGGACGGACTCAGGGCGCGGCTCGCCGAGTACACACCCGCGATCGCGGACGCCGGGATCTTCTTCGTGACGTGAGCGGTGCCGCCGTACGACCCACCCGCAGACCTGAGAACCAGGGGGACCCCCTTCATGCACGCCGATCTCTCCCGCGCCACCTTCCGCCCGGAGCGGCACTACTCCGCGGTCCTCGCCCAGCAGGGCCGTGTCCAGCTGGACGCCGACCTCAACGAGCAGACCGCGATCCAGCTGCACCAGGCCCGCACCCTCGCCGCCGACCTCATCGGCCGGCACGGCGGCCCCGCCGGCGCCTGCGGCTTCCGCATCGAGTACGTGGGCGGCAGGCACGACATCGACACCCTGTACATCCACGGCGGCCGCTACTACGTGGACGGCATCCTGTGCGACGCGGACCGCCCCGCGCCCGGCGTCCCCGTACCGGACGAGGACACCGAGGAACAGCGGGCCGCCGAGACGGACGCCCACTGGGACTACTGGAACCAGCCCGACGGGTTCCGCGACCCCGAGCGGCCCGGCGACCGGCTGCCCTCGCCCGCCCGGTCGCCCTTCCTCGTCTACCTCCGGGTGTGGGAGCGGGCGGTCTCCGCGGCCGAGGACCCGGCGCTGCGCGAGGTCGCCCTCGGCGCGGCGCTGCCCGACACCGCCGCCCGCGCGAAGGTCGTCTGGCAGGTGCTGCCGCTGCCCCTGAGCGCGCTGGACATCGAGGACGCCGAACCGTCCCCGGCCGCGGTCCGCGACGCCTTCGAGAAGTGGGCGAAGGCCCAGGCGGCGCCCTCCGCCCGGCTCGCCGCCCGCGGCGAACGGCCCGAGCACGCCGACGAGGACCCGTGTCTGGTCCGCCCCGACGCCCGCTACCGGGGCCCGGAGAACCAGCTGTACCGGGTGGAGATCCACGCGGGCGGCGAGGCGGCCGACGCCACCTTCAAGTGGTCCAGGGAGAACGGCTCGGTCGTCTTCCCGGTGGACGAACTGGACGGCACCTGGGTGCGGCTGGCGACCCTGGGCCTCGACTCCAAGCTCGATCTGGAGGTCGGCGACCACGTCGAAATCACCGACACCGCGTACGCGTCCCGGCTGGAGGCGCTGCCCCTGCTGCGGGTCGAGGAACTGGACCTGCCCGGCCGCCGCGTCCGCCTCTCCGCCGAGCCCGACCCGCGCGTCGGGCGCCTGCCGCACCTGCACCCGTACCTGCGCCGCTGGGACCACCGCGAAGGGCCCCGGCGCAAGGGCCGGACGAACGCCCTGAAGGGCGGTGCCGTGCCGCTCGCCGAGGGGGAGTGGCTGCCGCTGGAGGACGGCGTCGAGGTCTACTTCGCGAAGAACGGCGCCTACCGCACCGGCGACCACTGGCTGATCCCCGCCCGCACCGCCACCGGGGGCGTCGAGTGGGACACGGACGCCGCGCGCCGCCCGCTGCTGAAGGCCCCGGCGGGCATCGACCGGCACGTCGCCCCGCTGGCACTGGTCACCGGCGAGGGCAGCACCGCCGACCTGCGGCAGGCCTTCGGCGCGCTCGCCGCGGACATCCCGCCGGCCGACCGGGCGGCCCTGGACGCCGAGGCCCGCGCCGCACACGAGGAACGGACCGCCGAGGCCGGTCCCGCCGAGGGGCGCTCCCAGACCACGGCGGCGGCGGAGGCCGCCGCGGAAGGAGACGAGTGATGGCCCAGCCGATGAGCGCGGCCAAGCTGCTGGAGGTCCTGCGCGCGGAGGGCCTCACGGTCCACGAGGTGCGCGACTGGCGCCACCACAACCGCAACACCAAGGGGCCCTGGGGCCCGGTGAACGGCGTGATGATCCACCACACCGTCACCTCGGGCACCGAGAACTCCGTGAACATCTGCTACGACGGCTACTCGGGCCTGCCCGGGCCGCTGTGTCACGGGGTCATCGACAAGGACGGCCACGTCCACCTCGTCGGCAACGGCCGCGCCAACCACGCCGGGCTCGGCGACAGCGACGTGCTGCGGGCGGTCGTCAACGAGTCGAAGCTGCCCCGGGACAACCAGGCCGACATCGACGGCAACCGGCACTTCTACGGCTTCGAGTGCGTCAACCTCGGCGATGGCAAGGACCCTTGGCCCGAGGCGCAGAAGGAGGCCATCGAGAAGGTGGCCGCCGCGATCTGCCGGCACCACGGGTGGTCGGAGCGCTCCGTCATCGGCCACAAGGAGTGGCAGCCCGGCAAGCAGGACCCGCGGGGCTTCACCATGGACGGCATGCGGGGGCGCATCGCCGACCGGCTCGCGGGCGAGGGCGGCAAGGAGCCGGGCGGCCCCAAGCCCGGGCCCAAGCCCGAGTACGCGCCGTTCCCGGGCGCCGGCTTCTTCCACACGGGGCAGAAGTCGCCCCTGATCACCGCCATGGGCCGCCGCCTGGTCGCCGAGGGCTGCGGCCGCTACGAGAAGGGCCCGAGCCCGGAGTGGACCGAAGCCGACCGCACGTCCTACGCGGCCTGGCAGCACAAGCTCGGTTACCGGGGCAAGGACGCGGACGGCATCCCGGGCCGGACCAGCTGGGACAGACTGAAGGTCCCGTCGGACTGACCGGCTGACCGGCTGACCGGCTGACCGGCCCCGGGGCACCCGCGCGGACGCCGCCCGACCCGGCGTCCGCGCGGGTGCGCCGAGGCGCGGGCCGCCTGCGGGGTCACCGGCGCGGGCCCGCACGCCGACTAACCTGTGCCCATGGCCGATCCGCGTCAGCTGCGTTCCCTCGACGACGTCCGGGCCGCGGCGAACAGTGACCCGCTCCTGCTGTGGGCGGCCGGCGGTCTGCTCGACGGCGCGCGGGCCTTCTTCCTCGGCGAGGCCACGGCGGTGGCGGCCCCCGCCCTGTCCGGCCGCGACCGACTGGCCGTCACCGGTCCCGCGGGCGCCGCCGCGACCCTGGTCCGCGCGCTGCTGCCCCGGCTCGGCCCGGCCTTCCGGCCCCTCGGCGACGAGAACCTCGTCCGCGACCTCGTGACCCGCCTTCCGGAGCTGGAGTTCGTCGACGCCTTCGGCTGGATGCAGACGGAGGCCGCCACCGGCCACGGCGGCGGGCCGCGTGGCTGACCCCGTCGGAGCACCCGGACGTCGCCCGGCTGCTGGACGAGGCCTTCGCCCACTCCCATGCCCACCCCGGCCGCCCCGGCGTGCGCCGCTGGGCCGGGGTGCGCGACGACTCCGGGGCGCTGACGGCGTGCGCCGCCGACGCCTGGAGCGCGCCCGACGTCGGATTCCTCGCCGGGGTCGCCACCGCCGAGCGTGCGCGCGGGCGGGGCGCCGGCACGGCCGTGTGCGGTCTCGTCCTGGACCGTCTCGTCGCCGACCACGGCATGGCCGCGCTGATGGTCGACGGCTGGAACACCGCCGCCATCCGCCTCTACCGCCGCCTCGGGCTGTCCTGGCGGCCGCTCGCCGCCGCCCGGGTCGCGGACCCGGTCCACCGCGCCTGAGCATCCGGCGGACCGGCCCTTGGCGGACCGCTTCCCGGCTCCACTCCGAACTCCGGACGATTGGTCTGCACTTCACCTGGATCGGTCCAAGAGATGTTCAACGGATGGCTCGATCCCGGTCAAGGCGCGACACCCGAGGCCCTCGGCTCGGCCACGCTGCCTGCGGTGATCCCGCTGCGTGCCCAGGTGGTCACCACGCGATTTCGATCTTGATGGCCGGAAGCGGGCGTAGTGTTCAACAGAGCGTTGAAGCGATCCCATCTTCCCCGTCGTGCAAGGGGGTTGATGGCTCCTTCGGGTTTTTCACACAGGGAGAACAGCCATGCCTACGGCGTCTCAGGCGGTGCGGTCCACGAGCTGGAGCCCGGTCGCCGTCGGGCGGACACAGGCGCGCGGTATCGCGCAGGTCGCGCTGAGCGCGAGTCCGTGGACGGGACTGCTGTTCCTCGTCGCGCTGTTCGCCGACGACTGTCGGATCGGCGTCTTCGGACTGCTCGGCACGCTGGCGTCCACCGGGACCGCGGCGGCGCTGCGCAGCGACCGGGGCGACCGGCTGCGACAGGGCCTCGAAGGGTACTGCGGCTGCCTCGTCGGCATCGCGCTCTTCGTCCAGCTCGGCGCCTCCTGGCGGACCGCGCTGCTCGCCGTCCTCGCGGCGGCGGTCTGCTCGGTGCTGAGCGCGGCGGCCGTCCGCCTCCTGGGCCGCGTCGGGCTGCCCGTGCTGACCGCCCCGTACTGCCTCGTCGCCGGTGTCATGGCGATCGCGCTGCCCACGGCCCCGGCGGCACCCGCCGCAGCGGCCGCGCGGACCGCGGCCCCGTCCCTCGCGGACATCGGGCACGCCTTCTGCGACAACATCGGTCAGGTCTTCTTCCTCGACCGGTGGTACGCGGGTCTGATCGTGCTGGCCGGACTGCTCGTCACCTCCTGGCGGGCGGCCGGCGCCGCCGCCTGCGGCAGCGCCGTCGCGATCGTGACCGCCTGGGTCATGGGCCTGCCCGCCGACCGGCTGGGCGAGGGGCTCTACGGCTACAACGGCGTGCTCGTCGCCATCGCGCTGGCGGCGACCTTCCTGACCCTGACGCCCTGGACCGCGGGCTACGCCGTACTCGCCGTCGTGGCCTCGGTCCCCTTCACCACCGCCTGGACGGCCTTCGCCCAGCCGTCCGGCGGGTCACCCTTCACCTGGCCGTTCGTCGTGACGACCTGGCTCTTCCTGGGGGCCGCGCCGGCGATGGACCGGCCCGGCATGTCGTACGAGAAAGCGAAGTGACGCCATGAACCTCTCACCGCGCGAAATCGACAAGCTCCACGTCTATGTGGTGGCGGACCTGGCCCGGCGCCGCAGGGACCGGGGCACCAAGCTCAACTACAGCGAAGCGGCCGCGCTGATCACCGAGGCCGTGCTCGAAGCCGCCCGCGACGGACACACCGTGGCCGAGTGCATGGAACTGGGCCGCAAGGTCGTCTCCGCCGACGACGTGATGCCCGGGGTACGCGAGATGCTCACCGTCCTCCAGGTCGAGACGGCGTTCGTGGACGGAACGAAGCTGGTCACCTGCCACGACCCGATCGGCGCCTGAACCGCCGCCTGAACCACCGAGGAGACCAACGATGTCGGGTGGAGCCCACTACCTCTACGGGGACGACCCCGTGGAGATCAACTCCGGCCGGGCCAAGGTCAGTCTCACCGTCGCCAACACCGGCGACCGTGCTGTCCAGATCGGCTCGCACTACCACTTCTTCGAGGCCAACCGCGCGCTGCGGTTCGACCGCGAGGCCGCGTACGGCATGCACCTGGACATCCCGTCCGGCACCGCCGTGCGCTTCGAACCCGGCGACACCCGCGAGGTCGAGCTGTGCGCCTTCGGCGGCACCCGGCGGCTCGTCGGCTTCGCCGGACTCGTCAACGGCGGCCTGAACGCCGACGACACCCGCCGGTCCGCGGTGCGCCGCGCGGCGCACCGGGGATTCGCCACCACAGGCGACAGCACCGACACCGAGAACGAGGGAGCCGAGCACTGATGGCGATCATCCCGCGCCGGCAGTACACCGACCTGTTCGGCCCCACCGTGGGCGACCGGTTCCACCTGGCCGACACCAACCTGGTCGTGGAGGTCGAGTACGACCACAACGCCGGCTCCTACGGCGACGAGGCCGTCTACGGCGGAGGCAAGGCCATCCGGGACGGCATGGGACAGGACCCCGCCGCGCTGAACCGCGAGGGCGCCCTCGACCTGGTGATCACCAACGTCGTCGTCATCGATCCGGTCCTGGGCGTCGTCAAGGGCGACATCGGCGTCCGCGACGGCCTGATCGTCGGCGTCGGCAAGGCCGGCAACCCCCATGTGCAGAACGGGGTGGACCCGAAGCTGGTCATCGGGCCCGGCACCGAGGTGATCTCCGGCGAGCACCTGATCGCCACCGCGGGCGGCATCGACAGCCACATCCACTTCATCTCGCCCCAGCAGGCCCAGGAGGGCCTGTCCAACGGCATCACCACCTTCTTCGGCGGCGGCACCGGACCGACCGACGGCACCAACGGCACCACCTGCACCCCCGGCCCGTGGAACATCCACCGGATGCTGGAGGCCGCCGAGGACCTGCCGGTCAACGTCGGCCTGCTCGGCAAGGGCAACGGCAGCCTGCCCGGGGCGCTGCGCGAGCAGGTCGACGCGGGCGTGGCGGGCCTGAAGGTGCACGAGGACTGGGGCGCCACCCCCGCCGCCATCGACAACGCGCTGCGGATCGCCGACGAGTACGACGTCCAGCTGGCCATCCACACCGACACCCTCAACGAGGGCGGCTTCTTCGAGGACACGCTGTCCGCGATCGATGGCCGGACCATCCACACCTTCCACACCGAGGGCGCGGGCGGCGGTCACGCACCCGACATCATGCGGGTCTCCGGCGAGCCCAACGTGCTGCCGGCCTCGACCAACCCCACCCTGCCGTACACCATCAACTCGGTGGACGAGCTGCTGGACATGGTGATGGTCTGCCACCACCTGTCCCGCAACATCCCCGAGGACGTGTCGTTCGCCGACAGCCGGGTGCGGGCCGAGACCATCGCGGCCGAGACGGTGCTGCACGACCTCGGCGTGATCAGCATCTTCTCCTCCGACTCCCAGGCCATGGGCCGGGTCGGCGAGACCTTCGCCCGCGCCTTCCAGACCGCGCACCACTGCAAGGAGATGCGCGGCACGCTGGCCGAGGACAGCTCCCGCAACGACAACGCGCGCGTCCTGCGCTACCTCGCGAAGCTCACCATCAACCCCGCGATCGCGGTGGGCGCCGCCGATGTGATCGGCTCGCTGGAGCCCGGCAAACTCGCCGACATCGTGCTCTGGCCGATCCACTCCTTCGCCGCCAAGCCCAAGCTGGTCATCAAGGGCGGCATGGTGAACTGGGCGCTGATGGGCGACCCCAACGCCTCCCTGCCGACGCCCCAGCCGGTCTACTACCGGCCGATGTTCGGCACGTACGGCCGGGCCCGGCAGCGCACCTCGGTCACCTTCATGTCCCAGGCGTCCATCGCCGCCGGCGTCCCCGGCGAGCTGGGCCTGGGACGCCGGATCGAGCCGGTGCGGCGCTGCCGGACCATCGGCAAGCAGCACATGGTCCGCAACGACGCGCTGCCGCGCATCGAGGTGGACCCGGAGACCTACAAGGTCACCGTGGACGGCGAGCCCGCCACCATCGAGCCCGCCGAACGCCTCCCGCTCAACCAGCTCTTCTACATCGTCTGACCCGCCCGGCACCGGTCCCGGGGCGCTCCCGCGCCCCGCGGCCGGCCCGCGGCGGGCGCCCATCCGGCAGGAACGGAGACCCGGCGTGAACGACCCGATGCCGACCCAGGCGCTGCTGACCGGGCTCCAGCTCACGGACTCGGCCTTCCCCAGCGGCTACTACACCCTCTCGCACGGTCTGGAGGGCTTCCAGCAGGCCCGCGCGGTCACCCCGCGGACTCTGCCCGCCCTCCTGCACGACCTGCTCCGGCACAGCGCGGGACCGGCCGACGCGACCGCCCTCGCCCTCACCCACCGCGCGGTCGGGGCGCAGGACTGGGAGCAAGTGGTCGCGGTGGAGCGGCGGTTGTACGCCACCAAGCTGGGCCGGGAGGCCCGGCAGGCCGTCGTCCGCACCGGCCGCCAGCTGCTCGACCTGGCCGGCGAGGTCTACGGCACCCCACCGATCGAGCACTACCGGACCCTGTACCGCGCGGGCACGGTGCGCGGCTGCCAGCCGGTCGTCGCCGGCGTCGTCCACGCGGCGGCCGGGCTCACCACCAGGCAGGCGGTCACCTGCGAGCTGTTCGCCTTCGCGGCCAGCCTCGTGGGGGCCGCCCTGCGCCTGCGGCTCACCGACCACCGCCGGGCCCAGGTCGTGCTGCACGGCGCCGCCCCGGTGATCGAGGAGACCGTCGAGGCGGCCCTGCGCCGGGAGCTGCCCGATCTGGGCGGCTGCGTGCCCGTCGCGGACGTGATGGCCGGCCGGCACGAACGCGCGGAGGCCCGGCTCTTCGCGAGCTAGGACCCTTCTTCCGGACCGGTCCGGCCCGGACCGACGGTGCCCTCGGACCGGGCAGGCCCGGACCGCGCCGACAAGACACCCCATCGAGGACAAGGACTCCCCATGCACGACCCCACCCAGGTGCGAGGCTCCGCACACCACCACGACCACGACGAGTTCGTGAAGCGCCCCGCGGACGGCGTGCTGCGCGTCGGCGTCGCCGGGCCGGTCGGCTCGGGCAAGACCGCGCTGATCGAGGCGCTCGTCCCGGTGCTCATCGGCCGCGGCCGCACGCCCGCCGTGATCACCAACGACATCTACACCTCCGAGGACGCCGCGCATGTCCGGCGCACCCTCGCCGGGGTCCTGGACGCGGACCGCATCGTCGGCGTCGAGACCGGCGCCTGCCCGCACACGGCGGTCCGCGACGACCCGACGATGAACCAGGCCGCCGCCGACGAGATCCTCGAACGCTTCCCCGAGGTGGACACGCTGCTCTTCGAGAGCGGCGGCGACAACCTCACCCTCACCTTCAGCCCGGCGCTCGTCGACCTCTTCCTGTTCGTGCTGGACACCGCGGAGGGCGACAAGATGCCGCGCAAGCGGGGCCCCGGCATCACCGAGTGCGAGCTGCTCGTCATCAACAAGATCGACATCGCCCGGTACGTGCGCTGCGACCTGGCGCAGATGGAGTCGGACGCCCACCACGTCCGCCAGGGACGGCCGGTGGTGCTCACCAACTCGCTGACCGGGGAGGGCCTGGAGACCATCGCCGACTTCCTGCTGTCCCACGAGGCCGCCGGGCCCGCCCGGCAGGAGACGGCCACCGCATGACCACGGCGCCCGCGCGGCTGGACCCCGCACACTACGAACCCCGCCGGACACCGGCCCGGATGCTCGACCTCACCGGCCCGGCGGACACCCTGGCCGCCGGGCGCCCCGGCAAGGTCGGCCTGCTCGAACTGCGCTACGCGCGCGTCGGCGACCGCACCGAACTCGTGGACCGCTACCAGAAGTCGCCCCTGCAGATCATGCGCCCGCTGTACGTCGACCCGCTGCGGCCCGACATGCCGGTGACCTATCTGATGTCCACGGGCGGCGGCATCGTCCAGGCCGACCGCAACCGCCTCGACATCGACTGCGGGCCCGGCACGGCGGTGCACCTGACGACACAGGCCGCCACCAAACTGCACCGGATGGAGTTCGACCACGCCACCCAGGTCGTCAACCTGCGCGCGGAAGCGGGAAGTTACGTCGAGTACCTGCCCGACCCGCTGATCCCGTACCGGGACGCGCGCTTCTACCAGCACACCCAGGTGACCGTCGATCCCACGGCCACGGTGCTGCTGGGGGAGACCATCGCCGCCGGCCGGCTGGCCCGGGGCGAACGGCACGCCTACCGCATGCTCTTCAGCGACCTGGAGATCACCCGCGGCGACGGCGATCTCGTGGCCGTGGACACCGTACGCCTCGACCCGGCCGAGTCCGGCTCGGTGACCGGCCCGGCGGTCTTCGCCGACCACGACCTGATGGCCACGCTCTACGCCGTCTCCCCGCTCGCCCCCGCCGCGGAGATCGCCGACGTGCTGCACGAGGCGCTGGCGGACACCGGCGCGGCCTTCGGGGTGAGCGTGCTGCCCGACGACTGCGGGGCGTGGGCGCGGATCCTGGGCAGCGACTCGCCCGCGATCACCCGCGCCCTGCACACCGCCTGGGACGCCGTACGCCGTCTGCTCATCGGCGTGCCCGCCCCGGACCTGCGCAAGACCTGACGGGCCGGGTCGCCGGGCGCCGCCCGGCCGACGCGGCACCCGGACGGGCCGGCGCCGCGGGGGAGGCCGTGCCCGCCGCGGGAGAGGGCCGCCCGGCCCGAGGAGGCGTGGGCCGGGCGGCGGCCGTGCGCCGGTTCAGCCGGCCGGCCTTCCCGACGGGTCGATCACCTGACGGATCGCCCGGCCCGCGGCCAGCTCCTCCAACGCCGTGTCGACACCGGTCAGCGGCAGGGTGCCGGTGTGCATCGGCTCCACCGGCATCAGGCCCGCCCGCCACAGCTCCAGGAGCCGGGGAATGTCCCGGCGCGGCACCGCGGCGCCCATGTACGAACCCACCAGGGACTTGCCCTCGCCGGCGAACGCCAGCGCCGGTACCTCACGTGGCCCCGGTGTTCGTGCCGAGTTGCGGCTTCTGCACCGACTGCGCGGCCGGCCGGCCCGCCCTGTGCGCCCGTGCCGCCGCGGCCAACGGGTCCGGGGCGCTGCTGCACGGCCCGTCGCTGCTGACCGACGCCGACGGCGCCCGGGTCCACCACCAGCTGGGCGTCTCCGCGTTCTCCGAATACGCGGTGCCGGCCCAGGAGTCGCTGGTGCCGATCCCCGAGGACGTCCCGTTCACGGTGGCGTCGATGTTCGGCTGCGCGGTGCTGACCGGTGCCGACGCGGTCGTCAACACGGCGGCCCTGCGCCCCGGCCGGTCGGCGGTGGTCTACGGCCTGGGCGGCGTGGGCCTGTCCGCGGTCATGGGGGCCCGGGCGGCGGGGGCGCACCCGGTCGTCGCGGTCGACCCGGTGCCGGCGAAGCGCGAACTGGCCCTGCGGCTGGGCGCGACCCACGCCTACGACCCGGTCGAGGCGGTCGAGGCGGTCCGTGACCTCACCGGCGGCGGCGCCGAGCTGGCGGTGGAGGCGGTGGGCAGCCCGAAGGTGACGGCCGAGTGATCACCGGCGCGGAACCGGCTCACGCCGGGCCCGGTCTCCTGGACGACGCCCACCGCCTCGTGCCCCAGCGCCATCGGCAGCGGGCGGACCCGGTCGCCGTTGACCACCGACAGGTCCGAGTGGCAGAGCGAGGCGGCCGCCACCCGGACCAGCACCTCGCCCTCGCGCGGCCCGCCCAGTTCCAGTTCCTCCACCTCGACCGGGGGCCTCGTCGTAGGGGCGGGCGGTCGAGACGGCCCGCAGCACCACCGCACGCGTCCTCATGCCCGCACCTGCGGACGCGGGACACAGCGCAGCACGTCACGGCTGTCGAGCAGCGGTACGACCTTGCCGAGCACGATCTCCTGGAAGTGCGCGGAGGCGCAGTGCGCGGTGAAGTCGGCCTCGCGGCCGTACTCCTCGTAGAGCACGATCGTCCGCGGGTCCTCGGCGCCCTGGTGGACGCGGTAGGCGAGGTTGCCCGGCTCCCGGCGGGACGCGGCCGCTATGGTGTCGAGCAGGGAGAGACGGTGTTCTGCGCGCCTTCCCTGGTGCGGTAGCGGGTTCGTGGGCGGCAGGTACGCGCCCCGGAACAGCAGCCGGCCTGGCGGAACCCGATGACGGGGGCGTCGGCCGCGGTGCGGAATGTGACGGGTCGTGCACGCGCCCGCGGGTCCGTCCCGGGACGGCGCGCCGGAGGGACGCCGTGATGACGCGCGGCGTCCCCCTGGGGTCAGCGCTTGGTGCAGACCTTGTGCGACTTGACCCACACACGCTTGCCGTTGTGGTTGGCGTAGTGCCCCTTGACCTTGTGGCAGTGGTGCGCCGTGGGATACGAACCCGGGGCGGCCTGCGGCGCCGCGGAGGCGGTTCCGACCGAGGCTACGGCCGCGCCGCTCGCCAGGATGCCCGCAGTGAGGCCGGCGGCCAGCGTGCGTGTGATGCGACCTCGCATAACTGCACTCTCCTTCTGCTTCGGCGTGTATTGCCTCTCCACCCATCCTCTGGGCCGCTTCTCCCGCCCGCACGTCGATCAGGACACACCGCCGCGGGCCGTGAACCGGACCGCCCGCACGGCCCCGACGGCCACGGCGGTGAGCCCTGTCACCGGTCAGCCGGGTTCGCCCGAGCCCAGCCGGACACGGCACAGCCACCACGCGTTCAGCGCGCCGAACGTGTCGTAGGGGTCGATGCCGGTGACGTCGGTGAAGCGCTGGACGCGGTTGCGCACCGTGTTGGGGTGGACGAACAGGCGCTCGGCCGCCGAGGCCACGTCCCGGCCCGCCTCCAGCCAGGCGCGCACGGCGAGCGCCACCGGCTCGGCCTGGACCCCGAGCGCGGCCCACGCCGTCCGGTGACGGTCCGTCAGAACTGCTGCCAGATCCGCCCGTTCGGTCACGGCCGCGAGGACGGCGACATCGGCGATGTGCACCACCCCGCGCCGCCCCGCCGACTCGGCGGCGGTCAGCGCGGCGAGCGCCAGCCGTCGCACGGTGCCCAGTTCCTCCGGCTCGGCCGGTCCGGCCAGCCCCGCCACGGCACCGGTACGGGCGGCGCGCGCCCCCGGCGCCTGGGCGGACACGCCGACCAGCAGGCCGTCGAGGTGCCCGGTGAGCGCCTGCGGCTGCTCGCGCAACGAGCGCTCCAGGCCGCCGTCCGCCCGGGCGACCAGCACCCACAGCCCGCCGGTGACGGGCAGTCCGGCCTCCGCGGCGGCCAGCGCGGCCGCCGAACCCCCTTCGAGCAGCCGCCGCAGGATCGTCGGGTCCCGGTCGCCGGCGCCCGCGGCCCGCCCGGTGCCGGCGGCGCGGTGCGCCTGGATCAGCCTGGCCCGCACCGCCTCCGCCCAGTCGTCGTACAGCTCGCGCACATCGAGCAGCAGCCGGGCGTCGATCCCGGCCGTGGCCGCCGCCTCCCGGGCGCGGGACCAGATCGCGCGCTCGGCGACATGGATGGCGCCGAGCACCGCCTCGATGGGCACTCCCTGCCGGGCCCGGGTGTGCCCGAGTTCCGCCACGAAGGACAGCTCCGTCTCGGTCGGGCCCCGCCTGGCGGCCAGTGCCCGTGTCGCCGCGGCCAGCAGCGCGCGGGTGTGCCCGGCGATGTCGGCGGGCGCCAGCCCCGCGACCTCGCGCACCGTCGTGCGGACGCCGAAGACCACCGACGGCAGCAGGTCGTCCTCGCCGACGACCCGCTCCATCAGGTCCACCACGCTGTCCCAGTCCTCGTGCCGCATGCGCGGCATCCTCGCGCCGGTTGTGGCGCGGCACAAGGGAAGGGCCGAATCGGGTGCCGCGCGACATGTTCCCGCAGGGTGCGCGGACCCTACGGTTGGGCGGGGCCACAACCTGGGTGGCCCCCCGTCCCGTCCCTCCCGAGGAGATGCGCATGCCCCCTGCCCACCGGGTCGCCGTGATCGGCGCCGGGGCGGCCGGCCTCGCCGCCGTCAAGGCCCTGCTCGACGCGGGTGTCGAGGTCGTCGCCTACGAGAAGGGCGACCGCCCCGGCGGGCTGTGGGCGCGCGACAACGCCAGCGGGCTGTCCCCGGCCTACCCCTCCCTGCACCTCAACACCAGCAGGAAACGCACCGAGTTCGCCGACTACCCGATGCCCCGGCACTGGCCGGACTATCCGTCGGCCGACCTGGTGGCCGGCTACCTCGCCGACTACAGCGCGGAGTTCGGCCTCACCGGGCACATCCGCTTCGGCACCACGGTGGCGACCGTCGAGCGCGCGGGCGACGGCGGCTGGGAGGTGACGACCGACTCCGGCGACACGGACCGTTACGCCGGGGTGGTGGTCGCCAACGGCCACAACTGGCTGCCCCGCACGACCGATCCGGCCTACCCGGGGCACTTCGACGGCGTCGAGACACACGCCCATGACTACCGCACCCCGGAGGTCTTCCGGGACCGGCGGGTGCTCGTCGTCGGCATGGGCAACTCCGCGATGGACATCGCCGTCGACGCCTCCCACGTCGCACGCGGCCCCGTGCTGCTGTCGGCCCGCAGGGGCGTCCACATCGTCCCCAAGTACCTCTTCGGGCGGCCCTCCGACGCGACCGGCGGGGCGCTGGCGGTGCTGCCCTGGCGGGTGCGCCAGCGTGTCGCCGAGACCCTGCTGCGGCTGGCCGTCGGCACCCCGCAGCGCTACGGCCTGCCCGCGCCCGAAGGCGGGCTGTTCCAGAACCACCCCACGATCAGCGACACCATCCTGCACCGTCTCACCCACGGCGAGGTGGCCGCCCGGCCCGGCATCGAGCGCCTCGCCGGGAACTCGGTCGTCTTCACCGACGGCACCTCGGCACCGGTCGACGTGATCGTCTGGGCCACCGGGTACCAGGTCGGCATCCCCTTCCTGACCGCCCGCTGGGTGGGCGACGACCCGGAGCAACTGCCGCTCTACCACAGGGTGTTCCACCTCGACGACCCCAGCCTGACCTTCGTCGGGCTGATGCAGTCCACGGGAGCGGCGCTGCCCGTGGTGGAGGTCCAGGCCAAGCTGGCCGCCGCCTGGTTCTCCGGCGGCTACGCCCTGCCCCCGGCCGCGGAACAGCGGCGCGCCGTCGACCGCGCCCTGCGGGCCGCCGTCGCGCGCTGGGGGGACCGGCGCCCGCGGATGCGCATCGACTTCGACCGGTACCTCGCCGCCGTACCGCGCGAGATCGCGGCCGGCCGTGCCCGGCTGCGCCGCGGCGCCCGCCCGTTCACCGCCACCGCCCGTGCAGGGAGCCCCGCATGAAGGCCGCACCCGTTCGACGCCGGGGCCTGCGCGACGCCCGCGGTCTGCGCGTGCTCGTCACCGGCGCGTCCGGCACCTTCGGCCGGGCGATCTGCGCCCGGCTGACCGGACTCGGCGCCCACGTCGTCGGGCTGGACCTCGCACCGCGCCCGGGCGACCCGGTCGAGGTGCTCGCCTGCGACATCACCGACGACGACCGCGCGGCCGCCGCCGTGGCGACCGCCGTCGACCGGCTCGGCGGGCTCGACCTGCTCGTCAACAACGCCGGTGTCGGCGGGCCCGCCCCGGCCGAACTGCCGCCCGGGGCCGAGGTGCGGCGCCAGCTCGACATCAATCTGCTCGGCGCCTGGCGGGTGACCGCCGCGAGCGTGCCCGCCCTGGTGGCGTCCCGGGGCCGGATCGTCATGGTCTCCTCGCGGATGGCCGCCATGCAGCTGCCGCTGGCCGCGGCGTACGGCGCCTCGAAGCGGGCCCTGGTGGCCTACGCCGACGCACTGCGCCTCGAACTCGGCACCCACGTGGGCGTGACCTGCGTGTACCCGTCGGCGGTGCGCAGTCCGATCCACGACTCGACCGCCGCCGCCGGGCTCTCCCTGGAGGGCATGAGCAGCTACGAGCCACTGGAGGGCGTCGTCGCCACGGTGCTCCGCGCCGCCCTCGGCCGCCGGGTGCGCCGCGACCTGCCGACCACCCGGCGCGGTGCCGTCGAGTTCTTCCTGGCCCGCCACCTGCCCTCCGTCACCGACCGGATCATCGCCAGGGCCCTCGCCGCCCGGGCCCGATCCGGCGCGTTCGAAGGAGCCGAACTGGCGGCGGGCGTGGTCGGCCGCCACACGGAGACCGGGTGAGCGCGGCGACCCCCACGACCGCCCGGGACGGCGCCTGCGCCCGTCCCCGGACCGCCGACCTCACCCGGTACGCCGCCGGGTCGATCGGGATGGGCGTGTGGGTCACCGTCCCGGGCCTCCTGCTGCTCTACTTCCTCACCCGCACGCTCGGCGTCCCGGCCTTCTGGGCCGGCACCACCCTGCTGCTGCCGAAGATCGTCGACGTCGTCGTCCATCCCCTCCTCGGTTCGCTGACGGACCGCCGGGCCCGCCGCCAGGGTCACCGGCGGGACATGCTCCGGGTGGGGCTCGCGCTGGCGCCCGCGTGGATAGCGCTGTTCTCCGTCCCCGCGGATCTGTCCGGGGCGCCGGCCGCACTGTGGGTCGGCTGCTGGTGCGTCGTCGGCAACCTGCTGTTCGCCTGCTTCCAGGTGCCGTATCTGACGACCCCGTCCGACCTGCGGATCGGCTACCACGAACGCACCCGTGTGTTCACCTATCGGATGGTCTTCCTCACCCTGGGGCTGCTCGTGTCCGGCGTCGCGGCGCCGGCGCTGGTGGCCTCGGGCGGCCACCGCGCCTACGCGTGGATGGCGCTGCTGCTGGCCGGACCGCTCCTGGCCTCCCAACTCGTCGCCCTGGCCGGCGTCCGAGGACTCACCGACCGCTGCGGGTTCCGGCGCCCCGACGCCCGCGCCCACTCCGCCCGCGACGACATCCGGGCCGCCTGGCGGGACCGCGACTTCCGGGCGCTCGCGCTGTCCTACCTGTGCACCGGGACCACCACCCACCTGTTCCTCGCCGGGGTGCCCTTCTACGCCGAGTACGTCCTCGGCGACCGGGCCCTGACCGCCCTGCTGATGGGCGCGTTCCTGGTCCCGGCGACCGCCGCGGGCCCCGGCTGGCTGCGGGCGTCCGGTCGCATCGGCAAGCAGAAGGGGCTGCTCCTCTCCCAGGGCGTCTTCCTCGCGGGCTCCCTCGCCCTGCCGGCCGGCGCACGGCTCGGGGCGGCCGGGGCCGGCGTCCTGGTCGCCGTCATGGGTGCCGCCTTCGCCGGACTCCAGCTGTTCGCGTTCTCGATGGTCCCGGACGCGGTGGCCGCGGCCGGGGCCGACGGCAGCGCCCGCGCCGGCGCCTACACCGGGGTGTGGACCGCGACCGAGGCGGCCGGAACCGCGCTCGGCCCCTATCTGTACTCCGCGGTCCTCGCCCTCGGCGGCTTCGTGTCCACCACCGAGGGCCGGTCGGTGCCGCAGTCCGGCTCCGCGCACACGGCGCTGCTGCTGGGCTTCACCGTGGTCCCGGCCGCGCTCATGGCGGTCGCGACCGCCATGAGCGCGGCCTCGACGGGGACTCGCGTCAGCGGTGAACCGCCGGCACCTCGGCCGGTATCCGCTCCAGCACCCCGCCCGCGAACACGTCGTACAGCGGCAGCGTCTCCAGGTGGACGTAGCCGATGTGGCAGTCGCAGACCGAGAGCGGACAGGCGCGCGGGCGCAGGGCCCGGCGGTAGGAGCCGTCGTAGAGGTTGCCCAGCTCCGCGCGGACGAAATGGCAGCGGCGCACCGTGCCCGCCCCGTCCACCGAGACGACGGACTCCCCGGTGCGGCAGGGCAGCCCCGCGCTGCGGTGCGGGTGGCGGCTGTACGGGAACAGCGGGTCGAGGGCCGTCCACCGGTCCGCCTCGGCGTCGGTGTAGGTGTGCCCCTCGGCGGCGTTGACCCACAGGTACACCTGCTCGGGCAGGTCCGCGCGCAGACGGCGGGCCAGGTCCAGGTGCTCGGGCAGGCCCACCACGCCGACGCTGTGCCGGATGCCGCGGTCGGCCAGGTCGCGGCACTTGCCGAGGAAGCGGTCGTACGGCGTCTGCCCCGGGTGGTAAGTGCACCACAGCGCGAGCGTGTCCGCGTCGGCCGCGTCCAGCCAGTCGGTGCGGCAGCTGAGGTTGGTCTGGATCGCAACCCGGCGGATGTGCGCCAGCCGGCTCAGCTCCACGAGCGCACGCCGGTACCAGGAGCGCACCAGCCCCTCGCCCCACGGGGTGAACAGCAGCGACAGCCGGTCGCCCTGCTGCGCGGCGGCCCACTCGGCGAACCGCTCCAACGCGGCCCGGTCCGCGGTCAGTTGGGCACGGCTGTCCCGGCGCTTGGCGAACGGGCAGTACGGGCAGTCGTAGTCGCACGACGCCAGCGGGCCCCGGTAGAGAATCGTCAGATCCACGCTCGCCCGCTCACTTCGGCTCGTAGGCGGCCATCCGCGCGCGCACCGCGGCGGAGAACAACTCGGGGCCCAGCGCGTCCGAATGGGCAAGGCCCTCGGCGGAGAGGCGCAGCAGCCGCGGCCCCGCGTGCTCGTCGAGCCACCCCCGCTCGCGGAACCGGTCCAGCTCGGCGGCGAAGTCGTCGGCGGGCGCGGTGCCGAACCGGGCACGGTAGCCGGCGATCTCCATCCCCTCGGCCTGGAGCAGCGACTGGAGCAGATGGCGGCGACGGGTCTCGTCCCCGTCCATCTCCCAGCCGAAGTCCGCGCGCCGGAAACCTTCGGCGGTGCGCGTGGTGTACGCGTCGACGATCGAGCGTATGCGGTGCATGTCCACGGCGTAGTCGAAGGAGTAGTGCAGCCGGGAGGTGTACGAGCGGGCGCCGCAGCCGAGGCCGACCATGCCGTCGGTCTGGCACGCGTAGTCCTCCCCGCCGGTGACCGGGGCGTCCGCGCGGCGGAACATCCGCATCGACACCTGCTCGTAGCCGTGCGCGAGCAGATGGTCCCGGCCGTGGCGGTACAGCCGCAGCCGCTGCTCGTCCCACTCGGCGTCACCGGAGACCCGTCCCCGCTGCCGGCCGAGACCGGTGAGCGGGCGCACATAGAGGGGATAGAGGTACAGCTCCTCGGGCCGCCAGGCGAGGGCGGCGTCCAGGGAACGGGTGAACGACCTCTCGGTCTGGCCCTCGATGCCGTAGATCAGGTCGATGTTGAGCACGGGGACGGCGGCGTCCCGGATCCGGCCGAGCGCCGCCTCGACGTCCGCCCGCCGCTGGGGGCGTACGGCCGTGCGCGCCTCGGCGTCGTCGAAGCTCTGCACGCCCAGGCTCAGCCGGGTGGTGCCGCGGGCGGCCAGCACGGCCAGCCGGTCGGCGGTCGCCGTGGCCGGCGAGGCCTCCACCGACAGCGGGACGGCGGCCAGATCGGCGCCCAGGCCACGCTCGGCCAGGTCGCACAGCCGCTCCAGCTCCGCCGCCTCCAGGAACGTCGGAGTGCCGCCGCCGAAGGCCGCGTTGGCGAACCGGGCCCCGTCGCCCAGCGCCTCGCGCACCGCCGACGCCTGGCGCTCCAGCGCGTCCAGGTAGGCGGTGGTCAGGCCGTCCGGCGCGCCGATCCGCGTGAAGAGGTTGCAGAATCCGCAGCGCACCTCGCAGAACGGGATGTGGAAGTAGAGCGAGAGGGCGTCCTTCGGCTCGTCCGCCCACAGGTCGCGCAGCGATGCCCGCTCCGGGGGCAGCGGGCGGTACGCGGTCTTGTGCGGGTAGGCGTAGACGTACTGCTGGTACGGGCGGACGGCAGCCGCCGCGGTGATGGTCATCGTGCCTCGTCGACGAAGAAGTGGGCGTAGGGAACGGTCCAGACGACCTCGTGGCCGATGCGGTGACCGGTGTGGCCGTCCTCGCCGTACGCGGTTCCGTGGTCGGAACAGACGATCGCGAAGCACGGGCGGCGGCTGCCGGCCGCCGCCAGCAGGCGGCCCATGTGCCGGTCCACGTGTTCCAGGGCCGCCGCGTGGGACTCCCGGGTGTCACCCGCCTCTCGGGTGGCTCCGGGGAGGTGGAACCAGTTGGGCTGGTGCAGGGCCGCCACATTGACGAAGAGGAACAGGCGCCGTTCCCCGGGAAGAGCGGCGACGACCTTCTCGGCGCACGCCACCTGGGCCTCGAACGAGGTGGGGGAGGCCACCCCGAACTCGGGCTCCCAGTGGCTCTCCTGGAACATCCCCGGCAGCACCGAGCCCAGCGGACCCTGTTTGTTGAAGAAGCCCACCCCGCCGATGCACACCGTGTGATAGCCCACGGCGGCCAGGCCCGAGACCAGGTCCGGGGTGTCGTACACGAAGGTGCCGTCCGCCGTGCTCTCACTGCCCGCGAAGCGGGCCGCGAAGAGCCGCGGATGCGGGCCCGGCGCGGCCGGGGTCGGCAGGAAACCGGCGAACATCGCCTGGTGGGAGGCGTAGGTGAAGCTGCCGGGCGCGTGCCGGCGCTCCCATCCGCCGCCGGGCAGGTGCCGGGCCAGGTTCGGGATGCGCCCGGCCGCGGCCAGTTCCTGCGCGACGTCGTAGCGGAGGGTGTCGAGCGTGACCAGCAGCAGATCGTGGCTGCCCACGATCTCGTTCATGTCAAGCGGGGGTGTCATGGTGGTGCTCCTCGCGTTCCGTCCGCCGCACGGCGGACGGTGCCGCGGCGACCTGCGCGGCATAGGTGTCCAGGTTCTCGGCGCCGCTGCCGGGCAGTCCGGTCAGCCGGGGCAGCAGGTCCCCGAAGGCGTTCACCTCGCCGACGGCGAAGCGGCGCCATCCGGTGGCCGGCAGGATGTCCACGCCGACGCACAGCGTGCCCGGGAAGCACGCGGCCGCCCGCTCGGCCACCTCCAGCACCGAGGCGAAGTCGCCGCCCGCGGCCCGGATCGCCTCGCGGACCGCGTCCAGATCGCCCCGGGCGCCACCGAGATGCAGATTGGTCATGGGGTGCCGGCTGGTGCGTACGACGGCATGGGTGGCGCGGCCCGCGACCACCACCACCCGCAGATCGGCCGCCCGGCCGCCCTGCGCGGCCTTGGGCAGCCACCGCTCCACATGGATGCCGTCCGGGACCAGGGCGTCGACGAGGGCGGCGACCTCGCCCTCCGCGGTGTAGTCGCGCACCCGCAGGGAGTTGTACAGCCGGCCGTCCGGGGTCCGCTCCACGGAGGTCGTCGCCTTGACCCGGCCGGGACCGGCCAGCGACAGCGCCACGACCCCGGAGGCCGAGGAGCCGTGGGCCGGCTTCACGAACGCCCGCCGTATCCGGGCCTGTCCGAGCCCCCGTTTGAGCGCGTCCCAGCCGTCGACGGGGCCGGCCAGGGCAGGGGGGACCGGGACGCCCGCGGCGGCGAGCCGGGCATGGCAGCGCCGCTTGTCGAACAGCACCGCGATCTCCTCCGGGTCCGCGCTGGTCGTCGCGCCCGCGCGGTGCGCCGCTCGCGTCACCTCCCGCACCGCGGCGGTGAACCGGCGGTGCCACAGTGCCGTGCCCTCGACCCGGGTGGGCTCGGCGGTGCCCCGCAGCAGCCGGTCGACCTCGGCGTTCTCCCCGGGGGAGTCGATCCGTACCCACTCGCCCGGCGCGAAGGCGTACCGGCCGCGCAGTACGTCCCGCCACGCGAGCACCCGCGGCGGCGGGTGTCCCGCCGCGCGGACGGCCTCGGCGAACATCGTCGTCCGCCGGTTCTCGGGGTTGCCGACGACGGCGAACCGCGGGCCCGCACCGGGGGCTGGGCTACTCGGAGACGGCGACATAACGCCACTCCTCGTTCCGCCACTGGCGCGGCACCTGACGGCCCGACAGGTCCATCTCGGTCCCGGCGGAGCCGAGGGCCGCACGGAGCCGGCCGGCCACGGCCTCGCCGACGAAGTGGTGGTGCAGGTCGAGCCGCCGCAGATGGGTCAGCGGCTGGCCGTCCAGCAGGGCCTCGGCTCCGGCGTCGGTGAGGGTGCCCATCGACAGGCTCAGCGACTCCAGCTGCGCCATGACCGGCGCCGAGGCGACCGCCGCCGCGATGTCGTCCTGCAACTCGCTGTCCTGCAGGCCGAGATGGCGCAGCGCCGGCAAACCGCCACCGGCCAGGATCGGGGCGAGATCGGCGACGGTCGCGTCACCGCCGTACGCCGACACGCCCAGCCACAGCTCCAGCCGCTCCAGAGCGGGCAGTTCACAGGCGCCGACGGCCCGCACCACCGACCCGGGCAGACCGCCCGACTGGAACCGCAGGGCTCGCAGCGACTCGTGCCGCACCGGGCGCAGCGACAGGCGGTCGCCGCCGCGCACGCCCAGCTCCTCCAGCAGGGGGAAGCGCTCCAGCACCGGGGTGACATCGGCGAGTTCGAGCCAGGAGATCTCGCACTCCTCGCCGACGACGTCGGCGAGGAACAGCGCACGCAGCGCGGGGAAGCCTTCGGCGTCGGCCAGCAGCAGCTCCAGCACCGGGCCCAGTTCGATGTACTCGTCCTCCCACCAGGGCCCGATGACCAGGGCGCGCACGTCCGCGCTGTCCACCCGCTCCCGGAAGCTCTGCCACACCTCCGGGAACGGCACGTCCCCGGCCGCGTAGCAGTCCAGCCGCCAGGCCACGTCGCCCGCGGCAGGCAGTGACCGCGCACCCGGCTCGGGCAGGGTGAAGACGGGCAGCCCGTGAAAGGTCTCCAAGTGATCGGCGAAGGTCATGGCGTCCTCACTCCGCGATGGCGGTGTAGCGGTGCACGACCCCGTCGTGCTCCCAGGTGTCACCGGGCTCGGACAGGTCGACCTCGACACCGGAGGGCTCCAGCGCCGCCCGGACCCGCTCGGCCACCGGCTCGGTGACGTAGTTGTGGTGCAGGTCGAGCCGGGTCAGATGGGTGAGCGGCTGGCCGTCGAGCAGCGCCGTCACACCCTCGTCGGTGAGCACGCCGAGGGAGAGGTCGAGCGAGGTGAGCTGGGCGACGATCGGGGCCCCGGCGACGGCGGCGGCGATCTCGTCCTGGATCTCGCTGTTGCGCAGGCCGAGGTGGCGCAGGGCCGGGAAGGCGCCCCCGGTCAGCAGCGGCGCGAGGTCGGCGACCGTGGCGTCACCGCCGTAATTCTCCACCCCGAGCCATATGTCCAGGTGCTCCAGCGCCGGGAGTTCACTGGCGGCGACCCCGCGCACGACCTCGCCGGGCAGACCTCCGGCCTCGAAGCGGAGGATGCGCAGGTGCCGGTGCCGGACCGCGGGGAAGCGCAGTTCGGTGCCGCCGCGGATCGCGAACTCCGCCAGCAGCGGATACGCGTCGAGGACCGGGGTGACGTCGGACTGCTGGATCCAGGAGATCTCCGCCTCCTCCATCTCCAGGTCGCCGATGAACACGGCCCGCAGCCCGGTCAGCCGGTCTCGCGCCCGCACGAGAAGATCCACCACCTCGCCCGAGCCGTCGTCGTACGCCTCGCCCCACGGGCCCACGACGATCGCACGCACACCGGCGGGGTCCACGGAGCCGAGGAAACGCTCCCACAGCTCCTCGAACGTCTCGTCCGAGTCCCCGTAGGGATCGATGGCCAGCCGCCACGCCACCTCGCCCGCCCCCGGCAGCTCCCGCTTCTCCTCGAGTTCGGGGAAGTCGAAGGCCGGGAGGCCGTGCAGTTCCTTCAGGTGCTCGACGTACGACATGACGCGCTGGCCTCCTGGGACCGTGATCGTTCGGTGGATGCCAAGAGTTGTACCAACCCGCACTGACAACGCGGTTGACGGGCCGTGGGAAAGCCGGTGCGGGGCCGTCGGACGGCCGGTGCGGGGGCCGTTGTCAGACCCTCCGCATAGCGTCGTGGACATCGGTCGGCGCCAGGTGCCGACGGGGAAGGGAGACACGCATGTACCGGCAGGGAGACGTCCTGATCGTGCCCGTGGCGGAGGCCGCCGTGCCGCCGGGCACCGACCGGCTGCCGCGCCAGCCGCGGGACGCGCGGGGCCGGCTGGTGCTGGCGCTCGGGGAGGTCACCGGACACGCGCACGCGGTGGTCGGACCGGGCACCCTGGTCCGGGAGACCGGCCCGTTCGGGGCCGCCTACCTCCATCTCCCGGACGGCGGACGGGTGGTGCACGAGGAGCACGCGGCGATACCGCTGCCCAAGGGCTGGTACCGCGTGGTGCGGCAGCGGGAGTACGTGCCGGGCACCGTGCGGGTCGTGGCGGACTGAGCCGCCGGGACGCGGCGGTGACGTCGGTGAGCGGGGACGCGGTGGAGACGGTGAGCGGGGACGCGATGGAGACGGTGAGCGGGGAAACGATGACGACGGGGAGCGCGACGGCGGCGACGCCGGGGGATACGGAACAGCTGGGTACGGATCGGATGGGTGCGGATCGGATGGGTGCGGGGCCGACGGGGCAGGAGCCGCTGGACGCGGTGCGCGCGTGGCGGGAGGTGGCGGCGGCGACCGGTCCCGCGGACCGCGCCGCCGCGGAGGAGGGCGTGCGCCTGGCCTACCGGCTGGTGGGCCTGCCCGAACCGGAGACCGTCGTCTGGGCGGACTCGCCCCGCGCGGGCGCGGCGCTGGCCGCCCGGCTCACGGCGCAGGGCACGGCCGGCCGCGCCGTCCGCGACGAGGTGCGCAATCGGCCGTGGGCCACCGCGCGAGGGCGTCTCCTCGACCGGCTCGGGCCGGCCGGCTGGGCCGCGCACTGGGCCCGGACCGGCGCCCAGCTCTGGGACCGCATGGTCGTGTTGACGGACCGCGTACGGACCGGGGTGACGGACGCGTCAGCCGGCCCCGACGGAGCGGAGCAGGCCGTCCGGCTGGTGCTCCTCGACGCGGTCCTGGGCCAGCACGACGCGGCCTGGCTGGCGGCCTTCGCCGGCCAGGAGGGCGCGGAGGCGCTCGACGGCATCGCCGCGGTGGCCCGCGCCGCGGGCTGGTGGTGGCCGTACGAGAGGACCGCGATCGTCTGCGAACGCCCCGTGGAACTGCACCTGGACGAGGCGGGCCGGCTCGACCGCGGCGACGGCCCCGCGCTCGCCTTCCCCGACGGTTTCGCCCTGTACGCCTGGCGCGGCATGCCGGTGCCCGCCGAATTCCTCGACGGTCTCCACGGGCTGACGCCCAGCCGGATACGCCAGGAGGAGAACGCCGAACTGCGCCGCGTGATGCTGGAGCACTACGGCTACGACCGCTATCTGAAGGAGTCCGGCGCCAAGCCGGTGCATCGGGACGAGACCGGCGTGCTCTGGCGCGTCGAACTGCCGGGGGACGAACCGCAGGTGATGGTCGAGGTGGTCAACTCCACCCCGGAGCCGGACGGCACGCACCGCACGTACTGGCTGCGCGTGCCGCCCCGCACCCGCACGGCGCGGGAGGGGGTCGCC
Source organism: Streptomyces misionensis (assembly GCF_007896895.1). Taxonomy (GTDB): domain Bacteria; phylum Actinomycetota; class Actinomycetes; order Streptomycetales; family Streptomycetaceae; genus Streptomyces; species Streptomyces misionensis_A. The sequence continues at coordinate 184,471 of NZ_VOGW01000187.1, read as the reverse complement.
TGGACGTTCGGCCTTCAAGAGGCGGAGTACGCGCCGCAGCGGCAGACCTGAGCAGCGGCCACCGGACGTTCTCAGCGCGGGAGGCGGCTTCCTGACGCCGCCTCCCGGGCGTCGAGCACCTCGTGCAGGTGCTCCTGTGCCCAGGCCCGCGCCGCGTCCAGCAACCCCAGCAGGCTCCGGCCGAGCGGGGTCAGCCGGTACGCGACGTGCCGGGGCGCCCCGGCGGACTCGGTGCGGACGACGAAGCCGTCACGCTCCAGCGCGCGGAGCGACTTGGTGAGCACCTTCGGCGTGATGTTCCGCAGCGGGACGCGGAGTTCGGAGAACCGCCGGGGGCCGTCCGCGAGGCACTGGATGATCATCCCGGTCCATTTGTCCCCCACCCGGAACGGCATCAGGCCGGAGGGGCACACGGGGTCGAACATCTCCGGGTCCAGCGGTGTGGTCACGGGGCCACCGTAGCCGGTATCCGGGTGGAAACCACGGCCTCGGCTACGTTTTCGGGCATCCAGGCAGAGACGACGGAGAGGCAGGACGGCCCATGGGCGCGATCATCGTTTTCGGCGCGGGCGGACGCGTCGGGCGGGCGGCTGTCGACGAGGCCCGGCGCTGTGGGCACCGCGTGACCGCGGTCGTGCGGACACCCGCCGGGCACCCTGCCCTCACCGGTGCGGGGGTCCGTCTCCTGGCCGGTGACGTCACCGACGCGGACACCGTCGCCGCACTCGCGGCCGGCCAGGACGCCGCCGTCATGGCCGCCCATGATCCAGGCGCTCGTGCCGATGTCTTCTTCCCGGCCGCCGCCCGCGCGCTCCTCGACGGTCTTGGGCGTGCCAGGGTGGGCCGGTTGGTGGCCGTCGGCCTGTCGGCGGCGCTGGAGACCTCCGAGGGGACGCTCCTGATGGACACCCCGGGCTTTCCGCGGGAGTACCGGGCGTTCTCCGCCGGACACGCGGCAGGCACCGCCGTACTGCGTGCCTGTGCCGGCCCGCCCGACTGGGTGGTCGTCAGCCCGGCCGGCGACTTCGACCCCGCCGGCGCGCGCACCGGCGGCTACGGCCTGTCCGGCGCCGACCCGGCCGCCCGCGTCTCCTTCGGCGACTTCGCGATCGCCCTGCTGGACGAGATCGACGCGCCGCGCCACCACCGTGTGCAGACCAGCGTCGTCGGGGCATGACCGCGACGGCCGGGCCGGGTGCCTCAGGCGGCGGCGCCGAGGGCACGCCCCCACGCCTCGACCGTGGTGACCTCGCCGCGCCGGGCGAGGATGCGGTCGACGAGCGTGTCGTGCAGCTCCGGGTCGGGATCGGCGCAGGCGTCGGACAGGACGGTGACCCGGTAGTCGAGGTCGGCGGCCTGAAGGGCGGTGGACAGCACGATCCCGCCGGTCGCTATGCCCGCAAGGACCAGATGGCCGATGCCCTGGGCGGCCAGGATCTGCTGGAGGTTGTTCCCGGCGAACGCGCTGACCCGGTTCTTGTGCACGACGATCTCACCGTCCGCGGGCGCGACATCGGGGTGGATGGCGGCGCCGGGATCGTCGGGTGTGAACAGGTGCGGCGGCAGGGCGCCGAAGGTCTTGTTGCGCGGGTGGGCGTCGATGTGACCGGGCCGCAGCCGGAGGGCCACGTGGACGACCGGGACACCGGCGGCGCGGGCGGTGCGCAGGGCGCGCACCGCGCGGGGCAGGTAGTCGGCGGGCACGTGCGAGAGATGGCCGGCCTGGAGGTCCATGAGCAGCAGGGCGGTGCGGGACATGGTGGTGCCTTTCGGATGAGGTCGGGGGCGGCGGCTACTTGCCCGCTGGTGCGTGCGCCGCGCGCCCGAGGGTGCGGTCGGCCGCGGTCACCAGCAGGTAGAGCACGCCGGCGCCGAGCATGATCCAGGCGAGCTGGTGCATGCCGCCGGTGTCGGCGCGCCGCCCGAAGGACGCGGCGGTCGCGGAGGAGGCGATCATCGAGCCGATGTAGGCGAAGGTGCGCAGCAGCCCCGCCGAGGAGGCGACCCGTTCGGCATCGGCCTGGAAGTAGACGGAGTTCTGCAGGGCCAGGCTGTTCAGCCCCTGCGGGACGCCGAAGACCAGCGCGACGAGGAGCAGCGCCCACACGGCGCTGCCCGCGCCGAGCGTCAGCATCACCAGGCAGGCGACGATCTGCCCGGCCGCGCCGACCAGCAGCTTCCCGCGCACGCCGGAGCGCCGCCCGGAGACGATCGAGACACCGATCGCCACCAGGAACATGGGGATCTGCACCAGACCGGCACGGAAGGGGCTCAGCCCGTAGCCTTCCTCGGTCCACTGGCTGAAGCCGTAGAGGAAGGAGTAGGAGACGACGTAGGCGACGACCGCGCGGCCGTAGGTGGCGAGCAGCGGTGTGTTGCCGCCGAACACCCGCAGGTCGATGAACGGGGTGGCGGCGCGCAGCTCGCGGAGCGCGAACCCGGCCGCGAAGGCGGCGGCGAGCACCAGCAGGTACCAGTCGTCCGGGTGCGGGTTCATCAGGAACAGCAGCAGCGAGGTGAGCGTCGCCGCGAACAGCGCCATGCCGGGCAGGTCGAGCTGCGCGACCAGCCGGCCGCGCCCCGCGGGACCGGCCGCGGCGGCCGGCTCGGGGAGCCAGAGCAGACCCAGCACCACGGACACGACGGACAGCGGCACGTTCAGCGCGAAGGTGGCGCGCCAGCCGCCGGCCGCGATCAGCAGGCCGCCGAGCAGCGGGCCGATGACCGCGATGGTCTGGTTGGCGACCGCCAGTGCCGTCAGCACCCCGCCGGGACTGTCCCGCCCGGTGCGCTTGGCCTCGCTGCGCAACAGGGCCATCGCGGCCGGATAACCCGAACAGGTGCCGAAGCCGAGCAGGGCGCGCGCGACGATCAGCACCGCCATGTCCGGGGCGAGGGCGCCGACGACGCCCGCGACCCCGACGAGGCTGGTGCTGACCAGGAAGAGCCGGCGCGGCCCGAACAGGTCGATGAGCCGGCCCACGACCGGCTGCCCGAGCGAGGTGGCGAGGTAGAGGGCGGAGACCAGCCACGCGGTCTGCGAGGCGGGAGCCCCGAGGGCCTTGCCGATGGGGACGAGCGCGACCGAGATGATCGTGGAGTTGATCGGGTTGAGGACCGAGCCCAGCATCATCGGCGGCAGCAGCCGCCGGTCGAAGCCGGGCTCGTCCGCCTTCGCCGTGGTCCCCGCTTCGGTGTCAGTCATGGGTCAGCCGTTCCAGCACGGCCATGGCGGCGATCACGGTCCGGCGCTCCTCCTCCGTGCACCGGTCCAGCCGTTCCGCGAGCCATTCGGTGCGGAACTGCCGCCCCTGCTCCACCCGGCGGCGGCCCTGCGGTGTCAGGCCGATCAGCAGCCGCCGCCCGTCGTCCGGGTCCGGGGCCCGCTCGACCAGGCCCAGCCCGGCGAGCGCGGCGACCATCGAGGTCATCGACTGGTGCCGCACCCCCTCGGCGGCGGCCAGCTCGCTCGCCGTGACGTTCCCTTTGTCGGACAGCCGGGCCAGCACGGATGCCTGGCTCAGGGTGATGTCCTCCGCCTCGGAGGCCTTCAGGATGCGCCGCCGCAGCCGGCTGATCACCGCGCGTACATCACGCGACGCCTGCACCGCGGACGGCGACGGACTCGGATTCGCACTCATGACCCGCACCCTAATCTGTACAGCCTGGGCTGTACAGTTTGCCTGCATGACTCGGTGGGCGCCCGGTACGCGGCACCGCCCACGGCTTGGGGCGGACGGAATCCGCAGCGCCCCCCGGTCGAGCAGCCGAACCGGTGCCAGCGGTCGGGGGCGCCACCAGTCGGACCCACCGCACGGCGCTGGCCTGCCACCGGCTCATGACGCCGCCGTGAACCGGCCCCGGTGCCGGCCGCTGCGAGCGGGGCAGCCACGGGGCCGGAGCGGCTCAGGCCAGGATCTGCTCGACGAGATCGGCGGCCCGCCCGGTGCCGCCCTCGCTCCGCGCTTCCGCGCGCAGTCGCGCCGAGGTGCGGGCGACCTCCCCGTCCCGCGTCAGCTCCTCCAGGGCGGTCCGAAGGGCGTCGGCGGTGGCGTCCGCGGTGTCGATCCGACGCGCCACGCCCAGTTCCACCAGCCGGTCGGCGTTCATGAACTGATCGGCGGCCTGCGGCACGGCGATCATCGGGACGCCCGCCGTCAGCCCCTCACCGCAGCCGCCCATCCCCGCGTGGGTCACGAAGGCGTCCGCCTGTTCGAGGATCGCCCGCTGCGGCACCCACGCGTGCACCTCGATGTTGGACGGGATGTCCCCGAGTTCCCGCGGGTCGACGTACTTGCCGATCTGGAGCACGACGTGCCAGCCGGGCAGGTCGCCGTAGGCGGCCAGGCACCGGCGGTAGAACTCGGGCTGCCGGGTGAACGCCGAGCCGAGCGAGATCAGCAGCACCTTCTCCGCGTCCGCCGGGCGGGCCCAGCCGTCCGCGGCCCTCTCCCGGTCGAAGCAGGGGCCGACGAAGGTGACGGTGTCGGTGTCGACCCGGTCGGCGTGCGGCTGCATCGCCCGGGGGATGAGCGCCAGGGACCGCGCGGGCGGACCGCAGAAGGCGTCCACGTCGGTGGTCGTCGCCCCGCAGCCGGCGAGCCACTCGGCGAACCGGGCGTGGTAGGCGTCGGCGCCCGGCAACCGCCGGATGTGGGCCGCGACTTCCTGGTCGTATCCGTCCCAGGCCACGAAGGTCGGGGACAGCTGCATCAGGGGCCGGCCCTGGGACTCGGCGAGGGCGCGGGCGGCGTAGGCGCCGATGTCGTACAGGTACAGGTCGGCCGGATCGCGGTCGTAGGCGGCGCGCAGCACGGGCAGCGCCTGGACGGCGTCGTCGAAGAAGACGCCCATCACCTCGACGGGGTCCTCCGGCCAGTTGTTGTCGGCGACCGGCAACGAGGAGGGTACGGGCACGAGTTCGGCACCGACGCCGGTGATCAGGTCGGCGACCGCCGGGTCGTTGGCGTACGTCACCCGGTGGCCGCGGGCCACCAGCTCGCGGATGACCGCCAGGCTGGGCAGTACATGGCTGACGGCCGGAATGCCGACCATGGCGATATGGGCACGGCGGCGGGACGTGGAGGACGACGGGCTGGGCTTGGAAGCCATGGGGTTCTCATCTCAGGTCTGCGGCGGAAACGGGCACGCCGGGCCGGCGCGGCGACGGCGCCGAGGGAACTCGGTCGCGCGCGGCGCGCGGCGGCATGCGGAGGCGGAGTCGGGGCGTCGCCCCGGCTCGTCAGCCGTAGATCTGGAGGAAGTTCATGCCCGCGACCCTAGCCGCGCCCGCGCGCCGGGGCC
>NZ_VOGW01000187.1:114589-178887 GCF_007896895.1 Streptomyces misionensis | reverse complement strand
GCCCGGGGCCGCGGCTTCCGGATCGGCGGCGGAACCGGACATGAGGGTGCGAATGCGCTCGGTGATGTGCTCGGCCGGCCAGTCCCACCAGGCCACCGCCGGCAGCCGGGCGACGTCCTCGGCGCGGTAGCGGGTACGGATGAGACGGGCCGGGTCGCCGCCGCCGATGCCGTGGTCGGGCACATCGCCGGTGACCACGGCGTAGGCGGCGATGATCGCGCCGTGTCCGATCCGCACGCCCGGCATCACCGTCGCGCCGTGCCCGAACCAGACGTCGTCGCGACGACGGTGTCGCCCCGGTTCGGCAGGCCGGTGAGCAGGTCGAAGTGCTCGGCCCGGGCGGGCCGGGCGGCACACCGATTCACGACGACCGGCCACCACCTCACCAGGGTGCAATGCAATGCACCCCAAGGTCACTTGGTTGACGCCGCCCGGCCGCTCTGCTGTACCGTCCCCGCATGCTCATCCACCCCTGGGACGCGAGTCTGGACGACGCCGAGTGGCAGACCTGGATCGCCGACGGCCACGACTTCGGGCACCTCTGCGTCAACGGCCTGCCCGGTGAGGCGCCTGCCGTCGTCCCCACCCACTTCGCCACCGACGGCAAGGACCTGCTGGTCCATCTCGCCCGGCCCAACCCGGTGTGGCAGGCGATCGAGCGCGACCCGAACGTCACGTTCGGTGTGACCGGCGACTACGCCTTCATCCCGGGCACCTGGCGCGCCAACCCCGGTGTCCCGCCCACCGACGGCGTCCCGACCAGCTACTACGCGGCCGTCCAGTTCACCTGCCGCGCCCACATCCTGGACGACCCCGAGGCCAAGGCCGAACTCCTGCGCCGGCAGCTGGCCCACTTCCAGCCCGACGGCGACCACGCCCCCGTCGAGGCCGGCCGGCCGCCCTACGGCCGCATGCTCTCCGGCATCCGCGGCCTGCGGCTCGAAGTGCTCGACGTACGCGCCAAGTTCAAGTACGACAACCAGAAGCCCACCGAACTGCGCACCACCGTGGCCGACCGGCTCACCGAGCGCGCCCGGGGCCTCGACGCTCCAACGGCCCGCCAGCAGCTGCGCCGCCTGGACCGCATGGGCACGTGGCAGGCCTGAGCCCGGGCACCGCGGCCGGCCCGCCGCCAGGCCACCCCTCGCCCCGCCGGAACGCGGGCGGCCCGCGCCCGGTCGCGCTCGCCTGATCGTCGTACGCTCCGCAGAATGGTGCTGTCATCCGGCCCGCCCCGCGGGCCACGCCGCGCATGGGCCCCGGCCCGGAATTCGCCAGGTGGGCGCCCGTATCCGGGAGGCGACATGCACCACCGTACGGTCGAGGAGCTCATGACCCGGGACGTCGTCCGGGCCCGGCAGGACACGCCGTTCAAGGAGCTCGCGAGGCTGCTGGAGGAGAACGACATCACCGCCGTGCCCGTGGTGGACGAGCTGGACCGTCCGGTGGGCGTGGTGTCCGAGGCCGACCTGCTGCGCAAGAGCGCCGACCAGGCGGACCCGGCGGGCCTGGCCCCCGAGCCGCACCTGGAGAGCAGGGAGCGGGCCAGGGCCGAGGGCGCCCGGGCCGAGGAGGTGATGTCCGCTCCCGCGGTGTGCGCGCGGCCCGGGTGGACCGTCGTCGAGGCCGCCCGGCTCATGGAGAAGCGGCACGTCAAACGGCTGCCCGTGGTGGACGAGGCGGACCGGCTCGTGGGCATCGTCAGCCGCGCCGACCTGCTGCGGGTCTTCCTGCGCCGCGACGAGGCCATTCGCGAGGAGATCAACCGGGACCTGCTGCGGGGCACCCTCCTGCTCGATCCACGGGACGTCACGGCGGAGGTCCGCGACGGGCGGGTCACCCTCACGGGCATCGTGGAGTTCCGGACCCAGATCCGCGTGATCGAGCAGTTGTGCCGGGGCGTCGACGGTGTGGTGTCGGTCTCCGGGAGCCTCACCTTCCGGACCGACGACACCCGGGACGCGCCGGATGGCCGTACCTGAGCCGGCCTGCTCGGGGCGGACGGGCACCGGTCGGGTCGGAAGGCCTCCAGCAGTCCGGACACCGGTCGGCGGGGGGCTCGCGGGGCCCTTCGGGCCGTGGCCGAGGCGGAGCACCATGTGCACGTGGGTCGGCCATCGCGGAGAGGGGGTCGCGTCCGGCCCAGCGGGTTTCCGGCTGTTCCAGGGGCCGTCGGGCCCGGGCGGCTCCGTGCGCGACCGGCGTGCCGTCTCCGCGCGCCGCTGCGGGTCCCGCGCTTCCCGGCCCTCGGCGTCCCGCGCCGGCTCCAGGATCGACCGCACATGCCAGGGCCCCGGGAACAGCAGTTGGGCGCCCTCCGCACGGGCCGCGTCGTACAACCGCTCCTTGACGGTGGCGGGTGTCCTCGTCGCGGTAGGGGAAGCGGCTGGAGTGCCGCTCGCGGACCGCCGGGCGCAGCCTGGCCGGTGCGCCGTCCGGTGCCCCGGCGCCGCGCGGGCGCACCTCGGCGAGGAGGTCCGGGCGTCCCGGGTCGGGCAGCAGGCGGACGTCCGGCGCGAGCCCCGCGGCGGCGGACACCCGCAGGTTCGGCGGCGCGGCCCCGCAGCCCAGGTGCAGGCCCCGGTTCTCCGGGTCGGTGCGCGGCAGCGTGCGCTCCAGGTCGGCGTAGCGCTCCGGAACGCCCGCCTCCCGCAGGTACCGGAACCTCCAGGGCCGCGCGCGGTCCGGGAAGGGCGCCGGGCGGCGCCCTCGACGAGTGCCGTGACCGTGTCCACGGCGACGGGGTCTGCGGTCAGGGGTGAGTTCCTTCGTACCGGCTCACCCGCGGGTCGGGACGGCGATGACCGGGCACCGGGCGTGATGCAGCACGCCCTGGCTCACCGAACCCAGCAGCATTCCGGTGAAGCCACCGCGGCCCCGGGTCCCCACCACCAGGCCCAGCGCATGGGCCGACGCCTCGGTGAGCGCCTGCACCGGGTGCCCGACGACCAGTTCGTGGCGCAGCTCGACCTCGGGGTAGCGCGCGCCGCGGCCCGCCACGATCTCGGAGAGCAGTCGGCGGCTCTCCTCCTGCGGGCCGTGCTCGTCGAAGACCCGCAGCGGCCCGTGCTCCCACACGAGCAGGGCCCGCAGCCCCACGCCCCGCAGGGCCGCCTCCTGGAACGCCAGGTCGACCGCCGCCGCGGAGTCCTCGCTGCCGTCCACGCCCACCACGTAGTACGGCCGGTCCTGCGCGAGGTGCTCCGGTTCGGGCACGACTACCAGGGGGCAGCGGGTACGGGCCATGACCGGCAGGGCGATCGACGCCGACCCGAACACCTCCTGCCGCCGGCTCAGATGGCGCGAACCGAGCACCGTGAAGGTGGCCCCACGGCTCTGCTCGCACAGCGTCCACACCGGGTCGCCCTCCGCGAGCAGCGTGTCCGCCACCAGTCCCGGATGCCGGGCCGCGACGAACTCCGCCGCCCCTTCCAGGACGTGCTTCCCCGCCTCGTGCAGCGCCTCGTTCCAGCCCTCCCAGGAGGGCGGCACCGACGCTCCGCGGTCGCCGCGGGTCGGCACGCCCTCGACGTGGACCAGCCGCAGCGGCAGCCGGCGGCGGGCGGCCTCGTCGGCCGCCCAGGCCAGCGCCGTGCGGTGGGCCGGGTCGGGGTCCACGCCCACCACGATCCTGGGCGTGTCGTCCTTGGCCGCCGGTGCGGGAGTGGACATGTCCTCGGCTCCTCCCTGCGACGGATGCCGCCGCGGAACTCCATGAAAGATCAGGCGGCGCGCACCTGCCAGGGCCATTGGTCCCTCTGGCCGCACGGGGGCGGAAGGGACCGACGGTGCGGGCCGGGGCTGTTCGGCCGCGGCGGCGTGGGGGAGGCGCGCGGCGCACCGGAGGCGCCGGCCGGCCGTTCGGCACTTCGCAGGTGGGGCGCGCGCGGGACACTGGGACGGGTAGGCAGCCGATGCACCCAGGAGGCCGCCGTGGAACGGCACGAGAACGACTTCGCCCGGTCCGGGGCAGGCGGGAACGGGCGCCCCGGCGAGCCGGCCCGCCGGGACACGCTGCTCCGCTGTCTGGGCGCCGTGGCGGAGGCGGCCGCCAGGCACCGCGACGAGGCGGAGCGGGCACCGTCGGCCTCCGGGTCCGCTCGGCCCGAGCCGGTGCGCGAGGAACCCGGACCCGGCCGGCCGGCGATGCGCGAAGCGGCGGACCTGCCGGCGGTGCGCGAGGTGATGGACGTGCCCGCCGCGCATGTCCGCGCGGATCTGCCGTACCGCGACATCGCACGGGTGCTGGAGCGCGAGCGGGTCGGCGCGCTGCCGGTCGTGGACGCACAGGACCGGGTGGTCGGCGTCGTCTCGGAGTCGGATCTGCTGGCCAAGGTCGCCTTCGAGGCCTCCGGGCACCGCACCGGCCCCATCGGCAGACTGCGCGAGCGGCGGCTGCACGGCACGGCCTCGGTGAGACGGCCGCCGACCTGATGACGAGCCCCGCGATCACGGTGCTGCCCGGGGCGTCCGTCGCCGAGGCCGCCTGGCTCGCCGCGCTGTCCCGGCTGAAGCGGATGCCCGTCACCGACCGCGCGGGCCGGCTGCTCGGAGTCGTCCGCCGGGACGCCCTGCTCCGGGCGCTGCTCAGGGACGACGCCGCCCTCCGGGCCGACGTCGAGACCACGGTCGCGGCCTGCTGCCCGCCGGACTACCGCGAGGCCGTGCGGGTGGCCGTGCACGACGGCGTGGTGGAACTGACCGGGCGGATGCCCGCGGCGACGGCGGCCCGGCTGTCGGCCGAGATCGCGAAGATCGCCGACGTGGTCGAGGTGAAGAACCTGATCACCGGCGAGTGAGAAGCGCGCGGACGCCACGATCCGCGCGGCACCCATGCCGTCCTCCATCACGTCGCCGCGCCGGTCGCTGTGGTCGCGCACGGCTGACCCCCGGGCAAAGGAGACAGGAGATGTCCGGTTGGGGTCATAGCGTCGCGCTGTCAGCCGACGAAAGGACACCAGGCCATGCGTATCGCGGTCACCACACCCACCGGGAACGTGGGACGGCATGTCGTCGCCATGCTCGTGCGGGCCGGGCTCCGGCCCCTGGTCCTCGCCCGCGACCCCGGCCGGCTCGACCCGGAAGTGCGCCGCGAGGTCGACGCCGTCGCGGTGGACCAGCGCGACGCGGAGGCGGTCGTCGCGGCCACCGCCGGGGCCGACGCGCTCTTCTGGGTGGACCCCCCGACGACCGGCGAGGACCCGCTCGGGGACTACGCGCTGGCCACGGCGAGCGTGGTGAGCGCGGTCAGGAAGAACGGCATCGAGCGGACCGTCTTCCAGAGCAGCGTCGGTGCCGAACTGCGCCACGGCGCCGGCGAGATCGACGGTCTCGCCGGCACCGAGACGGCCCTGGACGCGCTCGGCGCCACGGTCACCCATCTGCGCTGTGGCTTCTTCTTCAGCAACCTGGAGTCCTACCGCGACGCCATCCGGGCCGGCACGATCCCGGTCATCCTGCCGCTGGACCAGCCCATGCCCTGGGTCGCGCCGCGCGACATCGCCGAGGTGGCGGTGACACGCCTGCTGACGACCCACTGGTCCGGCCGCCATGTTCAGGCGGTCCATGGCCCGGCCGACCTCACCTGGCCGCAGGCCGCCCGGATCGTGTCCGCCGCCGTCGGCCGCCCCCTGCGCGTCGAACGCGTCGGGGACGACGCGATGCGCGACCTGCTGCGCGCCTCCGGCATGACGGACGGCCTGGTGGAAGCGGTCATCGGCATGTCGACCGGGCTGCGGGACGGCTTCGTGCCGCAGCAGCCGCGCACCGCGCGCAGCACCACCGCGACCACGCTGGCGTCCTGGGCCTACGACGTGCTCCGCCCCCGGCTGTGACAGGACGGCGCCCGCGTGACGTCCGCGACGGTGAGGACGCCGGCGAGGCCCCGCCGTGACGACTTCGCCGAACGTGCCGTCGGGCGCCTTCCGGCGCACCGGGCCCTGGACCCGCCCGTCCGCCGCGGAGGTCCGTCGGCCCCTGAGCGCGGGCCCCGGCGGCGTCATCGGCGTAGGGAGTCACCACGAGGCGGAAGTCTCCGTCATGAACGGCAAGCCTGGCCGCCCGGGCCCGGGGGCCCGTTTCGCCGGGGGCCGGACGTCCCGTCCGTCCGACGTTCCCGCCGGGCCCATCAGGGGCAGATCAAGGGAGGGTCGCAGAGGCGGGGAGGCGAGCAGCACATGGACGTGGACGCGGACCGGTCGACGGCACGGATGAGTCCGTGGCGGTTCGTGGTCTGGTTCGGCACGGTCAGCCTGCTCGCGGACGTCGTGTACGAGGGCGCCCGTTCGATCACCGGGCCGCTGCTGGCCTCGCTGGGCGCGTCCGCCCTGCTCGTCGGCGTGGTGACCGGCGCCGGTGAGGCCGCGGCGCTGGGACTGCGGCTGGTCTTTGGGCCGCTGGCCGACCGGACCGGCCGCTTCTGGGGGCTGACGATCGGCGGCTACGCCCTGACGGTCGCCTCGGTGCCCCTGCTGGGCATCGCCGGGGTGCTGTGGGCGGCCTGCGCCCTGGTGATCGCCGAGCGGGTCGGCAAGGCGGTGCGGTCGCCCGCGAAGGACACCCTGCTCTCGCACGCCGCCGCGGCGACCGGCCGGGGCCGGGGCTTCGCCGTCCACGAGGCACTGGACCAGATCGGCGCCCTGGCCGGGCCGCTCCTGGTGGCCGGCGTCCTCGCGCTGACCGGGAACGCCTACGGGCCGGCCCTCGGCGTGCTCGCCGTCCCGGGCATCGCCGTCCTGCTGGTGCTGGTCCGGCTGCGGGCCCGGGTTCCGTCCCCGCGCGACTACGAGCCCGAGGCGCGGGCCGCGGCGCCGGAGCCGGGGGCCGGGCGGCTGCCGAGGGCCTTCTGGACCTACGCCGCCTTCACCGCGGTCACCACGAGCGGCTTCGCCCCCTTCGGCGTGCTCTCCTTCCACCTGGTCGAACGGCACTTGCTGAGCGCCGCGTGGGTGCCGGTGCTGTACGCGGCGGCGATGGCGGTGGACGCGGTCGCGGCACTGGCCACGGGCTGGCTCTACGACCGGATCGGCCCCCGGGTGCTGGTCGCCCTGCCGGTGCTGACCGCCGGGGTGGCGGCACTGGCGTTCACCGGCACGGTCGCGGTCGCGGCCGCCGGATCGCTGGTGTGGGGTGCCGCCATGGGCATCCAGGAGTCCACCCTGCGCGCCACCGTCGCCGACCTGGTGCCCGCCGGGCGCCGCGCGACCGCGTACGGCCTGTTCGCCGGCGCCGTCGGGGCGGGCAGCCTGGTCGGCGGCGCCCTGACCGGCGGACTGTACGGCTACTCGATCCCCTTGCTGGTCACGGTGGTCGTCGCCGTCCAGGTCCTCGCCGTAGCCCTGCTGGCCGCCTTGCGGGCCACCCGACGCTGAGACCCCTCCCGCACCGCCGTCAGTCCGGCAGGTCGATCGACCGGGCCTCGTCCAGGACCTGGTAACCGGCGCTCGTGTACAGGTTCATGGCCACCTCGTTGCCGCCCCACACGGAGAACATCAGCACCGAGTCGCCCGCGGCGAGGGTGGCCCGCTCGCCCGCCGCCATCGCCGCCCGCCCGTACCCCTTGCCGCGGTGCGCCTCGAACACGTGCAGCGAGTAGCCGTAGGTGACCCCGGGCAGATGCCCGTGCCTGAGCCACCCGGTGCCGATCGGCTCGCCCGCCGCCTCCAGCACCAGGAGGGTGTTGCCGGGCGTCGCGAGGCCCTCGGGAAGCAGCGTGCCGAAGTCGTCGTCCGACTTGCGCCGGGCCCGCTCGCGGCTCATGGTGCCCGACCGCACGATGCCGTCGATGTAGGACGCCTGCTCGGAGGCGAGCCACCCGGGATACTCGGCCCGCGTCATCGGCCGCGCCGTCACGCCGTCCACCGCCTCCGGCGGCGCGCCGACGCGCCGCACCCGCACCTGCCCCCGGAGGGCGTACCCGGCGAACAACTCGCCCGCCGGCCCGGCGAGCCGGGCGTCCACTCGGCGCGCCCCGCGTTCCGCGCACCATGTGTGCGCCCACTCCAGTGCGGCCCGCTCGTGCCCCGCCTCGACATGCAGATCGCCTATCCGCCCGGTGGGGATGCCGTCGGCCTCGGACACGGACACGGCCACATGTCCCATCCGGCTCCCGGCGGCCGTGACCTCGGCGACCGTCCAGTCGTCGAGGCCCGCACGTTCCTTGCCGAGCAGTTCCTCCGCCGCGGCCTCGCCGAGTCCGGCCGCCAAGTACCGGGCGCGACGCCGCCCTTCGAAGTCCCGCCGCCATGCCGTGGTGTCACCGAGGACGCTGATTCCAGTCATCGGGCCACCCTAGCGGCACCCCCGGAAGGTCGAATACCTTTCACCGATACGGCCTCGACGATCGGGTGACAATTCGAAAATCAAGGCTTTATTGATATCTCCGGGCCTGGTATGTGAAATGCCATCCATCGACGTACGGTCGGATTTATGTATAGCGAAACGACCCGGGGGACGGAAATAGAAGGCGCCGATGCGTGGGCACGAGTGTTCTCGATCGTGTGCGACCCGTTCCTGTGGGTCGGGGAGCGGGCCGGCCCGGGCGCGCTCCGGCACGACCTGCTCGGCCAGGCCGGCGGTCGGACGGTGGAACTCGGCAGCGGTACCGGCCTGAACCTGCGCCACTACCCCGGCGACCTGGACGAGTTGTTCCTCACCGAACCGGGAGCCGCGATGCGTGCCCCGCTGGCCGAGGGGCCCGTCCACCGGCCGTCGTCGTACGGACCGGTCCGACAGCACACCGGCAGCCGGCCGGCCGCGACCTCCCGAACGCGCTCCAGGCGGGCCCGGTCGGCTCCAGCACCGTGATGATCTCGAAGGCGCTGCCGACCGCACCGGGGAACCGGTTCGACATCACCTCCGCGCAGAGCAGCCACAGACCCGGTACGGCCAGATCCCGGCAGCGTTCCGACAGACCGACCGCACCACCGCGACGTCCGCCTCCTCCCTCTCGCCGATCAGGGCGACATCGGCGCCGGTCAGCGCGCACACCTGACGCGCCGCCTCCCGCAGGCGGCCGCGCGGGCCGGCAGGGCGACCTGGTGGGCGGGCTCCCGGGAGTCGCCCGGCGGACCGTGCTTGTTCCTGCTCATGTGAACTCTGTCGCACTCAAACTGGCGAAAACACGAGGAGAGTCTCCAAGGTGGAGGTGGCAGGACCGGCGCCCCGGACCGATGATTTCAGTCACCGGCCGAGACACCCGGGCACGACGCGAGCCGCCCGACACCCGGGCCCGGCGCGGTCGCGCTCCCTTCGCAGGACAGGCGGGCTGTCCACGCGTGCTACCCCGAGGAGTGAGGACGCAGATGGGCGTCTACAGCGAGCGGTACCGGCGCAGCATCACCGACCCCGAGGGCTTCTGGGGCGATGCGGCCAAGGCGCTGACCTGGTACGAGGAGCCGGCGCGCGTCCTGGACGACACACGGGCGCCGTTCTACCGGTGGTTTTCGGACGGGAGCCTCAACACCTGTCACAACGCACTGGACCGGCATGTCGCCGCCGGCCACGGCGACCGGACCGCGTTGATCCACGACAGCCCGGTCACCGGCACCCGCGCCGCCTACAGCTACGCCGGACTCCAGCGGCTCACCGCCCGGTTCGCGGGCGTGCTGCGCGGCCTGGGCGTCGGCCGGGGCGACCGTGTGGTCCTCTACATGCCGATGATCCCCGAAGCGGTCGTGGCGATGCTTGCCTGCGCGCGGCTGGGCGCGGTGCACTCCGTCGTCTTCGGCGGATTCGCGCCGCGCGAACTGGCCCTGCGCATCGACGACGCCCGGCCGAAGGTCGTGGTCTCCGCCTCCTGCGGCATCGAGGGCACCCGCGTCATCCCCTACAAGCCCCTGCTCGACCAGGCGCTGCTGCTGGCCCGCTCCGTCCCTGACGCCAGCGTGATCGTCCAGCGCCCGGAGCTCCACGCCGAGTTGTCCCCGCGCGACCTCGACTGGGACGACGCGATGGCGTCCGCCGCCCCCGCCGACTGCGTGCCCCTCGCCGCCACCGACCCGCTCTACATCCTGTACACCTCGGGCACCACGGGCCGCCCCAAGGGCGTGGTGCGCGACAACGGCGGTCACGCGGTCGCCCTCACCTGGAGCATGGCGCACGTCTACGACATCGGTCCCGGCGACGTCTGGTGGGCCGCCTCCGACGTCGGCTGGGTCGTCGGGCACTCGTACATCGTCTACGCCCCGCTGCTCGCCGGTGCCACCACCGTGCTCTACGAGGGCAAACCGGTGGGCACCCCGGACGCGGGCGCCTTCTGGCGGGTCATCGCCGAGCACGGTGTGAAGGCACTGCTGACCGCGCCCACCGCGCTGCGCGCCATCAAGAAGCTGGACCCGCACGCGGAGCTGATGGCCGGGCACGACCTGACGCGGTTCCGTTGTCTGTTCCTGGCCGGCGAGCGCCTGGACCCGGACACCTACGACTGGGCCCGTTCGGTGCTCGGCGTGCCGGTGATCGACAACTGGTGGCAGACCGAGACGGGCTGGCCGATCGCCGCGAACCCGCGCGGACTGGAGCCGATGCCCGTCAAGCCCGGCTCCCCGACCGTGCCCATGCCGGGCTACGACCTGCGGATCCTCGACGCCGAGGGACGGGAACGCCCGGCCGGTGAGGAGGGCGCCATCGCCCTGCGGCTGCCGCTGCCGCCCGGCACGCTGACCACCCTGTGGGGCGACGACGACCGCTACGTCGACTCGTACCTGTCCCGGTTCCCCGGCCACTACCTCACCGGCGACGGCGGCTACCGCGACGAGGACGGCTATGTGTTCGTCATGGGACGCATGGACGACGTGATCAACATCGCCGGGCACCGGCTGTCCACGGGCGCGATGGAGGAGGTCGTCGCCGCCCACCCCGATGTCGCCGAGTGTGCGGTCATCGCCGTGTACGACGCGCTCAAGGGCGAGGTGCCCCGGGCCTTCGTGGTGCTCAAGGCCACCGCCACCCGCGACGCGGCGGAACTGGAGGCGGAGATCCTCCGCTCGGTCCGCGACCGGATCGGCCCGATCGCCGCGCTCCGGGACGTCACGGTCGTGGCCGCGCTGCCCAAGACGCGCTCCGGGAAGATCCTGCGCGCCTCCATGCGCGACATCGCCAACGGGCGCGACGCCACACCGCCGGCCACCATCGACGACCCCGCCGTACTGGAAACACTGCGCCTCGCGCTGCGCAAGGAGAACCGATCCTGACAGCGGACCCGATCCGTGCCACCGTGGGGACGCCGAGCGCCGGTCGGCACCTTGCCGATCTGCGCGGACCGTCCCCCGAACAGCGCGCCCGCCGCATCGTCGACCACTGCGCCCACCCCTATTTCCGCGCCGCCCTCCGGGACTGCTGCGACCGGCCCTGCACGGCTCCCGCACCCCGCATCTGCCGGCCGAATCGCTCTCCTGGCACACCCGCTGCCCGAAGACCGGTTCCATGCGCTGACCGGTGGCGGCGGAATTCCGGCGGACGGCCCGCCGAATATACCCGGCGGGCCGTCCGGTATACGCTGTTGAATATGGTCTGGGAAATGCTGGGCCTGGGTTTCGTCCTCAGTCTCGACAATTTCCGGGTATCGATCGCGCTCGGCACCGTCCCCTTCGGTCTGCGGCGCGCGGTGCAGGTCGCGCTGACCTTCGGCCTGTGGGACGCGATCATGCCCCTGGTCGGGCTGCTGATCGGCCATGAGATCGGGGAGACCATCGGCTCCGTCGCCGACGTGGTGGGCGCGGCCGCGCTCGGCGGCTACGGCCTCTACCTCGTCATCACGTCCCTGCGAAACCCCGAGCCGGACGAACTGGACCACCCCTGGGCGCTGTTCGGCATCCCGCTCTCCCTGAGCCTGGACAATCTGATCGCCGGGGCGAGCCTCGGCATCCTCGGACTGTCCCCCTGGCTGTCGGCCGCCACCTTCGGCCTCATCACCGCCGCCATGTCCCTGCTCGGCCTGCGCCTCGGCCGCGCCGCCGCCCGCCTCGTCCACATCCGCTCGGACCTGCTCAGCGGCGTCACCCTGATCGCCGCCGCGGTGGCACTGCCGTTGGTGTTCGGTGGCTAAGTCATGGGTCCCGGCCCGATGGACATGATCAACGGACCTGCCGCGGTCCGACCGGTCGCCTCGCCTGGTGCGGGCGTGGGACCAGCGCCGAACCCCGCGGCCGCCGTTCGGAGTTGGCGGCGGTCACCGCCCGTTCGACCAGCTCGTGGTCCGGCGACAGATGGCACACCGGATCGGTGCGGGCGGGGTCGCCGGTGAGCAGGAAGGCCTGGCAGCGGCAGCCGCCGAAGTCCACCTCCCGGCGGGGGCAACCGCGGCAGGGCTCCGGCATCCAGTCGGTGCCCCGGAACGCGGTCATCACCGGCGCCTCGGCCCAGATCCGCTCCAGCGGCTCCTCCCGCACACTGGCCCTCGGCAGCGGCAGGGACTGCGCGGCCGGGCAGGGCAGGACGTCCCCGTTCGGCGTGACGGTCAGCTGCCGGGAGGCCCAGCCGCCCATGCAGGGCTTGGGATAGCGGCTGTAGTAGTCGGGGATGACGTAGACGATGTCCATGCGGTCCCGCAGCCGTTCGACCGCGGCCCGTACGACCTCCTCGGCCGCCGCGAGCTGCGCCCGGCTCGGCAGCAGCGCGGCACGGTTGCGCCAGGCCCAGCCGTAGTACTGGGTGTTGGCCAGCTCCACCCGGTCCGCGCCCACCTCCTCGGCCAGCGCGAGCACCTCGGCGACATGGCCGATGTTGTACCGGTGCAGCACCACGTTCATGGTGAGCGGCCAGCCCAGCTCCTTGACCAGCCCCATCGCCTCGACCTTGCGCCGGAAGGACGGCACCCCGGCGATCCGGTCGGACCGGGCCGGCTCGTCGGCCTGGATGCTGATCTGCACATGGTCCAGACCCGCGGTGCGCAGCAGCTCCGCCCGCGGACGGGAGAACCCGACCGCGCTGGTGATCAGATTGGTGTAGAGGCCCAGCAGATGGGCGTGCGCCACGATCTCCACCAGGTCCCGCCGCAGCAGCGGCTCCCCGCCGGACAGATGGCACTGCAGCACGCCGAGATCGCCCGCCTCGGTCAGCACCCGCATCCAGTCGCCCGTCGTCAACTCGTCGCCGTAGTCGGCCAGGTTCAGCGGGTTGGAGCAGTACGGGCAGGCCAGCGGGCAGCGGTAGGTCAGCTCGGCGAGCAGCCCGAACGGGCTATCCATCGGACAGCTCCAGCCAGCGCCGGGCGACGAGCCGCCCCACGAACCGCCGTACCTCCTCCTCGGGCACGCCCCGGTAGCGCGTGCCCAGTTCGCTCACGATCTCGGCCACGGTGTGCCGCCCGTCGCACAGTTCGAGGATGGCGGCGCCGGTTCCGTTGAGCACCACCACCGCCTCGGGGTGCAGCAGGATCCGGCGCTGCCTGGTGCGGGAGTAGTCCAGCCTCACGTGGCGCGCCGGCCTGGGCCGGTCCGTGCCGGACACCTCGGCGGTGCTCGGCCGGGTCCTGGTGAGGGGGGTCGGGTCCATGATCTCACTCCGGATAGGCCTGGTCGACGGCGTCCATCAGGCTCCACAGGACGTCGCACTTGAACGACAGCGCGTCGACGGCGCGCGCCCGGGACTCGGCGGAGACGCAGTGCGCGGTGACCACCTCCAGCGCGTGCTCGCAGTCCCGGGGAGCCTGCTCCAGCCGGGCCCGGAAGTAGGCGAGGCCCTCGGGCGCGATCCACGGGTACCACCGCTCGAACCCGGCCAGCCGCGCCGCCATCAGATCCGGCGCGAACATCTCCGTGAGCGAGGAGGCCACCGCCTCCACCCACGGCCGGGTCCGGGCGAAGTTCACGTACGCGTCGACGGCGAACCGCACCCCGGGCACCAGATGCCGGTGGTCCAGCACCTCCGCACGGGTCAGCCCGGCGGCCTCGGCGAGCCGCAGCCACGCCTCGATACCGCCCTCGCCGGCGGCGGTGCCGTCATGGTCCAGGATCCGCCGGATCCAGCGCCGGCGGACCTCCGGGTCGGGGCAGTTGGACAGGATCGCGGCGTCCTTGCGGGGGATGTTCTCCTGGTAGTAGAAGCGGTTGGCCACCCAGCCCCGGATCTGCCGGCGGCTCAGCTCGCCGGCGTTCATCCGGACGTGGAACGGATGCTGGTCGTGGTACCGCCGCGAGTGGGCTCGCAACGCCTCGACGAAACCGCCCTCGTCCGTCACCGCCGTCGCTGTCGCCGTCACGGCACTACACCCGGACCTCAAGGCCGTCCATGGCAACCTCCATGCCGTACTCCTCCACGGTACGCCGCTCGGGCGTGCCGTCGAGGAGGACCGGATTGGTGTTGTTCATGTGCAGGAACACCACCCGGCCCACGCCCAGCGGCGAGAGCAGCGCCAGGCTGCCGTCGGGGCCGTCCATGGGCAGGTGGCCCATCTCCCGGGACGTCTTGCCGGCGAGCCCGAGCCGCAGGAGTTCGTCGTCGCGCCAGCAGGTCCCGTCGACCAGCAGACAGCCGCAGCCCTCGATCTCCCGGCGCAGCGCCCGCGTCAGCGCCTGTACGCCCGGCAGGTACACCAGCGTCCCGCCGCCGCGCTCGTCGGTGAGCCGGTAGCCCACCACCCGCCCGTGGTCGGCCCTCGCCCCGAACCGGGCGCGCTTGGTGGTGGGGACGTCGAACGCCCGGCAGGACAGCCCGTCCGCCAGGGCGAGATCGGCGCCGGGCAGCACCGCGCGCCACTCCACCGGGCAGTAGCGCTCCAGCGTCCGCAGGACCCCGGTGCCGTCCCACAGGACCTTGTGCACGGCGGGCGTGGCGTACAGCCGCAGGGCGCGCGCCTCGCGCAGCAGCAGCAGGCCGAGCGTGTGGTCCAGTTCGGCGTCGGTGACCAGCACCGCCTCCAGGGGCGTCGTCCGGCCGTCGTGCGGACGCAGCGCGGGGAACTCCTCGATCTGGGCGCGCACGTCGGGCGAGGCGTTGAGCAGGAACCACCGGCGGCCGTCGGCGCTCACCGCGACCGACGACTGGGTGCGCGGGGGACCGGCCCCGGAGCGCACCGCGGCGCACACCGGGCAGCCGCAGTTCCACTGCGGGGAGCCGCCCCCCGCCGCCGAGCCCAGTACCCGCAGCAACACGTCGCCACCTCCCTCGGTCCGGGGCGTGCGGCGGCGCCGGATCGGCTCCGGCGCCGCCCGATGCGGCCGGTCCTCCCGTTCGCTACTCCTCCAGCCGGGCGAGGTACATGGTCACCTCGGCCGCGACCACGATCTCGTCGAAGTCGGGTGTCTCCCACACAGCGAGCTCGCACTCCATGGATCCACCTCCTCTCCGCCTGCGACGCGGCAGTCTCCGGACGGGTGCTAGACCGGTTCCGGAAGGGCGAAGACCATCAGGGCGCTGCCGTGGCCCGCGCCGAGCATGCCGGGCAGGAACCCCTCGGCCCAGCCGCCCCAGCCGACCGGCACGGCGACGTACTGCCTGCCGTCGACCATGTAGGTGGTCGGGCTGCTGTGGTGGCCGCTGCCGCACTGGAACTGCCACAGCAGCTCCCCGGTGCGGGCGTCGAACGCGTCGAACTCGCCGGACGGCTCACCGGCGAACACCAGGTCGCCTCCGGTGGCCAGCACCGAGGCGCACATGGGCAGTTCGTTGCGCCAGCGCCATTTCTCCTCGCCGTTCGCGTCGAACGCGCTCACGGATCCCGCCATGTCCTCGATGTCCACCTGAACGCCCGCGCCCCAGTACGGGATGGACTCCTTGAACTCCCGGCGCCGCCGGGTCGCCGTGGCGCCCGTGTCCTGGACCGGGACGTAGAACAGCCCGGTCTTGGGGCTGTAGGCCGCGTGCGTCCACTCCTTGGCGCCGGCCGGACCCGGGTAGAAGTGGACCGGCTCGCCCTCCTTGTCGGGGTAGAGCTTGGCCGTCACCTGGCCGTCCCGTGTGATCGCGCCCCAGGTGATGCGGTCCACGAAGGGCGTGATCCCGACCCGCTCGCCGTTCGTGCGGTCGAGCACGAAGAAGTAGCCGTTCTTGTCGAAGTGGCCCAGCAGTTTGCGCCCGTCCTGCTCGAACAGGATGCACTCGCCGATGCTGTCGTAGTCCCACAGGTCGTGCGGGGTGCACTGGTAGTGCCAGCGGATGCGGCCGCTGTCCACGTCGACGGCGATGATGCAGTCCGTGAAGAGGTTGTCGCCCTCGCGGACCTCTCCGTCGAAGTCGGGCGCCGGGTTGCCGGTGCCGACGTACAGCAGGTTCGTCTCCGGGTCGAAGGTGCCGGTGAGCCAGCAGTTCGCCCCGCCGCGCGCCCATGCCTCGCCGTCGGCCGGCCAGGTCTCGGCGCCGGGCTCCCCGGGCTTCGGCACGGTGTAGCAGCGCCACTGGTGTTCGCCGCTCTCGAGGTCGAACGCGTCGAGGTGCCCGCGCACGCCGAACTCGCCGCCCGAACTGCCCACGATCACCATGTTCTTCACGATCAGCGGGGCGACCGTGGCGCTCTCCCCGGCCCGGACGTCGCCGTAGGTGCGGTCCCACACCCGTTTGCCGGTCCGGGCGTCGAGCGCGAGCATCCGCGCGTTCGCCGTGACGAAGAAGACCTTCCCCTGGGCGACCGCGACCCCGCGGTTCACGTTGCCGCAGCACAGGGACACATCGAAGGGCACGGCGTGCTTGTACCGCCAGATCTCCACGCCGGTCTTCGCGTCGAGGGCCCACACCCAGCCGTCCCAGCCGGACAGGAACATGATTCCGTCCACGACGATCGGGGCGGCCTCGAACGAGTACGTCGACGCGCCGGCGATCAGCCCGGTCGTGCCGGCCTGGAAGACCCACGCGGGAACGAGGCGCTTGACGTTCTCGGTGTTGATCTGGTCCAGCGGGCTGTAGCGCTGACCGTCGTAGGCGCCGTAGTAGGTGAGCCAGTTCTGGGGTTCCTCACGGGCGTGGAGGATGCGTTCGTAGTCGATGCCGGCCGTCACCGGCGGTGCGACCTCGCCACCCGCCACCTTGCCGCTCAGGTTGCCCTGGTCGACGGCCTCGCCCGCGTCCACGTAGTCGACGGTGGTCATCCGGGCTCCGCCTCCTTCCTCTTACGGTCGCGGCTGTGCGGGACGGTCGAGGCGGGCCTCCGGCGGGGCGTCCCCCAGTACGACGATGGCCCCGGTCAGCCCCCGGCCCTCGTCGTTCCCCGTGGGGGAACCGAACCAGTAATAGCCCGGTCCGTCGAGATTCAGGTGTGCCCGTCCGCGCGAATGGTTCACCAGCCAGATGAATTTCCGGTCGCCGTTGCTCGGCAGCAGCGCACAGTGGGTGTTCCGGTCGTCGTTGACCAGTTCCAGCTCGATATCGCCGCCGTGCGGCATGACCAGAATGGAGGGGTCCCAGGAAAGCTCGTCCGGGTGGATGCGGATGGTGGCCCGCATGCGGCCGTCCGGTTCCTCGGTGGCCCGGCCAATGGTCCCGGTGCCCAACACCTGTCCCAGCGCCGCCTTGTTCTGCGCGTTCAACCCGATCTGGTCCAGCAGGTCGGTGCGTTCCCGCGTGGTCGTCATCGGGGTTTCACTCTCCTCGTCCAGAGCCGCTGGTCGAATTGACCTCGTTTCTCTTTCCCGTGTCGCATTTTCTGCATCACGTTTCCTGTTTGTTTTTTCACTCCGACAGGAAAAAGGGTGAACGGGAAAAGG
Source organism: Streptomyces misionensis (assembly GCF_007896895.1). Taxonomy (GTDB): domain Bacteria; phylum Actinomycetota; class Actinomycetes; order Streptomycetales; family Streptomycetaceae; genus Streptomyces; species Streptomyces misionensis_A. The sequence goes on along the minus strand of NZ_VOGW01000187.1, from coordinate 161,254 downwards.
GATGAATGGATGGTCTTTACACAACGCTACGCCGCAGGGATCACACCGACAAGGGCGAGCCGAAGCGGGGCCGGGACATACCGTTCACCCGCGAACGGCCGCCGTTCGCCGCCGGTGCGGCGCCGCTCGCGCGGGCTCAGGCCGGGGCGGGCGCGAGATCGTACCGGTCGAGGTTCATGACCTTGTCCCACGCGGCGACGAAGTCCCGCACGAACTTCTCCCGGGCGTCGTCGCTCGCGTAGACCTCGGCCACGGCGCGCAGCTCGGAGTCGGAGCCGAAGACGAGGTCGACGCGGCTGCCGGTCCACCGGACCTCGCCGGTGACGCGGTCGCGACCCTCGAAGACGTCCGCGGCCGGGGAGACCGGTCGCCACCGTGTGCCGTTGTCGAGCAGGTGCACGAAGAAGTCGTTGGTCAGGGTGCCGGGCGCCGAGGTGAACACGCCCAGCGGTGACCGGCGGTGGCTGGCGCCCAGCACCCGCAGGCCGCCCACGAGCACGGTCATCTCCGGCACGCCGAGGTCCAGCAGATGCGCGCGGTCGACCAGCAGATGCTCCGCGGGCTGCCGGGCGCGCTCGCCGAGGTAGTTGCGGAACCCGTCCGCGACCGGCTCCAGCGCGGCGAAGGACGCCACATCGGTCCACTCCTGCGTGGCGTCCGTACGACCGGGAACGAACGGCACCCGGACGGGCAGGCCGGCGGCCCCGGCGGCCCGCTCGACCGCGGCGCAACCGCCGAGCACGATGAGATCGGCCAGCGAGATCCGCTTGCCCCCGGTCTGCGCCGCGTTGAAGGACTCCTGGATGCCCTCCAGCGTGCGCAGCGCCCGCGCCAGGGCGTCGGGCTCGTTCACCGCCCAGCCGCGCTGCGGTTCCAGGCGCAGGCGCGCGCCGTTCGCCCCGCCCCGCCGGTCGCTGACGCGGAACGTCGAGGCCGACGCCCACGCGGTCGACACCAGCCGGGCGACCGGCAGGCCGGAGGCGAGCACCCGGCTCTTGAGCACGGCGATGTCCGCGTCGTCGACGAGCGGGTGGTCCGGGGCGGGCACCGGGTCCTGCCAGAGCAGCCGCTCCCGGGGCACGAGCGGTCCGAGCCAGCGCCCGACCGGGCCCATGTCGAGGTGCGTCAGTTTGAACCAGACCCGTGCGAAGGCGTCCGCCAGCTCCTCCGGGTGCGCGAGGAAGCGCCGGGCGATCGGCTCGTAGCCGGGGTCCAGGCGCAGCGCCAGGTCCGTCGTGAGCATCGTCGGGGCGTGCCTCGCCGACGGGTCGTGGGCGTCCGGCACGGTGCCGGCCCCGCCGCCGTCCGCCGGGACCCACTGCCACAGTCCGGCGGGGCTCAGCTCCAGCTGCCACTCGTAGCCGAACAGCGTCTCGAAGTAGGCGTTGTCCCACAGCGTGGGGGTGGGCGTCCAGGTGCCTTCGAGCCCGCTGGAGATGGTGTCCCCGCCCTTGCCGGTGCCGTGGTCGCTGCGCCAGCCCAGGCCCTGGTCCTCCAGGGGGGCGCCCTCGGGGCCGGGCCCCAGGTGCGCCTCCGGGTCGGCCGCGCCGTGGGTCTTGCCGAACGTGTGGCCGCCCGCGATCAGCGCGACGGTCTCCTCGTCGTCCATCCCCATCCGCCGGAACGTCTCGCGGATGTCCCGCGCCGAGGTGAGCGGGTCCGGCACGGTGTTCGGCCCCTCCGGGTTGACGTAGATCAGGCCCATCTGGTCGGCGGCCAGCGGCTGGTCCAGTTCCCGGACCCCGCCGTGCCGTTCGTCGCCGAGCCACGCGTGCTCGGGCCCCCAGTACGTGTCGTCCGACTCCCACGCGTCCCGCCGGCCACCGGCGAAGCCGAACGTCCTCAGGCCCATCGTCTCCAGGGCGCGGTTGCCCGCGAAGACCAGCAGATCGGCCCAGGAGATCGCGCGGCCGTACTTCCGCTTCACCGGCCACAGCAGCCGGCGCGCCTTGTCGAGATTGCGGTTGTCCGGCCAGCTGTTCAACGGCGCGAAACGCTGCAGGCCGGCTCCCGCGCCCCCGCGGCCGTCGGCCGCGCGGTACGTCCCGGCGGCGTGCCACACCATCCGGATGACGAGCGGCCCGTAGTGACCGAAGTCGGCCGGCCACCACTCCTGCGACGTCGTCAGCGCCCGGTCGACGTCCCGGGCCAGGGCGTCGAGGTCGAGGGTGGAGAACCGGGCGGCGTAGTCGAAGTCCTCGCCCAGGGGGTCGGCCAGGGCGGAGTGCTTGCGCAGGACCGCCAGGTCGAGCCGGTCGGGCCACCAGTCGCGGTTGCCCCTGCCCGGTGCCGGGCGGGGGCGGGGCCCGGCCGGGGCCTCGACCGGCGCGGAGAGGCCGAGCCCGCCCGCGCGCCCCGCCCTGCGCTGCTCATGCCCGCGGACGACGGCGTCCGCTGTGTCGGTCACGGGGACTCCTTCCCTCCTGTGCCGCTCGCCGCCCGGGCCGGCAGGCCCTCAGACGCCCAGCGCGCGGCGTACGGCGGCCGCGTTCCGCCGGGAGACCGGCAGCGTCTCCCGCGCCCGGTCCATGACGAGGGACAGCTCGCCCTTGGACCCGCGCTCGATCTCCCGGACCCGGCCGAGGTTGACGACGTACCGGCGGTGCACCCGGAGGAATCCGGAACCCGCCAGCTCGCCGTCGAGCTTGTCGAGACTCGTGGCGGCGGCCCGCAGCCACCCCTGATCCGTGCGGAGCCACACGTCGTTCCCCCGCGACTCGGCGAAGGAGACCTCCGCGAGGCCCAGCAGCACCATCCGGTTGCCCCGCACGGCGACCAGCCGGCGCGGCGGCCGCGCGGGGTGCGCGGGCACCTGGGCGCGGGGCACCGGCTCCCCGTCGAGGGCGCCGAACGAGACCAGGCTTCCGATCAGGTGCCCGCTGGAGAAGACGGGCCGGATGCTGATGGACGTCGGCTCCGCGCAGGGGTGGCCGGTGATCTGCGTCGAACCCACCCAGCCGGGGTCGTGGGCCGCCTGCCCGGTGGCGTACCGGGAGGCCGCGATGAACTCCGGCAGCCCCGGGTTCCAGCGCAGCGTCGGGTCGACCGCGGGGGTGGACGCCGGAACGCCCAGCAGCGCGCTCGCCAGCTCGTCGGCGATCACCACCTTGCCCGCCGTGTCCACCGCGGCGAGCGGCGCACCGGAGCGGGACCTCGTCCGGGCGTAGGCCGCGACCAGCTCGGCGCCGCTGGCCCGGGCGCGCCGGCGCAGCGGGTACTGGGCCAGGGCGGCCGCGTGCGCCAGCCAGCTCTCCGCGGACGCGGGGAGCCGGCCGCGCCAGCAGCACAGGCCCAGGACCGCGATCGGCTCCCTGTTCACCACGTCCCGCACCGCGATGCCCGCGCAGCACCAGTCGTGGAACGCCCGGCACCAGTGCTCCGGGCCGCGGATCGGCACCGGGCCGTGCGCCTCCAGCGCGGTGCCCATGCCGTTCGTGCCGGCCGCGGACTCGGACCAGCAGAACCAGGGGGCCAGCCGGGAGTCGTACGCCCTGGCGAGGGTGGCCTGGTCACCCCATTCGGCCAGGATCCGGCCGGCGGCGTCGGTGACGGTGACGACGCCGCCGACGCCGCCCACCTCGTGCGCCACCGTGGCGGCACGGAACCCCAGCTCGGTGAAGACGACGTCGTGCTCGGGCGGATGACCGGCCTCCGCGACGGCCACCGGCGCCTCGGTGAGGTGCGGATCGACCCGGTACTGCTCCCGGCAGCGGTGCCAGGAGATCGCCACCAGGGGCCGGACCCCCAGGACCTGGTCGTCGCCCTGGACGAACCGCTCCCACGCCGCCAGCACGCTTCCGTCGCCCAGGTCCGCCGAGACCGGCTCGGCGAGCCGCGTTCCATCCCTCATGGTTCAGAACCACCCTCGGTCCATCCCCAACGCCCGCGCCATGCGCGCGGTCCGCACCGCCCGCCGCTCCTCGCGGCCGGGCCTGAAGCGGGCTGGGCGCTGTCGCGCGCGTCCTCGTGCTTCGCCACCAACCTGCGTTCCCACCCTAATGACCGCCGCCGAGCGGCGCACGCCCCCGCCGACAATGACCGCCGCCGAGCGGCGCACGCCCCCGCCGACCGGTGACCGGCTGTATCCGCTCCGAACGGCCGCCCGGCCACGCGGTGCGCCGTCGAGGGGTCCGGCTCCCGCGCCGGCCCGCCGCCGCGCCCCGCGTACGATCATCCAGATCATCTTCCCGGAGGAGCCCAGCTCAGTGACCGTTCTCCCGCCGCCCCGCGCCACCACCGGCGTGCTCCCGGTGCGCCTGCTGACCCGCGTCGAGTGCGGCGAGGAACTGCCGGCCCTGGTGTGGCGGGCGGGCGCCGGCTGGCGGATGATCAGCAGCGCGGTGCTCGGCGGCGGCATCGGGGAACGGACCTGGGTCCTCAACGCCCAGGTCTCGCACGGTTACCGCAGGACCGACCCCGAGGCCCACCTCGCCGGCCTCGCCCACGACGCCGGGATGCGGGGGCCGGGCGTCGGCCTGATGACCGCCGCCGACGTGCGACGGTACGGCCACGCGCACGACGGCGGAGTCGAAGCCGTGGCCACCGCGGGGCTCGGGGTGCGCGGCTGGGCCGCCGCTCCCGCGCCGGGCAGTGCCGCGCCGCCCGAGCCCGGCACGATCAACATCGTCGTCGCCGTCCCCGCCCCGCTGACCGACGCCGCCCTGGTCAACGCCGTGAGCACCGCCACCGAGGCCAAGGTCCAGGCACTGCTCGACGCCGGCCACGACTGCTCCGGCACCCCCACCGACGCGATCTGCGTGGCCGCGCGCACCCCTCGCCCCGGCGACCAGCCCGACTCCTTCGCCGGCCCCCGCTCGCTCTGGGGCGCCCGCCTGGCCCGCGCCGTCCACTGCGCCGTGCGGGCCGCGGCGGGGTGAGCGCTCCTCGGCGGGGTCACGGGTCCGTGGAGGGGCCACCGCACGGGACCGCCCCCCTGGCCACGGTGAGCCGGGCGGCCGGGCGGGCGTCAGCCGCGTGGCAGGAAGAGCCGGGACAGCGCGGCCGTGGCGAGCAGAAGGGCGGCGACGACGAGGAGTCCGAGCCGCATCCCCGGAAGGGAGAAGGTGCCGTCGGAGGCGGACAGCAGGCTGCCGAAGAGGGCCACCGCCAGCGCACCGCCCAGCTGGCGCAGGGAGTTGAGCAGCCCCGACACCGTCCCCGCACGCTCCGCCGGCACCGCGTCGATCAGCAGCGCGGTCAGCGCGGGCACCGCGAGCGCCCCGCCCACACTCAGCGGCACCAGCAGGACCAGCACCAGCCAGACCGGGGTGTGCGCCGCCAGCGGCAGCATGGCCAGCATGGCGGCGGTGAAGACCAGCTGGCCGGTGACGATCACCGGCCGCCGCCCGATCCGCTCCGCGAGGCGCGGCGAGAGAAGGTTGGTCGCCGTCACCACCGCCGACAGCGGCACGAACATCAGCCCCGCGGCCACCGCCGTCATCCCGCGCAACTGCTGGTAGTACAGCCCGAGCAGGAAGATCCCGCCGTAGAAGGCGGCGTTGACGGCGAACCCGACCGCGAGCGGAACCGACACCTGACGGTCGGCCAGCACAGCGGGCGGGATCATCGGCTGACGGTGCCGGGACTCCACGACGCCGAAGACGGCCCCGCAGACGACGGCGAGGACCGCCGAGGCCAGCACGAGGGGGTCGGTCCAGCCCAGGTGGCCGCCCTCGATCACCGAGACCGCCAGCCCGGCCAGGGCCAGTACGGCGGTGAGCTGGCCCAGGGCGTCCAGCGCGGCCGGCCGCCGCGGTGAGCGTGGCACGCGCACCAGCAGAGCGAGGATCACCGCGCCCACCGGGAGGTTGAGCAGGAAGACCGCCCGCCACCCGGCCCACTCGGTGAGCAGCCCGCCCAGCACCGGACCCGCGGCCATCGCCAACGAGCCGCCGACCGTCCACAGCGCGATGGCCCGGGCACGCCCCCTGCTGTCCTCATGGGTCTGCCGGATCAGCGCCAGCGAGGCCGGCATCACGACCGCGGCGGCCCCGCCCTGCGCGACCCGCGCGGCGACCAGCACACCCATGCCGGGCGCCAGCGCGCAGCCGAGGGACGCCAGGGTGAACAGGGCCACGCCCCAGGCGTAGGCGCGACGGGCGCCCGCCCGGTCGGCGATGGCACCGGCGGAGAGCATCAGGGCGGCGAACATCAGGGTGTAGGCGTCCACCACCCACTGGAGCCCGGCCATCCCGCCGCTGAGCGACCCGCGGATCGCGGGCAGCGCGATGTTCACCGCCGACACGTCGATGGTGATCACGCTGAACCCGAGGAGCGAGGCGACCAGCGCCACCCCCGCCCGCCGGTCCGCGACGGCGGCCGGGCCGGACGGCGTGGCCGGCCGGGCCCGCTCCCGTCCGTGCCGCCCTGGCGTCGGCTCCCGGGTCCCGGGCGCGCACCCGGGGGCGGCGGACGGTGGTGCGGACGGGGTGCCGGGCATGGTGGCCTCCTGGACCGGTCTGGCGGGATCGACGGTGTCCGTCGGGGACGGGCGGGCGGCCACAGGACAGTCGGGACCGCGGACCGGTGTCGTGCACCCCCTGGGTCCCGGCGGCCGGGCCGCCCGCTCCGGGTCAACTGTGCGCCCGCGCGCGGTCGCCCGGCAGACCGCGCCGTACCCGGGGTGCCGCGTTCCTGGCCCTGACACGGCCCCCCAACCCCCTTGCGCTGCTGACACAATCGACCGAATGGGAGCAGCAACCGACGCGCGCGGAACCGAACTCGGCCGATACCTGAAGGCACGCAGGGCGCAGGTGCGCCCGGAGGACGTGGGCCTCCCGGCCGGCGCCGGCCTGCGCCGCACCCCGGGACTGCGCCGCGAGGAACTGGCGGCGGTCGCCGGGGTGAGCGTGGACTACTACATCCGCCTCGAACGCGGCCGGGAGACCAACCCCTCGCCCGCCGTCGTGGACGCCCTCGGCCGCGCCCTGCGTCTGCGCGGGGACGCCTACGAACGCCTGCACGAACTCGCGGAGTTGGCCTCCGGCCGGGCCGCCGAACTGCCGGCCTGCTCCGACCACACGGTCCGCGACTCGGTGCTGCGCATGCTGGAATCGGTACGGCCGCTGCCCGCCTACGTGGTGAGCCGCTTCAACCGGGTACTGGCGGCGAACCCGCCGGGCCGGCGGCTGCTGCCCGGGCTCTGGGACTGGCCGGAGAACCAGCGCAACCTGACCCGCTACCTCTTTCTCCACCCGGTGGGGCGGACGCTCTACGAGCCCTGGGGGGAGACGGTCGCACTCTCGGTGGCGCATCTGCGGGCGGTCGCCGGCGCCGGTCCCGACGACCCCGAACTCACGGCGCTCGTCGGCGAACTGGTCCTGAAGTCACCGGAGTTCGCCCGGCTGTGGGAGCGGTACGACGTGTGCGAGCGCGGCGGCGGCCAAAAGTGCTTCCGGCACCCGCAGGTCGGGGCGATGACCCTGACGTACGAGGTGATGCGGCTGGCCCGGACCGGCGGCCAGCGCATGGTGGTCTATCAGGCGGCTCCGGGCTCCGCCGACGAGGAGGCCATGTTCCGCCTGGACGCCGTCGACGCCGGGTGCGAACAGGCGTCCGCCCCGCTGCTGAGCCTGAACGGCTGACGGGCCGGCGACGCGCCCCCGGACGGCGGGTACGGCGTCCGGCCCCGCACAGGGCGTGGCGCCGGGACTGTCGTCCCGGCGCCCGGTGCGGCTGCCGCCGGTCACTTCTTGTGGCAGCTCCACTTGCCGTTGACCTTCTTGAGGTGCTCGCCCTTGGGGCACTTCTTGTGGGTCGGCTTCGGGTGGGGGGTCGATGCGTGCTTGGCGGTGGTCGTGTGGGTGGTCACCGGCATCGCCAGGGCCGTCCCTGTCGAGGCCACCGCTGCTCCGCTGGCGAGAGTGCCCGCGGCGACGCTGGCGACCAGCGCACGTACGATCTTGCTCCGCATGATCGGCACCTTTCCGTAGTCGGCGTCAGTACCTCTTCTCGATTCTTGGGTGCGGTCCGCGCGGCGCGCATCTCGATCACCGGCCTGAAGAAAGGTTCGAACGGTGAACTGTCATGTGATTCCCGGGCAGTGTCCACCTGCGTGGATTCTGCACGCAGTTCCGGAAACCGCGGCCGACGCGGTCCTGGGGAGGCGGCGGGAGGGGGAGTTGACCCGGACCCCGACGCCTATCGATCCTTGCCGTGGCGCGTCCAGTGCGCCCAGCGCTGATGGCGACGGGACGGCGGACCCTGCTCGGGAGCCGGTTCCGCGTCCCGCGGCGGGGCGGCGGGCGGCGCGGGCTCGGCCGGCGGCGGCCCCTCGGCGGGCGGATGCAGTCCCTCGGTGGAGTACTCGGTGCCGGCGATGGTGTCGATGATCTGCTCGTCGCCGAAGTCCTCCGATCCGGGCACATGGGGCACGAAGCCGATGAGCACACCGTCGCTGACCACCTCCGCGTCCAGCCCCGACACGCCGTCGGTGTCCCACAGCGCCTCGATGTCGTAGTCCAGGACGACCCTGATCCCGAACTCGTACACCCCTGCTTCGACGAGATGGGCCATGACTCCGCGTTCCCGCAACGCGGCCACCACGCGCCGGGCGCGATCCTCGTCCATGTCGGCAGCCTCCCTCCGGGGCCGTGGTGCCGGGCTCGTGCGCTGCCCGACACCACCATTAACCCTCCTTGCGCGCCGCGGCGGGAGTCGCGCGGAGCCGGGCCCGGCGGATCGCCGGCTACTCGGTTCGCAGCCCCTCGGCGCGCACCAGCCGCAGCAGAGCCGGGACGCCGAGGGCGGCCACCAGCAGCGTGAGCGAGACTCCGATGCCGCCGACGACGACCAGGCTCGCCCAGTCCGCACGCACCGGACCACCGCTCATGCGCTGGAGCGCCGACCCGAGAGCGAGTCCGGTGGCCGTGGCCGGGAGCAGACCGACGGCCACCGGCAGCGCCGTCTGCCAGAGCACGAACAGGCCGAGGGCGCGCCGGGGTGCGCCCAGGGCACCGAGGAACGCCAGGAGCCGTCCGCGGTCCTGCATCCGCTCCAGCAGGGAGACGAGCAGCCCGGCTCCGATCAGCGCGGACACCAGGGCGGCGCCGATGAACAGCGCGGTGCGGATGGAGGCGTAACGCGCCGACTCCCGGGTGGCGACCATGGTGACCGCGTCCGTCAGCGGGCCGAGGGCCGCCGCCGCGGTGCGGACCTCGTCACGGGCGTCGGGTACGGCCTCGTCGAGCCGGACGTAGACGGTGCCCTGGAGGGCGGCGGAGGCCGCGCCGGGCAGGGCGCCGGGGGTGGCGAGGATGCCGCCGTGCAGCGAGCCGGCGGGGTCGGGCCGGGCCGACGCCGGCTTCGCACTCCCGGCCGGCATCCGGAAGGGGATCTGGAGTCCGGTGTAGCTGCCGTAGGAGGAGTCGATGTACAGCGTTCCCGCGCGGCCCAGCGTCGTGGCGGCGGATTCGGCGGAGGGGGCCGGTGCGGCGAAGACGTCGCCGTCGCGGCAGGAGTCCAGCCGGGCCACCTCGCGCAGGGCTGCGCACGTGCCCACGGTCAGCTCCGCGCTGACGCGGGGGTCCTTCGCCAAGTCGCCGACGGCGGCGCTGTAGAGGGCGTCGGTCCCCCGTACGCCCCGGACGTGGGCGAGCCGCGCGCTGCCCTCGGACAGGGAGGTGCCGGGCGGCAGCATGACGACCATCTGGGCACGCGAGAGGTCGTTGCCGGTGGTCTCGACGTAATCGCCGTCCACGGCGGCGAAGAGCATCTGCAACGCGATGGCCCCGGCCACCGCGACCGTGATGCCCGCGGCCCCGCGCCCGGCCGAGTCGCTGCCCGACTGGAGCCGCCGTACGGCCAGGTGCCAGGAGACGGGGCCGGCGCCCAGCCGCCCGACGACCCGGTCGAGGGCCCACGGCAGCAGCGCGGTGACCCCGAGGAGGACGAGCACGCTCGCGGTGACGACGTACGGCTTGTGGAAGCTCTGCCCGGTGCCGCGAGCCGACTCGGGCAGCAGCAGGGCGAATCCGGCGGCGGGCGGCAGCAGCCGCCACCACAGCCGGCGGCCGGCCGGCGCGTACGACGCCGAGCGGTTCGACGATGACCCGGCGCAGGGCGAGCAGCGTGCTCTTGTCAAGTCGAGCGTGTCGAGGAGCCTTGGGCGAAGCGGGCCGGCGTCCCCGGCGGGGTGACGCCGTGCCCGTCGACGACAAAGGTCGGTCCCGCACCTCACCTTGGGCTCCTGCATGCGGCGCGGGGCCGACCGCCTTGGTTGCCGCAGGCGGTCAGCCCGATGACCTCACCTGGGCCAGGGATGATGCTTCCCCCTGATCGTGGACGCCTTGAGACTGGGAGTTGGGCGCGGCGACGGTGTCGCCGATCTCCTGCGGTTCGCCTACGCGGCCGAGCGCGGTCTGTGCGCCCATTCCGAGGGGCAGCGGCTGGCGAGCGGGGATGCGTGGTCTCACTGACCGCCTACAGCCACTGACCTCGAAATCGGTCAGCTATGCGGGGTCTTCCGCGGTTCACGCTGCGGGCCCCGGACGGCCCGCGCCCCCCCACGAGGGGCGCGGCACCCCTTGCCGTCGCCGGCCGGCGCTTGCCCGCGGCGGGCGGCAGGGATTTTGGTTCAGGCGTTGTAGCCGCCGTGGGCGTCCAGTACCGCGCCCGTGATGTACGACGCGGCGGGGCTCGCCAGGAAGGCGATGGCCGCGGCGATCTCCTCGGGGCGGCCCACACGTTGCAGGGACAGCGAGCCGATCAGGGCCTTGAGGGTCTCGGGGTCCGGCCCTTCCATGCCGCCCTCCATCAGTCCGGCCTCCACGACGTTGGCCGTGATGTTCCGGGGCCCGAGGTCCCGTGCGACCCCCATGGTGTACCTCTCGATCCCCGACTTGGTCGCCGAGTAGTCGGCGAGGCCCGGGGCGCCGACCCGGGAGCCCAGTCCGGAACTCACCGTGATGATGCGGCCGCCCGCGCGCAGCACTCGGGAGGCGGCCCGGATGACGGCGATCACGCCGAGATAGTTGGTGGCGTGCATCCGGTCCAGCGCGGCGGTGTCGGCGTCCGGGTCGTCCACCCTGCGGCCCTGCTCCACCGAGATCGCGGCGTTGTTGACGAGGATGTCCAGGCCGCCGAAGTGCGCGACCACGTCGTCGATCAGCGCCGGCGCTTGACTCGTGTCCGCCTGGTCGGACCTGAAGGCGACGGCCTTCGCTCCCTTGCCGCGCACCTCGTCGACGACGGCCTGCGCCTGCTTCTCGGAGCTGACGTAGGTGAAGGCGACGTCAGCGCCCTGTTCGGCCAGCAGTCGCACGGTCGCGGCGCCCAGTCCACGCGACCCTCCGGTGACCAGGGCGACCTTGCCCGTCAGTGGCTTGCTCATTCTTCCCACCTCGTTGATTGACCCTTTCCGGCAGTCGCAACGTTAATTGTTACGACTGACTGTTGCAACCTTAGCTGTTACGACTAGGCCGTCGTAACATGAAGCGTTGCGGCCGAGAGGAGGGTCATGAGCGCCAACAGCAGGCTGACCATCGCCGCCCACGCGCTGGCCTGGATCGGCCTCTACCAGCGCCAGGGCCACGAGGTCGCCACCTCCGAGCAGATCGCGGCCAGCGCGAACACCAACCCCGTGGTGATCAGACGGCTGCTCGGCGAGTTGCGCAGGGCCGGGCTCGTGGAGTCCCGGCGAGGCGTCGGCGCGGGCTGGTCACTGGCGCGCGAGCTGGAGTCGATGACCCTCCTCGACGTGTACGAGGCGGTGGAACCCGGCCCCTTGTTCGCGATGCACCGCGCCACCCCGGACCAGGGATGCGTGGTGGGCCACGGCATCCAGCCGGCGATGCAGGGCATCTACGAGGGCATCGAGCGGACCTTGAGGCACGAGCTGGCCCGCGTCACGCTCGCGGACGTCCTCCGGGACGTCCTCGCGGCACCTCGGTAGGCGGGAAACCCGTTGCGGGCGAGCCGCATCGGATGTCTGATGGATCACCCACCGATCAGCGGAGGGAACATGAGCGGGCCGCTGCCCACCCCCTCGTTGCACACCACTCGCCTTCGGCTGCGCGCCTTCGACGACACGGATGCGAACGACCTCTTCGCACTGCACAGCAGCGCCCACGTGCTGCGCTACTGGGACGCGCCCCCGTGGAGCGAACGCGTGCGCGCCGAGAATTTCATCACGGCTTGCCGGCGGATGGCACAGGAGGGCACCGGAGCGCGGCTGGCCGTGGATCGCTCCTCCGACGGGGCGTTCATCGGCTGGTGCAGCCTGACCAGGTGGAATCCGGACTACCGCAGCGCGTCGCTCGGCTACTGCTTCGACGACGCGGCGTGGGGCCACGGCTACGCGACCGAGGCCGCGCGCGCCCTGCTGCGGTGGGCGTTCGACACGCTGGACCTGAATCGCGTCCAGGCCGAGACCGATACCCGCAACCTGGCTTCCGCCCGTGTGCTGGAGAAGCTCGGCTTCGTGCGTGAAGGGACCTTGCGGGAAGACTGCGTGGTCGACGGCGAGGTCTCCGACTCGTGGGTCTACGGGCTGATCAGACGGGAGTGGCCGTCGTCGGCGCCGGTTCCCGCCCGCTGAGGCGGCCCGCGCCTGCACATCGGCGAAAACTCACTGCCCCACCCGTCCGTCGATGCACTCACGCAGCAGGTCGGCGTGACCGCAGTGACGGGCGTACTCCTCGACCCGGTGCACCAGCAGTTCCCGGACGGTGATCCGGTCCCTCCCCAGACGTTCACCGAGATCCGCGTGCGCGGCCAACGCGGCGTCCGTGGCCGCCTGTTCGCGCGCCAGGTCGGCGAACGCGGCGTCGACCGCGGCCTGTTCGGCGACGGCTCCGTCGAAGTCCGCGTCACGCCTGCCGTACAGCTTCGGGAGCGGTTCGTCGTCGCTGATCCAGTTGCGCCAGTTCCTCTCCACCTCGGCGAGGTGCCGGACCAGGCCGAGCAGCGACATCGTCGACGGCGGAACCGACCGCCGCGCCAACTGCTCCGGGTCCAGGCCCTCGCACTTCATCCGCAAGGTGATGCGGTAGTCGGCCAGATAGCCGTCCAGCGTCGCGAGTTCGCCTTCCGGGCCCGGCCCTGAGCTGTCCCGAGGGTCGTCGTCCGGGTCGACCCACATGTCGGGAAAGACGGTTGCCTGGCTCCAGCGCGCGGGTTCGTCGGTCATGGTGCTCATGCTCGCCCGCGACGGCCCGGGTCCGCCAGCCGATTTCCCCGGGCCGAGGGGGGTGTTCGAAGCGGCCGCCGCGGTCCTCGACCGCTCGCGCACGCGTGATCCGTGCCCCGGCGCGAAGGCGTATCGTCGGGGCAGGGCGAGCGGGCGTGGGAGGCGACAGCGTGACGACCGGCCGTACGGACTTCGACCCCGCGGCGGTCCTGGCGCGGATCACCGCCGCGACCGACCACCTCCTGCGCACGGCGTCCCGGTTCACCGACGCCGACGTACGCGCGCCGTCGCTGCTGCCCGACTGGTCGCGCGGGCACGTGCTGACACACCTGGCCCGCAACGCCGACGGCGGCCGGCACCTGCTGACCTGGGCCCGGACCGGCACCGAGACACCGGAGTACCCGAGCCTGGCCGCACGTGCCGAGCAGATCGAGAGCGGAGCGGGCCGCGGCGCCGCGGGGCTCCTCGCCGACCTGAGGGAGAGCGCCACCGCGTTCGAGGCCGAGTACCGGCGGATGCCGCCCGAGGCCTGGCACCGGATCGTCCGCTGGACCCGCGGACAGGAACGCCCCGCCGCCCGCGCCGCCGAATCCCGCCTGTGCGAGGTCCTGGTCCACCACGCCGATCTCGACGCCGGGTACACACCCGCCGACTGGCCGGCGGACTTCGTCCGTACGATGCTCGGCCGGGTCGTCGCCTCCTTCGGCGCCCGCGCCGACGCCCCCGCCCTGCGGCTGCGCGCCACCGACACCGGCACCGGCTACGTCATCGGCACCGAGCGGACGGCACCCGCCGTCCACGGGCCGCAAAGCTCCCTGCTGGCCTGGCTGATGGGCCGTTCCCCGGGCGCCGACCTGGCCGTGCACGGCGCCCGGACCCTGCCCGAGCCGCCCTTCCTCTACTGATCCCCGACCGGGCCGGAAGACCCCGGCGCACCGGACCGGGTGGCACGGAACCGGCGGAGCAGCTCGCGGGCGGGGGCGCTGTCCGCGTCGAAGCCGTGGATGCCCTCCTGCCCGGCCGGTACGGCGGGACCCCACAGCCGTACCCCGTGGCATTCGAAGCAGAAGGCCAGCCGAAAGAGCGGGCCGTCGGTGCCGTGCACGCGGACGCCCCAGCCGGGGTTGAAACAGCGGTGCAGGTCGCCGTCCGGCAGGTCGGCGATCAGAGCCAGGGCCCGCACGGCCTCCGCCCCCTCCCAGACACCGGTTTCCTCGCCGCTGACGTCCTCGGCGCGGTAATGCCGCAGCGGATCGAGGATGCGGACGATCTCTATCAGCTCGGCCTGCTCGGAAGGGATCGGGAGTGGCACGGGGGGCTCCGTCGGTCGGGTCAGGTGGGGTGCACGCCGGTCGCGGCGTACGTCGTGCGCCAGATCGTAGGAGGTGTGCCGGTCTGCCGGCGGAAGAAGGTGGTGAAGTTCGCCAGGTCCCGGAATCCGAGGCGGCGGGCGCAGGTGCCGACCGGCAGGCCGGTGTGGGCGAGGAGACGGCGGGCTTCCAGCAGGACGCGTTGGTCGAGGAACGTCTTGGCGCCCGTGCCGGTGGCGGCACGGGTCGCCCGGGTGAGGGTGCGGACGTCGTACCCCAGCGCCCGCGCGTAGTCGCTCACCTGGTGCCAGTGGGCGAAGTGCTCTTCGACGGCTGCCCGGTAGGCGCGGAACACCTCGGTGTGGCGGTCTTCGGACGGCGTCGGGCGGGGTGACGCGGGGGCGTCGGGGAGCGTGCGCAGGATCAGCGCCGCCAGCAGGTGGGAGAGCAGCGCGGGGGACGCCAGCCGTGGTGTGCGCGCGGCCGCGCCGTGCTCACGCCCGAGGTGTTCGGCCGCGAGGAGGGCGAGCGGCAGGCGCGGCCCGTCCAGTTCCCAGCACACCGGTGCCGTGACCTCCGCCGAGGTGAAGCCCGGCAGGAAGCCGGGCCGGAAGAGGATCAGCGGGCCCTCGCAGGCGTCGACGTCGCTCCAGCGGTGCACCATGCCGGGCCGGATCCATACGACGCTGCCCTCGGCCAGCGGATAGGCGCGGAAGTCGGCCTCGTGCGCGCCGGTTCCGGAACCGACCAGTGCGAAGACGTGGAAGTCGGGACGCTGTGGCCGGACGCGCCGCCGGTACGGGTCCATGGCACGCAGCCCGGCGAAGTCGAGGACCTCCACCCCGTACGCGGACCCGACCGCGGGCAGGTAGCGCAGCTGCCGTACGGCACTGTGTCCGTTTTCCACAAGAACCGGGTTCCTTTCGACGACCGCGCGGACGGCCCGCCGCCTACGGTCAAGGGCGGGCCTGAAACGCAGGCCAGACTACCGGTGCGTGGTGGCGGCGGGACGGCGGAAGCCGCTCCCCGCGGCTGCCGGGAAGGGCACGATGATGACGGAAACCACAAGGACGATTGCTGTCGCGGGAGGGAACCTCGACGTGCGAACGGCGGGCCATGCCGGGCCGGCCCTGGTGTTCGTCCACTACTGGGGCGGCTCCGCGAACACCTGGGACCGCGTGCTGGACCACCTGCCGCCCGCGCGGGCGACGGTGCGTTTCGACCAGCGCGGCTGGGGACGTTCGCGCGTGCTGCCCGGCCCCTTCGACCTCGACCGGCTCGCCGACGACCTCGGCCGGGTGGCCGAGACTGTGTCCGGGCCGTTCGTCCTCGTCGGCCACTCCATGGGCGGCAAGGTGAGCCAGCTCCTCGCCGCCCGCCGGCCGGCCGGACTCGCCGGTCTGCTGCTCGTCGCCCCCGCGCCGCCGCGGCCGCCCGCCACGGTGACCGAGGAGTACCGGCAGGGCCTGTCGCACGCCTACGACTCGCCCGAGACGGTGCGCCACGCCCTCGACCACGTCCTCACCGCCGCACCGCTGACCGAGCCGGCGCGGACCACGGCGCTGCGCGACAGCCTCGCCGCGGCCCCCGGTGCCGCGCGCGAGTGGCCCCTCCACGGCATCGCACGGGACGTCACGGACGCCGCCCGGCGGATCGACGTACCGGTGGCGGTGCTGGCCGGCGAGCACGACGTGGTGGAACCGCCGCGGGTCCTGCGCGACCACCTCCTGCCCCACATCCCGCACGCCTCCCTGACCACCGTTCCCGGCAGCGGCCACTTGCTCCCCGTCGAAGCCCCCGCGGCCGTCGCGAAGGCCGCCGCGGACTTCCTCGCGTTCCTCGGCGAGGCGGGCAGGTAGGAAGCGTCTCGCGATGTGGGCGAGGAGCCGGCCTGACATCGACCGTCGGGAGACCGGCGGCTACGCCGTGACCTGCGGCGACCGAACGACCTTCAGGAGTCCGCGCCACTCTTCGACGGCCGGCGGCCGTCCGGTTCCACCCGGACGGGCGGCACCGACCCCCGGGTCCCGCGGCGGCGTCCCGCGGCGGCGCACGGTGGCGACGCGTCGCCACGGTGCGCAGGTCCCGCGCATGACGGATCTGCGGAGAGGGCAGGATTCGAACCTGCGTGGACCCTTGCGGATCCGACCCCGAGGCGTGCTCGCCGGTCCCCGATCAACCACTCCGGGCACCTCTCCTCGCTCCGGGCTCCGGGGCGGTGCCCTGGAGCCGTTCACGGGGAAGAGACTGCCAGGCGGCGCTGACACGGCGCTGACGGGCCCGGCGTCGTGTCCCGCCCGGGCCTCTGCTCGCGCTCGGCCGCGGCCCGTTCGGTCCGCGCATCGGGCCCGTCTGTCACAGGAATGTCTCAGCGCCGGATGCCGCGCAACCGGGGACGCGACGGCTCTGTCTGGATAGTCGCAAGGCCCGCTCACCAGGAGCGGGACCCGTCCCAAGGGGGAATCTGATGCGCGTTCGCAAGGTCTCGATGCTCGCTGTCGCCGGTGTGGCCGTCGGTCTGTCGCTCACGGCGTGCAGCGGCAGCGGCTCGGACAGCGCCTCGTCCTCCTCCGGCCCGTCCGCCACCGCCAGTTCCTCGGCCGGCTCCGCGAGCAGCGCCCAGCCCGGCTCCTCGGCCGGCAAGTCCGGTGAAGGCTCGGCCAAGTCCGGCGCGGGCTCGGCCAGGACCACGGGCTCGGGCACCGCGAAGAAGTCCGGCGTCAGCTGCACCAACCAGATCGATTACGCCGGCGACCCGCGGTCCAACGCGGAGATCAACAGCATCGGCGAGCAGACGGGTCACTGCCCGGCGCCGGAGAAGGGTAGCAAGCCGGCCGGCACGCCGAAGAAGCCCGGGGTGAGCTGCACCAACCAGATCGACTACGCGGGCGACCCCCGGTCCAACGCCGAGATCAACTCGGTTGGCGAGCAGACGGGTTACTGCCCCACGCCGGAGAAGGGCAGCAAGCCGGCCGGCACGCCGAAGAAGCCCGGGGTGAGCTGCACCAACCAGATCGACTACGCCGGTGACCCGCGGTCCAACGCCGAGATCAACAGCATCGGCGACCAGACCGGCTACTGCCCGCCGGTCCGGAACTGAGCGACCCCGGCCGGGACCGACGGCCGCCCGGACGGCGATCCGAGCGGACCCTGGGCCGTCGCCGCCAGCCCGCGCAGGGCCCTGGCCGAGGGGGTCCCGGGATCGGCCGTGATCAGGACGACCTCCTGGTCGTCCTCGGGGACGAGGAGAACGTCGCAGTTCAGCCGGAGACCGCCGGCCGTCGGGTGGGCGAGCGTCTTGACGCGGTGCCCGGGGGCGTGGACCGGCCGGGTCTCCCAGAGCAGGCGGAACTCCTCGCTCCCGGCGCGCAGTTCGGCCAGCAGGGCGGCGAGCCCGGCATCGTGCGGATAACGGTCGGCGGCCCGGCGCAGCCGCGCCACCACGATGGCCCCGAACTCCTCGGCGCCGGAGCTCTCGTACATCCGTCCTTCGCCGAGGAACCGGCGCCGGGCCAGGTTCGTCGTCCCCTGTCCGAGGTCACCGCCCAGCAGGGCCTGGGCCAGTGGGTTCCAGGCGACGATGCCGTAGGTCGCGTCGGTGACGATCGCACCGGTCTCCGGCAGGCGCCGCAGCATCCCGGCCACGTGCGGGCGCACCCGCCGGACGGCGCCGGTGGCGGGCGGCGGCGCACTCGTGCCGGCCAGGCGGAACAGATGGCTGCGCTCGGCCGGTGTCAGGCAAAGCGCCCCGGCCAGCGCGTCCAGGACACGGGGCGACGGCCGGGGGCCACGGGCCTGCTCCAGGCGCACGTAGTAGTCGACGGACATGTGGGCCAGTTCGGCCACCTCTTCGCGGCGCAGGCCCGGAGTGCGGCGCGGGACGCCCGTGGGCAGGCCCAGTTCGCGCGGACGCAGGGCCGCGCGCCGCTCCCGCAGGAAGCGGGCCAGTTCCTGCCGCGCCATGCCGCCTCGCCTCTTCCCGTTGCCTGGTACAGGTGATCCCTGGCAGGGGCGTCGGCGCCAGGGGACCGTGGCTGTCATGAACGATCGCACAGCACTGGTCACCGGTGCCAACAAGGGTATTGGCAAGCACATCGCCCGCCTGCTCGTGGCGGAGGGGTTCGTCGTGCACGTGGGCTCCCGCGACGCCGGGCGCGGGCGGCGGGCCGCCGAGGAGATCGGCGGCGCCGCGCGTCCGCTGGTCCTCGACGTGACGGACCCCGACAGCGTCGCGGCCGCGGCGGCGACGCTGGACCGCCTCGACGTCCTGGTCAACAACGCGGGCGTCCTGCCCTCGCTCGCCCCGCCCACCGAGACCACCATGGACGACTTCCGGCGCGCGTACGAGACCAACGTGTTCGCGGTCGCCGCGGTCACCAACGCCTTCCTGCCCGCCCTGCGCCGCTCCCCGCACCCCCGGATCGTCAACATCTCCAGCGGCACCGGATCACTGACCTGGAGCACGCACCCGAACCCCCAGTTCACCCCCGGCAGCGGCGGCTCGGCCGCGTACCGGTCGTCGAAGGCCGCGCTCAACGCCCTCACCGTCCTGTACGCCCAGACGCTGGCCGATGACGGCGTCAAGGTCAACGCGCTCGCCCCCGGCCGCCGCGCCACCGACCTCAGCCACCGGGCGGCCTCGGGCGGCGATCCGGCGGAGGCCGCCCAGGGCGCCGTACGGCTGGCCCTCCTGCCGGACGACGGTCCGAGCGGGGCGTTCTTCTCCTGGGACGGAACCCCCGTGCCCTGGTGACCGAGGACGACGTCCCCCGAGCGCTCCCGCGGGCCGGCGACCCGCGACGGCACGGGAACCCCGGCTCCCGCCTCAGGGCCGGCCGCGGCGCGTGACGAGATCGCGCAGGCGGTCCCAGGGGCCCCACACCTGCGCGGTGGCCCTCGTCAGCGGAGCCGAGCCGGGCGCGCCCGGCCGGGGGCGGGTCGGCGCGGACGCCTCGGCCCTGCGGGCCTTGTCGCCGAGATCCCGCAGGACATCGGCGGGACACAGGGCCTGGAGGCGCGGCAGCAGGAGCTGTTCCTCCTCGACGACGTGTTCCGTGACCCGGGTCAGCAGGGACAGCAGCAGATGACCGAACCGCTCGCTGTCCGCCTCCAGGGATTCCAGGGACGTCAGCAACTCCTCGATCCGGCGCTGCCCGCCGATCCGCCGCTCCGCCCGGGCACCGCCGTCGGGCAGATACCGGCGCAGGGCCGGGTACAGGCATTCCCGCTCCACCGTGAAGTGGCGGACCAGGCGGATGCTCACCTGCTCGACCAGCGCCCCGCGTTCGTCGCCGCCGGGCGACGAGGAACGGATACGGTCGAACAGACGCTGGATCTCGCGGTGGTCCGCCGTCAGTACCTCGATGATGCCGCTCCGACTGCCCACTGCCGCTCCCTCGACCGCCGTCGAAATGCGTGTGCCCTCGGCATGCCTGCGCAACAGGCCGGTGGATCATGCCCAAGATTGAATCACGCGGCACTCGGCGCTCTGGCTGTGCCGCGCGGCCGATCGAGCCGCGCGGCACCACGGCGCCGGCCGGGACGTGGAGGAGCGTGGTGCGGGCATGCCGACGGGACGGCGCAGGGCGGTACTCGAGGCGAAGGCGCGACAGACCG
Organism: Streptomyces misionensis; assembly: GCF_007896895.1. Lineage (GTDB taxonomy): Bacteria > Actinomycetota > Actinomycetes > Streptomycetales > Streptomycetaceae > Streptomyces > Streptomyces misionensis_A. The sequence continues at coordinate 141,202 of NZ_VOGW01000187.1, read as the reverse complement.
CGTTCCAGGCCTACGTGGTGGCGGACCGGCGCGCGCCGGTCTCGGAGCTCGCCCGGCAGCTGATGCGCAAGGCGTTCCCCGACCACTGGTCGTTCCTGCTCGGCGAGATCGCCCTCTACAGTTTCGTCGTCCTCGTCCTCACCGGCAGCTATCTGACGCTCTACTTCGACCCCAGCCTGGTCCAGGTGCCCTACACCGGTTCGTACGCGCCGTTGCACGGACTGCTGGTGTCGAAGGCGTTCGCGTCGACGCTGCACGTGAGTTTCGAGGTGCGCGGCGGCCTGCTGATCCGCCAGATGCACCACTGGGCCGCACTCGTCTTCGTCGCCGCCATCGGCGTCCACATGCTCAGGATCTTCTTCACCGGCGCCTTCCGCAGACCCAGGGAACTGAACTGGGCCATCGGGGTGACCCTGTTCATGCTCGCCCTCCTGGAGGGCTTCTGCGGCTACTCGCTCCCGGACGACCTGCTGTCCGGCACGGGTCTGCGCACCGCCAACACCATCGTGATGTCGATCCCGGTCGTCGGGACCTCCCTGGCCTACTTCGTCTGGGGCGGCGCCTACCCCGGCACGCTGCTCGGCCAGCGGCTCTACATCCTGCACGTGCTCTTCGTCCCCGGCCTGCTGATCGCCCTGATCGCGGTGCACCTGGTCCTGGTCGTCTATCTGAAGCACACCCAGTGGGCGGGGAGGGGCAAGACCAACCGGAACGTGGTGGGACAGCCGATGTACCCCTCGTTCACGGCCAGGTCGACCGGGCTGTTCCTGATCGCCTTCGGCGTCACCGCGCTGCTGGCCGCGGTGGCCCAGATCAACCCCGTGTGGAACTACGGCCCCTACATCCCCGACCAGGTCTCCACCGACGCCCAGCCCGACTGGTACGTCGGCTTCCTCGAAGGGGCGCTGCGGCTGATGCCGGCCGCGGAGACCGTCGTCGCCGGGCACACCCTCATGTGGAACGTCTTCCTGCCCGCGATCGTGCTGCCCGCGCTGCTGTTCGCCGTGCTGTACGCCTACCCCGTCTTCGAGCGGTGGGTGACCGGGGACCTGGTGGAGCACCATCTGTGCGACCGGCCCCGCGACCGGCCGGTGCGCACGGGGCTCGGGGTGGCGGGCATCGTCGCCTACGCCGTGCTGCTGATGGCGGGCGGCAACGACGTGATGGCCTACGAGTTCGGCTTCTCCGTCAACTCCCTCACCTGGCTCTTCCGCATCGCCCTCGTCGTCGGCCCGGTCGTCGCCCACCTGCTCACCCGGCGTGTCTGCCTCGCGCTGCAACTGCACGAACGGCAGGTGTACCGGGAGGGCGAGGAGACCGGGGTGGTGCGCCAGGACCTCGCCGGCGGTATGGGGGAGAGTCACACCGGGCTCGACCCGGAGCGGCGCTACCGCCTGCTGGTCAGGGAGCGCCCCCTGCCCCTGCCGGCCCCCGGGCCCGCGGCTCCGCTGCGTCGCCGCCTTCGGGCGTCGCTGAGTTCCTGGTACTACCGTGACCGGGTCGAGCTGCCCACGACGGCGGAGGAACGGCTTCAGGTCACGGGCCGCACGGCGGACCCGGTGGCGGGCGGGGCCGGCGGCGAGCAGTGAGCGGCACCGGCCCGCCGCGGCCGGTCACCGGGCCGGGAGCGGCCGCGTCCGCCTCACCGGATCTCCCGGTTCCCGAACTGGAAGACCAGGCCGAAGACGCCCGGCCACAGCAGGCCGAAACCGATGAGGACGACCCACACCCCGTAGACGATGCCGACGGCGATCACGGCGGCGCCGAGCGCGGTGACGACCGGGTAGCCGCTGGAGGGCGGGAAGAAGTCGACGATGCCGCTGCGCTCACGGATGTCGGAGTCCTTCCGGTCCTCGGGGCGCCCGCCCTTGCGCCGGTAGTTGATCAGGCAGAAGAACGAGATCACCGACGACATGCAGAAGGCGACGGTCAGCGCGGCGATGCCCGCTGGTTCGCGCGCGAACCAGATGTAGGCGGCGTCGGTGAGGAGGAAGAAGAGGGCCACCCCGGCGAACAGGTACGCCTCGTGTTTCATTCGCTCTGCTCTCCCAGCGTGTCGGGGGTCGGCTCCACCGTGCCGTGGCCCGGCTCCGGCAGTTCCTGCCGCACTTCGGGGTGGTGCAGGTCGAACGCGGGGGAGTCGGAGCGTACGCGGGGCAGCGAGGTGAAGTTGTGCCGGGGCGGCGGGCACGACGTCGCCCATTCGAGGGAGCGGCCCCAGCCCCAGGGATCGTCCACGTCGACCTTGCGCCCGTAGTAGGCGGTCTTCCACACGTTGTAGAGGAAGGGCAGGGTGGACAGCCCGATGAGGAAGGAACCGATGGACGAGATGGTGTTCAGGGCGGTGAAGCCGTCGGCCGGCAGGTAGTCGGCGTACCGGCGGGGCATCCCGATCTCGCCCAGCCAGTGCTGGACGAGGAAGGTGGTCTGGAAGCCGATGAACAGGGACCAGAACTGGATCTTGCCCAGGCGTTCGTCGAGCATCCGCCCCGTCATCTTGGGCCACCAGAAGTAGAACCCGCCGAACATGGCGAAGACGATCGTGCCGAACAGCACGTAGTGCAGGTGCGCGACGATGAAGTACGTGTCGGTCAGATGGAAGTCCAGGGCCGGCGAGGCGATGACGACGCCGCTGAGCCCGCCGAGCAGGAACGTCACCAGGAAGCCGGCCGACCACAGCATCGGCGTCTCGAAGGAGACGCTGCCCTGCCACATGGTGCCGATCCAGTTGAAGAACTTCACGCCGGTCGGGACCGCGATCAGGAAGGACATCAGGGAGAAGAAGGGCAGCAGCACCGCGCCCGTGGCGAACATGTGGTGGGCCCACACGGCGGCCGACAGCATCGTGATCGCGATCGTGGCGCCCACCATGCCGACGTATCCGAAGACCGGCTTGCGGCTGAACACGGGGATGATCTCCGTGACGACACCGAAGAACGGCAGCGCCACGATGTACACCTCCGGATGGCCGAAGAACCAGAACAGGTGCTGCCACAGCAGCGCCCCGCCGGAGGCCGAGTCGAAGATGTGGGCGCCGTAGGCGCGATCGGCCACCAGCGCCAGCAGGATCGCGGTGAACACCGGGAAGGCCAGCAGCACGAGGATCGAGGTGAACATGATGTTCCAGGTGAAGATCGGCATCCGGAACATGGTCATCCCCGGCACCCGCAGACACACGATCGTGGCGATGAAGTTGACGGCGCCGAGCGTGGTGCTCACCCCCGCGACCGCCAGTCCCATGGCCCACAGATCGCCGCCGTGGCCGGGGGAGTGCACCGCGTTGTTCAGGGGCGCGTAGGCGAACCAGCCGAACGGCGCCGGGCCCTGGTCGACGAGGAAGCCGGAGAGGACGATCAGCCCCCCGAAGAGGAAGAGCCAGTACGACAGCGCGTTCAACCGCGGGAAGGCGACGTCGGGGGCCCCGATCTGCAGCGGCATGACGGCGTTCGCGAACCCGGCGAACGTCGGGGTGGCGAACAGCAGCATCATGATCGTGCCGTGGATCGTGAACAGCTCGTTGTACTGCTGATTGGTGACGAACTGGAGCCCCGGCCGGGCCAGTTCGGCGCGCATGATCATCGCGAGGACGCCGGCGAACAGGAAGAACGCGAACGAGGTGACGAAATACAGGTGGGCGATCTTCTTGTGGTCGGTGGTCGTCAGATAGTCCCGGATCCGCTGACCCGAGGGCACCCGGGGTTCACGGGTGGTGACATCCGGGCCACCCGGCCCTGAACGTGTCTGTGTCATGAACGCCCTCCACGCGCCGGGGTCAGGCGGCCTTGACGACGGTCGGCAGCACGGCGTAGTCCTCGAGGGCCGCCAGGCCGTGCCGGGCCGGGGGCACGACGAGCGGATCACCGGCCATGCCCTCCCACACCTCGTCCCCGCGGTGCGGCCGTACCCGTCCGCGCAGGACGACCACGGTGGCCTCGCCGGGGTTCTCGTGGTCGGCCGGCGCGGTGCCGGCGCGCAGGGCGACGAGGGTCCGGCGCAGGGAGTGGTCATGGCCGCCGTAAAGGGTCTCGGCGCTGCGGCCGGTGGAGGAAGCGGCGGCCCGTTCCAGGTGTTCGCGGGCGCGGGCGTCGAGGGACAGCTGCTGCATGGCGGGTGCCGTTTCCGTGTCGGTGGCGGACGTCAGTGGCGGACGCCGATGCGGCGCCGGCGGCGTCCGCTGGTGCCGGGTTCGGTGGGATGGGCGGCGGTAGAACGAGGAGATCGTGCCGCCGATCACCGACAGGCACCTTGTCCCGGCCGCGTACGACGCCATGGACATCGCCGGGATCGGCGGGAACCCCACGATCCGGTCGGGACCGTACCGCTGCACGGTGTGCACCTGCGCCGCCATCACCGGCTCGGTGACCTCCCGCCAGTCGCAGCGCACGAACCCGCCCCTGCCCCGCGCCCGTTTGTGGGCGGCACACCGCGCGGGATCGGCCGTCGGCCACTCCCACGCCTCGACCGGGTCCGCGTGCCGCCCCTTCGCCCGCCGCCACAGGTCGAGCAGCGGGCCGCGCACATACGGGGAGCGGACGCGGGTGGGCGAGTAGGTGTACCAGGAGAAGGACGCGCCGCGCGGGCAGCCCCGGGGCTCGTGCTCGGGGGAATCCGGCCCGACCGACGGGTAGTCGGCCGCCTGCGTCTCCCCGGTGGACAGGACGTCCTCGACGACCCGCCACGAGCGCGACCCGGTGCAGTTCACCCCGTGGGTGGAGCGCACGTCCCGGTCGTGGCGCCACCGCTCCCGGCAGAACTCCTCCGCGGCCCGCCCTCCCTCCCGGAACAGCACCCGCCGGTCGGCCGGCCGGGTGCCGGGGAAGAAGTACTGCGCCGCGCGCATCAGCCGCTGTGCCGCGGCATCGGCCCGGTCGGTGCTCACCCCGTTCGCCTCCTCGGATGCCGCGGTCGACCACTCGTGTCTGCACCCCCGTGCCCCGTGCGGCCGGCCGCGGGGGCGGTGTCCACCATGCACCGCCGACGGCCGTCCCGAGCGGGTACGACACTCCGCGGGCCCGGGTGCGGGCGGACCGGATACTCGAAGGGCCGAAGCCCGGCCGCCGGTGCGCGCGCCGAGCGCGTCTCCCGGCCGGCCCGGCGCACCGCCCGCCCCGCGTCCGCCGCGGAGCGGGGCCGGCCGGTACGCCACCAAGGGGCCCGTGGGTCGTTGGCACTTCGGAGGCCGCCGCCCGAGGCGGCCGGAGGGGAGGCCCGCACATGCGCGGGAGTGCAGAGGGGTTCGGGGACACACCGGAGTTACGCGAGGCGTACGAGGTGTGCGAGGCCGAGGTGCGGCGGCACCTCGGCCGGCTGTGGACGGCGATCGGGGCACTCCTGCCCGAAGCGGTCCGCCCGTTCGTGTACGCGATCGCCGGCTGGGCGGTGCGCACGGACCGGATCGCCGACGAGGGCTCGCCCGGGGACCGTGTGGAGCGGTTCGCCCGCTGGCGGGCCGGCACCATGGCCGATCTGAGCTGCGGGCACAGCGGGCATCCGGTGCGGCGCGCGTTCGTGGACACCGTGCGCCGATGGGACCTCGACCGCGCCCTGGTCGAGGAGCACCTGGAGACGGTCGCCGCGGACTGTGCGGCGGTACCGGACTTCGAGTCCTTCGCCGACCTGCGACGCCATCTGCGGGGATGCTCGGGGGCCACGGCCGAGCTGTGGGCCGCCCTGGCGGAGCCGCGGGGGCCGGAGGCCCTGCGGCTGGTTTCGGTGCTCGCCGAAGCCTGTCAGCTGGGGGACCTGTTCGAGGACCTGCCGGCCGATCTGGCGGCGGGCCGCTGCTATCTGCCCCGGGGCGATCTGCGCCGGTTCGGGCTGGAGCCCGGCGATCTGCGGCGCGGCGCGCCCCGCGAGAGGCTGGACGCGTTCGTGGACGTCCAGCTCGCCCACTGGCGCGCGTTGCTGGACGAGGTGGTGCCGGTCACCGGGATGGTGGGGAAGGCGTACCAGCCGTTCGTGCACTCCCTGCTGCTCGGCGCGCAGACGTACTACGACGAGGTCACCCTGCTGCGCTCCGAGGTGCTGACGGCCGGCATCGAACCGGTGCGGCTCGACGGCGAGCCCGGCCGGCGCCGGGCCCGGCCGGTTCCGGGAGCGGTACCGGGGCATGTCGCGGTGATCATGGACGGCAACCGGCGCTGGGCCCGGGCCCGCGGGCTGCCGCCGGCGCAGGGCCACCGGGCGGGCGAGCGCGCCACCCTGCGGCTGGTCAACGCGGCCCTGCGGCTGGGCATCCGGCACCTGAGCGTCTACGCGTTCTCCACGGAGAACTGGGACCGCTCACAGGACGAGCTGACCGCGCTGTTCGAGGCGCTCGCCGAGGGGATCGCCCGGGACGCGCGGTGGCTGCACGGCCTCGGTGTTCAGGTGCGCTGGTGCGGGCGGCGCGACCGGATCGACCCCTCGCTGGCGTCCTCGATCGCGCTGCTGGAGAGCATGACCTGCCACAACGACGTGCTCATGCTGACCGTCTGCGTGGACTACGGCGGCCGGGAGGAACTGACCGCCGCCGCCCGCGCGCTGGCCGCCGAGGCGGTGTCCGGCGCGATCCGGCCCGAGGACATCGGCCCCGCGGATCTCGCCCGGCACCTGTACGTGCCGGAACTGCCCGACGTCGATCTGCTGGTGCGTACCTCAGGCGAACTGCGGATCAGCAACTTCCTGCCCTGGCACCTCGCCTACGCGGAAATGGTCTTCGACCCCGTCCCGTGGCCGGACTACGACCTGGCGCGGCTGCGGGAGGCCGTCACCGCCTACGCGGCACGCGCGCGCCGCTTCGGCGGCGACGGCACCCTGCCCGTTCAGACCGGACACGGGAAGCGGGCGCACACCGGCTGACCGGCCGGGCCGGCGGACATCGGGCCCAGCGTCCCGATCACGGTATTCCGGCCGTCCGTTCGTCCGCCGGTCTGTTCGTCCGCCCGTTCGTTCGTCCGGTCGTCACGGTCTTCCGGTTCTCACGGTCGTCCGGCCGTCACGCCTTCGGCGGGGTGTACACGCCCTCGGCCGTCACATGCCCCAGCACCGTGGCGGTCGTGAAGTCCGCCTTGCCGAAGGTGCCGGCGAACGCCTCCACCATCTCCGGTGTGGGCCGCAGCGGCACATCGGCGATCCGGACCCTCATCGGCTCGCCCAGCGGCACGCTCTCCGTCCTCAGCACCCCCTCGTGCCACTCCGGCCGGACCACCGCGCGGTGCCCGACCTCGACTCCGTTCGCCACGGCCTTGCCGGACGCCAGTCCGTCCCGCAGCACGCCCTCCAGATCGGTCACCCGCACGGTCGCGTCCGGCGTGCGCACCTGGACCCCGCCGCCGAGCCGCGCGTCGCCGTGCGCCCGCTGCGGGTCGGCCAGTGCCGGGTCGCCCTGCCCGGAGCGCACGGGGAACCGGATGGCCTTGCCCTTGGCGTCCTCGACCAACCGGGCGGGGGCCACCGGCTCCACCACCGCCTGGAAGCGGTCGAGCAGCGCCTGGGCCCGCTCGGTCCAGCGGACCTCGATCCAGCCGTCGGACACCGTGCCCAGCCCGGCGGTGTCGGCGGCCGCCGTACCCGTGAACTGCGCCAGTAACGGCGCGGCCATGGCCGCGCCCAGCACCGAACGTCGCGTTGCGCTCATCGAAGTGCCTCTCTCGCTCCTGCGGACCGCAGGCCACGGTCCGCAGGGAGCATGGGGCACCGCGGCCCACCGGGCGGAGCGGTGAGGAGCAAACCGCCCGAAGGGGTGACACACCGGTCCGGTCGTGGTGGTCCGGGCGCCGTCGGCTCAGCGGCCCCGGGGGAGCGGCGCGGCTTCCGGCAGCGGGGTGGTGGCCCCGCCCGGATCCTCCTCGGGCACCGGGAGCGGCTGGCGGCACGGCGTGGAGGTGTCGAGACCCGGTGCGGCCCGGACGAGGTCGCGGGCCACGGCCCTGGCCGCCGCGGGGGTCGGTGCGCGGACGGCGAGGAGGCGGAAGGGAGCGGGCGGCCGGAGTTCGACGCACACGACGGGTTCGCCGGGCCGTACGACCACGAAGTCCACCCCCGCCTGGTGGCGTCGGGTGCCGGTGCTGCGGGCGCCGGGAACCGAGACGCCGCGCCGGGGGACCCCGCGCAGCGCACGCCACCAATCGGCTTCGACCGTCACCCGGCGTACCGCCGCCAGCGGCACCCGTACCTCGCGCCGGCGTGCGGCCGCCCGCTCGCGCAGTGCCAGGCGCACGACCACGTCGTCACCGTCGACCAGCATCCGTGCCATGACGCGACCCTTCCGTTCCCCATCCTCGCCCCCCGGGCGGCCGGATGTCCTGCGCGAAAGGGCGTCGCCGTACGCCGACCCCGCCCGCGCCACGGCGCGGCCGGCGCGCCCCTCCTGCCGGTGCCGGTGCCGGTCCCGGACGGCGTCCTCGGGGCCCTCCTGAAGAGGACGGCCCGGCTGAACTCAACAAACGTGGCGCTCGGACGAGTCGATGGTTTCCGACGGGATCGCGAGGAAAGCCAGCGCTGCGAGGACCGCCACACTCGCTGCGAGGGCCAAAGCGCCTGGCAGGGACCAGGCCACGAGCGGTCCGGTGACCGCTGCCCCCAGGGCGAATCCGGTGATTTTCAAGCTGGCGCCGGTGGTGAAGATCTGGCCGCGCAGTTGCTCCGGAGCCTCCCGGTGGCGGATGGCGAACAAGGCGGCCAGCTGGGGACCTTCACCGACCCCCGCTGCGAGTACGGCCACGATGAGCACTACGGGTGGCCCCACGGCGGCCAAGGCCAACGCGACAGCCTGGACCAAGACGCCGGCCCAGATGATCGTGTCGGGGGCGACGGAACGCGGAAACCGGGCGAGTACGGCATTGGCCACCAGGGCGGAGGTCGCCGTGCAGGAGAGCAGCACCGCGCCGCGGCCGGCTCCGCCCAGGGCACGCTCGCCCAGGAGCGGGACGCACGCCGTCAGCATGCCCTGGGAGACGCAGGAGACGACGGAGGCGAGGGTCGCCCGGGCCAGAGGCGGCCTTCCGGCGATGAGCCGTATTCCGGCAGTAAGGTCGCTGATCACCGAGGCCCTCCGGGCGCCCCGCGCCCGCCCCGGACGGGCAGGCAGCATCCACGCGGCGGGCAGCGCCGAAGCGATGAGCACCACGGAGATCACCACGGCCGACGGGGCTCCCAACACCTCCGCCGCACCGCCGGCGAGAGCCGGACCGGCCAGACTCGCCACGCTGAACGTCATGGCGTCGAGCGCATTCGCCCGCGGCAGGCGGTCGCCAGGCACCACACGCGGCAGTTGGGCCGTCCACCCCCCTGACAGCGCCGGCCCCAGCAGTCCCGTCACCACGGCGGTCAGGATGGTGACACCGAACGGCAACCGGCCGAGTCCCACGAGAATCACCCCCAGCCCCGCCGCATACAGGACAAGAGCCCCGGCCAGCAGGCGTCCCGGTCGTCCCGATCTGTCGAGGAGCACCCCGAGCACCGGCCCTCCCACCGCGGCAGCGATCGTGATGCCCGCAAGCAGCGACGACGCTTCAACGGTCGACCCGGTCAGGGCGAATCCCGCCAGCATCAGTGCCGGTCCCGACATCTCGTCCCCGGCACGAGCTGCCACTGCTCCAGCGAGATACAAGCTGAGTGAGTAACGCCTAGTCATCAGCGAGACGTTACGTAGATAACTCAAAACTCAGCAAGATGCGTTACATTCCACAGGTGCTCTCCCACCGCGACGACTGGGCCACCCGGCACTCCGTGCTGACCACGGCTCGACGGACCGCCGCCCTGATCAACGCCCTCGCCGACGACCACCCCGACCCGGCCGACGTCGCCGACGTGCTCCGCGACTACGGCGAGACCGACCCCATCGACCTCACCACCAGCGACGTTGCCGGGATGCGCGCGGCCGCCACCCTGCTGCGGCAAGTCTTCGCCGCCGAGCACGCCGATGACGCCGCGGCCACCCTCAACCGCCTCCTGCAGGACCACACCGGACCTCTCCGCCTGACCTCCCACGGCGGCAGCACCTCCTGGCATCCCCACCTCGACCGCGACGACAACGCCCCCTGGGCTGAGTGGCTCCTCGCCTCGTCCTGCATGGCCCTGGCCGTCCTCGTCTGGGACCGCCAGCGCCCGCCCGGCAGGATCTGCGCATCACCCAGCTGCGAGAACGTCTTCATCACCCAGGGCAGCGGTCCGGAACGCCGCTACTGCTCCCGCCGGTGCGCGACCCGCGAACGAGTCGCAGCCCATCGACGCTCCCGCTCCGCCAAGCGGTCGAACGACATCAAGCAGTCGAACGACATCAAGCAGGGCGCTCAGGATCCGCCGCGACATCACCCGAGCCCCGGAAGCTGACGTGGCGCAGTGTCGGACCGTGGACTGCCTGGCCGTGCCGTCGGCCGTATGAGTGTCCCGTTGCGGGGTAGTACGGGTGTTGGTTCGTGCGGTTGCGCGAGCCGGAGCTTGCCCGGGTGAAGGGCTGTTCCCGGGCGTGAATGAAGGATCAACAGGTATGGCCAGCGGCACCGTGAAGTGGTTCAACGCCGAGAAGGGCTTCGGCTTCATCCAGCAGGACGGCGGGGGTCCGGACGTCTTCGCGCACTACTCCGAGATCAAGGGCAGCGGGTATCGCGAGCTGACCGAGGGCGAGCACGTCACGTTCGACATAGGCCAGGGCCCGAAGGGCCCGCAGGCGCAGAACATCGTCCGCGGCTGAGCGGGCGGGAGAGAGTGTAGAGCGAGGCGGTTGTCCGGTCCGGCAGCCGCCTCGCTCACGCAGTCGGTCCGTACGAAGGTGCCAGTCGGCCCGGCCCCGCGGGCGCGCTGCCCGGCACGTGCCTCGTCTTCGTGGTGCGGATGCGACAGCGGGCCGCCGCCAGAGCGGCCGATCACTGCGCCGGGACGGCCGATGTCGTCGCCGACCAGGATCACCTTGGGCACCAGCCATCCGGCGTGCGAGTCGAAGAGCGCTTCGGCCACCTCCCGCACGAGTTCGTCCTGTGTGGTCCGCGAAGCCACCAGCTTCTCGCGGTCGATGGACACCACCATCCAGCAGGTCGCGGCCTCGAACGGGCACGGCTTCCCCAGTGCGACGGCCTTCGCCAGATTCTTCCGCCACCGCACCGCGGAGACACCGACCGCGTTCCGAGCCCGAGCTTGAGGAGCGTAGGCCCGATCCAGCAGTGAGCTGCACTCACGGGAGTCGGACCTGCGCGCCCCGGCCCCTACCGCAGGGCTTCGGCGTAGTCAGATGACGTCCGGTTCATGCTGATCTGTCGGACTGGTTCTCTTCACGAGATCCGGCAGCAGTAGTTCAACACTTCGCCGACACTCGAACCGGGCCGCGTTCGATGTCCATGAGAGCGAACAGCACCCGGCCGCCGGTGGCGGGCTGCGGGTGTCTGCGCCGCACGGCCGCCACCTACTCGAGTGAGGAGCTCCGAGTCAGGGGTTCCTCAGGGTCGAGATCAGGGGCAGTCCGGAGGCGTGGATGCCGCGAACAGCCCTAGCGTCGGTGCGGCGGGTGACCGATGCCCCCGACCGATGCCCCTATGGAAAAGGCGAGCGAGTGTTCCGGAACAAGGTTCTACCGGCACGGGCTTCGAGCCCGGCCTTCGTCGGTGCGGAGAGGGTGGGCGACATTGTCCGCCTGGCCGCCGTGCACAAGACGTACGGTCGTGGCGACAATCGGGTGCAGGCGCTCGACGGGGTGGACGTCGACTTCGAGGCGGGCACTTTCACCGCCATCATGGGCCCTTCGGGTTCGGGTAAGTCGACGCTGCTGCAGTGTGCGGCGGGCCTCGACCGGGTCGACGCGGGCCAGGTCCTGCTCGACGGCGCGCCGCTGCACGACCTGTCCGAGCGCGCCCTGACCGAGCTGCGCCGTGAGCACATGGGCTTCATCTTCCAGTCCTTCAACCTGATCCCGGCACTGACGGCCCGGCAGAACGTCGAGCTGCCGCTGCGGTTGGCCGGGAGGGAGATCGACTCGGAGGCGATCGACCGGGGGCTGGCCGAGGTCGGTCTGGCCGAGCGTGGCGGGCACCGGCCCGCCGAGCTGTCGGGTGGTCAGCAGCAGCGGGTCGCCATCGCGCGTGCGCTGGTGACCAGGCCCAAGGTGATCTTCGGGGACGAGCCGACCGGCGCGCTGGACTCGCGTACCGCGCGGGAGGTTCTGGCGCTGCTGCGCGGTGTCGTCGAGGAGCACGGGCAGACGGTGATCATGGTCACGCACGACCCTGTGGCCGCTTCGTACTCGCAACGGGTGGTCTTCCTCGCCGATGGCAGGGTGATCGGCGAGCTGTTCGAGCCGACGGCTGAGACCGTGGCCCTGCGGATGGCCTCGCTGGAGCCCGGCGGGAGCGAGGCGAATCCGTGCTGAGGATCGCGGTAGCCACGCTGCGTCACCGTTTGATGGGTTTCGTGGGCGCCTTCCTCGCCCTCGCGCTCGGCACGACGATGATCGGCATGATGACGCTGACCCTGGCGGCCACCTTCGGCACGCCGCATCCGGGGCCGCAGCGGTTCAGGGAAGCCCAGGTCGTGGTCGCGCCGCAGGGCTTCGAGGGGCGTGCGATGAAGGCCCCGGCGGTGCTGCCGGCCGAGGTCGTGGCGAAGGTGAGCGCGGCGGGCAAGGCCACGCCCGACCGCAGTTTCCCGGTGCGGCTGAACCCCGGTTCAGGGGCGACCGGTCACCCGTGGTCCTCGGCCGCCTTCGCGGGCTACCACCTGGTGGCCGGGCGCGCGCCGCAGGCCGCGGACGAGATCGTCGTCGGCGGTGATCAGGCACTGATCGGGCGTCAGGTCCAGGCCGCCACCTCCGACGGCGCCGGCCACTACCGGGTGGTGGGGGTCACCGGCGCGCTCCGGTTCGAGAGCGCGGTCTTCTTCAGCGACACCGAGGCCGAGCGCCTGTCGCCCGGCGTCAACGCCCTGGTCACCGACCAGAACACCAAGCAGCTGTCCGCCCTCGTGGGCGGCCAGGCCGTGGTCCTCACCGGCGACGACCTGACCCGCCTCGACACCGACTCCACCGGCGGCGCCCAGGCCCTGGCCAACGCCCAGGCGATGGCAGGCAGCACGACCGGACTCGCGGTGTTCGTCGCGGTGTTCGTCGTCATTGCGACCTTCGCCTTCGCCACCGAGCAGCGCCGCCGCGAACTGGCCCTGATGCGGCTGGTGGGCGCCGCACCCCGCCAGGTGCGGCGCATGGTCCTCGGCGAGGCACTGCTGATCGGCCTAGCGGCCGCGGTCGCCGGCTGCGTCCTCGCCCCGCTGTGCACCGTGCCGCTGCGCTCCTGGATGCTCGACCACAACGTGGCCCCGTCCTGGTTCACCATCCCCTTCAACCCCCTGCCGCTGCTGATCTCCTTCGTCATCGGCGTGGCCGCGGCGCTGGCCGGCTCGGCCGCCACCCTGGTCCGGGTCTCGGTGATCCGGCCGATCGAGGTGCTGCGCGAGAGCGTGGTGGAGCGCCGCGTGATGACGCCGATCCGCTGGCTGCTGGGGATCGGGATGCTGATCGGCGCCGTCGTCGCGGGGACCGTCATTGCCCGCAGCGAGCCGTACCTGGCGGCCAGCGCCCGCAAGTACGAGGTGGTCCCGGTCCTATACGTCGGCGCGGTCACCCTGCTGGCCCCAATCCTGCTGCGGCCGATCACCCGGCTGCTGATCGGCCCGCTGCGCGGCTCGGCCAAGGCCGGCCCGCTGCTGGTGCGCGAGAACATCCTCACCTCCCGGCGGCGTACGGCCGCCACGGTGGCGCCGATCGTGGTGGCCGTCGGACTGGTCGCCACCCTGCTGACGATGCAGGAGTCCGGTGACGCCGTGGTGCTCGCCCGCCAGCAGCAGGAGATCCACGCGGCCAGCGTGGTGGTGCCCGGCGGCACGGGGATCGACGCGCGGACGCTGGAGAAGCTGGCGGCCGTGCCCGGAGTGCGGGTCACCCCGGTCACCTCGATGAACATCCGGATCGGCACCGCGAAGGGCGAGCAGATCGACTCGCTGAGCACGAACGCGGTGCCCGCGTCCACGCTGGGCACCACCGTCACGCCGCCCGTGCTCTCCGGCTCGCTCACCTCACTGCCGGAGAACTTCCTGGTCATCGACGAGCACGCGGCCCAGTCCGACAGTCTCTCGGTCGGGGACCAGGTGGTCACCCTGCTGCCGACCGGCACGCGGGTGACGGCCGTCATCGCTGCCATCGTCGCACGCGGCCTGAATGGCGACGACACCTACCTGTCCGCGTCGCTGACCGGCGCGGTGATGCCCAGCCGGGTCTACCTCGACTCCCAGACGGGCACGAGCCAGCCGCTCGACGAGCAACAGACGGTGGCGGTGAACCAGGCGCTGGCCGACTCCGGCGCACACGTCACGACCTACGACGCCTACCTGCAGGCCCAGCGCGCGCACGCCGCCGAGCAGACGAACAACGCCGCCGTGATCATCCTCGGAATCGCGCTGGCCTACTCGCTGATCGCCGTCGCCAACACCCTGATCATGGCGATAGCCGGACGACGGCGGGAGTTCGCCCTGCTCGGGCTGGCCGGTACGGTGCGCAGCCAGATCGTGAAGGTGGCCGCGGCCGAGTCGGCCATCGCGGTAGTCGTCGGCACCGTCCTCGCCGCCGTGGCGACCGGCCTCGCCGCGGTCACCCAGCACGCCTCGCTGAGCAAACTCGTAACCGCAGCACCGACGGTGATCCCGGGGACCCAGATCGGGGGGACCATCGCGCTCTGCGCCCTCGTCATCCTGGTCACCGCGTCGCAAGCGACCGCACGGGCAACCCGCCGACGGGCGATCGAAGCCGCAGGCATCCGCGAATAGGACACGGCCGGCCGGCACCACGCGCGAACCGCTGCTTCGTTCCCAAATCTCGTCAGCCACTGTCGCCAGCGGCTGCTCGGCGTCCCTGCCGAGCGCCCTGGCGCCGTCGAACCCGGTGAACATTTCGACTCGCTCACGGCGGCCAGATGCCTCCCGAACCGATGCACAAACGCCGTCCGGTCTGGGGTTCTGGCTCGCTTTCCGTGACGTGGTCACGATTAGTGACCAGTGGGTACTTCGAGTGCCTGGAGGATCCGTTGCACTTCCTGACGCCACTGGTCGGCGTCGGTACTGTCCACCCACCCCGTCGCCATTTCTGATCCGTCCTGGAGTACCCGGTCCAGTGCGAGCCTGGCCAACGCGCGGAGTGATGCCGGTAGTTTGGGCAGCGGTTCCCTCGGACCGTCCTCTGGATCGATCGTGATGGGGCTGTCCGGGATGGTGCTGGCGACGAGGGCACCAGCAGCAACGGCTTCGGCGCCGTCTCCACCATCGACGCGTGCTCCTGAGCTGGTGACTCGTTGGAATGCCCGCTCAAGCACGTCGATGACCTGCTGGTGGGTGAGCCCCTCAAGTTCATCGACGAAGTCTGCGGCGAGGTCGCTGTCGAACGGGCCGGTTCCCCACGTTCCCATGCATGGCTCCTGGTATGGCTGTCTCGGATGGAGGCAGGATTCCAGGCGCGTCTGACATCGGTCATGGGGCGAGGAGGACTCGCTTACGGAGCAGTGCGAAGCCGGCACGTCCGAACATCTGGCGCTTGAGCATCTTGATCCTGTTGACGTGTCCTTCGACGACGCCGGAGTTCCAGGGCAGGGTGAGTCCGGCGATGACCGCGTCGCGGTCTCGGTCGATGCCTGCCGCGAGAGTGTGGAGGCTGGGCAGGTCGTCCTGGCGGACGGCGTCGAGCCATTGCGGGAGCCGTTCGCCCTGGCGCTCGGTGAGCATCCGGGCGAAGGACCGGACGTGACCGGTCAGGGCGTCGAGTTCGGGGCAGTTGGCCAGGACGGCCTTGAGCCGGAGCTGTTCGCTCTCGGTGAGGGATTCCGGGCGACTGAGAATCCATCTCGTCACCACGCGGGGTGCCGGCGGCTGTGCGGTGACCGGTTGCGGTGAGGTGCGCTTTTCCCGCAGGTAGGCGCTGACCCGGCCGTAGCTTCCTCGGTAACCCAAGGGAGCGATCTCTTCCCAGAGCTTCCAGGCGTTGGTGCAGCCCTCGTCCCAGCGCTCGTCCAGGTAGGGCTTGTACTCGTCGAGGACGGAGGTTCGGTTGTGCTGCCACTGGCCGCGGAAGAGGTCTTCCGGCCTGGCCGCGTCGGCGAGGCTCTTGACGGTGCGGTGGGTCATGTGGAGCCGGCGCCCGATGGAGCGGCGGCTGTGACCGGCTTCCAGCAGGGCGTGGACGGTGGCGTGTCTGGCCCGGATGCGGCTGGCGAACCGGTCGCTCTTCCACGGCGAGGTGGGTGCTTCCTCGGGCGAAGTGGGGTCATCGGTTTCCTTTCCGGCCGGTTCGGGGACGAGGGCGCGCAGGCACTGGCGGTGGTGCGAAACGGCCCGCTCGGCGGCCTCGCCGAGGTTGTGCCACAGGTGCCATCGGTCCGCGACCTGGATCGCCTGGGGTGCCCCGGCCGTGGCGCCTTCCGCGAAGAACGGAGCCCGGTCCCGGCAGATCACCTCGATCCCGGGGCGCTTCGCCAGCCACTCGGCCAGGCTGGATGCCTCCCGGTCGGGCAGCAGGTCCACCGGCCGGCGGGTATCGCAATCGACCAGAACCGTGCCGTAGACGCGGCCCTTGCGCGTCGCGTACTCATCGACGCCGACCACCCGTGGGGACGGTGCCTCCGGCTTCGGCAAGGCCGTGAGCAGCCGCAACACCGTGCTGCGGCTGACGGACACCTCGAAGACTCGTGCCATCCGGGCGCCGGCCCGGCCGGCCAGGGCGAGGCCGACCGCGGCCAGCGTCGAACGCAGGCGCTCGGTCCACCGGCTGTGCCGCCGGGTCAGGCCCGGTAGTTGCTCGACAAACGTCCGTCGTCCGCACGCAGCGTTCCGGCAGAAGAACCGGCGGACCCGCAGGCAGAGAACCACCCGCCGCCCCGCGCTGGGGACATCGGCGGGAAAGCGCAAATAGGAGCTGTGTATTCGGCTCGACTGGCTCCCGCAGCCCGGACACCCCGCCTCGGCCGCCGTACTGCGGGCCTCGACGTGTACAGCTTCGCTGTTCACGTTCACCGACAGCACCGCCAGGTCCGCGATCGCCGGGAATAACAGCCCCTCCAGTCGGAGCGGTGTCTCTTCCACGACGCTGAACTGTCGGCCACCCCAAGGTTGGTACTGATCATTTTCAGGCAACCTCCGGGAGGTTGATCCGAGCGTCAGTCGTCACTCAGCGTGCCGTCTTCACGGAAAGCGAGCCAGAACCCGGTCTCGTGGCCAGAGCCAGTCGGACGGCTACCTCCCAGAACACGACAGGCACGGCTTCCAAGATCATGGAGTCTCTACGCCCTGTGATCCGAGTGGAAGACCGTGCCTGCCGACGCATCATCACCGATCCCACCTGCCCTTGACCAGCTCCGCGAGCAGCCCGCGCCCAGCCCCGACGAGATCCCAGGGCTGCTGGAGCGGCTGGCCGAGGTGCCGGACCCGCGCCACCCCCGCGGAGTGCGCCATGCCTTGGCCGTCGTACTGGCGCTGACCGCGTGCGCGGTGCTGACCGGCGCGACCTCGCTGTTGGCGGTCGGTGAGTGGATCGCCGATGCCCCGGCCCACGTGCTGGAACGTCTCGGTGTTCGGCCGGCTCCGCTGATGCCCAGGCGGCTGGTACCCGCCGAGTCGACGGTCCGCCGGCTGCTGACCCGCATCGACGGCGACGCGCTGGACCAGGCGGTGGGTCGCTGGCTCGCCGACCGCCGCCCGAAAGCAACCGGTGCCACTGACCTGCGCGGGGTATCGGTGGACGGCAAGAGCCTGCGTGGCGCCGCCAAGGCGAAAGGCCGCAAGATCCACCTTCTCGCCGCCGTCGAGCACACCACCGGTCTGGTCCTGGCCCAGATGGACGTCGGCGAGAAGACGAACGAGATCACCTGCTTCCAGCCCCTGCTGAACACCGTCGCCGACCTCGCCGGTGTGGTCATCACCAGCGACGCCATGCACACCCAGCGCGAGCACGCCGAGTACCTCCTTGGGCGGAAGGCCCACTACATCGTGATCGTGAAGGGCAATCAGAAGAACCTGCGCAAGCAGCTCACGTCCCTTCCCTGGAGGGATATCCCGCTCCTGGGCCGCACGAAGGAGAACGGCCACGGACGCTCCGAGATCCGCCGGATCAAGGTCGCCACGGTGGACAACCTGCTGTTCCCTGGCGCCGGCCAGGCTATCCAGATCAAGCGCCGCCGCACCGACCGAAAGACCGGCAAGACCACCATCAAGACCGTCTACGCGGTCACGAGCCTCACCGCCGATCAGGCCAGTGCGGCCCAGCTTGCGGAGTCGGTTCGCCGCCACTGGAACGTGGAGGCGCTGCACCATGTCCGGGACACTACGTTCGCGGAGGACGCCTCCCAGCTGCGGACCGGCAACGCGCCCCGCGCGATGGCGGCCTGGCGCAACCTGGCCATCGGCGCGCTGAAGCTTGACGGTGTCACCAACATCGCCGCCGCCCTTCGCCGCAACGCCCGCGACCCACGACGCCCGCTCACCCTCCTCGGCCTCGGGTGATCACAAAACGGACATCAGCCGACTACGCCGAAGCCCTGGCCCCTACCGGACAACGATCGCGCCAACCTCCCGACGTCCGGCGGGCTTTGGCCGTGCGAAGCTGGGTAATTCCATGTCCACCGACCGCGGAACCAGGGTGCGAGCTACATTATTTCCCCAAACTGCTCAACCGCATCGAAGAGCCTGCTGCGAGCTACACCCCTCATTACGTCGGCTGGTACATCCGGGAGTTGAACGCTTGATGGCGATCACATGGCGGGCCGCCCGCATAGCCGTTTGCGTGTTTACTGGCGCCCTGGGGGTGGCCGGCTGCGGCTCCGGTCATCACGACACGCCATCGGCAACCCGATCTGCCCACCACACCGCGCCACCGGCAACCCCCTCGACGACCAGTGCAACTACTGATCCTCGCAGTCCTTCCGTCCACAAGGCCCCGGCGATCGGATCGGACGGCATCACTCCCCTGACCGGCGCCACTTCAGTCAAGGGAAGTGCCATCTATCCGATTCCAGGTGGGATCAAGGCGGGAAAGACTCTGGCGATCGCGATCAATTGCCAAAGTCCGGGTCGACTGACCGTCCAGGTGCAGCCAACCGGTATCTCCTTTCCGCTGCTGTGCGAAAAGGGCAGGGTTCTGCCCGCGATGAACGAAATCCATATGTCCAAGGATCATTCCACCAGTTCGCTGCGCTTCATTTCCGAGCCCAACGTCACGTGGTCGTTTGCGGTCGGCTGGGACCCCCATCCGCCCCAGCAGCAGTAAGTCGCCTGCTCCAATACCGCAGCAAGAGCGATGGGCGTCGAGACGTCCCGGCTCATCTGCTCAAACTACGGGTCAGCACCGACACTCAACCCGTCGCTCAACCAACCACCTGGTTGAAAAACAAGCTGACGGCGGACCACGGGGCCGCCGCGTACCCGCGGGCCGGGGACCCGGTGCCCCGGCTTCCGCGCGTCAGCGCACCGTGAGGGTCACCAGGCTCGCGGCTCCCGGTCCAGAGGTGTCGGAACCGGGCCACCGCCGCGGCGCCGTACGCGTCCCGGGGGCCCGCGTCAGCGGCGGGTTTCGATCTTCAGACCGCCCGCGGTCACCTCCCGGATGTGGGCGCTGGCGAGCATGTCGTGCGGGTAGCCGAGTGCGACGGCGCCGGCCGCGTCGAGGCGGGCCAGTTGGGAGGCGGTGAACTCGACCTCCAACGCACCCAGGTTCTCCTCCAGTTGGGCGGGGGTGCGGGCGCCGATGACCGGAGCGGTCACGCCCGGATTCCGCAGGGTCCAGGCCAGACCTACCTGGGCGGGTGTGCGGCCCAGCTCGGCGGCGACCTCTTTCACGACGTCGGCGACGGCGAGGCTGCGTTCGGTGAGCGTGCCCAGGGCGAGGTTGAGGCTCTTGCGGCCGGACGCCGCGTCCGGCGTGGCCAGGTCGGCGCGGCGGTACTTGCCGGTGAGCACCCCGCCGGCCAGCGGCGAATAGGGGATCACCCCGAGCCCCATCTCGCGGGCCATCGGGATCAGTTCGCGTTCCCCGGCGCGTTCGGCCAGGTTGTACTCGATCTGCAGCGCGACCAGCGGTGACCAGCCGCGCAGATCGGCGATCGTCTGCATGCGCGACACCTGCCAGGCCGGGGCGTTGGAGATCGCCGTGTACAGGACCTTGCCCTGCCGGACCAGATCGTCCATGCCGCGCAGGATCTCCTCGACCGGCGTCGTGAAGTCCCACACGTGCAGGTAGAGCAGATCGATGTAGTCCGTGCCGAGCTGCCGCAGGCTCGCGTGCACCGAGCCGAACAGGCTCTTGCGGTGACCGCCCCCGGAATTCGGGTCGTCGCTCCGGCGCAGCGTCGTGTACTTCGTCGCCAGCACCAGGCGCTCGCGCCTGCCGCGGGAGAAGGCGCCCAGCAGACGCTCGGAGCTGCCGTCGGTGTAGGTGCCGGCGGTGTCGACGAAGTTGCCGCCCCGCTCGACGTAGAGGTCGAACAGCTTGCGTGCCTCGTCCTGTTCGGCTCCCCAGCCCCAGTCGGTGCCGAAGGTCGCCGTGCCCAGCGCCAGCGGTGAGACCCGCAGGCCCGAGCGGCCCAGCAGCCGGTAGGTGTCGAGGGTGAGCGACATCGTGTCCTCCGTGTTCGTGATCGGTTGCCGGGAACAAGACTGTGACCGCGGCGGGCGGCGGGTAAGGGAGAGAGGATCCTGGGAACGCCGGTCCCACCCTGGCGGTTGCAACGGACATGACGACCCACACCGTGGACACCACACAGGAACTCGCCGCGTTCCTGCGGACCCGCCGCGAACGGCTCGACCCGCGCGCACTCGGTCTGCCCTCGCCCCGGCGGGCCCGGCGGACCCCGGGACTGCGCCGCGAGGAGGTCGCGGACCTGGCAGGCGTCAGCGTCGACTACGTCGTGCGGCTGGAACAGGGGCGCGGCCCGCGGCCCTCGGCGGACGTGGTGGACGCGCTGGCCCGGGCGCTGCGCCTGGCCCCCGCCGAACGCGCCTACCTCTTCGGCCTGGCCGGGCAGCGCCCCCGCAACCCCGACGAGCCCACGACCACCGCGGCACCGACCCTGGCCCGGCTGGTCGCCGATCTGTCGCCGCTGCCGGCCATGCTGCTGAACCACCGCTACGACATCCTGGCCTGGAACCACGAAATGACACGGCTGCTCGTGGACTTCGGCACCCTGCCCCCGGCGCGGCGCAACGCGATACGGGTCTGCCTGACGCACCCGGAGACACGCGAGCTGTACGTCGACCGGGGACGCGTCGTGCGCGACGGGATCGCCCACCTGCGCGCCGCGTGGGCCGCGCATCCGGACGACCCGGCGCTGACCGGCCTCATCGCCGAACTCATCGCGGCCGATGAGGAGTTCGCGCGCCTGTGGAACGAACGGGACATCGAGGTGAACGGCCGCGGTGACAAGGTGCTGCGGCATCCGGACGCCGGGGTGCTCACGGTCCGCTTCGAGGTGCTGACGCCGCTCCAGGACCCGGACCAGCGACTGGTGATCTTCCGCGCCGCGGACGACGAGAGCAAGGCGGCACTGGACCGGTTGTGCGCGCGCTGATCCGTCACCACGATCCCCTTTTCGTCAATTTCGTTTGACCGTGTCGCCGGTTCAGGTGCATGCACGTCGTCCCGTGCTTATCCGGTGCCTCACCAGAAATAATCAACTCAACGACGCCACTGAAATGGAGTAATAGATGCGCCGTACCCGTATCGCCCTGCTCGCCGCGGCCAGTGCTCTGTTCGCGGTATGCGCCACCGCCGGCACCGCCGGCGCGGCGGAAGAGGGCGACGTCGTGGTGTTCAGGACGGAACTGACGCCGTTGACCGTCTATCACGACCCGAACGGGTGCCACAAACTCCCGCTGGACGCCCATGTGCTGGCGAATCGCACCGACCGGCCGGTCACCGTCTACGGGGACCCCTTCTGCCTGACGCCCGGCCTCGTCGTGCCCCCCGGGCACGGCTCCCACGTGGCGCCCGGCAGTGGCAGCTTCTCCGCCTGAGCCCCGCCCGCCCCGCTCGTCGCACACCCGCTTCCACACCCTGGAGAACCTGCACAGATGGCCGCCGAACTCGTCGTCATGGGGCTGGGGCACGTCGGGCTGCCGCTCTCCCGAGCCGCGGTCTCGGCCGGCCTGGCGACGGCCGGGTACGACGTGTCCGAGACGGTGGTGAAGGGCCTGTCCAACGGCCGTTCCCACGTCGGCGGGGTCTGCGACGCCGAGGTCGCGGCCATGCTGGACGTCGGCTTCCGCGCCACGGACGACCCCGCCGTACTGGAGGGCGCGCAGACCGTGGTGATCTGCGTACCCACCGGACTCACCGAAGGTGGCCTGCCCGACCTGTCCGCCGTCGAGGCCGCGGCCGAGGCCGTCGCCGCCTGGCTGCACCCCGGCATGCTCGTCGTCCTGGAGTCCACCAGCTATCCGGGTACCACCGAGGACGTCGTACGACCCCTGCTGGAGCGCGGCAGCGGACTGCGGGCCGGCGAGGACTTCCACCTGGCGTTCTCCCCCCAGCGCATCGACCCCGGCAACACCACCTGGAACATCCACAACACCCCCAAGATCGTGAGCGGTTGCACCGCACTGTGCGCCAAGCACGCCGTCGCGTTCTACTCCCGGTTCGTCGACCAGCTCGTCGTCGCCCGGGGCACCCGCGAGGCCGAGATGGCCAAACTCCTGGAGAACACCTACCGCTACGTCAACATCGCCCTGGTCGACGAGGTGGCCCTGTTCTGCCACCAGACGGGCATCGACATCTGGGACGTACTCCACTGCGCCGCCTCGAAACCCTTCGGCTTCGCACCGTTCAGTCCCGGACCCGGCATCGGCGGGCACTGCATCCCCGTCGACCCCCGCTATCTGGCCACCCGGGCCGAATCCCAGGGCTTCGCCTTCCGCACGCTGGCAGCCGCCCAGGACGTACTGAGTCGCATGCCGGACCATGTCGTGAACCGCGCCCTGACCCTGCTCACAGAGGCGCACGGCCGCCCCGAGGGAGCGCGGGTCCTGCTGCTCGGCGTCACCTACAAACCCGATGTGGCCGACATCCGCGAGACACCGGCACGCCGGATCGCCGCCGGACTGCTGGCCGCGGGCGCGGACGTGCGGTACCACGACCCCTACGTCGCCGAGTTCACCGTCGGCGGCCGGACCCTGCCACGGGCCGAGAACCTCCAGGACGCCATGGCCCACGCCGATGTGGCCGTCCTCCTGCAAGACCACGCCTGTTACGCCGGCCAAGCGCTCGGCCAGGCCCGCTGCGCCCTGCTGGACACCCGCGGCAAGGCCGTGGGCAGCAGAGTCACCCTTCTCTGATCTCTTCTCTCCCGCCGGTCCCGTCCGGCGCACCCTTCGGCCGGCCCGTCGCCGGCCCCCAGAGCCCGCGCAAGGGCACCGCCCTGCGCGGTCGCGGCCCTGCCCAAGTGCCGCGGTCCGTCATCGCTGTGCAACCATCCGGATCAAGGAGAAACACATGAGCACTTCTGTCGCCAACGAGCGTCTGGCCAAGCGTTTCGACAAGTGGGACACCGACGGCAACGGTGTCCTCGACGCCGGTGACTTCGAGAGCGAGGCCGAGCGGATCGCCCAGAACCTCGGGAAGAACGCCGACTCGCCCGAAGTACAGGAACTCAACAACGCCTTCAGGGGCCTGTACGAGTACCTGGCCCAGAAGGCCGGCGTCGAGGCCGGCGGCGCCATCAGCCGGCAGCAGTTCCTCGACGCCACCGGGGACATGCTGTTCAAGGAGGGCGAGGCCAGCTTCAACCGCGCCCTGTCGCCCATCGTGAAGGCGCTCATCCGCCTGTGCGACGACGACCACGACGGCCAGATCAACGCCCGCGAGTTCCAGGCCTGGCTGTCCGCCGTCGGCGTCCCGGTCTCCCAGGCCGGCGAGTCGTTCCAGAAGGTGGACAAGAACGACGACGGCCAGCTGTCCGAGGACGAACTCCTCCAGGTCGTCCGGGAGTTCCACTTCGGCCAGCTGGAGGTCGAACTGCTCGGCTGACCCGCCCGACCCGCACGGGTCCGGCGACACACGGGCCCATGGACCCCGCCAGGTCCATGGGCCCCGCGCCGTTGCCCGGGATCAGCGAGCCGTACGGTCCTCGCCGTGCCGCCCCTGGGCGAAGGAGACGGGAAGCTCCGGCCGCAGGCCCAGGTCCCGCCCGGTGACCGGGTGTTCGGCATGAATCAGGATGTTGTGGTGATTCGGCAGATGGCAGGCGTCGAAGCCGAGAACGGTGCCGACCACCGCATCCCCGATCCGCACCACGTCCCCCCGGTCGATCACGCCGCCGCACCCCAGCTCGACAAAGCCGAGAAAGCCCACCCGGTCGATCCGCGCACCAGGGCGGGGCTCCCACTGGTCGGTGGTGACCAGCTCGTGCACCTCACCCCGGCGCACACAACGCGCCGCGTGCTCCTCCAGCCGCATGCCGCGGTCCGTGCGCCGGTGCACCAGCACCTTCACCAGCGCACCGCGCACCAGGCGCTTGGTGCCGTCCTCCGCCGGATTCACCGGTCCGCCTCCGTCATCGCCGTACCGACCGCGGGCCGGGCGCGACGATAGGCCTCCTCCACCAGCTCCAGTGCCTGAAGGCCACCGTGCGCCCCCGGACCGGCCGGCGCCCGGGTCCCCGCCAGCACGGCGAACTCCCGCAGGATCGCCTCGTACTCGTGCCACAGCGACCCCTTGAAGGCGGTATGCCCGGCCAGCATGTCCGCGTCCAGCACCTCCCCGTCGGCCAGCTCCACCTCGACGTCCTTGCGCTCACCCGGATACGACCAGTCCAGCTCGACCGACGCCGTCGCCCCGGTGCGCCCGCGCAGCCGGAGCACGGCGTGGCGGTCCACGCCGAAGCCGTCGCGCCGGATCTCGCAGCCGGTCAGGGTGAGGTCGCCGAGCAGCAGCCGGACCACGTCGAGGGCGTTGGGGCCGTTGTCGGCCACACAGCCGCCACCGCAGCGTCCCGGATCCAAGTACCAGTCCTCGCCGCCGAGATGCTCCTCGATGCGCTCCAGATACCGCACCCGCACCGAGCGGATCTCCCGGCCCGCCGTCCGGCGCGCGAGGTCACGGACGGCGGTGTTGTACCGGCGGTGGAAGGCCGTCATCAGCGGGACGTCGTGACGCCGCGCCAGTTCCACCAGCAGGCGCCCCTCGGCGGCGGTCAGGGCGAGGGGTTTCTCGACGCACACCGGGACGCCGGCGGCCAGGGCGTCCCGGCACACCGGCAGATGGACGTCGTTGGGCACCGCCACCACCAGGGCGTCCGGCCGGGCGTCGGCCAGCAGCGTCCGGTGGTCGCGAAAGCGTGCCGCCGTGCCACCGAACCCGTCCAGGGTCTGGGCGCGGGCGTCGCACACGGCGGCCAGCTCCCACTCGGGCAGCCGCTCGGCGGCGGCGAGGTAGTAGGGGGAGATGGCGCCGAGGCCGACCACCCCGAGGCGCAGGGGCCCGGTCATCGGCCGCTCCCGGAGCCGTCGAGGAGACCGAGGGCGGTCAGTTCCTCGTACAGGTGCGGCGGCAGCGGGATGCCGTCGCGGCGCCGCTCGGCCGCGAGTTCCGCCTCCCACCAGCCCGGATAGCGCACCGGTTCGCCCTCGCGCAGCGGCGGGCAGTCGACGAGCGTCCCGAACAGGGACCGGGCCGTGCCGGCCACGTCCGCGCCGGGACGCAGCACCTGGGGGGCGATGGCGAGCAGGAAGAAGCCGATGTCGTCGTCGCTGCCGTGCGGCCGGCCGTCGCCTTCCAGCGCGGCGGGCGCGGGCCCCAGGGCCGCGCCGGAGACCACGGCGGCCAGCAGTTCCACGGCGATGCCGAGCCCGTAGCCCTTGTGGACACCGGTCTCGGGGCTGCCGCCCAGCCAGCGCAGGAAGGCCTCGCCGCGGTCGAAGGCGGACGGGTCGGTCACCGGGGCGCCCGCCGTGTCCTCCAGCCAGCCCGCGGGCACCGAGGTGCCGCGGCGGGCGGCGACACGGACCTTGCCGGTGGGCGCGACGGTGGTGCTCATGTCCAGCAGGAAGGGATGTCCGTCGAGGGCGGGCGCCGCGACGCTGAGCGGGTTGGTGCCGAGCATCGCCAGCGCGCCGCCCGGGGGCCGCGCGATGCGCTGCCCGCCGCAGTTGCTCGCCACCACGCCGATCATCCCGGCCTCGGCGGCGCGCGCGGCGTGGAAGCCGGCGCACCCGAAGTGGGTCGCCCCGCGCACCGAGACCAGGCCGACACCGTGCCGGCCGGCACGTGCCACGGCGTCGTCCATGGCCTCGGCGGCGGCCCACAGGCCCAGGGCGCGGCGGGCGTCGACGACCGCGCAGGCACCCAGATCGGTGAGGGTACGTGGCTCGGCGCGCGGGTCGCAGCGACCCGAGGCGAGCAACGGCAGGTAGAGCCGGCCGAGGTTGAACAAACCGTGGGAGTCGAGGCCGGTCAGATCGCCGTGGCAGAGGGCGTCCGCGGCGAGCCGGGCCCGCGCGGCCGGGATGCCGTGGCCGGCGAACAGATCGGTGAGCGCGGTGCGCAGCCTCGCGTGGTCGACGAGGACGGGGGAGTGCTCGACCGCCGTTTCGGGGGCGGTGGGTGCCGTCATCCGGGTTCCTTACGGG
>NZ_VOGW01000187.1:100967-114311 GCF_007896895.1 Streptomyces misionensis | reverse complement strand
GAGCAGCGGCGGGGAAGGTGGGCGTGGGGGTGGGCGTCGGGGTGCCGCTCGGCGGGGTGGCGCCCGCGAACTTCACCGAGTACTTGGCGAAGTCCCAGTTGTTCTGGGCGACGCTCGAACACGTCCCGGAGGTGCGGCCGCCGTTGTCCGGCGGGCTGCACTGCCGGTCGCGGTTGAGCGACCAGAACGTGAAGCGGTCCATGTTGTGGCTCGTCGCGTAGTCCAGCACCGTCTGGAAGTCGGCCTGGGTGAACATCTCACCGGTGTCGCTGCGGCCGTTCATGCCGGAGAAGCCCTCGTGGGCGTAGGCCGTGGCCGCGTCCCAGCCGAAGGTGGACTGGAGGATCGAGTTGAAGTTGGTCAGGGCGCTGGTCTGGCTGGCCGCCCCGTTGAAGCCGCCGTCGAACGGCATGATGGAGAAGTTGTTCGGGGTGAACCCCTGCGACTTCGCCTCCAGCAGCATCTGCTTGCCGAACCAGCCGGTGCCGTCGGCCGTGCCGGCCGTGGTCACGGAGACGTACAGGCCCGGGTTGTTCTGCTGGAGGATCTTCGCGGCGCCGATCTCGTTCTTGATGGCCGCGGTGTTCTCGTACTCCGGCTCCTCCAGGTCGAAGTCGATGGCGTGCAGGCCGTACTTGGTGATGACCTGCTGGTAGGCCGCCGCGGTGGAGGCCGCGTCCGAGCAGGCCTGGCCGAGCTTGGTGCCGCCGTAGCCGCCGATGGAGACGGAGACGTCGCCGCCCTTGGCACGGATGGTGTCGATCACCGACTTCACGGCGGTGTCCGAGGAGACGGCCGCGGTGCCGCCCCACGTGGGCGAGCAGCCACCGCCGTTGGGGGCGAGGACGAACGCCAGCTGGAAGGCCTTCAGCCCGGTGGCGTCCATGATGGCGGCCGCGTCCGGCGGGTCGTTGTCCAGCGGCATCAGATAGGGGGCCGCGGCGTACCAGCGGTTGCTCAGGGCGCTGTTCGCGGTCGCGCCCGAGGCGTTGGTCGCGACCAGCGCGGTGGTGCCCGCGGCGGCGAGGGTGACCGCGGCCGCCGCGCTCAGACATGCGTGAAGACGTCTCACTGCGTGCCTCCAGAGGGTGGGGGTGTGCCCGGGTGGGGAGGAGCCCCACCCTCTGGGAGCTGTTGCGGTCACGTCAATAAGTTGGACTAGACCAAAGCCGTCTTTGGACTAGACCATACGAACTCTTTACCTTTCGTCGACCAGGCGCACGCTGAAGCCCCGGTCGGTCGGCAGGCTCGCCGTGGTGACCGTCGTGACATGCGTCGCGGCATCGAACGACCAGGCGGAGGAGGGGAGCTGACGTCCGTTCACCAGTACCCGCGCGGGCGCGGAGGGGCCGTGCACGGTGAACCGGTACGCCCGCGCGGCCACCTTGCCCGTGTACGTGCCCTTGCTCGCGCCGACCGACACGGTCGTCCCGCCCGCGTCCCGCCGCACCGAGACCCGCTGGGTGGCGGCCGCGCCCTTGGCGAAGTCCCGGGTCACGCCGTCGTCCTCGTACAGCGTGTAGTGGTCGGTGGCGTGCGCCGAGGGATACAGGTCCCAGTCCAGCTCGTGCCGGTCCCGGGTCTGCCAACTCGTCGTACCCTTGGGCCACATGGGGACGATCGCGCCCTCGCGCACGAACAGCGGGAGCGTGTCCAGCGGGGCGTGGTAGCCGTTCACCGTGGTCGGCCCCTGGTACGTGCGGCCGGTCCAGTAGTCGGTCCAGGTGCCCTTCGGCAGATAGATGCCGTCGCGGGTGTCCGTGTCCTGGTAGACCGGAGCCACCAGGAAGTCGGGGCCCGACAGGAACTCGTACTTCGCGGCGGCGCCCAGGGTGTCCGGGTCGTCCGGGTACTCCAGCCACAGCGGACGCACCGCGCCCACCCCGGTGTCGGCCGCCTGCCGCGACAGCGTGTACATGTACGGCAGCAACCGCTCCTTCAGCTGGAGGTACTTGCGGTTGATGGAGGTGTACGGCTCCCCGTCCAGCCACGGCTGCTGGTCGGCGGGCTTCTTGGTGGTCAGGTCGGTGGCCCAGCCGTCCATGGTCATGATGGCCGGCAGGAACGCCTTCCACTGGAGGTCGCGGGCGTACATCTTGGCGTCGTGGCGGTAGATGCTGCCCACGTCGCCCGTGTTGTAGGCGATGCCGGACATGGTGGCCCCGGCGTAGGCCGGGATCTGCCAGCGGATGTAGTCCCAGGACAGCTGCTGGTCGCCGCTCCACAGCACCCCGCAGCGCTGGGCGCCCGCCCAGGAGACGGGCAGCCAGACGAAGCCGCGCGCGTCGCTGTTGTCCTCGATGCCCTTCTTCGCCGCGTCGCAGGCGTCCAGCGCGAACCGGTAGCCGTTGCCGACCCAGGCCACGTCCAGTTTGGCGACCCGCTGGCCCGCCTTGACCTGGTCGGCGAGCTTGTCGATGCCGTCCTGCGTCCACAGGCCGAGCTGGGCGTGCCGGTCCTTCAGGCCCCGCGCGGTCTGCGGGAGGTTCTCGTAGCCGCAGCCGTAGCCGTCGTTGACCAGCATCCAGCCCAGCGGCATCTGGTGGTCGACATACCCGTCGGCGGTCTTCAGGGCGTCCAGGGTGTGCCGCTCGCCCCGGTTGGCGTTGTGCAGGTAGCAGTCGGAGTCGCCGGGTTCGAGGCCGTAGACCGGCGGCATGAACGGCTTGCCCACCAACGCGGTGTACGCGCCGATGACCTGCTTGGCGTCACCGAGGAAGTAGTAGGCGTCGAGCCGCCGTTCCTGCTGACCGGTGGTCACCGGCGAGCCGAAGGTGTACACGCCCGGCGCGAAGGTGTTGCGGAAGACCCCGTAACCCGCGCTGGAGAGGTAGAACGGCTGGGAGTTGTTGTAGCCGCCCTCGTCCCAGTCGAAGCTGTTGGCCACGTACATCGTCTGCCCGCGGTGCGAGAAGCTGCCGTTCTGCTCGCCGCCGCCGAAGAACTGCTCGTCGGCGCCGCGGTCCAGGCTCTGCCGCATCCCGCCCGTGGACCAGCGCAGCGGCTTGTCCTCCTGCCAGATCCGGGTGCGGTTGTCCGCCTTGTACAGCCCGAACCGCAGCGGCTTCTTGTACACGCGCAGCACGGCCTCGGGGGACCGGATGCCGTAGTAGTCACCCGCGTCGAAGGACGAGGTGCGCCGGTCCGCCGCCGGTTGTTCGCGCACGATCCCGGTGCCGGCCGGATCGCTCAGCGAGCCCGACGGATCGGCCTGGAGCCGCAGTCGGCCGCCCGTCAGGAAGTCGGCCCGGGCGAGGAGTTGCCCGGCGCGGATCGTGTAGCCGCCGTCGCGGCCGGAGAAGGACGTGAGGTCGCCCGCGTCCGTGGTCGAGGGAAGATAGGCCGTGCCGGTGAAGGAGTTGTCGTGCACGTCGTACGGCACGACCACCACGTGGTACGTCCCCGACGCCCGCGGGATCACCGTGGCCTCGGGGTCGGCCGTGCCCGCGCTGGAGGCGACCTGCGTGTCGTGGTCGTCGTACACGTACAGGTCGAAGTCGTCGGTGGGGTGCTCCCACCTGATCGAGAGCGGGATGCCGCCCTCGGGGTTGTCGTCCCAGTAGCCGTCCGGCACCGAGACGGTCAGGTCGAAGCGGTCGCAGACCGTGTTGCCGGGGTCGGCGCCGGGGGCCGGGCAGTCCCCGGGGCCGCCGCCGGTGCCCTTGGCGTAGACCGGGCTCTGCCAGCTGACACTGCTGTGGGCGGCATCCAGTACGGCGCCGGTGGCGGCGGCCGCGGCGGGCGCCGGGACGGCCAGCGCGGTGCCCGCCAAGGCGGTCGCCAGCCCCAGCGGCACCCAGGCCGGCCAGGGCACACGGTGTCGGAGTCTTCGCACGGCTGAACAGCTCCCCTCGCGTCATTGCGGACTGGTGAGCGTGCACGGAAGCGCTCGAAACAACGGAGAATCAAGCAACTTCACGCACGAAGCCTCGAAGGGGACACAGGTTCATGTCAAGACCGCGGGCGGACGCGAGGGTGCTCCCGCGCCCACGGCGAGGGGCCGGACCCCGCCTTCGGGCGCGGTCCGGCCCCTCGTCGGTCCTGTCTCAGCCGGCCTGCCCGCGCAGCACGATCTGCGTCTGCGTGGTCTGCCCGACCAGCCGGTCCAGGTCGTCGCGCAGCTCGGTCTGCACCACGATGAGCGTGCCGCCGATGTGCAGCGGGCGGGCCGTGGCGTGCACGTGGCCCGAGGTGACCGCCCGCAGGAAGTTGGTCTTGGACTCCACCGTGGAGGTGCCGGCGGCCCCCTCGGGCAGGTTGAGGTACGCGCACACCGCGCCCACGCTGTCCGCCAGCGCCATCAGCGCCCCGCCGTGCAGCGCGCCACCGGCCGTGCACACCTCGGGCGACCAGGCGAGCGAGCCGACGGCACGCTCGGCGGTGGCCCGGCGCAGTTCGATGCCGAGGCCGGCCGCGAACGGCATGGCGGAAAGCAGTTCGGCGGGCGCGGGGAGGGACGTCATGACGTACCGCCTTTCATCGGGGCCGCATCGGGGCCGGATGATCGGGAAGTCTGCCAGCCGTCGCCATCCGCCGTGCGCGGAAAGGTGGTTGGGCGAGTTCCCGCCCGCCCCGCCGCCGGGACCGCGGTGTCCGGCCCGGCCGGCCCGTCACGTCCGGGCCGGCGCGGTCCCTTCGCGCGGAAGGGCCATCTCCGCCCAGATGATCTTTCCGGTGCCGGTGTAACGGGTGCCCCAGCGTTCGGTGAGCTGGGCCACCAGCATCAGACCGCGGCCGCCTTCGTCGAGGATGCGGGCCCGGCGCAGATGCGGGGCGGTGCTGCTGCCGTCGGCGACCTCGCAGATCAGCGTTCTGTCCACGATCAGCCGCAGTTGGACGGGCGGGGCGGCGTAACGGATGGCATTGGTCACCAGTTCGCTGATGACGAGTTCGGCGACGAAGACCAGCTCGTCCAGGCCCCAGGCGTGGAGCTGGGCGGTCGCCAGCGCCCGGGTCTCGGCGACCGCGGCCGGCTCGGCGATGATGTCCCACTGGGCGACGGCCCGGTCGTCCAGGGCGTGGGTGCGGGCGACGAGCAGCGCGACGTCGTCGGCGGGCCGCCGGTCGACGAGCAGCGCCTTGAGGATGTGGTCGCACGTGGTCTCCAGCGAGGGGACGGCGGCCTCCAGCGCCGTGCGCAGGCGCCGCAGGCCGGTGTCGACGTCCCGGTCGTGGCCCTCGACGAGACCGTCGGTGTACAGCGCGAGCAGACTGCCCTCGGGAAGCGACACCTCGACGGACTCGAAGGGGTGCCCGCCCAGCCCCAGCGGCGGACCGGTGGGCAGCTCGATGAACTCCGCCCTGCCGCCCGGGGTCAGCAGGGCGGGCCAGGGGTGCCCGGCACTGGCCAGCGACCAGGTGCGGGAGACCGGGTCGTAGACCGTGTAGAGACAGGTCGCCCCGAGATCCGCGGTCGGCGGCTCGGCCCCGGTCTCCAGCCCGGTGCTCAGGCGGATGACCAGGTCGTCCAGTTGCGCGAGGAGTTCGTCCGGGGGCAGATCGACATCGGCGAGCGTGCGTACCGCCGTGCGCAGCCGGCCCATGGCGGCGGAGGCGTGCAGCCCGTGGCCGACCACGTCGCCCACGACCAGGGCGACGCGGGCGCCGGACAGCGGGATCACATCGAACCAGTCGCCGCCGACACCCGCTCGCGACACCGCGGGCAGATAGCGCCCGGCGACGTCCACGGCGGCCTGCTCGGGGATGCCCTGGGGCAGCAGGCTGTGCTGGAGGGCCAGCGTGGTGGTGCGCTCGCGGGTGTAGCGCCGGGCGTTGTCGATGGCGACGGCCGCGCGGGCCGCCAGCTCCTCCGCGACCCTCAGATCGCCCTCCGCGTACGGCGGCAGGGACGGGTCGGTGCGGGTGAACAGGGCGGCGCCGAGGTTCACCCCCCGGGCCCGCAACGGCACCGCGATCATCGAATGCGGGTGGTGCCGCCGGGCCCAGGCGGCACGTTCGGGGTCCTGCGCCAGCCAGCGGACGACCTCGGGGTCGGTGAGCCGGTAGGCGCAGCCGCGGCCGGTGGCCAGGCAGCGGGCGAACGGCGAGACCTCCGGGTAACGGACCAGGTCGCCCACCGTGACGACGGCCGACGAGACGGAGCACACCGCCGTGCGCCGCAGCTCCATGGGGCCGTCGAGGGGGAGCGGCGCGGGCTCGTCGCCGTGCAGTACGGCGTCGAGGAGTTCGACCGAGACGAAGTCCGCGGCGCCGGGCACCGACACCTCGGCCAGCTCCTGGGCGGTGCGGATGACGTCCAGGCTGCTGCCGATCCGCCTGCTGGCCTCGTTGAGCAGGGCCAGCCGCTCGCGGGACAGGGACTGCTCCGAGAAGTCGAGCGCGGCGACATGGACGCCGCGCACCGCCCCGGCCGGGTCCTTGAGCGGGAACACATGGACGATCCAGGCGTGCGCGTACTGTTCCCCGGGCACGCGCGCATGGGTCTCGAACCGCTCCGGGACGCCGGTGGCCGCCACTCGTTCCACGGCGCGCCCCGACGCCTCGAACGACGGGTCCGGCAGGTGCTCGGTGATCAGGCGTCCGCGGAGCTCCGATTCCGCCGCCTTCATCTGCTGCTCCATCGGAGCGTTGAGCCGCAGGAACCGGCCCTTGGTGTCATGGACGGCCAGGGCGAACGGGGACTGGTAGAAGGCCCAGCGCAGGAGCTGGTCCTCGGCTCGGGACGCCTCCGCCTCCGTCTCCTCCTCTTCCTGCCGCCGCGGCGTGGTGCGGTCCGCGGCGGGGGCCGGCTCGCCCGGTGCCGCGCCCCGCTGCCGCCGCGCGGCCTCCACGAACCAGCCGGTGCCCCCGTCCGCGGTGGTCAGCGGCCGGATCCGGAGCCGGCACACCACCGGGGCGCCGTCGCGGTCGCGGAGTACCGCGGGACCGGTCCAGCGCCGCCGCCCGGCGAGAGTCTTCCGGGCGGACCCCGGCAGGGCGGTCGCGAGCAGATCCGTCGCGGGCCGGCCCAGCGCCTCGGCGGCGGAGTAGCCGAGCAACCGCTGCGCCCCGGGGCTCCAGGCGGACAGGGCGCCGTCCGGAGCCGTCACGGCCACGGCGTCGTCGGCGCAGAAGGGGTCCCCGGGTTCGGCACGGTCACTGGTCGCCGGTCCAACCATGATCGATCACTGCCCTTCGGAGCCTTTCCCTGGCGCCCTCGCCGATCTCAGGATCTCCCAGGTGATCCGCGTCGGCCACGCTGCCGGGGCGCGATGCCACCACCTGTGTGGCGAGGGCGTGGCGGACCTCACCACCAAAATGGTTCACGATTCAACCATATGGGGCTAGTGTCTCAAGTGCCTGACAAAAGGCGTTGTCCGTGACATTGCCCGGCAGTGTCACGGGGTGAACAAGGAGAAGAAGTCATGGGCAAGAGGAATGTGCGCCCGCTCGCCGTCGCGATCGCCTCGGCCGCCGCGGTGGCCGGCCTGCTCGCCGTCACAGGCCCCGCCTCCGCGGCCACGGAAGCCCCCGGTGCGCGCCATGTCGCGGCCGTCTCCGCCGCCGCCCGGACGGGCGACGACCACACCGACATCCGCCGGCAGTGGGTCCTCGACCAGCTCCGCTGGGCCGGCGAACACGGATACGCCCACCTCGCCCCCGAGTCCCACGGTCCCTCGGACCGCTGAGAGACCTGCCGCGCGCGTGCGGCAGGGGTTCCGGACCGCGGGGGCGGCGTCCCGGCCGTTTCAAGGGACAGCGGCGGCCGTCACACCGGCCGCCGTCCCCGCGCCTTCCTCCGTGACCCGGGCCACCGAACGTGGAAGAGCCATGATCACTTGCGTGGACCACATGCTCGGCATGGAGCTCGTGTCGCCCCTGGGCCCACGGCTCCCGGTGCCGACCCACCTGCTCTACCGGGCACAGGACCCGCTCCTGGTGGAGTTCCTCTTCCAGGACCCCGTCCAGGGCCCGATCGCCTGGGTCATCTCACGCGAACTGCTCGCCCGGGGGACGCTGGCGTCCAGCGGCGAGGGCGACATACGGGTCTGGCCGACCGGAACCGGCGCGCAGGCGCTCCTGCACATCCTGCTGGCCCCGCCGGGCGGCTTTGCCCATCTCGTCGCTCCGCTGCCGGCCCTGGGCCGATGGCTGCTTCGCACCTACCAACTGGTGCCGGCCACCCGGGAGACCGAGGCGCTGGACCTGGACGGCCGTCTCGGCCGGTTCCTGGACGGGCTGTCCTGACGTCGCGGGCCGGGGGACTCGCGCCCACCGGCCCGACGGCGGGACGCGCGCCAACGCGGACAACTCGCCGCCCCGGCAGGCACAGTGACGTGCGGTGAGTCTATTACTGGCGCGTACGTGTCAAAAGTTCACCAGGGTGGTGGAATATTGCCCGTTCCTGTGATCGGGTCTCCTGCGTCGGCAGAACCACATGCCTGTTCAGGGAGGCCTGGTGTCCCAAACACCCCGCAGAAGACGGTGGTTCACCGTCTGTGCGATCACCGCGTCGGCCGCGCTGGTGGCGATACCCTCGTCCGCCGCCGGCCGCTCGGCGAGCCCCTTCGGCGTCCGCGCCCTCGACCAACTCGCCAAGGAGCGGACGCACTCGGTCGGCGCCATGTCGCCGCACCTGTCCGGGGACGGCGACGGCGGCAACGAGGCGGACGAGATCGCCGAGGGCGCGGACCAGTACGCCGAGGCCCGCACCTCGCCCGGCATCGTCGCCCCGGGCGCGTACGGCGCCGCCTGGGACGACCTCGCCAAGCTCAAGAGCACCGGCGGCAACTGGCGCAACATCACCGATCTGCCGTACAACTCGGACGACCCGCGCTACCGCGACTACGACTCCAACTCCAGCGGCGGCTCCGGCAATGTCACCGGCCGCATGGCCGCCGTCGCCGCCGACGACGACGGCTACGTCTACGCCGGCAGCGCGGGCGGCGGGGTGTGGCGCTCGCACACCGGGGGCGGTCACTGGCAGCCCATCAGCGACGATCTGCCCTCCCAGTCCACCGGCGCCCTCGCGGTCGACGGCGGCGGCCGGCTGTGGCTGGGCACCGGCGAGGCCACCACCAACTCCGACGCCTACCTCGGCAGCGGCGTCTACGTGCTCGCCCACCCGCACCACCAGAGCTTCTCCCGGCGCACCCGCGTCGGCGGCGACGAGCTGGAGAGCACCACCATCCACGAGCTGCGCTTCGGCGGCGGCAAGGTGTGGGCGGCCACCAGCGAGGGCGTGTGGAGCCACTCCACCAGGAACCTCGACGGCCCCTGGAAGCTGGAGTTCGCGCCCAACCCGGACTACCTGCCGAACGGCCCGAAGGCGAACGACCCGTCGGCCGCGTACAAGAACATCGCCAACGACATCGCCATCGACCCCAAGGACCCCGGCAAGGTGGTCCTCGCGGTCGGCTGGCGCAGCGGCGACGACTACAACGGCTTCTACACCGAGGTCGACGGCGCCTGGACGCGGATCACCAGCGGCCTCGGCGACCTCCCGGCCGACCCGGACGACGTCGGCAACGTGACCTTCGCCCGGTCCGCCGACGGCTCCCGCTACTACGCCATCGACCAGTCCCCGGAGCAGCTCAAGACCAACCCGGACAGCGGCCTGGAGGGCATCTTCGTCTCCCGGTCCGGCTCGCCGACCGGGCCGTGGACGAAGATCGCCGACTACAAGGGGCTGGCCGCCGACAACTCGGCGCTGACCTCCGAGGGTTACATGCCGGGCGTGCAGGCCTGGTACAACCAGTTCCTCGCCGTCGACCCGAGCGACGCGCGGCACGT
Organism: Streptomyces misionensis; assembly: GCF_007896895.1. GTDB lineage: Bacteria > Actinomycetota > Actinomycetes > Streptomycetales > Streptomycetaceae > Streptomyces > Streptomyces misionensis_A. The sequence continues at coordinate 104,579 of NZ_VOGW01000187.1, read as the reverse complement.
GTACGCCGGGCTCGAAGAGGTCTACGAGACCAGGGACGGCGGCAGCACCTGGTCCACGGTGGGCCCCTACTGGAACTTCACCTTCCCCTGCTGGAGCATCGACCCGGCCAAGCAGACCGGTGACTGCAACCCGACCACCCACTCCGACCAGCACGGCGTCGCCATCGGCAGCTACCACGGCAAGTCGTTCGTGTACGTCGGCAACGACGGCGGCATCTACAGGCGCCCGCTCGACGGCTCCCAGGACGCCTCCGGCCACGCCACCGACTGGACGTCCCTGAACGACGGCACCATCGACACCCTGGAGTACTACTCCGTCGGCATCGGCAAGGACCTCGACCACGGGGGCGTCTCCGTCACCGGCGGTCTCCAGGACAACGGCCAGTCCATCCTGCGCAGCAACGACACGGTGATGGGCTCCAACTTCGGCGGCGACGGCGGCGACACCCTCACCGATCCCGCCAACGGCTGCAACATCGCCCAGGAGTACGTCTACCTCGCCGTCCAGGTCACCCAGAACTGCGCCGTGAACGACGGCAGCTGGGAGACCGACCCGAGCAAGGTGACGTCGTACTCCGTCGCCCCGCCCGACAACGCCACCGGCGAGGCCCGCTTCATCGCCCCGCTCTTTGCCGACCTCAAGGACAGCGACACCTGGGTTGCGGGCGGCCGGCACATCTGGGTGCAGCACCACGGCTACGCCATCCGCAGCGGCTCCGAGTGGACCAGCGCCCACGACCTCGGCAAGGGCCGCACCGCCACCGCCGTCGCCGCCTCCGGCGGCAAGGTCTACGCCGCCTGGTGCGGACCGTGCGACAGCGTGGGCTTCGCCCGCGGCATCGCCGTCGGCAACGCGGACGGCACCGGCTGGCACGACATCAACCTGCCCGTGGACGGCACGGTGCCCAACCGCTACCTCAGCGGCTTCGCCGTCGACCCGCACGACGCCGACCACGTCTACCTCACGGTCAACGGCTTCTCCCGGCACTGGACCGAGGGCCCCGGCGCCGGTGACGGCCACGTCTTCGAGTCCACCGACGGCGGCACCACCTGGAAGGACATCTCCGGCAACCTGCCCGACGTGCCCACCGACTCCGCGCTGGTGACGGCGGACGGCGGCCTCGCCGTCGCCACCGACCTCGGCGTCGTCCACCGGGCGCCCGGCAGCACCACCTGGAAGCGCGTCGGCGACCTGCCCGCCGTCGCCGTGCTCCAGCTCAAGACCAGCCCCGACGGCGGCACGCTCTACGCCGCCACCCACGGCCGGGGCATCTACACCATCGACGTGCGCACGCTGCACTGACCGGTCGTACGAGCGGGGGAGGGGCGGCCGGGCGGCCGCCCCTCTGCCGTGTCACGCGGGCGGCCCCGAGATGCTCCGCAGCGACACCGCCGAGGCCGGGGCCACCGTGACGCGGGCCCCGCCGGCCTCGGCCCACCAGTCGGCCCCGTCCTCGGCATAGCGCAGCAGCACCCCCTCGCGGATCGCCCAGGGGCTGACCACGGCCCGGCGCAGCCCCATCAGCTTCAGCGCGGTGTGCCCGACGACGGCACCGGCCAGGCTCTGCGCGGCACGCGGCGCGGAGACACCCGGCAGCCGGGCGCGTTCGGCGGCGGGCAGGGCGGACAGGGTGCGCACGGCCTCCCGCAGGTCCCGGCGCAGCAGCCGACGCGGCTCGAACGGACCGAACCGCCCGGGCGCGGCCCCGCACAGCCGGGCCAGCTGCTGGAACGTACGGGAACTGACAGCCGCCGTGCGCGGGCTCTCCCACCGTATCCGCGCCGCCACGTCCCGCAGCTCATGCCGGATCCGGCGGCGCAGCTCCTTCAGCTCGGCGGCCCCGGGCGGGTCCTGGACGTGCAGGTACTCGCGGGTCAGCCGGCCGGCGCCGAGCGGCAGCGACGCGGCGAAGTCCGGCAGCCGGCCCCGCCCGAAGGCCACGTCCAGCGAACCGCCGCCGATGTCGAGCAGCGCGAGCGGGCCCGCCTTCCAGCCGAGCCAGCGGCGGGCCGCCAGAAACGTCAGCTCGGCCTCGGTCTCGCCCGGCAGCGTGCACAGCCGGATACCGGTCCCGGACGCCACCCGCTCCAGCACCTGCTGACGGTTCGGCGCTTCCCGCACCACCGCGGTCGCGAACGCCAGGGGGCCGGCGGCCCGCCACCGCAGCGCCATGTCACCCGCCTCGGCCACCGCCTCGACCAGCCGCTCCACCGCCTCCTCGGCGATGGTGCCGTCCGCACTCACCTGTTCGGACAGGCGCAGCTTCCACTTGACGGTGTGCACCGGCAGCGGAACACCCCCCTCCACATCCGCGATCACCAGTCGCACCGTGTTCGATCCCGCATCCACCAAGCTCACCCGCATGGCCGGGTGCGTACCCAATTCACCGGCCGAAACGCCCGCACACGAGGGGCGGAACCGGGCACGGCCCGACCGCACGGATGGCTACCGGGGGCACATACGACACATACCGGCGCGCGCCGCCGGACCGCCCGCCCCTGTCCGGATCCGGGCCCCGCCCGGCACCGCCGGGACGCCGCTGTACTTGGATGGTCGCCACCACCGTCGGCATGGGGAGCGGCACATGACCGGTACGGCAGCGATCAGGGCACTGGTGATCGGCGGCGGCATCGCGGGGACCGCCGCGGCGCTGGGCCTGCGCAAGGCGGGCTGTCACGTCCGCGTGTACGAGGCGCACCCCGGCTCGGCCGAGGACATCGGCGCCTTCCTCACCCTGGCCGGCACCGGCATGCGCGCACTCGCCCAACTCGACGCCACGAGCGCCGTCACGGCCGTCGGTTTTCCGCTGACTTCACTGCGCCTGATCGACGCGGAGGGCGCCGAACTGGCCCATGTGCCGCTCGGCGAGGTCGCCGAACCCGATCTGCGGTACCGCTGTCTGCGCCGCGGCGAGCTGAACGCCGCCCTCCAGGGCGAGGCGGTCCGGCGCGGCATCCGCCTCACCCACGGCGCCCGGCTGACGTCCGTGACGGACGGCCCCTACGGCGTCACCGCCCGCTTCGCCGACGGCACCACCGCGACCGGCGACCTGCTCATCGGCGCCGACGGCCTGAACTCGGCCGTCCGCCGCGTCCTCACTCCCGGCGTCCGGCCCCGCTACGCGGGACAGCGCGTCTACTACGGCTACACGCCCGGCGCCCCGGGAGCCACCGGCAGCGGCGTGATCACCATGGTGCGCGGCAGCGCGAGCGCCTTCGGGTACGCCGTCTCACCGGCGGGGGAGGCGTACTGGTTCGCCCGCGTCGGCGAGGACCCGCTGCCCGGCCGCACCCCGGCCGCCCGGACCGCCGTACCGCGCGAACATCTGCTGTCCGTGCTGGGCAAGGACACCACGCCCGCCGCCGCGCTCGTCGCCGCCTCCCCGGGCCCCCTCATGGTCACCAACGCCACCGAGATGCCGCTGGGCGCCACCTGGCACACCGGCCGCGTCCTGCTCATCGGCGACGCGGCCCACGCGGCCTCCCCGGCCACCGGGCAGGGCGCCTCCATGGGGCTGGAGGACGCGGTCGTCCTCGCCAAGGCACTGCGCGATCTCCCGGACCTGGCACGGGCTTTCGCCGCGTACGAGCGGCACCGGCGCCCGCGGGTGG
>NZ_VOGW01000187.1:20424-100687 GCF_007896895.1 Streptomyces misionensis | reverse complement strand
CCCGCTCCGCGCGCTGCCCGCCGCCGTCCCCCCGCGCCACCTGCGCTTCCCGGGCCCCCGCTGACCCCGACCGCAGCACACCGCCCCACCGCTTACCCTCGAACGCATGAGTCTGCGTCTGAGCACCGTGATCCTGCCGTACCGCCGCTGGCACGAGGGCGGCCGCGCGGCCTGGGTGCGCGCCGAGCAGCTGGGCTTCCACACCGCGTACACCTACGACCACCTCTCCTGGCGCAGCTTCCGCGACGGCCCCTGGTTCGGTGCCGTCCCCACCCTGACCGCCGCCGCGGCCACCACCGAGCGGCTGCGCCTGGGCACGCTGGTCACCTCCCCGAACTTCCGGCACCCGGTCACCCTCGCCAAGGAACTGATCTCCCTGGACGACATCTCCGGCGGCCGCATCACCCTCGGCATCGGCGCCGGCGGGACCGGCTTCGACGCCACCGCCCTCGGCCAGGAGCCCTGGACCCCGCGCGAGCGCGCCGACCGGCTCGCCGAGTTCGTGCCGCTGCTCGACCGGCTGCTCACCGAGGACGCGGTGTCGCACGAGGGCCGCTTCTACTCGGCGCACGAGGCGCGCAACATCCCGGGCTGCGTGCAGCGCCCCCGGCTGCCGTTCGCGGTGGCCGCCACCGGCCCGCGCGGGCTGCGGCTCGCCGCGCGCCACGGCCAGGCATGGGTGACCACCGGCGACCCCAAGCTGTACGAGTCCGGCACCCCGGAGCAGTCCGTCGAGGCCCTGCGCGGACAGCTCGGCAAGCTGGCCGACGCCTGCGCGGAGGCCGGCCGGGACGTCACCGAGCTGGACAAGGTCCTGCTCACCGGCTTCACCCCGGACCGCGGCCGCCCGCTGACCTCCCTGGACGCGTTCGTGGACTTCGCCGGCCGGCACCGGGAGCTGGGCTTCACCGAGATCGTCGTCCACTGGCCCATCCCCGACTCCGACTTCGCCGCGGACCAGAAGGTCTTCGAGCGGATCGCCATGGAGGCCCTCGCCCAGCTGGACTGACGTGACCCGGGACACCTCGTGGGGTCCCAGGGACGCCCAGAGCGTCATCTGCGTCTCATCTGTGCGCAGTTCCGCACGCCCGTGCGGGCATATGCGCGAGAATGACCGAATGACCTCAGCGACCAGGCAACCCGGGACCCCCGACGCCGCGATCCGCCCGCGGCTGATCGCCACCGACCTCGACGGCACCCTGCTGCACGACGACAAGTCGGTCTCCCCGCGCACCGTCGCCGCCCTGGCCGCCGCCGAGGAGGCGGGCATCGAGGTCTTCTTCGTCACCGGCCGCCCGGCCCGCTGGATGGACGTGGTCAGCGACCATGTCCACGGGCACGGCCTGGCCATCTGCGGCAACGGCGCCGCCGTGGTCGATCTGCACGGCGGTCCCGGCGCCCACCGGTTCGTCAAGGTGCGCGCGCTCGCCCGGGACAACGCCCTGGACGCGGTGCGCCTGCTGCGCGAGGCCGCACCCGGCACCAAGTTCGCGGTCGAGCTGACCTACGGCTTCCACCAGGAGCCGGACTACCCCAAGCTCTTCGTCGAGAAGCCCGACTCCCTGCTGCCCGCCGAGGAACTGCTCGCGGCCGACGGCCCGGCCGCCGACCAGCCCGTGCTCAAGATCCTCGCCCACCACGCCTCGCTCGACCCCGACGCCTTCCTCACCCTGGCCCGGCTGGCGGTCGGCGAGCGCGCCACCGTCACCCGGTCCAGCCCCAGCGCCCTGCTGGAGCTCAGCGGTCCCGGCGTCTCCAAGGCCAGCACGCTCGCCCTGTGCTGCGCCGAACGCGGCATCTCGCACGAGGAGGTCGTCGCCTTCGGGGACATGCCCAACGACATCGAGATGCTGACCTGGGCCGGTCAGTCGTACGCCATGGGCAACGCCCACCCCGACGCCATCGCCGCCGCGACCGGCCGGGCGCCCGCCAACACCGAGGACGGCGTGGCGATCGTGATCGAGCAACTGCTCGCCCGGCACGCCTAGGACCGTCTTCCGAATCCTTCCGGGGGCGCGACGGCGGGCCGGCCGCGTCCCCGGGGGGAGCGTCACCGGACCGCCGCCAGGGACTCCGACTCCGCCTCCCGGCGCACCATCTCCCGCAGCGGTCCGTCCACCGCGGCCAGCTCCGCGTAGGGGCCCCGCTGCACCACGCGGCCCGCGTCGAGCACCAGCACCTCGTCGACCTCGTCCAGACCGGCGAGCCGGTGGGTGATCAGCAGCGTCGTCCGGTCCTCGGTGGCGGCCAGCAGATCGGCGGTGAGGGCGTCGGCGGTCGGCAGGTCCAGGTGCTCGGCGGGCTCGTCGAGGACCAGCACGGGGAAGTCGGCGAGGAGCGCGCGGGCCAGCGCGAGCCGCTGTCGCTGGCCGCCGGACAGCCGCGCCCCGTGCTCGCCGACCAGCGTGTCCAGGCCGTCCGGCAGCCCGTCCACCCAGTCCAGCAGCCGCGCCCGGGCCAGGGCCCCGCGCAGCTCGGCCTCGGTGGCGTCCCTCCTGGCCAGCAGCAGGTTCTCGCGCACCGAGCTGTCGAAGAGGTGCGCGTCCTGCGCGCACAGGCCGACCAGCCGCCGTACGTCGTCGCCGTCCAGCTCGCGGGCGTTCACCCCGGCGAGGGTGTACGTCCCCGACCGTGGGTCGAGGAACCGCAGCAGCACCTGGGCCAGGGTCGTCTTGCCGGCGCCGGAAGCCCCCACCACGGCGATCCGGCGGCCCTCCGCCAGGGTGAGGTCGAGCCCGGCCAGCGCCTCCCGCCGCTGCTCCTCGTACTGTGCGGTCAGCCCCTTGAGGACCAGCGGGAACGGTGTCGCGGGCGCCTTGCGGGGCCGCTCGGGCTCGCGCACCGGCTCGGGTGCGTCCAGTACCTCCTGGACCCGCTCCGCGCTGCGCCGCACCCGCTGCCGGTAACGGACGGCGAGCGGCAGCCCGAGTACGGCCTCGAAGGCGGCCAGCGGGGTGAGGACGACCACGGCCAGCGCCACCCCGCCGAGTCGTCCCGCCGCCACCGCCTGGACGCCGAGCAGCGCCGTGGCCATGACGGTCAGGCCGGAGACCAGCGCGGTGAGTCCGTCGCCGAGCGCGGTGACCGCGGCGGCGCGCGAGGCGATCCGGGTGAGGGTGCCGTCCGCCCGCCGGGCCGCGCCGACGCGGTCCGGCAGCGCGCCGGCCACGGTCAGCTCGGCGGTGCCGGTGAGCAGGTCGGTGACGCGGGTCGCCAGTTCACCGCGGGCCGGCGCCAGCCGTCGCTCGGTGTGCCGGGCCGCGGTGGCGGTCACCAGGGGGACACCGACGCCCGCCGCGAGCAGGCCCGCCGCGAGGGCGGCACCCGCCTCGGGCAGCAGCCAGGCGGTGAAGCCGACGGTCGCGGTGGAGACGAGGAGGGCGACCGAGGCGGGCAGCAGCCAGCGCAGCCAGTAGTCCTGGAGCGCGTCCACGTCCGCGACCAGCCGGGTGAGCAGATCGCCGCGGCGGGCGGTCCGCAGCCCGGCGGGTGCCAGCCGTTCGAGGCGCCGGTAGACGGCGACCCGGGTGTCGGCCAGCATCCGCAGCACGGCGTCGTGCGAGACCAGCCGCTCGGCGTAGCGGAACACGGCCCGCCCGATGCCGAACGTCCGTGTCGCCGTCACCGCGACCATCAGATACAGCACCGGCGGCTGCTGCGAGGCCCGGGAGATCAGCCACCCGGACGTCGCCATCAGCCCGACGGCGCTGCCGAGCGCGAGGCTGCCCAGCACCCAGGCGAGGCCCAGCCTCCCCCGCCAGGCCGCACCGAGCCCCCGGACCCGGGCGAGCGCGTTCCGCGCCCGCACCGGCTTCCCGGGCACTCGGGACACGGGGGCCGACTCGGCGGGCTCGGCCTCGGGCCCGGTGCCCGGCGTGGCGGACGGGCGAGGCCGGGGCTCCAGGGGGCGCGGCCCGTAGGCCGGGCCCGCGTCGCCGAGCGCGCCCACCGGTTCGGCGGACCCGAGCCGCACCACCCGGTCGGCCACCTCCAGCAGCGCGGGGCGATGCACCACCACCAGTACCGTGCGGCCGACCACGAGCCGCCGCACCGCCGAGACGACCTCGGCCTCGGTCACCCCGTCCAGCGCGGCCGTCGGCTCGTCCAGCACCAGCAGGGGCCGGTCCGCGAGGAACGCCCGCGCGAGCGCCAGCCGCTGCCGCTGCCCCGCGGACAGCCCTGCCCCGTCCTCCCCGAGCACGGTGCCGGCACCGTCCGGCAGCGCGTCCACGAAGTCCAGCGCCCCCGCGTCCCGCAAGGCCCGCCGCACCGCGTTGTCGTCCGCATCGGGCCGCGCCAGCCGTACGTTCTCCGCGATCGTCCCGGCGTAGAGATGCGGCCGCTGCGGCACCCACGCGATCCGCGAGCGCCACTGCTCCAGATCCAGCTCGGCGAGATCGACGCCCCCGATCCGCACCCGTCCGCGGGCCGGGCGCACGAAGCCCAGCAGCACATGCAGCAGCGTCGACTTGCCCACCCCGCTCGGCCCGACGAGGGCCACGGTCTCCCCGGGCTCGACGGTGAACGACACCTCGTTCACGGCGTCCGCGGAACGCCCGGGGTAGCGGACCGTCACCCCCTCGAAGGCCACCGCCCCCGACGGCACCGTGCCGCTCCCGGACGCCGGCACCGGCGTCTCCAGCACCGCGAAGATCTCCTCCGCGGCGGCCAGTCCCTCCGCGGCCGCGTGGTACTGCGCACCCACCTGACGCAGCGGCAGGTACGCCTCCGGCGCAAGCACCAGGATCAGCAGGCCGATGTACAGATCCATGTCGCCGTGGACCAGCCGCATGCCGATCGTCACGGCGACCAGCGCGACGGACAGGGTGGCCAGCAGTTCCAGCGCGAAGGAGGAGAGGAAGGCGATCCGCAGGGTCCGCATCGTGGCCTGCCGGTACTCACCGGTGATCCGGCGGATCGACTCGGCCTGTGCCTTGGCCCGGCCGAACACCTTCAACGTGGGCAGGCCCGCGACCACGTCCAGGAAATGACCCGACAGCCGGGACAGCAGCCGCCACTGCCGGTCGGTGCGGGACTGGGTGGCCCAGCCGATCAGCATCATGAACAGCGGAATGAGCGGCAGGGTGACGACGATGATCGCCGCCGACACCCAGTCCTCGGTGACGATCCGCGCCAGCACCGCCACCGGCACCACCACCGCGAGCCCCAGCTGCGGCAGATAGCGGGAGAAGTAGTCGTCAAGGGCGTCCACCCCGCGCGTGGCCAGGGTGACCAGCGAGCCGGTGCGCTGCCCGCCGAGCCATCCGGGGCCCAGCGCCGCCGCCCGGTCCAGCAGCCGGCCCCGCAGCTCGGACTTCACGGCCGCGCTCGCCCGGTGGGCGGCCCGTTCGGTGAGCCAGGCGACCAGGGCTCGGCCCACGGCCACCGCCGCCAACAGCAGAAGAGGAGTACGCAGTTCGGCGAGGGACCGTCCGTGCTGGAAGGCACCGACGACCACCTCGGCGATGAGCATCGCCTGGGCGATGACCAGCCCGGCACCGACGGCCCCCAGGCCGACGACCGCCACGAGGAAGAAGCGGGTGGCGCGGGCGTACCGCAGCAGACGCGGATCGACTGGTTTCACGTGAAACATGCCCTTCGGCCCAAGGGGTGTGTTTCACGTGAAACACACCCCGGCGGACTCAATGTGCGGCTTCGGCGATGTGCTGTGTGCCGATCCGCTTGCGGAACACCCAGTAGGTCCAGCCCTGATAGAGCAGCACCAGCGGAGTGGCGATCACCGCCAGCCAGGTCATGATCTTCAGGGTGTACGGGCTCGACGAGGCGTTGGAGACCGTCAGGCTCCAGTCCCCGTTGAGGGTGGACGGCATGACGTCCGGGAAGAGCGACAGGAACAGCATCGCCACGGCCGCCACGATGGTGAGGCCGGACAGGCTGAACGCCCATCCCTCACGCCCGAGGTGGTTCGCCGTCAGGGCGCCCACCAGGGCGACGACCGCCACGATCAGGGCGATGAGGCTCTTGCCGTCACCGCTGTGGGCCTGCGTCCACAGCAGGAAGGCCACCGCCAGCACGGCGGCGACGAGTCCGGCCCACCGGGCCAGCTGCCGCGCCCGCGTCCGGATGTCCCCGACGGTCTTGAGCGCCGTGAACACCGCCCCGTGGAAGGTGAACAGGCTGAGCGTCACCAGCCCGCCGAGCAGGGCATAGGGGTTGAGCAGGTCCCAGACGCTGCCGACGTACTCGAAGTGCTGGTCGATCTTGACGCCCCGCACGATGTTCCCGAAGGCCACACCCCACAGGAACGCCGGGAGCAGGGAGGTCCAGAAGATCGCCGTCTCCCAGTTGCGCTGCCAGTTCTCCTCGGGCCGCTTCGCCCGGTACTCGAAGGCGACGCCCCGGACGATCAGGCAGACGAGGATGAGGAGCAGGGGCAGATAGAACCCGGAGAAGAGGGTGGCGTACCACTCCGGGAAGGCGGCGAAGGTCGCGCCGCCCGCCGTGAGTAGCCAGACCTCGTTGCCGTCCCAGACCGGCCCGATGGTGTTGATGAGCACCCTGCGTTCGGCCCGGTCCCGGGCCAGCAGCTTGGTGAGGATGCCGACCCCGAAGTCGAAGCCCTCCAGGAAGAAGTAGCCGGTCCACAGGACGGCGATCAGGACGAACCAGACGTCGTGAAGTTCCATGACTGTCCCCTCGGCCTAGTACGAGAAGGCCATCGGCTTGTCGGCGTCACGGGTGTCGCCGCCGATCTTCGTGGGCGGGTTGAGGTCGTCCTCGGTCAGCTCGGGCGGCCCCGCCTTGACGTACTTCGCGAGCAGCTTGACCTCGACCACCGCGAGGACCGCGTACAGCGAGGTGAAGACGATCAACGAGGTGAGGACCTCACCCTGGGAGACACCGGGGGAGACCGCGTCCCTGGTCTGCAGGACGCCGTAGACGACCCACGGCTGGCGGCCCATCTCGGTGAAGATCCAGCCCCAGGAGTTGGCGATCAGCGGGAAGGCCATGGTCCAGGTCGCGATGCGCCAGAACCAGGGCGCCAGCTTGGGGCTGAGCGCCTTCTTCGGGAACAGCACCAGGTGCGGGATCTCGTCCTCGCCGACCCGCAGGTGCTGGGGCAGCATGAACTTCTTGCGGGTCAGCCACAGTCCGGCCAGGCCGATGGCGAAGGAAGCCATGCCGAAGCCGATCATCCAGCGGAAGCCCCAGAAGGCGACCGGGATGTTGGGCCGGTAGTCACCGGGCCCGAACTTCTGCTGCTCGGCCTTGTTGACGTCGTTGATCCCGGGGACCTCCGACGTGAAGTTGTCGTCGGCGAGGAAGGAGAGCAGGCCGGGTATCTCGATGGCGACCGTGTTGTGGCCCTTCTCGACGTCGCCGTAGGCGAAGATCGAGAACGGCGCCGGCTTCTGCCCGTCCCACAGCGCCTCGGCGGCGGCCATCTTCATCGGCTGCTGCTTGAACATGACCTTGCCGAGGGTGTCGCCGCTGACCGCGGTGAGCAGCCCGGCGATGACCACCGTGATCAGACCGAGCCGCAGCGAGGTCTTCATCTCGCGGATGTGCCTCTTGCGGGCCAGGTGGTAGGCGGAGATGCCGACCATGAAGGCGCCACCGGTCAGGAAGGCGGCGGAGAGGGTGTGGAAGGCCTGACTCAGGGCGGTGTTCTGGGTCAGCACCGCCAGGAAGTCGGTCAGCTCAGCGCGTCCCCGGGCCTTGTCGATCTTGTAGCCGACCGGGTGCTGCATCCAGGAGTTGGCCGCGAGGATGAAGTACGCCGACAGGATCGTGCCGATCGAGACCATCCAGATGCAGGCCAGGTGGATCTTCTTCGGCAGCTTGTCCCAGCCGAAGATCCACAGGCCGATGAAGGTGGACTCGAAGAAGAAGGCGATCAGCGCCTCGAAGGCGAGCGGGGCGCCGAAGATGTCACCGACGAAGCGGGAGTAGTCCGACCAGTTCATGCCGAACTGGAACTCCTGAACGATGCCGGTGACCACACCCATCGCGATGTTGATCAGGAAGAGCTTGCCCCAGAACTTGGTCGCCCTGAGGTACTTCTCCTTCTCCGTGCGGACCCAAGCCGTCTGCAGCCCGGCCGTGAGGGCGGCCAGGGAGATCGTCAGCGGAACGAACAGGAAGTGGTAGACGGTGGTGATGCCGAACTGCCAGCGCGCCAGTGTCTCCGGCGCCAAAGCCAAGTCCACGTCGTCACTCTCCTTACTACGCCGTGGTACTGCGGCGATTCGCCCCGACTGTCACGTACATACGGGGCAAACGGGACGCGCTTGTGAACGCGTTCACATTCACAAGCCATTATGGCGCACCGGTTTTCGGCCAGGAAGTCCGGGGTCGTCCTCTTGCCCCTCAGTCAAGATCCCCATGGCCCGAACCCTGTCCCCAGGAAGGGGCCGTTGGGCGGGCATGGATCTTCCGGCCCGCGGACAGCCCCCGCCGCGAGCTGCACAGATGCCCCCGAAAGCGCTGTTTCACGTGAAACGGGCGCCCGGCAGAGCCGGGCGCCCGTGATCTTCTCCGGTGTGAGCCGGACTACATCTCCTTGTGGAACGCCTCCGCCACCTTCAGGAAGATGTCGTTCGCCTCGGCCTCGCCGACCGTGACCCGGACTCCCTCGCCCGCGAACGGCCGAACCACGACCCCGTGCTCCTCACAGGCCTGAGCGAACGCGGTCGTCCGCTCCCCGAGCCGCAGCCACACGAAGTTGGCCTGCGTCTCCGGCACCGTCCATCCTTGCGCGCGCAGCCCGTCGACCACACGCGTGCGCTCGCAGACCAGCGAGCCGACGCGGCCCAGCAGCTCGTCCTCCGCCCGCAGCGAGGCGATCGCCGCCTCCTGCGCCAGCTGGCTCACCCCAAAAGGCACCGCCGTCTTGCGCAGTGCCGCGGCCACCGGCTCATGGGCGATCGCGAAACCGACCCGCAGCCCGGCGAGGCCGTACGCCTTGGAGAACGTCCGCAGGACGCAGACATTGGGGCGCTCCCGGTACAGCTCGACGCCGTCGGGCACCTCGGGGTCGCGGATGAACTCCCGGTACGCCTCGTCCAGCACCACCAGCACATCCCGGGGGACCCGGTCGAGGAAGCGCTCCAGCTCGGCCCGCCGCACCACCGTGCCGGTCGGGTTGTTGGGGTTGCAGACGAAGATCAGCCGCGTCCGGTCGGTGATCGCCTCGGCCATCGCGTCCAGGTCGTGCACATCACCGGACGTGAGCGGCACCCGCACCGACCGGGCCCCGCTGATCTGCGTGATGATCGGGTACGCCTCGAAGGACCGCCAGGCGTAGATCACCTCGTCGCCGGGACCGCTGGTGGACTGGATCAGCTGCTGCGCCACGCCGACCGAGCCCGTGCCGGTGGCCACATGGGCGGCCGGCACTCCGAAGCGCTCCGCCAGCTCCTGTGTCAGGGCGGCGCACGACATGTCCGGGTAGCGGTTGAAGGAGGCGGCGGCCGCGGTCACGGACTCCAGCACACCGGGCAGCGGCGGGTAGGGGTTCTCGTTCGAGGACAGCTTGTAGGCGACCGGCCCGTCGGCCGCGGCCGGCTTGCCCGGCTTGTAGGTGGGGATACCCTCCAGCTCGGCGCGCAGCTTGGGGCTCGTCTCGCTCACCGCAGTCCTCCTCGCGACCACCGGCGGACCGTCACACCACCGGCTTCCAATACTGCTCACCATATGAGGATTCGGCTCCGCTGAGTATGGGTCGTGGGCAAACCTCATGGATCGCGGCGGCAACACGGGCATCGCGCCATGAAGGCACCGGTTTCGGGGGGCGCACCGCACATATATCTACGCGCCGGTGGCTTACGCCCTGGCGCGCATCACCCGTGAAGGTGAGTTGAGACCTCTTCGAAACATCGGACCATTGGCAGGCTCATCCGGGCCGTCACGCCATGTCTTGCAAAGAAAGCGCTCAACTACCTTTCAATCACAGGCAGTTGACCCCAAACGGCCATGCAGAAACGTGCCTGTCAACGAGTGCATATGCGTCCGCGCTACCCCACCGCATGAGCCCTACTATCGGCTCGCCATGACAGCAGCAGGGAAGCACCAGGTGAGCCGCGCGGAAACCTCACGTCGAGGCAGCAGGCCGGGCCGGGCAGGCATCAGGGACGTGGCCGCCGCCGCCGGCGTCTCCATCACGACCGTCTCCGACGCCCTCAACGGCAAGGGCCGGCTCCCGGATGCCACCCGGCGCCACGTCCGCGAGGTCGCCGACCGGCTGGGGTACCGCCCCTCGGCCGCCGCCCGCACCCTCCGTACCGGCAAGTCGGGCCTGATCGGCCTGACGGTGACGACGTACGGGGATGAACCTTTCACCTTCACCGAGTTCGCGTACTTCGCCGAAATGGCGCGGGCCGCCACCTCGGCCGCGCTCGCCCGGGGCTACGCCCTGGTCATCCTGCCCGCGACCTCCCGCCACGACGTGTGGTCCAACGTCGCCCTGGACGGCACCGTCGTCATCGACCCCTCCGACCAGGATCCGGTGGTCAGCGAACTGGTCCGCCAGGGCCTGCCCGTCGTCTCCGACGGCCGACCGGCCGGCGCGCTCCCGGTCACCGCCTGGGTCGACAACGACCACGAGGCCGCCGTCCTCGGCATCCTGGACCACCTCGCCGCCGCCGGCGCCCGCCGTATCGGCCTGCTCACGGGCACCTCGACCGACACGTACACCCACCTGTCGACCACGGCCTACCTGCACTGGTGCGAGCGGGTCGGCCAGGACCCGGTCTACGAGACCTATCCGGCGCACGACCCGTGCGCGGGCGCCGTCGCGGCCGACCGGCTGCTCGCCCGCCCGGACCGGCCCGACGCCGTCTACGGCCTGTTCGACCCCAACGGCACCGATCTGCTCGCCGCCGCCCGCCGCTACGGGCTGCGCGTCCCCGAAGACCTGCTGCTGGTGTGCTGCAGCGAGTCCACCGTGTACGCCAGCACCGAGCCGCCCATCACCACGCTCTCCCTGAAGCCGCGCCGCATCGGCACGGCCGTCGTACAACTGCTCATCGACGCCATCGAGGGCGTGGAGTCGGAGCAGCCGGTGGAGCAGGTGATACCGACCGAACTGATCGTCCGCACGTCCTCCCAGCGGCGGCCCCCGCGCACCACGGTCAGCCCGCCGCGCACCCCGGACGACGCGTAGCACGGGCGGCACCAAGGCTCCGGGAAGGGCCCTCGGGCCCACGCCGCCCGGACCGCACACGGCCGGCGGTCCCCGGACCGCCGGCGAACATCTGCCCAAACCGGGCGAAAGCGGTGGTGCGGTGGAGCCTTGTTCCGATTCACCACCCCTGGGTCATCACATGGCGCGACGCGCATTCCTATGATGGGCCCACGACACCGCGGACCGCTGCGACCAGGCAGTCCGAAGCGGTGCAGATGCGGCGCGATGGTGGAGGGGTCTGATGACTCAGGGGGCCGGTCAGGGACCCGAGGTGGAGCGGACGGCGACGCTGCGCGACTTCCGGGTACCCGCGTACGTCCACGAGACCGGTCCGTACGTCCAGCAGGACCAGCAGGACGACACCGCCCCGCCCGCCGAGTCGTACCCCGAGGGGTACACGCCCACCCAGCGCGATCTGCCCGTCATCAACCGCGGCGACACGCTCCAGGTCCCCGTCGATCCGGCGTTCGCCGCCGCGGCCCCGCAGCCCGCGGCCGGCCCCGGCCCGCTGTTCGTCGTCGGCGACGTCCACGGCTACCTCGACGAACTGATGACCGCCCTGCGGGAACAGGGCCTCGTCGACGAGGCGGGCCAGTGGTGCGCCGGCACCACCCGGCTGTGGTTCCTCGGCGACTTCACCGACCGGGGCCCGGACGGCATCGGCGTCATCGACCTGGTGATGCGGCTGTCCGCCGAGGCGGCCGCGGCCGGCGGCTACTGCAAGGCCCTCATGGGCAACCACGAACTGCTTCTGCTCGGCGCCAAGCGATTCGGCGACACGCCCGTCAACTCTGGCGCGGGCACGGCCACCTTCCAGGCGGCCTGGCTGCTCAACGGCGGCCAGAAGACCGACATGGACCGCCTCCAGGACCACCATCTCCAGTGGATGGCCCGCCTGGACGCCGTCGAGGAGGTCGACGGCTATCTGCTGGTGCACTCCGACACCACCGCCTACCTGGACTTCGGCGACTCGATCGAGGCCGTCAACGACAACGTCCGCGAGACGCTCACCCGCAACGACGCGGACGAGTGCTGGGACCTGTTCCGCAAGTTCACCAAGCGCTTCTCCTTCCGCGACGAGGGCGGCGCCGACGCCGTGCGCACCCTGCTCGACACCTACGGCGGCAGCCGGATCGTGCACGGCCACAGCCCCATCCCCTACCTCCTGGGCGAGGTCGGCTCCGAGGACGACGAGGAGGGCAGCGGCCCGGTCGTCGAGGGACCGCATGTCTACGCCGACGGACTCGCCATCGCGATGGACGGCGGAGTGACCATGGCCGGAAAGCTGCTGGTCCGGCAACTCCCCCTGGAGCACTGACCGTTCCTCCGGCGGGACTTCCTCCCGCGGGGTCCACGCAGGCCGGGAGGCAATTTCCGGCAATCCCCTGTCACCACGCGCCGTCGCGGCTCTACCATCGGCTTATCCGTAGCAGGCTCCCCTCCGTTTCTGCCCGACGGCTCGCCGGTGTGCGAGCCCCAAGCCCTACGGAGCATCGGGGGATGCACATGAACAGCCTTCCGCAGCACCTGCGGAGCGAGGACCGCCAGGAATTCGAGCGGCTCCTCGACGAGGTTCTGCGCTCCGCACCACACCGAGCGGAACTGGCCGCCGCCGGACAGCGGCTCAGCCCCGCCCAACTGCGCACCATGGCCATCGACGCCTCCGCGCTCATCACGTCGGCCGCGGCCGACGAGTACGCGCACTACGTACGGATACGCGACGCACTGCGCCGCCCCGAACCGCCCGCCCCCACGGCCACGGACGACTCCGGCCCCACCGGTACGGACCCGGCCGCCGGGCCCCACGGGGCGGGTGCCGTCGCGGTCGTCGCCGTTCTGGCACCCCTCCTCTCCGCCACCGCGGCGGCGATATTCCTGCTCATCGGCTACATCCTGAGAAGCCTGGACTCCGGACAGCCGTTGGCCGGCACCATGCTCACCGCCGGCTGGGTGTTCGGGGCCCTGACCGTGGCCGCGCTCCTCGTCGCCGCCGCCGGACTGCTGCTCACCGCGCTGCGCAACGGCACCTCGCCCGAGTCCCGGGCCCGTGACGCCGCCGCCGAGGAAGTGGCCGGCGCCAGAGCCGCCTGGCAGGACGCCCTGCTGGAGCGTGGCATCCTGCCGTTCCTGCGGGAGGCACTCGGCGAACCAGGGCCGACCGCACCGCACCGCACGGCCGCTCCGCGCGACCGTATGCCCCGGCTGGGCTACGACCGTCCCGGCTTCAGCAGCCCCGGCGACGGCGTCCGCACCGACCGCCCCCGCTTCACCAGCCCCGACTACACCAGTCCCGACTACGGCGGCCCGGAGCACCAGCCGGACTGACCCCCGCCGAGCGGCCACACCGCAGCCGGCCGGCCGCACCCGCCGTCCACCGAGCCGATACCGGCCGGCCCGCTGGAACGGCGAGTCCAGCCTGCCCTGCTCAGTCCGCGACCGGCAGATACACCCGGTTCCCCGAGGCCGCGAACTCCGCCGACTTCAGCGCCATCCCCTCCTCGATCTCCGCCCGGCTGCCGCCGTGCTCGCGGCGGATGTCCTGCGAGATCTTCATGCTGCAGAACTTCGGACCGCACATCGAGCAGAAGTGCGCCGTCTTGGCGGGCTCGGCCGGCAGGGTCTCGTCGTGGAACTCGCGGGCCGTGTCCGGGTCGAGGGCCAGGTTGAACTGGTCCTCCCACCGGAACTCGAAGCGCGCGTCCGACAGCGCGTCGTCCCACTCCTGCGCGCCCGGGTGCCCCTTGGCGAGGTCGGCCGCATGGGCGGCGATCTTGTAGGTGATGACGCCGGTCTTGACGTCGTCCCGATTGGGCAGGCCCAGGTGCTCCTTGGGCGTGACGTAGCAGAGCATCGCCGTGCCCCACCAGGCGATCATCGCGGCGCCGATGCCGGAGGTGATGTGGTCGTACGCCGGCGCGATGTCCGTGGTCAGCGGGCCGAGCGTATAGAACGGAGCTTCATCGCAGATCTCCTGCTGAAGGTCGATGTTCTCCCTGATCTTGTGCATCGGGACGTGCCCGGGGCCCTCGATCATCGTCTGTACGTTCAAACGCCTGGCGATCCGCCCGAGTTCCCCGAGCGTGCGCAGTTCCGCGAGCTGTGCCTCGTCGTTGGCGTCGGCGATGGAGCCGGGCCGCAGACCGTCGCCCAGCGAGTACGTGACGTCGTAGGCGGCGAGGATCTCGCAGAGTTCCTCGAAGTTCTCGTAGAGGAACGACTCCTTGTGGTGTGCCAGGCACCACGCGGCCATGATGGAGCCGCCACGCGAGACGATGCCGGTCTTGCGGTTGGCCGTGAGCGGCACGAACGGCAGCCGCACACCCGCGTGGACCGTCATGTAGTCAACGCCCTGCTCGGCCTGCTCGATGACCGTGTCCTTGTAGATCTCCCAGGTCAGTTCCTCGGCCCTGCCGTCGACCTTCTCCAGGGCCTGGTAGAGCGGCACCGTGCCGATGGGAACGGGGGAGTTGCGCAGCACCCACTCACGGGTGGTGTGGATGTTGCGGCCGGTGGAGAGGTCCATGACCGTGTCGGCGCCCCAGCGGGTCGCCCAGGTCATCTTCTCCACCTCCTCCTCGATGGACGAGGTCACCGCGGAGTTGCCGATGTTGGCGTTCACCTTCACCAGGAACCGCTTGCCGATGATCATCGGCTCGATCTCCGGGTGATTGACGTTGGCCGGCAGCACCGCGCGGCCCGCGGCGATCTCCTCGCGGACCACCTCGGGGGAGACGTTCTCCCGGAGGGCCACGAACTCCATCTCGGGGGTGATCTCCCCCCGGCGCGCATACGCGAGCTGCGTCACCGCCTGTCCGTCGCGGCCCCGCCGGGGCTGACGGGGGCGTCCCGGGAAGACCGCGTCGAGGTTGCGCAGCCCGCCGCGCGGCGACGTGTGCTTGATTCCGTCGTCCTCGGGGCGGACGGGACGGCCCGCGTACTCCTCGGTGTCGCCGCGGGCGATGATCCAGTTCTCCCGCAGCGGCGTCAGGCCCCTGCGGACATCGGTGTCGACGTGCGGATCGGTGTACGGGCCCGACGTGTCGTACAGAGTGACCGACTGCCCGTTGGTGAGGTGCACCTGACGGACCGGCACGCGCAGATCGGGGCGCGAGCCCGCGACATACGCCTTGTGCCAGCCGATGGACTTCCCGGCCTCCTCGGACATGTCGTCCTGGGCGGAGGCAGGCGTGCGTGCGTCCTTGTTGGTCATGAGACCTACTCCCTACGCCGGCATTACCCGGTAACAGGTTCGGCGGTCGACGCAGCGGTTTCCGTCGGTCCGACGCCTCCCGTGGAACATCGCTCGTTCCACGTGAAACATCGCGTCTACGGAGGTCAGCGCCCTCTCAGCCCGGTGCTCCGAGCTCCCGCGTGTGCAAAGGTGCCTCCACGCTAGCGCCATCGATGGCGCGATGAACAGTGGGCCTCCCCGGTTCTTGCGATGATCTGGCGATGACCAGGATGGAGCAGCACCCGCACCAGCCGCCCGGCCCGCGCCGGCCCGACGGCTCGGACGACCTGACCCCTGACCAGCCGCACGGTCACGCCCATGCCTCCCACGGTCACAGCCACAGCCACGGCCATGGGCCCGCCGCGCCCGTGTCCCGGCAACTGCGCAAGGTGATCGCGGCGGTCCTGGTTCCGTTCGCCGCGGCGGTGGTCGTCGGTCTGGTGGTGCTCTGGCCCGGTGGCGCCCCCTCCCACAAGCACAGCGGCGTCGGTTTCGACCGGCAGACCCAACAGGCCACCGTCACCCGGGTGGTGGAAGTCGACTGCGCCTCGGTGAACGCCTCGGGCGGTGCTCCGGCCGCCGACCCCTCCTCCACCGGCGGCGGCTCCCCGATGGGACAGCGGTCCGGCGGCACCTGCAAGAAGGCGACCATCCGGGTCGACACCGGCAAGGACAAGGGCCGTACGTTCACCGAGATCGTGCAGCCCGACCAGCTCAGGCAGCTGCACCAGGGCGAGCAGGTAGTGGCCGCCTACGAGCCGACCGCGCCGAAGAACCTCCAGTATTCGGTGACCGATGTGAACCGCGCGTTCCCGATGGCGCTGCTCGCGGGCATCTTCGCGCTCGCCGTCGTGGTGGTGGGCCGGATGCGCGGTGTCATGGCCCTCGTCGCCCTCGCCGTGAGCTTCCTGGTGCTCAACCAGTTCATCCTCCCCGCGATCCTCCAGGGCTCCAACCCGCTGCTCGTGGCGGTCGTCGGGTCGAGCGCCATCATGCTGATCGCCCTGTACATGTGCCACGGTCTGTCGGCCCGTACGTCGGTGGCCGTGCTCGGCACCCTGATCTCGCTGTCGCTGATCGGCCTGCTCGGGGCGCAGTTCATCGGCTGGGCGGCGCTCACCGGCAACACCGACGACAGCACCGGTCTGATCCACGGGCTCTATCCGAAGATCGACATGAGCGGTCTGCTGCTGGCCGGGGTCATCATCGGCTCGCTCGGCGTCCTGGACGATGTGACGGTGACCCAGACGTCGGCCGTGTGGGAGCTGCACGAGGCCAATCCCTCGATGGGCCCGCGCGGCCTGTACCGGGCGGCCATCCGCATCGGCCGCGATCACATCGCGTCCGTCGTCAACACGCTCGTGCTCGCCTACGCCGGCGCCGCGCTGCCGTTGCTGCTGCTGTTCTCCATCGCCCAGAGCGGCGTGGGGACGGTGGCCAACAGCGAGCTGGTGGCCGAGGAGATCGTGCGCACCCTGGTGGGCTCCATCGGCCTGGTGGCCTCGGTGCCGGTCACCACCGCGCTGGCCGCCCTGGTGGTGGGCTCCGACCGGCGCGGGCCGGGCGCCGGGGCCCTCGCGGGCGGCCGGCCCGCTCCGGCACGGGGCGGCCGGGGCCGGCGCCGCAAGCGGTGAGCCGGATCGGGGCCCCGGCGCCGAGGGCGCCGCTCGGCGTCCTGCGCAGAAGCGTTACTGCTCTGTTCCGTGCGACACGGCGGAGCGGCGACGCCCCGTCTCGCGACGGTCAGCCCGCGCTCTGCTCCTCGGCCAGGATGCGGTCCAGCGCCTCGTCGAGATGCGCGTCGAAATCGGCCAGCGCACCCTCCTGGCCGAGCGGCACCAGCTTGTCCGTACGGTCGAGGAAGGCGACGAGCGGCGACGCAGACGAGCGGAACAGGGCCTGGTCGCAGCCGACCTGAAGCCTGATCAGCACCTCGCCCAGCACCTCGGCCTCGACGGGGGAGATGCGCACATCACCCTCCCCGCACGGCCGTCCTACGCCGTCGATCAGCAACTCCCGCCCGAAGACCCAGGTGACCGGGGCGTCGCCGGGCAGATGGAAGGTGAGCCGCACGGCATAGGGATCGCCGGTCTCGTAGCGCAACTCCACCGGAATGCGGAAGGAGAGCTCCTCCGAGACGAGAAAGCTCATCATGACCTCTGCCTGTACGGACTCGCGCATCGCCTACCCCGTCGTATGACATCGACTGGCCGGGTTTGATCCCTCTGACCGTGGTAAATCTTGCTGAAAGTACACAGCAGATCACAAGGAGTAAGATTTCAGATACTGATAGAAAGCGTGAGTGACCCGATCTGGCGGCCGATCTCCGTTTGCAGCCGGTGGGCCGCGGGCAGCAGCCGGTCGGCCTGGTGGACCGGGAGCGAGAAGGCCACGGTGGCCGCGGTCGTGCCGACGGTGATGGGGACCGCCGCGCAGACCGTGCCGAGCGCGTACTCCTGGCGCTCCACCACCGGCTCCATGCGCCGCACCCGGGCCAGCCGCCGCAGCAGGGCGTCGCTGTCGCGCACGGTGGACGGGGTGAGGGCCTGTACCGGGTAGCGCGCGAGGTGGTCGCGCCGGGCGCCCTCGTCCAGCTGGGAGAGCAGGCACTGGCCGAGGGCGTGCGCATGCCCGGTCTCGCGGAAGTCGGCCCACTCCTCGGCCGCGGGGGCCTCCCGGGAGTCGGAGACGCACAGGACGTCGATCTCGCCGTCCCGGTACATCGCGTAGTACATCGGCGCACCGATGGAATCACGCCAGTGTGCGAGCGTGTCCGCGACCCTGCAGCGACGATTCTCCCGGGCTCCGTTGCTGCTCAGCCGCTCGGCCGCGTCACCGAGGAAGAACAGCCCCTTCTCCCGGCGCAGATAGCCCTCGTGCACCAGCGTGCGCAGCAGGTGGTAGGCGGTGGGCAGGGCCAGGCCGGTCGCGCGGGCGAGCTGCTTGGCGGGGGCGCCGTAGGGATGGGCGGCGACCGTCTCCAGCAGCCGCATGGCGCGCTGCACGGAGCCGATGAGGGTCGCGGCGGCCGGCTGCGATGCGACGGCCATGCCGGACGGCCGCCGCGGGGAAGAGGTGCGGGGGCGCGGCTGGGCGGGGAGTGTGCGGGTTTCTGCCGGTGCGGTGTCGACCGTGGCCAAGGGTTACTCCGGAAGCGCGAGGGGGCAGGCCGTGCGGGAGCGGGGAGCACGGTTGGGGGTCTGCGCCACCCACGGGGCCGGTCCCCGTGGGGAGTTCCGGACTCTAACCGCCTGCCACCGCGTACAGACGGGCTCACGGGGAAACTTCCCTCCCCCGAGGGAACCGGCACCCCCTCACCGGTCACCGGCTCCCCCGTCGTTCACCAGTCGCCGTGCGAGGAGGAGTTCGACATGAACTTGCGCACGATGTAGATCAGTCCGCCGACCAGGGCCACGAAGACCAGGGCCTTGAACAGCAGGCCGATCACGAAACCGACGACGCTCGCTATCAGCCCGCCGAAGACGACCAGGGCGATGACCGGCACCGCGACCCACTTCACCCACCACGGCAGTCCCGCGAAGATCCCTCGCATGGCCCTCGTCCTTCTCGTCTCGTGCGTACATCTCGTACGGTCCCGATGTCCTGCGTTCGATGCTAGGGCCGTCCGAGGGGCGCGCGGGGGCCCCGCGGCCCTTGTCCTCCCCTGAACCGTCCCCTAGGGAACCCGGAGGTCCGCTCTCACGCCTCGGGCGGAGAGAAGACGACGAGCACCCTCAGATCCTCGCTGATGTGGTGGAACTTGTGGGCGACACCGGCGGGCACGTACACGACGCTGCCCCGTGCCACCTCGGTCGTCTCCAGGCCCACGGTGATCGACGCCCGGCCGCTGACGACGAAGTACACCTCGTCCTGGTTGTGCGGCTTCTGCGGATCGTGCTCGCCCGCGTCGAGGGCGTAGAGGCCGACCGACATGTTCCGCTCGCGCAGAAACTGAAGATAGGCACCCTCGTTGGCGGCACGTTCCGCCTCCAGTTCGTCCAGCCGGAATGCCTTCATCTGCGTTGCCGCCCTCGCCTCACTGCTCGCTTCCGATCGGGTCTGCCACGATCAGACACATGAAGAATTTCGTAGTCAAGACGATCGCGAACGCGGGAGCCCTCGCGGTGGCCGTATGGCTCCTGGACAAGATCACCTTGACCGGTGACGGCACCGCGAAGAAAGCCGGGACGCTGATCGTCGTCGCACTGATCTTCGGTCTGGTGAACTGGCTGGTCAAGCCCATCCTGAAGGTGCTCACCTTCCCGCTGTTCATTCTGACGCTGGGCCTGATCACGCTTGTCGTCAACGCGCTGATGCTGCTGCTGACCTCGTGGGTGTGCGGCAAGCTCCAGCTGAGCTTCCATGTGGAGGGGTTCTGGACGGCCGTCCTCGGCGGACTGATCATCTCGGTCGTCTCCTGGGCCCTGCACATGATCCTGCCGGACGAGGACTGAGCGCCCCATGACCTATCGCGTCTGCTTCGTGTGCACCGGCAACATCTGCCGTTCCCCGATGGCCGAGTACGTCTTCCGCGCGCGGGTGGCGGAGGCCGGGCTGGAGGAGCTGGTGGAGATCGACAGCGCCGGCACCGGCGGCTGGCACGAGGGCGAGGCCGCCGACCCGCGCACCGTAGCCGTCCTGCACGAGCACGGCTACGACTGCGACCACGTCGCGCGCCAGTTCCAGCCGTCGTGGTTCGCCCGCCTCGACCTCGTGATCGCCCTGGACGCGGGACACCTCAGGGCCCTGCGCCGGCTCGCGCCCACCGAGGCGGACGCGCGCAAGGTCCGGCTGCTGCGTGCGTACGCCCACGTCCCGCCCGGATCCGCCGCGCCGGACGAGCCCCCTGCGGGCGACGAGGCCCTCGACGTGCCCGACCCGTACTACGGCGGCCTGGAGGGTTTCGAGGAGTGCCTTGAGATGGTGGAGGAGGCGAGCACCGGTCTGCTCGCCGCCGTACGGGAACACCTGGAGGGACGGGCGGCATGAGCGCGACTGGTACGAGCGAAGACCCCGTGGGCGACGGCACGCGCGCGGTCCGGGCCGGGTTGCCCGAGCCGGTCAAACACGAGCCGACCCTGCCCGGCCCCGTCTTCGCGGCGCACTTCCATCTGCCGGGCGAGGTGTCGGGGCCGTACTCCTACGGCCGTGACGACAACCCGACCTGGACGCTGCTGGAGAACGCCATCGGCGAGCTGGAGGCGCCCGGGCGGGCGGACGTCGAGACGCTGGTGTTCGCCTCCGGCATGGCGGCGATCTCCGCCGTGCTCTTCTCCCAGGTGCGCGCCGGGGACGCGGTGGTGCTGCCGTCCGACGGCTACCAGGCGCTGCCGCTGGTCCGCGCCCAGCTGGAGGCGTACGGCGTCGAGGTGCGCACCGCCCCGACCGGACGGGACGC
The DNA here is from genome assembly GCF_007896895.1 of Streptomyces misionensis. GTDB lineage: Bacteria > Actinomycetota > Actinomycetes > Streptomycetales > Streptomycetaceae > Streptomyces > Streptomyces misionensis_A. Next base: position 79,912 of record NZ_VOGW01000187.1, on the reverse strand, counting down.
CCAGCTGGAGGTGCTGGAGGGCGCGCGGCTGCTGTGGATCGAGTCGCCGTCGAACCCCGGGCTCGATGTGTGCGACATCCGGCGTCTGGCGGTGGCGGCCCATGCCCAGGGCACCCTGGTGGCCGTCGACAACACCCTGGCCACCCCGCTCGGCCAGCGCCCGCTGGCCCTGGGGGCCGACTTCGCGGTGGCCAGCGGCACCAAGCAGCTCACCGGGCACGGGGACGTCCTCCTGGGGTACGTGGCCGGGCGCGACGCCGAGGTGATGGCCGCCGTACGGCGCTGGCGCAAGATCGTCGGGGCGATCCCCGGTCCCATGGAATCCTGGCTCGCGCACCGGTCCATCGCCACGCTCCAGTTGCGAGTCGACCGGCAGAACGCCACCGCCCTCGCCGTCGCCGAGGCTCTGCGGCAGCGGCCGGAGGTGTCGGGCCTGCGGTACCCGGGGCTGCCCGGCGACCCCGCGCACACGGTCGCCTCCCGGCAGATGCGCCGCTACGGCTGTGTGGTGTCGTTCACGCTGTCCACACGCGCGCGTGCCGAACGTTTCCTCGCCGCCCTGCGCCTGGTGGAGGACGCGACGAGCTTCGGCGGGGTGCGCTCCACGGCCGAGCGCCGTGCCCGCTGGGGCGGGGACGCGGTACCGGAGGGCTTCATCCGGATGTCGGTCGGCGCCGAGGACCCCGAGGACCTGGTGGCGGACATCCTGCGCGCCCTGGACGAGTCGGCGGACTGAGCCGGCGTCCGCCGGAGAAACGGGACGGCGGTCCGAGCCTCCCCCCTCTTGGCTCGGACCGCCGGCGGTTCCGCTTGCGAAGAACCGTGTGAACAAGGCTAGTTGACTCTCTGTCAGTGTCCAATCACGCTGATGACAGGGGGGTATCGACTTTTTTATCGTTGAGGGCTGCCGGGGCCGAAGAAGGCGAGGGCAGGGAGGGGCTTGTCATGGATCTGGCCTTGCTGCGCACCTTTGTCACCGTGCACCGGGCCGGTTCCTTCACCCGTGCCGCGGCGCTGCTCGGTCTTTCCCAACCCGCCGTCACCTCGCAGATCCGCACACTGGAACGGCAGTTGGGCAGGCCTCTCTTCCTCCGCCAGGCGCGCGGTGTCACCCCGACCAGCATCGGCGACGAACTCGCCCACAAGGCCGCGCCCCACCTCGACGCGCTGGTGGAGATAGCCGAGAGCCGGCTGGAGGACGAGTCCTCGCGAAGAACGCTGCATCTGGCCGGCCCGCCGGAGTTCATCGCCGAACGGGCCTTGCCCGCCCTCACGGAGCTGACCGGCGACGACCGCAGGGGCTTCGCGCTGCGGGCCTCTTTCGGTACCACGGAGGAGGTTCTGGAAGGTCTGGCGGCCGGGCACCACGATCTGGCCATCAGCACCGCCAGGCCGCGTGGCGCCCTGTTCACCGCGACCGCGCTCTGCGACGAGGAGCATGTGCTGGTCGCCGCTCCCCGGTGGTCGGAGCGCATCGACCCGGACGCGTTACGGCTGAAGGGCGCGCCCGCGCTCCAGGACCTTCCCCTGATCGAGATCCATGAGTCGCTGCCGTTCGTCTCCCGCTACTGGGCCTCCGTCTTCGACACCCGCCCGGCCGCCCCCGGCACGGTCGTCGTCCCCGATCTGCGGGCGGTGCTCGCCTGTGCGATCGCGGGCGCGGGTCTGGCCGTACTGCCCCGGTATCTCTGCGCACCGGCCCTCGACGGGGGCGCGCTCGTCGCTCTGCACGACCCGGTGGTGCCGCCACTGCGCACTTACTTCCTGGTGGTCCGCGCGGGCACGCTCGCCCTGCCGTCCGTGGCCCGGGCCCACGAATGCCTGCTGAGAGCGGCCGCGCGCTGGTGCTGAGGCCCCTGGCAGGCAATGCCAACGCCATGCGGTCGTCCGACGCCGCTTTGCGATGTTTCACGTGGAACCAGCCGGGCCACATTTCTCCCATGACCGTCCGACCCGTGGTCAAGCGCACCGCCCGCGCCGTTCTCCTGGACGGTGACGACCTGATCCTGATCAAGCGCACCAAGCCAGGCGTCGATCCCTACTGGGTGACCCCCGGTGGCGGGGTCGAGCCCGGGGACTCGACCGTCGTGGACGCCCTGCACCGAGAGGTGTACGAGGAACTGGGCGCCAAGATTTCCGATGTGGTGCCGTGCTTCGTGGACACCGTGGAGCACATCGGTGAGGACGGGGGCGCGACCGGCGTGAAGGTGCAGCACTTCTTCGTCTGCCGGCTGGAGTCCATGGACCCGTCCCTGCGCCATGGCCCGGAGGTGGACGAGCCGGCCGGTGAGTACGAGATCGTCCGCATCCCGTTCACTCGGGTCGGTATCGCCTCCGTCCATCTCGTTCCGCTGTCGCTGCGGCACTATCTGGACGGCAATATCGAGGGCGTACGGGCCATGCACGCTCCCGATCTGGGGTAGCGAGTCGTCTGCGGCCGGCCATGGCGAGACGATGTTTCACGTGAAACACTCCCGGTCGGCCGCGTGCCGCCAGGCTGTCCGCGGACTGTACGTACGGCTACGACATGACCAAAAGCGCGTGCGTCCGCATCGAAACGGGTGGACGCCGGGGGTCTGCTTCGGACAGCCTGACGTGCGTGCCAACTCCTTCCCTCGACGCTCTGCCCATTCGCCGTCTGACGCTTCGCGATCTCACCGCCTGCGCCGACCTGTCCGAGGACCGGGGGTGGCCACGCGAGGAACACAAGTGGGGCTTCCTCCTCACGGCAGGACGGGGCTTCGGCATCGATGACCCCCAGGGCGGCCTCGTCGCCGCCTGCGTCCTCACCGAGTACGGAACCTGGGAGCGGCCGGAACTCGGCGCCGTCGGCATGGTCCTGGTCGCCGAGCGTCATGCTCGCCGCGGCGTCGGACGCCGCTTGATGCGGCATGTGCTGTCGGTCATGGACGGAACGCCGCTGACCTTGTACGCCACGGAGAACGGCCGCCCGCTCTACGAGGAGCTGGGCTTCAAGGTGACGGGACGGGCGGAGATGCTCATGGGCCGCTTCACTCCCGGCGGGCCGGAGCCGGAGGTGCCGACACGTGCCGCCACCGCGGAGGACCTGGCCGGGATTTTGCGGCTGGACGAGGAGGTGTTCGGCGCCGACCGGACGCCCCTCATCGCCCGGCTGCCCGCCTTCGCGGACCAGCTCCGGGTGGCGGAGGTGGACGGCCGGATCATCGGTTACGCGGCCGCGTGGCCGAACATGGACACCCATGTCGTCGGCCCGCTGATCGCCCGGGACACGGAGACCGCCCGGGCGCTCATCGCCTCCCTGGCGGCCGATACGGATCGTCCGCTGCGTACCGACATCGACGTACGCCATGAGGAGCTGCTGTCGTGGGCCGGGGCGCGGGGCCTGGCGTCCGTGGCGTCCAACTCGGTGATGACGTACGGCATCACCGAACTGCCCGGTGACTGGACGCGCCGGTTCGCCCCGCTGACGGTGGCCGCCGGCTGAACCCCTGTGGGACATGGACAGGCCCCGCCGCTGGGAGCGGCGGGGCCTGTGATCGTCCGGGACGTGCGATCAGGCGAGGGCCCGCACGGCCGCGGTGGCGAAGCCGTGGTCCTGCTCGGGTGCCCCGCCACCGACGCCGACCGCGCCGATCAGCCGGCCGTCCCGGTGGACGGGGACGCCGCCCGCGATGAACAGCAGCGGCCGGTCGAGGGCCGTGGGCAGCGTGTGGAAGAGGCCGCCCGGCTGGACGGCGCCGACCAGGTCGGCGGTGGGGGCGTTCAGCTGGAGCGCGGTGTAGGCCTTGCGCGTGCTGGTCTCGCCGGAGATCAGCACGGCCCGGTCGTCCCGGCGGAAGGCGAGCAGGTGACCGCCCGCGTCGAGAACGGTGACGCTGACGGTGACGCCCGCCTCCTCGGCCGCACGGCGGGCCGTGGCGACCAGCAGCTCGGCGTCCTCGATGGTGAGCGGGGCGACGGCGGTGGTGGTCATGGACGTGTCTCCTCGGGTGGTGCGATGGGGGCCGCACCGGGGTCGGCGCGGGTGACGGTGGGTGGCTCAGTGGCGGGCGGCGGCGTGTCGGCCGCTGGGGGTGCTGGAGGCGGCCACGGCGCCCCGGGCGGTGTCCCGGCGCTCCAGGACGGCCGAGAGGACGGCGAGGACCAGGGCGGCCGCGGCGAGCACGGCACCGACCCAGTTGGGGGCGGTGTAGCCGAAGCCGGCCGAGATCACCAGGCCACCGAGCCAGGCGGAGAGCGCGTTGCCCAGGTTGAAGGCGCCGATGTTCACCGCCGAGGCGAGCGTGGGCGCGCCGTGCGCCTGGTCGAGGACGCGCTTCTGCAGCGGCGGAACGGTGGCGAAGCCGAGGGCGCCGATGAGGGCGATGGTCACGGCGGCCGCGATCTTGTTGTGGGCGGTCAGCGTGAACAGGGCGAGGACGATGGCCAGGGCGCCCAGCGAGACGTACAGCATCGGCATCAGGGCGCGGTCGGCGAACTTGCCGCCGACGAGGTTGCCACCGACCATGCCGAGGCCGAACAGGACCAGCAGCCAGGTGACCGAGCCGTCGGCGAAGCCGGCGATGTGGGTCATCATCGGCGCGATGTAGGTGATGGCCGCGAAGACACCGCCGAAACCGAGGACGGTCATCGCCATGGCGAGCAGGACCTGGGCGTTCTTGAACGCGGCCAGCTCGTGCCGCAGGTGCACGCCCTCGGGGCGGGGCAGCTCGGGCACCAGCTTGGCGACGCCCGCGAGGCCGATCACGCCGAGCGCGGCAACGATCGCGAAGGTGACGCGCCAGCCGACGTGCTGGCCGATCAGGGTGCCCAGCGGGACTCCGACGACATTGGCGACCGTCAGACCGGTGAACATCATGGCGATGGCGCCGGCCTTCTTCTGGGGTGCGACCAGTTCGGCCGCCACCACCGAGCCGATGCCGAAGAAGGCTCCGTGGGCGAGCGAGGCGACCACGCGGCCGATCAGCATGACCGCGAAGACGGGGGCCAGCGCGGACAGCAGGTTGCCGGCGATGAAGAGGCCCATCAGCAGCATCAGCATCCGCTTGCGCGGGACCTTGGTGCCCAGCACGGTCATCAGCGGGGCGCCGATGACCACGCCGAGCGCGTAGCCGGTCACCAGCAGGCCGGCCGTGGGGATGGAGACCCCGAAATCGCCCGCGACCTCGGGCAGCAAACCCATGATCACGAACTCGGTGGTGCCGATTCCGAAGGCCCCGATCGCGAGGGCCAGAAGCGCGAGAGGCATGTGGGGGTACACCTTCCCAGTCGGTTGCATGAGCGCTTTGCGTTCCATCACGATAATTGCAGACGCTGGCTAAATGCAAGAGCGGGCAATCACGGCATTGGGCTATCCTTGAGGCAGCCGCTCCGGGACGGAGGAACACGCCAATGACAGCGACGGACCCCGCGCTCACCGCCCTCGCTCAGGGCTGGTGCGCCCTCTCTGCGCTGCACGGGAAGATCGAGGCGCACATCGAGCGCGCCCTCCAGGCGCAGCACGACCTCAGCGTGCGCGAGTACTCACTGCTCGATGTACTGAGCCGACAGCACGACGGCGAGGGCGGGCATCTCCAGATGAAGCAGGTCGCCGACGCGGTCGTGCTCAGCCAGAGCGCCACCACCCGTCTGGTGACCCGCCTGGAGGACCGCGGCCTGTTGGAGCGCTATCTGTGCCCCACCGACCGGCGCGGCATCTACACCAATGTCACCGAGGCCGGCCTGCGGCTGCTGGAGAAGGCGCGCCCCACCAATGACGCCGCCCTGCGTGAGGCCCTGGACAAGGCCTCGGAGAACCCTCAACTGGCCCCGCTGGTGAAGGTCGTGGAGTCGCTGAACGTGCCCGCGTAGGGTGCGGGCATGGGAGATCTTGAGATACGGGCGGCGACCGCCGACGACCTTCCGGCGATCATCGGCATGCTCGCCGACGATCCGCTGGGCGCGCAGCGGGAGTCGCCCGACGATCCCGCGCCGTACCAGGCGGCGCTGAAGCGGCTGGATGCGGATCCGAACCAGCATCTTGTCGTCGCCGTGCGCGACGGCCGGGTGATCGGGACCCTCCAGCTCACCACCATCCCCGGTCTTTCCCACCGGGGTGCGACGCGTGGGCTCATCGAGGCCGTGCGCATCCATGCCGATGAACGCGGCAGCGGTCTGGGCACCGAGTTGATCCAGTGGGCCGTCGACACGGCCCGGCGGCTCGACTGCCGGATGGTGCAGCTGACGTCCGACAAGTCCCGCCCCGACGCCCACCGCTTCTACGAGCGGCTCGGGTTCACCGCCTCGCACGAAGGCTTCAAGCTGCGCCTGTGACGGCTTTCGCCCCGCTCGGAGCGGAGAGGGGCCCCGCGTTTCACGTGAAACGCGGGGCCCCTCTGCGCCGACGGGTCAGTCGAGGCCCCGCCAGCCCTCCGGGTCCACGCCGCCGGGCACCGGGGCCTCGGGGTCGTACGGCTGCCGGGTGAACACGAACGAGCCGAGGTCGAGATGGCTCAGGGAGCCGTCCGGCCGCCGCACGGGCCGCAGGAGCTCACCGGCGTAGTAGTCCTCGAGTCCTGTCCAGGTGCCGTCGCCGTTCGGGCGGAAGCGGGAGCCGCGGCCGCCGCCGGTCAGAGGAGCGAGCGAGAGAAGACCATCGGCCGTCACCCGCAGCCCGAAGGCACCGGTCCCCCAGTACCACTGTCCGGCCAGTTCCAGAGCCGCCGGGTCGACCTCACGCAGCGGGCGCCAGGGCTCGGGGATCCTCGGCTCCGCCTCGGCGACGATCCGCAGGAGATCGGCGCCCACCGTCCCCAGCGACGGCCCGCTGGTGCAGTTGGTGAGCACCACCGCGGCCAGGTCGTCCTCCACGCTGATGGTGAGGTTGGCCAGGAAGCCGGGCAGCGAACCGGAGTGGCCGACCAGCAGCCGCCCGTCGCGGGTGGTGAGCTGCATACCGAGGCCGTAACTGACCCCGTCCACCACATCGGGGGCCTCGGCCGGCGCCGCCGGGGTCCGCATCTCCAGCACCGACTCCGCACTCAGCACCCGCTCGTCCCCATGGGCGAGAAAGACCGCGAACCGCGCCAGGTCCCCCGTGGTCGACCACAGCTGTCCGGCGGACGCCATGCGGCCGAGGTCCTCCGCCGGCTCCGGCAGCAGCGCGTCGGCCCACGGATGCACCGCCCAGCCGCCCGCGTGCGGGGCCTGCGGCTGAGCACTGGTGCGGTGCAGGCCCAGCGGTTCGAGGATCTCCCGGCGCAGCACCTCCTCCCAGGGGGCGCCACGCAGCTCCTCCACCAGCGCGCCGAGCAGCGTGTAGCCGGTGTTGGAGTAGTGGTGCAGCCGGCCCGCGGGGTGCAGCAGGGGCTGCTCGCCGAGTACGTCGCTCAGCTCGGGCCGCAGTGAGCCCGGCGTCCGCTCCCACCAGGGCCCGGGGGACTCGGCCGCCACCCCGGCCGTGTGCGCGAGCAGCTGGGCGATCGTGGCCTCTCCCACGGCGGTGCCCGGCAGATGCTTCTCCAGCGGATCACCGAGGTCGAGCACGCCCTCGTCGCGCAGTCGCATCACCAGCACGGCCGTGAAGGTCTTGGTGATGGACCCGATCCGGTACTGCACGTTCTCGTCCGGCGCGTGCCCCTCCACCGAGCTGCGCGCCCCGTGCCATACGGTCCGCCCGTCGCGCACCACGGCGGCGACCAGCGACGGCGTCCGCCCTTCGCGCTGGGCGACGGCGATCCTGTGCAGCAATGCGCGCTGCGTCCCCGGGAGCAGCGCGTCCTGTGAACTCGTCATCCCCCCAGTCCATCTGCTGGAACGCCGTGCGTCGAATTCATTTCCGGCGCGGAGGCACCGGGGGCATGGAGTCCGGTCAGGTCTGCGCCATGTCCACGAAGCGGGAGTAGTGGCCCTGGAAGGCCACCGTGATGGTGGCCGTGGGTCCATTTCGGTGCTTGGCGACGATCAGGTCGGCCTCGCCCGCACGCGGTGACTCCTTCTCGTAGGCGTCCTCGCGGTGCAGCAGGATGACCATGTCGGCGTCCTGCTCGATGGAGCCGGACTCACGCAGGTCGGAGACCATCGGCTTCTTGTCGGTGCGCTGCTCGGGACCACGGTTGAGCTGAGACAGCGCGATGACCGGGATCTCCAGTTCCTTGGCGAGCAGCTTGAGGTTACGGGACATGTCCGAGACCTCCTGCTGACGGCTCTCGGCGCGCTTGGAACCGCCGGACTGCATCAGCTGGAGGTAGTCGATGACGACGAGCTTCAGGTCGTTGCGCTGCTTGAGCCGGCGGCACTTGGCCCGGATCTCCATCATCGACAGGTTCGGGGAGTCGTCGATGTAGAGCGGGGCGGCCGAGACGTCCGGCATACGGCGGGCGAGCCGGGTCCAGTCCTCGTCGGTCATCGTGCCGGAGCGCATGTGGTGCAGGGCCACCCTGGCCTCGGCGGACAGCAGACGCATCGCGATCTCGTTGCGGCCCATCTCGAGCGAGAAGATGACGCTCGGCAGGTTGTGCTTGATGGCCGCGGCCCGCGCGAAGTCCAGCGCGAGCGTCGACTTGCCCATGGCGGGACGGGCCGCGATGACGATCATCTGACCGGGGTGCAGGCCGTTGGTGAGCGAGTCGAAGTCGGTGAAGCCGGTGGGCACGCCCGTCATCTCGCCGCTGCGCGAACCGATCGCCTCGATCTCGTCGAGGGCGCCCTCCATGATGTCGCCCAGCGGCAGGTAGTCCTCGCTGGTGCGCTGCTCGGTGACGGCGTAGATCTCGGCCTGGGCGCTGTTGACGATCTCGTCCACGTCACCGTCGGCCGCGTATCCCATCTGGGTGATGCGCGTCCCGGCCTCGACCAGACGGCGCAGGACCGCGCGCTCGTGGACGATCTCCGCGTAGTACTCGGCGTTGGCCGCCGTCGGCACGGTCTGGACCAGGCTGTGCAGATACGCGGCGCCGCCGACCTTGTTGATCTCACCGCGCTTGGTGAGCTCGGCGGCGATGGTGATCGGGTCGGCCGGCTCGCCCTTGGCGTAGACGTCCAGGATCGCCTGGTAGATCGTCTCGTGCGCGGGCTTGTAGAAGTCGTGTCCCTTGAGGATCTCCACGACGTCGGCGATGGCGTCCTTGGACAGCAGCATGCCGCCCAGCACCGACTGCTCGGCGTCGAGGTCCTGCGGGGGCACCCGCTCGAAGGCGGAGCCGCCGCCGTCCCAGGAAGCGTTGTCCCGGCCCCGGTCGTGCTGCTCGTCACGGCCCCGGCCGCCGTCGGGACGCCGACGGGAGGCCGGCAGACGATCACTGGGCCCGCTGTCCGCCCACGGATCGTCCAAGGGCTCGGAAATACTCACCGAGCCACCTCCTCCCGTCCGCGCGGCGGACCTCGCCGTGGCCTCTGTTCTACGGCACGACACTGACAAATCGAGAGGCCCGACTCCGCTTCTGGCGCGTCGGTTCATGCCGGTTCCCGGGCCTCGGAGAGAACGGCTTCCGGGTCCGGGAGAAGGAGCGGGCGCCGGACCACGGTAGGCCCGTCGGCAGCGTCAGCCAATCTGGTTATCCACAGGCCATGTGGACGACCGGCCCGATGCTGTGGAGAACTCGCCGAAACCTGTGCACGACCCGGTGGACAGCCCTGTGAACAAGCCCTCGCCCTCGACAGCAACACCTCTCTGACCTGCGAGTTCGACATCCACCGGCTGTGCAGAAGAAAAAGTTTCCCGGTCGGGCCAAGATCGCTTCGAACGGTGCGCGAAACGAAGGGAGTCGAGATCACAAGTAAGGGGCAATCGACAATTGCATCTCTTACCTGTGGACGATTACATTAGCGCCCATGACCCAGGCTCCCGAGATCCCCGAGGCCACCCGACGACGGCACGACCGAGAGATCGTCGCGCTGGCCGTCCCGGCCTTCGGCGCCCTCGTCGCCGAGCCGCTCTTCGTCATGGTAGACAGCGCGATCGTCGGCCATCTCGGCACCGCTCAGCTCGCCGGTCTCGGCGTCGCCTCCGCCCTGCTCACCACCGCCGTGAGCGTGTTCGTCTTCCTCGCCTACGCCACCACGGCGGCCGTGGCCCGCCGCACGGGCGCGGGTGACCTCCAGGGTGCCATCCGCCAAGGCATGGACGGCATCTGGCTGGCGCTGCTGCTCGGGAGCGCCGTCATCGCCGTCGTTTTTCCCCTGGCCCCCGGCATCTTGGATCTCTTCGGCGCCTCCTCCACAGCCGCCCCGTACGCGACGACGTATCTGCGCATCTCCTCCCTGGGTATCCCGGCCATGCTCATGGTGCTCGCCGCCACCGGAGTGCTGCGCGGCCTCCAGGACACCAGGACCCCGCTCTATGTCGCCGTCGCCGGCTTCATCGCCAATGCCGTTCTCAACGCGAGCCTGGTCTACGGCGCCGGGCTGGGCATCGCCGGCTCGGCCTGGGGCACGGTCATCGCGCAGTGCGGGATGGCGGCCGTCTATCTGGCCGTGGTCGTGCGCGGCGCCCGTCGGCACGGGGCCTCGCTCCGCCCGGACGCGGCCGGTATCCGCGCCTCGGCGCAGGCCGGCGTACCGCTGCTGGTCCGCACCCTCTCGCTGCGCGCCATCCTCATGATCGCCACCGCGGTCGCGGCCCGACTCGGGGATGCCGACATAGCCGCCCACCAGATCATCCTGTCCTTGTGGAATCTGCTCGCCTTCGCACTGGACGCGATCGCCATCGCGGGGCAGGCCATCATCGGCCGTTACCTCGGTGCGAGCGATGCGGAGGGTGCCGGTGAGGCCTGCCGGCGGATGGTCCGGTGGGGCATCGCGACCGGGGTCGTACTCGGGCTGCTCGTGGTGGCCACGCGGCCGCTCTTCCTCCCGCTGTTCACCGGCGATGCGGTGGTCAAGGACGCGGCGCTGCCCGCTCTGCTGATGGTGGCGCTGTCCCAGCCCATCTGCGGAATCGTCTTCGTCCTGGACGGAGTCCTGATGGGCGCGGGCGACGGGCCCTATCTGGCCTGGGCCATGCTGCTGACTCTGGCCGTGTTCGTGCCGGTGGCCCTGCTCGTCCCGGCGCTCGGTGGCGGACTGACCGCGCTGTGGGCCGCGATGACGCTGATGATGACCACCCGCATGGCGACCCTGTGGTGGCGCAGCCGCTCGGGCCGCTGGATCGTGACGGGCGCGACCCGCTGACCGTTTCACGTGAAACATCGCCCTCGCGCCCTTCGCTCGAGGACATCACGCAAAGGAGAAGGGCCGCACCCGCGATGGGTACGGCCCCTCTCTCAGCTGCTCAGACCGAGCACGGCGGTCAGCCCGCGACGACCTCGATGTTGACCTTGGCGGCCACCTCGGGGTGCAGACGCACGGACGTCTCGTGGGCGCCCAGGGTCTTGATCGGAGCGGACAGCTCCACACGGCGCTTGTCGACCTCGGGGCCACCGGAAGCCTTGATCGCGGACGCGATGTCGGCCGGGGTGACGGAACCGAAGAGACGGCCGGAGTCGCCGGAGCGAACGGCCAGGCGGACCTTCACGCCTTCGAGCTGGGCCTTGATCTGGTTGGCCTGCTCGATGGTCTGAATCTCGTGGATCTTGCGAGCACGACGGATCTGCTCGACGTCCTTCTCGCCACCCTTGGTCCAGCGGATAGCGAACTTCCGCGGGATCAGGTAGTTGCGAGCGTAGCCGTCCTTGACGTCGACAACGTCGCCGGCGGCACCGAGGCCGGACACCTCGTGGGTGAGGATGATCTTCATGAGTCGGTCACCCTTCCCTTAGCGCGCGGTGGACGTGTAGGGCAGCAGCGCCATCTCACGGCTGTTCTTCACGGCCGTGGCGACGTCACGCTGGTGCTGAGTGCAGTTGCCGGTCACGCGGCGGGCACGGATCTTGCCACGGTCGGAAATGAACTTCCGCAGCATGTTCGTGTCCTTGTAGTCCACGTACGTGACCTTGTCCTTGCAGAAAGCGCAGACCTTCTTCTTCGGCTTGCGCACAGGCGGCTTCGCCATGGTGTTTCTCCTGTGTGATCAAGAAGTGTGGATACGAGCCCTAGAAGGGAGGCTCGTCCGAGTAGCCGCCACCGCCGCCGTAACCGCCCTGGCCACCGCGGCCGCCACCACCGGAGGTCTTGGTGACCTTGGCCGTGGCATTGCGCAGGCTGGGGCCGACCTCGTCGACGTCCAGCTCGTAGACCGTGCGCTTGACGCCCTCACGGTCCTCGTAGGACCGCTGCTTCAGCCGGCCCTGCACGATCACGCGCATGCCTCGCTGGAGCGACTCGGCGACGTTCTCCGCCGCCTGGCGCCAGACCGAGCAGGTCAGGAAGAGGCTCTCGCCGTCCTTCCACTCGTTGGTCTGACGGTCGAAGGTGCGGGGAGTGGACGCGACACGGAACTTCGCGACCGCCGCACCGGACGGGGTGAAGCGCAGCTCGGGGTCGTCGACAAGATTGCCGATGACCGTGATGACGGTCTCGCCTGCCATGGGGGAACCTCTCGGCGGGTTTGCTGCTGGCTGCTTGCTGCTACTCGAATCCCGGGATCAGCCGAGCGAAAGCTCAGTGGGTCTCGGGACGGAGGACCTTGGTCCGGAGGACCGACTCGTTCAGGTTCATCTGCCGGTCGAGCTCCTTGACGACCGCAGGCTCGGCCTGCAGGTCGATGACCGAGTAGATGCCCTCGGGCTTCTTCTTGATCTCGTAGGCGAGACGACGACGGCCCCAGGTGTCGACCTTCTCCACCTTGCCGCCGCCATCACGGACGACGGACATGAAGTTCTCGATCAGCGGGGAGACCGCACGCTCCTCGAGATCGGGGTCGAGGATGACCATCACCTCGTAGTGACGCATGTGGAACCCACCTCCTTTGGACTCAGCGGCCACGGTCGTTCCGTGGCAGGAGGGTCGTAATGCGTTCGCAACGGTATCGGCCGCCACTGACAATCAGGGGTTTCCACTGACGATCAGACGACGATCACGGGTCGGGAGGATTCCCCGCCGTGGATCCGGGCAGACACCGGTGCAGACGGTACAGACTACCCGCACACCCGCTTCCGGTTGAAATCCGGCTGGGAGGGCCGTCAATCTGTACACCTCGGGTGTGTACGGCGCTACGATGCGCCGCCTTCCGCAGGAGGTGCCCCATGGCAGAGGCCTTTCAGCCGAACACCGCCGGATCCCTCTTCGCCAGCGACGGCAAGACCCATCCGCTCCCGGACACCCTGATGGCCGTGACGCTGGTGCTCGGCCTGCTGTCCTTCATCACCGCGTTCTTCCCCGGCCTGCATCTGCTGACGTCCTGGGCCGGCCTGGTGGGGATCCTCACCGGCGCGTACGGGCAGTGGGTCTCGGTGACCACCCGCGAGCGCTTCGGGCTCGTCCTGGGTCTCGGCGCCGCCGGAATCGGCCTGCTGATCGGCATGTCGAACGGCGGTCTGTTCGGCGGGCTCTTCTGACCCGTCCCCTTGCGGGCGGATCCTTCTGAGCCGTCCGCCCGGTCGGGGCGCTCACCCGGGCAGTAGGCTTCGGCGCGAGAGCCGGAGCCCCTGTACCCATGGGGACACACCAGCCCGAGGAGCGCCCCGACATGAGCCTGACCCTGAGGACCATCAGCCGCGAGCAACATCTGGCCTACATCCAGAGCCTGCCGTCGGCGAGTCACATGCAGGTCCCGGCCTGGGCAGACGTGAAGGCGGAGTGGCGTTCGGAGAACCTCGGCTGGTTCGACGAGCGCACCGGTCAGCTGGTCGGCGTGGGCCTGGTCCTCTACCGCCAGCTGCCCAAGATCAAGCGCTACCTCGCCTATCTGCCCGAGGGCCCGGTCATCAACTGGTACGCGCCGAACCTGGACGACTGGATCCAGCCGATGCTGGCGCACCTGAAGCAGCAGGGCGCCTTCTCCGTGAAGATGGGCCCGCCGGTGATCATCCGGCGCTGGAACGCCGAGACGATCAAGAAGGGCATCCAGGACCAGGACGTCAAGCGCCTGCGCGACCTGGAGGCCGACTACATCGAGCCGCGCGCCTTCGAGGTGGCCGACAAGCTGCGCCGCATGGGCTGGCAGCAGGGCGAGGACGGCGGCGCCGGCTTCGGCGACGTGCAGCCCCGCTACGTCTACCAGGTGCCGCTGGCGAACCGTTCCCTGGAAGAGGTCCACAAGAACTTCAACCAGCTGTGGCGGCGCAACATCAAGAAGGCCGAGAAGGCCGGCGTCGAGGTCGTCCAGGGCGGTTACCAGGACCTCGCCGAGTGGCAGCGGCTGTACGAGATCACGGCCGTGCGCGACCACTTCCGGCCGCGCCCGCTGTCGTACTTCCAGCGCATGTGGACGGCCCTCAACACCGAGGACCCCAACCGCATGCGGCTGTACTTCGCCCGGCACAACGGCGTGAACCTCTCCGCGGCGACGATGCTGATCGTCGGCGGCCACGTCTGGTACTCCTACGGCGCCTCCGACAACATCGGCCGCGAGGTCCGCCCGTCGAACGCGATGCAGTGGCGGATGCTGCGCGACGCCTACGCGCTCGGCGCCACCGTCTACGACCTGCGCGGCATCTCCGACTCGCTGGACGAGTCGGACCACCTGTTCGGCCTGATCCAGTTCAAGGTCGGCACGGGCGGGCAGGCCGCGGAGTACCTCGGCGAATGGGACTTCCCGCTGAACAAGCTGCTCCACAAGGCGCTCGACATCTACATGTCGCGCCGCTGAGCCGCCGGCGTTTGATTCCATAGGGTTCACAGCACTCACACCACCGATACACCTCAGCCACGAGAAAGGGTCCGGGTCCGGCCATGGCGCTCACGCTCTACGTCGACACCGCGCGCTGGCGGGCGCACCACAAGCATGTGCAGGAGCAGTTCCCGGGCCTGGTACCGGTCTGCAAGGGCAACGGCTACGGCTTCGGGCACGAACGGCTGTCGGAAGAGGCCACGCGGCTCGGCTCGGACCTGCTCGCCGTCGGCACGACGTACGAGGCCGCGCGCATCAAGGATTTCTTCAGTGGTGACCTGCTGGTGCTGACGCCCTACCGGCGCGGCGAGGAGCCCGTGCCGCTGCCCGACCGGGTCGTGCGTTCGGTCTCCTCGATCGACGGCGTGTACGGCCTGGTGGGTGCCCGGGTCGTCATCGAGGTGATGTCCTCGATGAAGCGGCACGGCATCAGCGAGCAGGACCTGCCGCAGCTGCACCAGGCCATAGAGAACGTCCGCCTCGAAGGCTTCGCCATCCATCTGCCGCTGGACCGCACCGACGGCTCGGACGCCGTCGAGGAGGTCATCGGCTGGATGGACCGGTTGCGCGCGGCCCGGCTGCCGCTGCACACGATGTTCGTCAGCCACCTCAAGGCCGACGAACTGGCCCGGCTCCAGCAGCAGTTCCCGCAGACCCGGTTCCGCGCCCGCATCGGCACACGGCTGTGGCTGGGGGACCACGAGGCGACCGAGTACCGCGGTGCCGTCCTGGACGTCACGCGGGTGGCCAAGGGCGACCGGTTCGGCTACCGGCAGCAGAAGGCGGCCTCCGACGGCTTCCTGGTGGTCGTGGCGGGCGGTACGTCGCACGGGGTGGGCCTGGAGGCCCCGAAGGCCCTGCACGGCGTCATGCCGCGCGCCAAGGGCGTCGCCCGCGCCGGTCTCGCCACGGTCAACCGGAACCTCTCGCCGTTCGTCTGGGACGGCAAGCAGCGCTGGTTCGCCGAGCCGCCGCACATGCAGGTGTCGATCCTGTTCGTCCCCTCGGACGCAGCGGAGCCCAAGGTCGGCGACGAGCTGGTGGCCCATCTGCGCCACACCACGACGCAGTTCGACCGCATCGTGGACCGCTGAGGCACGAGTTCGCGAGAAGGCCGTACACGGCGCTCCGTGTACGGCCTTCTTCATGCCCTGGAGGAGCGTTCGCTCAGAGCGAACCACCCTGCTGGGACGGCGATTCCGGCCTGCCCCAGTCCACCTGCGGCGCCTCGTGGTGAACGGCGTGCCGGGGCGGACGGGCCGCCGCGCCCAGGACGAAGACGTCATCCGCCCCGTCGAGCACCCCGCCCGAGGGGTCGTCGTCCCCGGACCTGCGCACCACGTCCCGCTCCGGCTTCAGGATGTCGCGGACGACGACGGCGCACAGGTACAGCGTGCCCAGCAGGTGCAGCACGATCGCCCAGTGGTAGCCGTGCGTCGGCAGGCCCTTGTGGGCGTCCCCGCTGGTCGTGTACGCGAGGTACATCCAGATGCCGAGGAAGTACGCCACCTCGCACGCCTGCCAGATCAGGAAGTCCCGCCACTTGGGCCGGGCGAGGGCCGCCAGCGGTACGAGCCACAGCACGTACTGCGGCGAGTAGACCTTGTTGGTGAGGACGAAGACCGCGACGATCAGGAAGGCCAGCTGGGCGAAGCGCGGCCGGCGCGGGGCGGTGAAGGTGAGCACGGCGATACCGAGGGCGCACAGCACCACCAGCGCCGTCGCGGCGGTGTTCACGAAGCCGGTACCGGGCGGGTTGCTGGAGTTCTGGGACCAGATCAGCCAGAACGAGCCGAAGTCGACGCCCCGGTCCTGGCTGAACGTGTAGAACTTCGACCAGCCCGGGAAGGCGAACAGCATCACCGGCAGGTTCACCACCAGCCAGGCGACCGCCGCGCCGGCCACGGCCTGCCCGTACTCCCGCCATTTGCCGGCCCGCCAGCACAGCACGAGCAGGGGGCCGAGCAGGAAGACGGGGTAGAGCTTGGCGGCCGTGGCGAGCCCCAGGAGGACGCCGAAGGCGACCGGACGACGGCGGGACCACATCAGCATCGCGGCGGCCGTCAGTGCCACCGCCAGCAGGTCCCAGTTGATGGTGGCCGTCAGCACCGCGGCGGGTGCCAGGGCGACCAGGAGGCCGTCCCAGGGGCGTCGGCGGTGGGTGCGGGCCACGCAGACGGCGAGGACGGCCGTGCAGACCATCAACATGGCGGCGTTGACGAACCAGTACCACTGCTCCTGGTCCTGGATGCTGCCGCTGTGCGGGGTCAGCCAGGAGGCCACCTGCATGAAGACCCCGGTCAGCACCGGGTATTCGAGGTAGCCCATGCCGCCGGAGAGATCGTCCGGGAGCTTGTCGAAATAGGGCACGAGGTGGTCGGCGAAGCCACGGCCCTGGTAGAGGTGCGGAATGTCCGAGTAGCAGGCCTTCGTGTACTGGGAGCTCGCGCCGAAGAACCAGGCACTGTGGTAGCACGGTGCCTTCTGGACCAGGCCGAGGGCGAACATGCCGATCGCCACCAGTGCGACGACCCGGACGGGCGTCCACCAGGAGGTCCTCAGCCGGGCGTAGCGCCCGATGGGGCCGCCGATCAGCTCACTGCCGACCGCTGCGACCTCGTCCTCCCTGGTCGGCCGCACCGGCTCCGAGGGGGCGGATCGCTCCGGCTCGGGCTCGCGCACGCCCGCGGGTGTCATCTCTGCACTGGGCATGGACCACATCCTGCCGTACCCGTCCAGGAAAACGCGGAGGGCCGCCGCACCTCGCGGTGCGGCGGCCCATGTTTCACGTGAAACGCATATGGCGGGCGATATGACCGCCAATCGGCCGGACGGCCGGGTCAGCCCGTCGGGTCTCCCCAGAAGCCTCCCGGGCCGGTGCCCCGGTTGTCTCCGTTGGGATCGGTGGCCGACGTCGAGGGAGACGGACCACCGCCCCCGCCGGGGCCGCCGTTGCCGTTGCCGTTGCCCCCGCCGTTGCCATTGCCATTGCCCCCGCCGTTGCCATTGCCGTTGCCGCCGTCGCTGCAGCCGAAGAAGCCGCAGGTCTGGCTGTTCGACGGGCTCGGGGAGGGCCCGCTGTCGCTCGGCGACGGGCTCGTGCTCGGGCTGGAGGACGGGCTCTGCGTGATCGACGGGGACGGCGTCGGAGTCGGCTCGGGGTTGACGACCATGCCGATGGGCTGGGGCGCCGGGAAGGTCAGCGCCGGCTGGCCCTGGAGCGCCTCGGCCATGTAGTCGTGCCAGATCTCCGCCGGGAACGAGGCACCGTGGATCTTCTTCTGGCCGCCCGTTCCGTACATCTCCAGGAACGTCCGCTGCTTGTTGTTCGCGTTGTCGTCCAGACGGAACATGCTGATCGCGGTGGACAGCTGCGGGGTGTAGCCGACGAACCAGGCCGACTTGTTGCCGTCGGTGGTACCGGTCTTGCCGGCCACCTCACGCCCGGGCAGCCGGGCGCTGGTACCCGTGCCCTTGTCGACCACGGTCCGCAGGACGTCGGTGACGTTGTTCGCCACGTTCGGGTCGAAGGCGTCCTTCGGCGCCGCCTTGTGCGTGAAGACGACCCCGTCCTTGTTCTCGACCCTGTCGACCGAGTACGGATCGTTCTGCTTCCCGCTGGCGGCGAAGGTGCCGTAGGCCCCGGCCATGCGGATGGCGCTCGGGTCGGAGGTACCGATCGAGAAGGACGGGTAGTTGGCGCTGGCCAGGCTGCTCTCCAGCACACCCGCGTCGAGCGCGGACTGCTTCACCTTGTCCAGGCCCACGTCCATGCCGAGCTGCACATAGGCGGAGTTCACCGAGAACTGCATCGCCTCGCGGAGGTCGATCTTGTAGTCCGGCGGGTTGCCGACGTTGTCATCGCCGTCGTTGGTCTGGAGCCACTCCTTGCCGTCCTTGTCGGTCCAGACCGTGTGGTCGTACTTCTCGATCTTCAGCTTGTTCTTGCCGCTGTACAGGCTCTTGGGGGAGACGATCGTGCGCTGGTCGGACCCCTGGTCCGGCGGGCCGTGCGGGTCCCGGACACCCCACTTCATCGCGGCCGCCAGCACGAAGGGCTTGAACGTCGAACCCACCTGGGCACCGGTCGAGTCGGCGTTGTCGGTGAAGTGCTTGGTCGCGTCCTCACCGCCGTAGATGGCCTTGATGGCACCCGACGCCGGGTCCACCGAGGCACCGCCGAACTGGACGTGGGTGTCCGTATCCGGGCGCTGCTTGGGCTTGATGTTGGCGTCCCGGACGTTCTTGACGGCGGCTTCCAGCGCGTTGACCTTCTTCTTGTCGAAGGTCGTGTAGATCCGGTAGCCGCCCTTCTGCAGATCGTCCGCGGTGACGTGGGTCTTGTCGCTGTTGTTGATCAGGTAGGACTTGGCGAGGTCGACCAGGTAACCGACCTGACCGCTGAGCCGGCTGTTGGACCGCGGGTTCTGCCAGTGCGGCAGCGTGCGGTACTTGTCGCGCTCGGCGGCGCTGAGGTGGCCGTACTTGACCATCTTGTCGAGGGTGTCCTGCATCTGCCCCAGGGCGCGCTTCTGGTTCGCCTGCGCCGTGGCGTTGGGGTCGAGGGACGTCGCGCCGGCCGGATCGTAGTAGGTGGCGCCCTTCAGCATCGCCGACAGGAAGGCGCACTGGCCCGGGTTGAGGTCCTTGGCGTCGACGTTGAAGTAGGCACGGGCGGCCGCCTGGATGCCGTAGGCGCCGCGGCCGAAGTACGCCGAGTTCAGATAGCCGGCCATGATCTTCGGCTTGGGGACGGTGGCGCCCACCTTGATCGCGACGAAGATCTCCTTGAACTTGCGGGAGAGGGTCTGCGACTGGTCGTCCAGCATGGCGTTCTTCACGTACTGCTGGGTGATCGTCGAACCGCCCTGGGTCTGACCGCCCCGGGCCATGTTGAAGATCGCGCGCCCGATGCCCGCCGGGTCGACACCGCTGTCCGTCTCGAAGGTCTTGTTCTCCTGGGAGATGACGGCGTAGCGCATCTCCCTGGGGATGTCCTCGTAGTTGATGATCTGGCGGTTGGTCTCACCGCCGGTGGCGACCATCACCGATTTGTCGGACCAGTAGTAGACGTTGTTCTGGGCCGTCGCCGTCTTGGCCACGTCGGGGACGCTCACCATCGCGTACCCGATGCCGGCCACGGCCACCAGGCAGCCGACGAAGCCGATGAACATGCCCGACACGAGCTTCCAGGACGGCACCCAGCGGCGCCATCCGTACTTGTTCGCGCGGGGATAGTCGATGATCCGCTTCTTGCCGGGCGGTGCCGTACGTCCCCGGCCGCGCCCTGGTCCGGTGGGCCCGCCCGGGCCGCCGCGGCGGCCCCCGGGTTCGGCCCTGCGGCGTCCGCCGCCGTTTCTCTGGGCCGCGCGCCGGGCCTCGGCGCGGCCGCCGAGCGGCCGCTCCGTGTCTCCCGGAGAGTCGGCAGGCGATCCGCTGGCGCCTCGCGGTGCCGCGCGGCGGCCGGGGGACGAGCCGGGCTGGCCACGTCGGGCCGCGGCACGTCCGCCTCCCTGCGGCTGCGGCGGTTTGCGACGGTGCTCGCTCATCGAACGATTACTCCTCGGGCAGGCGCACCCGTGCGCGCCTGGAACGGCGGCTGGTTTCCGGTCCCCCCGGCGTACGGATGCGGTCGGTCACGCATTCACCCGTACTGCACCGGGGACGACGACGCTCCCCAGGCGTCGCATGGTTCCCGGTGGTCTGCATGCCGCACAGACTACGCACCGCCAAAACCCGCCGAGCCCCGAAGTTCACCGCAAACCAGGCAAGTTGCCTCCTACGAATCGGTTATGTGATCCCGTTCACCACCGCCCCCCTTGTCCCCTGGGATACGCCGTTCTATCGTCGGGATGTATCGAGTCGATACATCAGCGCGAGATAAAGACGCGTTGAGAGGCACGGAGAGACCCGCGGAGGAAACCGCGGGCCGAGAGGAGGCGACGATGAGCCGGCGCTCCGGCATCCTTGAGTTCGCCGTGCTCGGCCTGCTGCGCGAGTCCCCCATGCACGGCTATGAGCTGCGTAAACGACTCAATACGTCCCTGGGTGTGTTCCGTGCGTTCAGCTACGGGACCTTGTATCCCTGCCTCAAGACGTTGCTCGCCAACGGCTGGTTGACCGAGGAACCCGGCAACACCCACGAGGACGCCCTCGCCGCTCCCCTCGCCGGACGCCGCGCCAAGATCGTCTACCGGTTGACGGCGGAAGGTAAGGAGCACTTCGAGGACCTGCTTTCGCAGACCGGCCCCGACGCGTACGAGGACGAGCACTTCGCCGCACGGTTCGCCTTCTTCGGGCAGACCTCGCGCGATGTGCGCATGCGCGTGCTGGAGGGCCGGCGCAGCCGCCTGGAGGAGCGCTTGGAGAAGATGCGCGCCTCCCTGGCTCGTACGCGGGAGCGGCTGGACGACTACACACTTGAGCTCCAGCGCCACGGAATGGAGTCCGTGGAGCGCGAAGTGCGCTGGCTGAACGAGCTCATCGAGAGCGAGCGAGCCGGACGGGACCTGAGGGGTTCCGCGTCCGGGGGGTCCGCTCAACAGGACACCACCACTGGATCGACGGGCGGCCTGCCCCGTCCGGGGGACACCTCCCGGACGGATACGCCCGACGACACCGCCACGTGAGTCCCAGTCAGGGCCTCACTCGTACACACAGGGAGCAACCGGAATGGGTTCGGTTCGCGTAGCCATCGTCGGCGTGGGCAACTGCGCCGCGTCGCTGGTGCAGGGAGTCGAGTACTACAAGGACGCCGACCCGGCGGCCAAGGTCCCCGGTCTGATGCACGTGCAGTTCGGTGACTACCACGTGCGTGACATCGAGTTCGTGGCCGCGTTCGACGTGGACGCCAAGAAGGTCGGCCTCGACCTGGCGGACGCCATCGGCGCCTCCGAGAACAACACCATCAAGATCTGCGACGTGCCGAACACCGGCATCACCGTGCAGCGCGGCCACACCCTCGACGGCCTCGGCAAGTACTACCGCGCCACCATCGAGGAGTCGGACGCCGAGCCGGTCGACGTCGTCCAGATCCTGAAGGACAAGCAGGTCGACGTCCTGGTCTGCTACCTGCCGGTCGGCTCCGAGGACGCGGCGAAGTTCTACGCCCAGTGCGCCATCGACGCCAAGGTCGCCTTCGTCAACGCCCTTCCGGTCTTCATCGCCGGTACCAAGGAGTGGGCGGACAAGTTCACCGAGGCCGGTGTCCCGATCGTCGGTGACGACATCAAGTCCCAGGTCGGCGCCACCATCACGCACCGCGTCATGGCCAAGCTGTTCGAGGACCGCGGTGTCATCCTGGACCGCACGATGCAGCTGAACGTCGGCGGCAACATGGACTTCAAGAACATGCTCGAGCGCGAGCGTCTCGAGTCCAAGAAGATCTCCAAGACGCAGGCCGTCACCTCCCAGATCCCCGACCGGGACCTCGGCGAGAAGAACGTCCACATCGGCCCGTCCGACTACGTGGCCTGGCTGGACGACCGCAAGTGGGCGTACGTCCGCCTCGAGGGCCGCGCCTTCGGTGACGTTCCGCTGAACCTGGAGTACAAGCTCGAAGTCTGGGACTCCCCGAACTCCGCCGGTGTCATCATCGACGCCCTGCGCGCCGCGAAGATCGCCAAGGACCGCGGCATCGGTGGCCCCGTGCTCTCCGCGTCCTCCTACTTCATGAAGTCCCCGCCGGTCCAGTACTTCGACGACGAGGCCCGCGAGAACGTCGAGAAGTTCATCCGCGGCGAGGTCGAGCGCTAACTCGGCCCAGCGCGGCGCGCTGGCGGCGCGTGACGCGACGCGCCCCGGCGTGGAACCGCTCGCACAAAAATCGCTCCTGCCAGGGCTGTGAAGGTCCCCGGGTCCTCCGACCCGGGGACCTTCCGCATATGTGAGGCTGTGCCCCATGCCCGTCGTCCGTGACCTGCGCGTCCTGCTGCGCCTGCGGTACTTCCGGCGTCTGCTGTACGTCCGTCTGCTGTCCCAGGGCGCCGACGGTGTCTACCAGATCGCGCTCGCCGCCTATGTCGTCTTCTCCCCCGAGAAACAGACCTCGCCCGCCGCGATCGCCTCTGCGATGGCGGTGCTGCTGCTCCCCTACTCGCTCATCGGCCCCTTCGCGGGCGTCCTGCTGGACCGCTGGCGGCGCCGTCAGGTGTTCGTCCACGGCAATCTGCTGCGCGCGCTGCTGGCTGCCGGCACCGCCCTGCTGATGGCGGGCCACGTACCGGCCTGGCTCTTCTACGCCTCCGCGCTGTGTGTCACGGCCGTCAACCGCTTCATCCTGGCCGGGCTGTCCGCAGCCCTGCCCCGGGTGGTCGACACCGATCGACTGGTGATCGCCAACTCCCTGTCCCCGACGGCCGGCACGCTCGCCGCGACGGTCGGCGGCGGACTCGCCTTCGGGGTACGGCTGCTCTCCTCGGGGTCCGATGCCGCCGTGGTGCTGCTGGGCGCCTTTCTGTATCTGTGCGCGGCAGCCGTCTCCCTGAGCATGGCCCCCACCCTCCTCGGCCCCGACCGGCAGCAGCTGCAACCGCATCTGACGACCGCGCTCGCCGACACGGCGCGCGATCTGTTCGCGGCCATGAGGCACCTGGCCACCCCGGGACGCAGGGGCGCGGCCTGGGCGCTGGGCTCGATGACGCTGATGCGCTTCTGCTACGGCGCGCTCCTCGTCCTGCTGCTCATGCTCTGCCGCTACTCCCTCGCGGCCACACCCGAGGAGGGACTGCGGCTGCTCGGCCTGGCGCTGGCCCTCTCCGGCGCGGGATTCTTCGTGGCGGCCGTGGTGACACCCTGGGCGGCGGGACGGCTGGGACCGATCCGCTGGATCGTGGTGTGCTCGGCGGCGGCCGCGCTGCTGGAACCCGCGCTCGGTCTGCCCTTCGCCACCGCACCGCTGCTCGTCGCGGTGTTCGTGCTCGGGCTGATCACCCAGGGCGCCAAGATCGCCACCGACACCATCGTCCAGGCCGGCGTGGACGACGGCTTCCGGGGGCGGGTCTTCTCGGTCTACGACGTGCTCTTCAACGTGGCCTTCGTCGGTGCGGCCGGGGTGGCGGCCCTGATACTCCCGCCGGATGGCAGATCACCGGCACTGGTCGCCCTGGTGGCCGCGATCTACGCGGTCGTGGCCGTCTTCTTGGCGCACTTCGAGCGGCTGCGCGGGGCAGAGACACGGAAAGAGGGTCGATGTTTCACGTGAAACATCGACCCTCGGCACGGTCGGCCCGAAGGATGTTTCACGTGAAACACCGGCCGGGCCCCTGCGCTCACTCCTGCCCGGCCCACCACTCCTTGAGCGCGGCCACCGCGGCATCGCGCTCCATCGGACCGTTCTCCAGCCGCAGCTCCAGCAGGTGCTTGTACGCCTTGCCGATCACCGGGCCGGGACCGACGCCCAGGATCTCCATGATCTGGTTGCCGTCGAGGTCCGGGCGGATCGCGTCCAGCTCCTCCTGCTCCTGCAACTGGGCGATGCGCTCCTCCAGGCCGTCATAGGCCCGGGACAGCGCGGTCGCCTTCCTCTTGTTGCGGGTGGTGCAATCGGAGCGGGTCAGCTTGTGCAGGCGTTCCAGCAGGGGGCCCGCGTCACGGACGTAGCGGCGGACCGCCGAGTCCGTCCACTCCCCGGTGCCGTAGCCGTGGAAGCGCAGATGGAGCTCGACCAGCCGCGAGACGTCCTTCACCAGCTCGTTGGAGTACTTCAGGGCGGTCATGCGCTTCTTGGTCATCTTGGCGCCGACCACCTCGTGGTGGTGGAAGGAGACCCGGCCGTCCTTCTCGAAGCGGCGGGTGCGCGGCTTGCCGATGTCATGCAGCAGCGCGGCCAGCCGCAGCGTGAGGTCGGGGCCGTTCTCCTCCAGCGCGATCGCCTGCTCCAGGACGATCAGCGTGTGCTCGTAGACGTCCTTGTGCCGGTGGTGCTCGTCACGCTCCAGACGCAGCGCCGGCAGCTCGGGCAGCACATGATCGGCGAGCCCGCTGTCGACGAGCAGGGTCAGCCCCTTGCGCGGGTGCTCGGAGAGAACCAGCTTGTTCAGCTCGTCCCGGACCCGTTCCGCCGAGACGATCTCGATGCGCCCCGCCATGTCCGCCATGGCGGTGACGACCTCGGGCGCGACCTCGAAGTCCAGCTGGGCGGCGAAGCGCGCGGCGCGCATCATCCGCAGCGGGTCGTCCGAGAAGGACTCCTCCGGTGTGCCCGGCGTCCGCAGCACCCGTGCCGCGAGGTCCTCCAGGCCACCGTGCGGATCGATGAACTCCTTCGCCGGCAGTGCCACGGCCATCGCGTTGACCGTGAAGTCCCGGCGGACCAGGTCCTCCTCGATGGAGTCGCCGTAGGACACCTCGGGCTTGCGCGAGGTGCGGTCGTACGCCTCCGACCGGTAGGTGGTGACCTCGATCTGATAGCCGTCCTTCTGGGCGCCTACGGTGCCGAAGGCGATCCCCACCTCCCAGACGGCGTCCGCCCAAGGCCGGACGATCTTCAGTACGTCCTCGGGGCGGGCATCGGTGGTGAAGTCCAGATCGTTGCCGAGCCGGCCGAGCAGTGCGTCGCGCACCGACCCGCCGACCAGGGCGAGGGAGAACCCGGCCTCCTGGAATCGGCGGGCGAGATCGTCGGCGACCGGCGCCACCCGCAGCAGCTCGGTGACCGCGCGCTGCTGCGCCTGGCTCAGGGCGGAGGGAGTGTCTTCGTTGGGGTTCGGCACAACAGAAGAGGGTACGTGGCCCGGGCCCTCCGGGGCTCCCCCATAAGGCGCGGGCCGTCCCGCCGGGGCGGGGTGCGGACAGCTCCCGGCATACCCGTGCAAGCGCTGCCCTTGCGGCGTACGACCTCTCTCCCCTCGATACTGGATATAGAGGACAGGTCGTCGCCGCTCGGCGATCTTGTGACGAGACCGCGGCACTTCCGCTCCGCGCGCATCGTTACCATGCGGGGACGCACATTCCGACGACCACTGACGACGACGAGGGACGGGCGAGCGCGTGGCCGAGGCGGCTGACTTCCAGGGGACCAGTGCCTCACCTGCGCGCCGCTGGCTGCGGCGCACCGGAGCGCTGCTCGCCGGGGCGCCACTGCTGGCCGGACTGCTCCAGCTGCCCGCCGCCGCGCCCGCCCAGGCCGCGTCCGGGGATCCGGTGTCGGTCTCCCTGGACTCGCTGAGCCCAGGCGCCCCCACCGACGGCGACACCCTGACCGTCTCCGGCACGGTGACCAACAACGGCAAGCAGACCGTCACCGGCGCCCATGTGGGCCTGCGGGTCGGGCCGATGCTGAACACCCGCTCGGAGATCAGCTCGGTGGCCCGCCACCCCGACGATCTCCAGGGCGCCGGCGGCACCGAGATCGGCGGCAAGTACGAGCAGAAGTTCGCCAAGCTGGCGCCGGGCATCGCCGAGCACTTCAGCATCTCCGTCCCGGTGGACAAGCTGGACCTCGGCGCGGACGGCGTCTATGAATTCGGGGTCGCGCTGTCCGGGCAGACCTCCGCGCAGCCCTGGCAGCAGCTGCTCGGCGTGCAGCGGACGTTCCTGCCGTGGCAGCCGTCCGACGCCGGCACCAAGACGCGGACGACGGTCCTGTGGCCGCTGCTGTCGACCGTCCACATGACGGCCAGAACCGGCGCCGGCGAGCTGCAGACGCCCGAGTTCCTCAACGACGACCTGGCCAAGGAGCTGGCGCCGGGCGGCCGTCTGGCCCAGATGGTCGACCTGGGCAAGGACCTGGACGTCACCTGGGTGATCGACCCGGACCTGCTGGCCTCCGTGGACGCCATGGCATCGGGCAACTACCAGCTGCCGGGAGACGGCGGCACCACCACGCCCGGCCCCAAGGATCACCAGGCGCTCGCCAAGCAGTGGCTGGCGGATCTCCAGAAGGCGGTCGTGGGCAAGGAGGTCGTCGCACTGCCCTTCGCCGACCCGGATCTCGCCTCCCTCGCCCACCGCGGCACCAGCGTCACCGGCTCCCTGAGCCACCTCAAGGACGCCACCGACGTCGCCGCCACCACCGTGAAGACCGTGCTCCATGTCACACCGAGCACGGACTACGCGTGGCCCGTGGACGGCGCCGTCGACCCGTCGATCATGAGGGTCGCGACCTCGGCCGGCGCCGACCGGGTGATCGCCCGCAGCGACAGCCTCCAGGAGACCGACGGGCTGTCGTACACGCCCTCGGCGGCCCGTCCGGTCGGCGGCGGCACCACGGCGATCGTCGCCGACGCCAAGCTGTCCACGGCCTTCGAGGGCGACCTGACGAAGGCCGGCCCGGCCACACTCGCCGTCCAGCAGTTCCTGGCCCAGAGCCTGGAGATCAACGCCCAGACGGACCAGCAGCGCAGCATCGTCGTCGCGCCGCAGCGCATGCCCACCGCGGCCCAGGTCCAGGCGATGGCCACGGCGGTGAAGGCGCTCCAAGGCGGTACCTGGTCCCAGGCCCAGGACCTGACCGCGGCGGCCAAGGCCAAGCCCGACCCGAACGCCACCACGCGCATCCCCTCGACCTCCGCCTACCCCTCCGCCCTGCGCCGGCAGGAGCTGCCGGTCTCGGCCTTCGGGCAGATCGCCAGCACCCAGGACAAGCTCGACAACTTCCAGGTGATCCTCTCCGACCAGTCCCGCGTGGTGACGCCGTTCGGGCGGGCCATAAACCGCGGGATGTCCACGTCGTGGCGCGGCCGGGAAGAGGCGGGTGACAGCTACCGCAGCGGGGTCGAGTCGTGGCTCGACGATCTGTCCCGGCAGGTCAAGCTGATCGACAAGTCGGAGACCAAGCTCTCCGGACGCAGCGCGACCATCCCGGTGACCGTCCAGAACAACCTGGTCCAGCCGGTCGGCCATCTGGTGCTGCGCCTCAGCTCGACCATGCCGACCCGTCTGAAGATCGGCGGCAAGGCCTACTCGGAGCAGCGCGTCGACATCGCCGGCGGCCACGCCCAGTCGGTGAAGTTCAGCACGTCGGCCAACGCCAACGGCCGGGCGACGGTGACCGCCCAGCTGTACACCGAGGACGGCCAGGAGTACGGCGCCCCCGTCACCTTCGATGTGAAGGTCACCGAGGTCACGCCCACGGTGATGCTGGTCATCGGCGGCGGTGTGCTGCTCCTCGTCCTCGCCGGCTTCCGGATGTACACCCAGCGCAAGCGCGCGGCCGCCCGCCAGGCCGGGGAGGGCGGACCGGGCGAGGCGGGGGAGCACTCCGACGAGCCGGGGAACCCCGACGGGCCCGGGGACCGTCTCCCGGGGGAGTCCGACTCCGCCTCCGGGGCAGACGACCCGGAGCAGCCGAGTGACCCTGCGCCGGACACCGCACCGGAAAGCACCGACCCGTCCGGGACGGGTGAGAGAGTGGACCGTTGAGCGATGTCGTGGCCGGTGGGCCCGGGACGATGAGGTGGGGTAAGGCATGAACGCGCCGTACGACGGTGACCGCGGC
The DNA here is from genome assembly GCF_007896895.1 of Streptomyces misionensis. Classification (GTDB taxonomy): domain Bacteria; phylum Actinomycetota; class Actinomycetes; order Streptomycetales; family Streptomycetaceae; genus Streptomyces; species Streptomyces misionensis_A. The sequence continues at coordinate 51,806 of NZ_VOGW01000187.1, read as the reverse complement.
CAGGGCGCGGCCGGCTCGGGCTACCCCGAGACGCCGCCCGACCCCGGCCAGGTGCCGCCGCAGCAAGCGGCGGACATGTACCTCCAGGACGCCTACGAGCAGGACCCCTACCGGGCGCACGACCTGACCGCCCAGGACCCGGTCGCCGAGGCGCTCTACGACCGTGCCGCGCACCCCCCGCCGCCCCCGGACGGCCACGAGCAGCCGCTGTACGGCCGGCCCGCCCAGTCGCCCTACGCACCCGATCCGCGGGTGTGGGCGCAGACCCCGGCCCCGGAGCCCGACGGCGCGGCGCCCTACCTGCCCTACGGCGACGATCCGCGCACCACCCAGTTCGTGGGGGTGGACGACCTGGTCTCGCACTCCGGCGAGGAGTACCACGAGCCGGACGCCTTCGCCCATCTCTTCAAGGACCAGCAGCACAGCGGCGGCCATCTGCCGATGGACTCCGCGGGCGTCCCGGGTCCCGCCGCGGCGCCGGGCAACGGTCAGGGGGCCGGTGGGCAGTACCCGCCGGACTACGGTCAGCACCCGCAGCAGCCGAACCCGTACGCGGGCGCCGGATACCAGTCCGCGCCGTACGCCGCCCACAACCCGATGCAGCCCCCGGTGCCGGCTCCGGCCGGGGCCGCCGAGCCAGCGGGTCCGGCGGGCCCCGCGGCCGAGGCGGCCATGGCACCCGCGGCCTCCGTCGCGACCGCCGCTCCCGCCCCCGCGAAGAAGGGCGGCAAGGCCGGCGGGCTGCTGAAGTCCAGCGCCGTCATGGCGGCGGGCACCCTGGTCTCCCGGCTCACCGGCTTCGTCCGGTCCGCGCTGATCGTCTCCGCGCTCGGCCTCGGCTTCCTCGGCGACTCCTTCCAGGTCGCCTACCAGCTGCCGACCATGATCTACATCCTCACCGTGGGCGGCGGCCTCAACTCGGTCTTCGTGCCGCAGCTGGTCCGCTCGATGAAGGAGGACGAGGACGGCGGCGAGGCCTTCGCCAACCGGCTGCTGACCCTCGTCATGGTGGCGCTGGCCGCGCTGACCGCCCTCGCGATGTTCGCGGCCCCCCTGCTGGTCCGCATGCTGTCCAACCCGGTCGCCAGCAACCCGGCGGCCAATGAGGTCGCGGTCACCTTCACCCGCTACTTCCTGCCCTCGATCTTCTTCATGGGCATCCACGTGGTGATGGGTCAGGTCCTCAACGCCCGCGGCAAGTTCGGCGCGATGATGTGGACCCCGGTCCTGAACAACATCGTCATCATCGTGACGCTGGGCATGTTCATCTGGGTCTACGGCACCGCCGCGCACTCCCACATGACGGTCACGAACATTCCGCCGCAGGGTCAGCGCCTGCTCGGCGTCGGCGTGCTGCTCGGCCTGGTCGTGCAGGCGCTGGCGATGATCCCCTATCTGCGCGAGACCGGGTTCCGGATCCGGCCGCGGTTCGACTGGCGCGGCCACGGTCTGGGCAAGGCGGCGGCGCTCGCCAAGTGGACGTTCCTGTTCGTGCTCGCCAACCAGGCCGGCGCCATGATCGTCACCCAGCTGTCCACCGCGGCCGGCAAGGAATCCGGCGTCTCCGGCACCGGCTTCGCCGCCTACGCCAACGCCCAGCTGATCTGGGGCCTGCCCCAGGCCATCATCACGGTCTCCCTGATGGCCGCCCTGCTGCCGCGCATCTCCCGCTCGGCCGCCGAGGGCGATGGCGGCGCCGTACGCGACGACATCTCGCAGGGCCTGCGGACCACCGCGGTCGCCATCGTCCCGGTCGCCTTCGGCTTCGTGTCGCTGGGCATCCCGATGTGCACCCTGATCTTCGGCAGCTCTGGCACCAGCTCGGCCACCAACATGGGCTACATGCTGATGGCCTTCGGTCTCGGCCTGATCCCGTTCTCGGTGCAGTACGTCGTCCTGCGTGCCTTCTACGCCTACGAGGACACCCGCACTCCCTTCTACAACACCGTCATCGTCGCCGCGGTCAACGCGGGCGCTTCGGCGCTGTGCTTCTTCCTGCTGCCGGCCCGCTGGGCGGTCGCCGGCATGGCCGCCGCGTACGGCGTCGCCTACGCGATCGGTGTGGTCGTCGCCTGGCGTCGGCTGCGCAAGCGGCTGGGCGGCGACCTGGACGGCGCCCGGGTGCTGCGGACATACGCGCGGCTGTGCATCGCCTCCGTACCGGCTGCCCTGCTCAGCGGCGCGGCCTGCTACGGCATCGGGCACAGCCTCGGCCAGGGCGTCATCGGCTCCTTCGCGGCGCTGGTCGTCGGCGGAGCCGTTCTGCTGGGTGTCTTCTTCGTCGCCGCGCGCCGGATGCGGATCGACGAACTCAACTCGCTCGTGGGAATGGTGCGCGGGCGTCTGGGTCGCTGAGGCGGGGGTAGGGGCACAACCATCGTCCGCCCCCGCGTGTCGTGCATAGCGGCGGACTGTGGGCACAATTGGTTTCGGCGTCGGACAGCGTGCAACGGATGGGGAGGCAGGGACGACGGTGGCGGAACGGAGCACGGCTGCCGTCGACGTGGCAGACAACAGCGGCGAGCAGCCGCTGACCGCGAAGGCGGACCAGTCCACGGCCGACGGGGTGGCCAAGAACCCGGAGCGGGACACGGACGGTGACGGGGCGCAGGGGAGTGACGCGAAGGGTTCCTTGAAGCAGGCCTCGCCTCCGGAACTGCACAGCGGTCACAAACTCGCCAGACGCTACCGGCTGGAGGAGTGCGTCACCCGACTGGACGGGTTCAGCAGCTGGCGTGCCGTCGACGAGAAGCTTCGTCGGGCGGTCGGTGTCCATGTGCTGCCTGCGGATCATACGCGGGCTCGGTCCGTGCTCGCCGCCGCACGGTCCTCCGCGCTGCTCGGCGACCCGCGCTTCGTCCAGGTCCTCGACGCCGTCGAGGAGAACGACCTCGTCTACGTCGTGCACGAATGGCTGCCCGACGCCACCGAGCTGTCCACGCTGCTCACGGCCGGCCCGCTGGAACCGCACGACGCCTACCAGATGGTCAGTCAGGTGGCCTCCGCCATGGCCGCCGCGCACCGCGAGGGCCTTGCCCATCTGCGGCTGAACCCCAACGCCGTGCTGCGCACCTCGACCGGGCAGTGGCGCATCCGCGGCCTCGCCGTGAACGCCGCGCTGCGCGGCATCAGCTCCGACACCCCGCAGCGCACGGACACCGAGGCCATCGGCGCCCTGCTGTACGCGGCGCTGACCCAGCGCTGGCCCTACGAGAACGACGCCTACGGCCTGTCCGGCCTCCCGAAGGACGTCGGCCTCATCGCACCGGACCAGGTGCGGGCCGGTATCCACCGCGGTCTGTCCGAACTGGCCATGCGGGCCCTCGTCAACGACGGTGCCACCGCGTCCCGGCACGAAGCGGCGTGCACCACTCCCGAGGAGCTGGTGAAGGCGATCAGCGAGATGCCCCGCATCCGCCCGCCGGAGCCGACGTTCACGGCACCGCCGGAGTACCAGCGCACCACGTACCAGCAGGGCACCTACGGCCGCCCCGCAGTGCACCCCGGCGCCACCCAGCCGATCGCGCCACCGCCGCCCCCGTTGCAGAGCCGCACCGGAAAGGCCCTGAAGTGGGCGGTCTCCGCCCTCCTCATCGCCGCACTCGGTCTCGGCAGCTGGCAGCTGGCCGATGCCCTGATGGACCAGGGCGGCAAGTCGAACGACACCAACAAGAGCCAGACCACGGACGACGGCGACAAGACCGCCGGCCGGCCGCAGACGACGCCGATAAAGATCCAGGGCGGCCAGGAGTTCGTCGCCAAGGGCGACGCCCAGAGCGCCGGTGATGTCGCCAAGACGTACGACGGCAATCCGTCGACCTACTGGAAGACGAAGTCCTTCAACGAGGGGCCGTCCATCGCGCCGTACAAGCCGGGTGTCGGCATCGTCTACGACCTCGGCTCGGCCACGCAGCTCGGCACCGCCACCCTCGATCTGCGCTACGGCGGCGACCACACCACGGTGGAGCTGTACGCGGCGGACTCGCTGAACCCGGCGTCGCTGGACTCGATGACCCGGATCGGCAGTGCCACCACCACCGGCACCACCGCTACGGTGAAGGTCGCCAAGCAGCTGAAGACGCGGTACGTCCTCGTCTGGTTGACGGCCGTGCCGAACTCCGGCTACGACTCCCAGCTGTACGCCAGCGCCGGTTACAAGCAGGCCATCGGCGAAGTGAAGTTCACGGGCTGACGTCTCACCCGGACCGGAGGGGACAGATGGCAGAGGGCGCCGAGTACGGCGGTGTGAGCGACCACGACCTGCTCGCCCGCCATGTGCAGGGCGACCCCGATGCCTTCGGCGAGATCGTACGGCGGCACCGGGACCGGCTCTGGGCGGTCGCGCTGAGGACGCTGGGCGACCGCGAGGAGGCCGCCGACGCGGTGCAGGACGCCCTGGTGTCGGCCTACCGGGCCGCGCACACCTTCCGGGGGCAGTCGGCGGTGACGACCTGGCTGCACCGGATCACGGTCAACGCCTGCCTGGACCGCGCCCGCAAGGCGGCCTCCCGCAAGACCGCCCCGGTGGACGACACCGAACGGCTGGAGCAACTGCTGGAGCCGCACGAGTCCGCCTCCGCGCCGGCCGAGCGCAACGATCTGCACCGCCAGCTCATCGAGGCGCTCGGCACTCTGCCGCCGGAGCAGCGGGCCGCGCTGGTCCTCGTGGACATGCAGGGCTATCCGGTCGCCGAGGCGGCGCGGATCCTCGATGTGCCGACGGGGACGGTGAAGAGCCGCTGCGCCCGGGGCAGAGCCCGGCTGCTGCCGCTGCTCACCCATCTGCGTCCCAGCCGCGGGGGAGCCCCCCGGCCCGAATCGTCCGGCGGGGAAGAGAGCGGCCGGGGACGGAACCGGGGGCAAGGGGCTTCCGTCCCATCCGCAACGGAGCCCTCCGACGGAGGGCTCCGGGACCCGGGACCGACCGATTCAGCCGTAGTGAAGGGCGGAGGTGGGCGAGCGTGACAGCGACGACCGACGCGGCCGGGCACCCGGACGTCACGGAGATCTCCGACCTCGCCGAAGGCCTGCTCCCCGCCGGGCGAGGCACGGACGTACGGCGTCATCTGGGCGCCTGTGAGCTGTGCGCGGACATCTACGCCTCGTTGGAGGAGATCCGGGGGCTACTGGGGTCCTCCCCGGCGGACGAGCCGATGCCGGCCGACGTGGCGCAGCGGATCGATGCCGCCCTTGCCGCCGAGGCTCTGCTCCATGCCTCTGCCCCTGAGGAGGAGCCCGCAGGTGATGTTTCACGTGAAACATCGGCCCCGGCGGATCGTGCGGCCCCGGCGGATCGTGCGGTCTCGGCTCCGGTCGGCCGTCCCGGCGGTCGGCCGCATGCGGCGACCGGGCCGGGGCGGAAGCCGGGCAGGGAAAGGAGCGGGCGGCGGCGCCGGGCCGTGGTGCTGGGTGGTGTGCTGACCGCCGCCGTTCTGGGTGCCGGTGCGCTGGTGCTCCAGTCGCTCGGCGGCGGAACGTCCACCACGGCCCACGGCAAGCCGAGCGCGTCCGCGGAGAGTTTCTCCGGCGCCAGCGTCCAGAACCAGGTGCGGGAGCTGCTGGGAGCGAAGAAGGGCCTTCAGCGAAGCCCGGCCACCCAGCAGCCGCGATCGGGCAGCGGCGTCCAGCCGAACACCCCGCAGTCGACCGAGAGCGCGAACACGCTCCTCCAGCCGCAGGTTCCGGTTCCGGACTGCGTGCGGCAGGCGATTCCCCGAGGGGAGCAGGCACTGGCGGCGAAGAACGGCTCCTACGCCGGGAAGAGCGCCTATCTCGTGGTCCTGCCCGATCCTCAGAACAGTGCGCGCGTCACCGCCTATGTGGTCGACGCCGCCTGTGTGGGGCAGCCGTCCACCACCGTCGGCAAGGTTCTTCTGAAGCAGCCCGTCGCCCGTCCCTGAGCCGGGTCCCGGTCCGGCGTGGCGTCCCCGTTCGCTCCGTCGTGTGCCGCACGCGTGTGCCCGGACACAGCGGGAATGCGCGCCCCGTAGGATCCGTTGGGTGGGGTGAGAGCTCCGAAAGGGGCATCCACCGGTCACTGACGCAGACCAGAGACGAGGAATCAAGCCGTGAGCGACGTCCGTAACGTGATCATCATCGGCTCCGGGCCCGCAGGCTATACGTCGGCGCTGTACACCGCCCGTGCGTCGCTGAAGCCGCTGGTGTTCGAAGGCGCCGTCACCGCCGGTGGTGCGCTGATGAACACCACCGAGGTGGAGAACTTCCCGGGCTTCCGCGACGGCATCATGGGCCCCGACCTCATGGACAACATGCGGGCGCAGGCCGAGCGCTTCGGCGCCGAGCTGATCCCCGACGACATCGTCTCGGTCGATCTGACCGGTGAGATCAAGACCGTCACCGACACCTCGGGCACGGTCCACAAGGCGAAGGCCGTCATCGTCACCACGGGCTCCCAGCACCGCAAGCTCGGCCTCCCGAACGAGGACGCGCTCTCCGGACGCGGCGTCTCCTGGTGCGCCACCTGTGACGGGTTCTTCTTCAAGGACCAGGACATCGCCGTGATCGGCGGCGGCGACACCGCGATGGAGGAGGCCACCTTCCTCTCGCGCTTCGCCAAGTCCGTCACGATCGTCCACCGCCGGGACACGCTGCGTGCTTCCAAGGCGATGCAGGAGCGCGCCTTCGGCGACCCGAAGATCAAGTTCGTCTGGGACAGCGAGGTCGCCGAGATCCAGGGCGACCAGAAGCTCTCCGGGCTGAAGCTGCGCAACGTCAAGACCGGTGAGCTGTCCGAGCTGCCCGTGACGGGGCTGTTCATCGCGATCGGCCACGACCCGCGCACCGAGCTGTTCAAGGGCCAGCTGGACCTCGACGAGGAGGGCTACCTGAAGGTCGCCGCCCCGTCCACCCGCACCAATGTGACCGGTGTCTTCGCCGCCGGTGACGTGGTCGACCACACCTACCGACAGGCGATCACCGCGGCCGGCACCGGCTGCTCCGCCGCTCTGGACGCCGAGCGCTTCCTCGCCGCCCTGGCGGACGAGGACAAGGCCGAGCCCGAGAAGACCGCCGCGGTCTGAGCCTTCCTCTCAGCTTTCCTTCCCCGCCTACCCCACGACCAAGGTAAGGAGCCCAGAGTGGCCGCCCTGAAGAACGTGACCGACGCCTCCTTCGAGGAGGACGTCCTCAAGAACGACAAGCCCGTGCTGGTGGACTTCTGGGCCGCCTGGTGCGGTCCGTGCCGCCAGATCGCCCCTTCCCTTGAGGCGATCGCCGCCGAGCACGGGGACAAGATCGAGATCGTCAAGCTCAACATCGACGAGAACCCGGCCACGGCCGCCAAGTACGGCGTCATGTCCATCCCGACTCTGAACGTCTACCAGGGTGGCGAGGTCGCCAAGACCATCGTCGGCGCCAAGCCCAAGGCCGCGATCGTGCGCGACCTCGAGGACTTCATCGCCGAGTGATGTTTCACGTGAAACACGAATGGGCCAACCCCCGAGGGTTGGCCCATTCGCTTATGTCCCTCCGGCGAGCGCCGGCTAGAGCGGCCTCAGCGCGGGTTCCTTCTGGACGGCGCCCAGCAGCCGGTCGATCGCCATCTCGACGTCCTCCTTCCAGGAGAGGGTGGAACGCAGCTCCAGCCGCAGCCGAGGATGCGTGGGGTGCTGTCGTACCGTCTTGAAGCCCACGGCCAGCAGATGGTCGGCCGGCAGCAGACAGGCGGGCTCCTTCCAGCGGGCGTCTCCGAAGGCCTCTATGGCCTTGAAGCCCCGGCGGAGCAGATCCTTGGCGACCGTCTGCACCAGCACCCGTCCGAGGCCCTGACCCTGGTATCCGGGCTTGATGAAGGACGTGATCAGCTGGACGGCGTCGGGAGAGATCGGGCTCGTGGGGAAAGCCGCCGAGCGGGGGACGTAGGCGGGAGGGGCGTAGAGCACAAAGCCCACCGGTGCGTCATCGACGTAGACCACGCGTCCGCACGAGCCCCAGTCGAGCAGCACAGCGGAGATCCAGGACTCCTTCTCCACGGCGGCCGTGCCGCCCTTGACCGCCGCCTCGCCGCTGACGGGGTCCAGTTCCCAGAAGACACATGAGCGACAGCGTTGGGGAAGGTCCTGAAGATTGTCCAGAGTGAGCGGCACAAGCCGACGCCCCATGAAAGCCGTTCCTCGCTTCCGTCACCGACCACCACAGCGCGGGCGGTCGTCAGAGCACTGCGCTTCCTGATCGGCATCGTATCCACGAAGCGATTCGCTCGATACTGCCCCAAAGCAAAGAGCGGGCCGTGTTCCGGTACACACCGGACACGGCCCGCTCGATGCCCGGACCCAACCGTCCGGGGCGCCCCGGATCAGTCGTCCTGGTCGTCGTCGGCATTCTCCTGAAGGTCCTTGGGAAGGACCGGGCCCTCGCCCGGTGCCAGGGTGCCGAGAATCCGCTGGAGGTCCTCCACGGAGGCGAACTCCACGGTGATCTTGCCCTTCTTCTGCCCGAGGTCGACCTTCACCCGGGTCTCGAAGCGGTCGGACAACCGGGTCGCCAGCTCGTTCAGCGCCGGGGAGAGCCGGGAGCCGGCCCTCGGCCCCTTGGGCCGCTGCGGCTTCTGAGGCCGCGAGCCCATCAGGGTGACGATCTCCTCGACGGCCCGCACCGACAGCCCCTCGGCCACGATGCGGTGGGCCAGCCGGTCCTGCTCCTCCGAGTCCGCCACGGACAGCAACGCCCGGGCATGGCCGGCGGAGAGGACCCCGGCGGCGACCCTCTTCTGGACCGTCGGCGAAAGCTTCAGCAGCCGCAATGTGTTGGAGACCTGCGGCCTGGAGCGTCCGATCCGGTCGGCCAGCTGGTCGTGGGTGCAGTTGAAGTCCTTCAGCAACTGGTCGTAGGCGGCGGCCTCTTCCAGCGGGTTCAGCTGCGCGCGGTGCAGGTTCTCCAGCAGCGCGTCCAGGAGGAGCTTCTCGTCCTCCGTGGCCCGGACGATGGCCGGGATGGCCTCCAGGCCGGCCTCACGGCAGGCGCGCCAGCGGCGCTCGCCCATGATCAGCTCATAGCGGCCGGGGCCCAACTGCCGTACGACGACCGGCTGGAGCAGACCGACTTCCTTGATGGAGGTGACCAGCTCGTGCAGGGCGTCCTCGTCGAAGACCTCGCGCGGCTGGCGCGGGTTCGGCGTGATGGCGTCGAGGGGGATCTCGGCGAAGTGGGCGCCCATCGGCGGCGTGGGCGTCTCCTTGGCGGGGCTCGCCGACGGCTCCTCGGTTTCCCGTGAAACGGGCGGCAGCGAGGCCACCTTCGCCGCGGCCACTCCGCGGTCCGTCGTCATGACCGGCCCCGCGGCGGAAGAGACGGACGGTCCCCCTCCCAACGCGGTCGGGACCGGGTTCTTCTCGACCGGTGCGGCAGGGATCAGCGCGCCTAGTCCTCGGCCGAGCCCCCTCCGTCGCTCACTCACTGGATCCCCTCCACCATGCTCGGGTCGCTCTGGGCGCCGACGTGGGCCTGGCTCGCGTCATAGCTGATGCCAATGCCCCGCAGCGCGATTTCTCGGGCCGCCTCAAGATACGAGAGGGCACCGCTCGATCCAGGATCGTAAGTCAGCACCGTCTGCCCGTAGCTCGGCGCCTCGGAGATACGGACCGAGCGGGGAATGCTCGTCCGCAGCACCTCGTCACCGAAGTGGCTGCGCACCTCTTCCGCGACCTGGGAGGCGAGACGCGTCCGGCCGTCGTACATGGTGAGCAGGATGGTCGATACATGCAGGCCGGGGTTGAGGTGCCCCCGCACCAGATCGACATTGCGCAGCAGCTGACCCAGGCCCTCCAGCGCGTAGTACTCGCACTGGATCGGAATGAGCACCTCCTGGCCCGCGACCAGGGCGTTGACCGTCAACAGGCCGAGCGAGGGCGGACAGTCGATGAGGATGTAGTCCAGCGGCTGTTCATACGCCTGGATCGCGCGCTCCAGCCGGCTTTCCCGTGCCACCAGGGACACCAACTCGATCTCCGCACCGGCGAGATCGATGGTGGCCGGGGCGCAGAAGAGTCCCTCGACGTCCGGAACGGGCTGGACGACCTCGGCGAGCGGCTTGCTCTCCACCAACACGTCATAGATGGAGGGAACCTCGGCGTGGTGGTCGATCCCGAGTGCCGTGGACGCGTTGCCCTGCGGGTCCAGGTCGATCACCAGGACCCGGGCACCGTGCAGAGCCAGTGAGGCGGCAAGGTTGACGGTCGTCGTCGTCTTGCCCACGCCACCCTTCTGGTTGGCGACCACCATGACACGGGTCTGCTCCGGGCGTGGCAGGCCTTCGCCGGCGCGGCCGATGGCCTCCACCGCCAGTTGGGCCGCACGACCGATGGGGGTGTCGTCCATCGGAGGCGGTGTTTCACGTGAAACATCCGCCCCCATCGACTCGGTACGGGGACCGGGGACCGGATCGGTCATCGGTCCCGCGATGTTGGCGTCGGACCGCAAGGATTCACTCTCCTCGACTTCAGGCTCGCAATGAACAGAGCCTCCCATGCCTTCGGGGTCGTGAACCAGTGAGGTCCGGTCTTCTGTGGAGAAATCCACCTCTGTGGACAACTCCGTGCCCCCGGAGGGGGACGGAGCTGCCCGGACAGTGGGATCGGGGCCCTCTCCCAGGGAACCGAGAGGCTTCCGGTCGCGGGGTTCGGCCGCAGCGCGGCCGCGACTGATGATGCCGTGCAGCAGTGAGCGACGTTTCACGTGAAACACGATGCAGCGCCCCGGCGATCGGGACTCCGCGACACTCCGACCGCACGGGCTCGGCAGCTTGTGTGGAGTACGCCGGTCGGCTCAGCGACGTCGGCGGGCGCGACCCGTGCGGGCGGCCTTCGCCCGCTTGGCGGCGAAGCGAACACCGCCGGGGCTCTCCCCTACCTCCACCCGGACCACTGTCGACATCGGATCGACGATGCCCTCGCCCACATGGAGGATCGAGGTCTCCACCGCACCGAGCTTGCTGAGCGCGGTGGCCGCCGCCTTCAGCTCCTCCTCCGCCGTGTCGCCCTTGAGGGCCAGCATCTCGCCGTACGGGCGCAGCAGCGGGATGCCCCACGTGGCCAGACGGTCCAGCGGGGCCACGGCCCGGGCGGTCACCACATGGACCGGCGGCAGCTTGCCGAGGACCTCCTCGGCGCGCCCCCGCACCACGGTGACATGGTCCAGGCCGAGCAGCTCGACCACCTCGGTGAGGAAATTGGTGCGCCGCAGCAGGGGCTCCAGCAGGGTGATGTTGAGGTCGTCGCGGACCAGCGCCAGCGGGATGCCCGGCAGACCGGCGCCGGAGCCGACGTCGCAGACCGTCACCCCCTCGGGAACGGCCTCGGAGAGCACCGCACAGTTCAGAATGTGCCGCTCCCACAGGCGGGGCACTTCCCGCGGGCCGATCAGGCCGCGCTGCACGCCCGCCTCGGCGAGCAGTTCCGCGTAGCGCACCGCATCGGCGAAGCGATCACCGAACACTTCGCGCGCCTGCTCGGGCGCGGGGGGAAGCTCCGCTGCCTCCGTCACGGGGACCGTCCTTCCGTACAGCGCCGGTGCTTCGCGCACCGGCCACCAGAACTACCAGGCTGACAAAGTTCGGCCCCGCCTGCTCAACAGACGGGGCCGGTGTAACAAGGGGACCGATCAGGCGGGCAGCACGACGACGAAGCGCTGCGGCTCCTCGCCCTCGGACTCGCTGCGCAGTCCGGCGGCCTTGACCGCGTCGTGCACGACCTTGCGCTCGAACGGGGTCATGGGCCGGAGCTTCACGGGCTCGCCGGAGCTCTTCACATCGGCGGCGGCCTGAGCGCCCAGCTCGGACAGCTCGGCCCGCTTCTGGGCCCGGTACCCGGCGATGTCCAGCATCAGCCGGCTGCGGTCACCGGTCTCCCGGTGCACGGCCAGACGCGTCAGCTCCTGCAGCGCCTCCAGCACCTCGCCGTCGCGACCGACCAGCTTCTGCAGATCACGGCTGCCGCTGTCGCTGATGATCGACACGGAGGCACGATCGGCCTCGACGTCCATGTCGATGTCGCCGTCGAGGTCGGCGATGTCCAGCAGACCCTCCAGGTAGTCCGCCGCGATCTCGCCCTCCTGCTCCAGGCGGGTGAGGGCGTCTACACCCTCGGCAGCGGCGGAGGTGGTGCCTTCCGTCACGGGCTGGGCTCCTTCTTACTTCTTGGACGGGGACTTGGGCCGCTGCGAGCCGCCCTTGCGCTGGCCGCTCTGGGCCTTGCTGCGGGCGCCCGTGCCGGGCTTCGAGGCCTGCCGGGCAGCGGCGGGCTTGCTGTCCTGCGGCTGGTCGGAATTCTCCTGCGACTCTTCCTCGTCGGACTTCTCCGACGAAGAGGAGTCGCCCGCCGGCTTGGCCGCGCCGGACTGGCGCTGGGCCTTGGTCTGGCGCTTGGGCTGCTGGCGCCGGGCGGGGGTGCCCGTGGCGGTGGTGGTCGTACCGTCCTCGGTCTGCGCCTCGGCCTGGGCCACGCTCTTCGTCACGGTGCCGTCCGCCTGGGCGGCGAGGCCGGCCTTGTTCAGGGCGTTGATGAACTTGCGCTCGAACTCGTTGCGCTCGCGGCCCTTGGCGACGATGGCCTTGATGATCGCCTTCTCGCTGCGGCGGCCGACCTTGCCGTGGTGCGTGACGTGCTTGGTCAGGCGCTCCAGGTAGGCGGCCTGGGCCTTGGAGCCCGGGGTCGGGTTGTTGCGGATGACGTACATCTGCTGACCCATGGTCCACACGTTGGTGGTCAGCCAGTAGATGAGGACACCGACCGGGAAGCGGATGCCGAAGAAGGCGAACATGATCGGGAAGACGTACATCAGCATCTTCTGCTGCTGCATGAACGGCGTCTTCACCGTGGTGTCGACGTTCTTCGTCATCAGCTGGCGCTGCGTGTAGAACTGCGACGCCGACATCAGGACGATCATGACCGCGGTGACGACACGGACGTCGGTGAGCGAGGCACCGAGCTTCTGCACCGTGTCGGCGCCGTCGAGGAACTTCGCGGCCAGCGGGGCCCCGAAGATGTGTGCCTTACGGGCGCTGGCCAGCAGGTCGGCGTTGATGTAGCCGATCTTGGTGCCGGACGCGATGCCGTTGAGCACGTGGTACAGGGCGAAGAAGAACGGGGACTGCGCCAGGATGGGAAGGCACGAGGAGAGCGGGTTGGTGCCCGCCTCCTTGTACAGCTTCATCATCTCTTCGGACTGACGCTGCTTGTCGTTCTTGTAGCGCTCCTGGATCTTCTTCATCTCCGGCTGGAGCGTCTGCATCGCGCGTGTCGCCTTGATCTGCTTCACGAAAAGCGGGATCAGGCAGATGCGGATCAGAATCACCAGGGACACGATGGACAGGCCCCAGGCCCACCCGGTGTCAGGTCCGAAGATCGCTCCGTACACCGTGTGGAACTGAACGATGACCCAGGAGACGGGCCAGGTGATGAAACTGAACAGGCTGGCAATCGTGTCCACTAATCATGCTCCTTGGGCATGGGACGAGGTCTCTGCGGCCGGGCTTGGAGGAAGGTCGGAGAGGGAATTCTCCGGCCTCTCTTCGGTGGCCGGTTCGGCGGCGGAGGACCCGCCCCTGCGTGTGCGCCAGGCGTCGCGCAACATTTCGTGCCACCGCGGACGCTTGCGCGGCGGAACATGGTCCACCCCGCCCAGCGACCACGGATTGCACCGGAGGATGCGCCAGGCGGTGAGTGCCGTGCCCTTGATCGCACCATGCCGGTCGATGGCCGTGTAGCCGTAATGGGAGCACGACGGGTAGTACTTGCACACCGGCCCCAGCAGTGGACTGATCGTCCACTGGTACAGCTTGATCAGAGCCAGCAGCGGGTACTTCATCGCGTGCCCCCTCCCAGCAGCCGCCCTACGGCGGCGTCCAGGTCTTGGGCCAGCTGTGCATGGTCGGCGTCGCCCGCTCCGGGCAGCGCTCGTACGACTACCAGGCTACCGGGGGGAAACAGGTCGACTCGGTCACGCATCAGATGACGCAGTCTGCGCTTCACTTTGTTGCGCACGACCGCGCCACCCACGGCCTTGCTCACGACGAAACCCGCACGCGTCGGAGGAGCGCTCTCCCCAGGCGCGTGCGGGTCCGTGGCACCGCTACGAAGGTGGACGACGAGGGTCGGGCGGCCTGCCCGGCGCCCCCGTCGTACCGCGGTCGCGAAGTCCTCGCGCCGCCTCAGCCGGTTCTCGGTGGGCAGCACGATGTCATGACCTGACCGGGATCAGGCGGACAGACGGGCGCGACCCTTGCTACGGCGGGACGCGAGAATCGCGCGGCCGGCACGGGTGCGCATACGCAGCCGGAAGCCGTGGGTCTTCGCGCGACGACGGTTGTTCGGCTGGAAGGTGCGCTTGCTCACTCGGGGGCTCCAGAAAGAATCGGTAGTTGGCGGGGTGCCGTCCTGGCTGTCACCGTGCGCCCACGAGTAGCTCGCTTCACGCCCGAGTGCACCGCTTCCCGATCACCTGACGTGATCTGTGCCCATCGGAGGCAGGCGGCAGCAGCCATCGACAACTCGACCTGGTTACGGTACGCGGGGCTACGCCATTCGGTCAAACCGGGGGCGCCGGGGGACACTGTCCACAGGCTGGGGACAACAACTTGAACCGTACCGGCCACGCTGACTACCGTGGCTGGACTCCGATTCGTTCTTTTGTCCCCCGCCCCGGCGGGTTTGCCCCGCCGACCACCCGACATTCACCCCGACCCGTCCCGCGATCACACTTTCGTGGGACCTGCGAGAGAGCGTGCCCTGTGGCTGACGTACCTGCCGATCTTGCCGCAGTGTGGCCACGCGTACTGGAGCAGCTCCTCGGAGAGGGCCGCGGACAGGGTGTGGAGGCGAAGGACGAGCACTGGATCCGGCGCTGCCAGCCGCTCGCGCTGGTCGCGGACACCGCCCTGCTCGCCGTGCCGAACGAATTCGCGAAGGGCGTACTGGAGGGCCGTCTCGCGCCGGTCGTCAGCGAGACGCTGAGCCGGGAGTGCGGCCGCCCCATCCGCATCGCGATCACCGTGGACGACTCCGCGGGCGAGCCGCCGGCCCCGGCCGCGCCGCCCGCCCAGCAGCCGTCCCCGCCGCGCTACGAGGAGCCGGAGCTGCCCTCCGGACCGCCGTCCTACGAGGGCTACGGCCGGCACCGCGCGGACCAGCACCCGGGCGGCGAGCCGCCGTCCCGCGCCGACCAGCTGCCCACCGTGCGGCCCGCCTACCCCTCCGAGTACCAGCGCCCCGAACCCGGCGCCTGGCCGCGCGGCGGGCAGGACGAGTACGGCTGGCAGCAGCAGCGGCTCGGCTTCCCCGAGCGCGACCCGTACGCCTCGCCGTCCTCCCAGGACCCCTACGGGACCGGCCACGACTACCGCTCGCCGGGCATGGACCGCCCGTCGTACGACCAGCAGCGCGGGGAGTACGAGCCGTCCCGCCCGGACCGCGACGCCCCGCGGACCGAGTACGGCAAGCCGCGCTCCGAGTACGACCGTTCCGACTACGACCGTTCCGAGTACGACCGCGCGGACTACGACGCCCCGCGGACCGAGTACGACCAGCGCGACCCCGTCCGCCGGGAGCCGCCCGAGCGGCCGATGGGCGGCGACGCGGGGCACCGGGGCGGACCCGGACGGCCGGACGGCGCATCGACGGGCGCGCCCGGACCGCTGGCCGCGAAGCCCGCGCCCGCGAGCGGCCCCGGGGAGCCGACGGCACGGCTGAACCCGAAGTACCTCTTCGACACGTTCGTCATCGGCGCCTCCAACCGGTTCGCGCACGCGGCCGCGGTGGCGGTCGCCGAGGCGCCGGCGAAGGCGTACAACCCGCTGTTCATCTACGGGGAGTCGGGGCTCGGCAAGACCCATCTGCTGCACGCCATCGGGCACTACGCGCGCAGTCTCTACCCGGGCACGCGCGTGCGGTACGTCAGCTCGGAGGAGTTCACCAACGAGTTCATCAACTCGATCCGGGACGGCAAGGGCGACAGTTTCCGCAAGCGCTACCGCGAGATGGACATCCTGCTCGTCGACGACATCCAGTTCCTGGCGGACAAGGAGTCGACGCAGGAGGAGTTCTTCCACACCTTCAACACGCTCCACAACGCCAACAAGCAGATCGTGCTGTCCAGCGACCGGCCGCCCAAGCAGCTGGTCACGCTGGAGGACCGGCTGCGCAACCGCTTCGAGTGGGGCCTGATCACCGACGTGCAGCCGCCCGAACTGGAGACGCGGATCGCGATCCTGCGCAAGAAGGCGGTGCAGGAGCAGCTCAACGCGCCGCCGGAGGTGCTGGAGTTCATCGCGTCCCGGATCTCGCGGAACATCCGTGAGCTGGAGGGCGCGCTGATCCGGGTGACGGCGTTCGCCTCGCTCAACCGGCAGCCGGTGGACCTGGGGCTCACCGAGATCGTGCTCAAGGACCTGATCCCGGGCGGGGAGGACTCCGCGCCCGAGATCACGGCCACGGCGATCATGGCGGCCACGGCGGACTACTTCGGGCTGACCGTGGAGGACCTGTGCGGGACCTCCCGGGGGCGGGCACTGGTGACCGCCCGGCAGATCGCGATGTACCTGTGCCGGGAGCTGACGGACCTGTCGCTGCCGAAGATCGGCGCGCAGTTCGGGGGCCGGGACCACACGACCGTCATGCACGCCGACCGGAAGATTCGGGCGCTGATGGCGGAGCGGCGGTCCATCTACAACCAGGTGACGGAGCTGACCAACCGCATCAAGAACGGCTAGCGGCCGCCGGCGCCGGTCCTGACCGGCTTTCGAGGGCGTCTCCGGGACGGTTGTCCCGGACACGCCCTTCGGCATGTACGGGCCCGATCCGGGGCCTGGTGCGGTGTGCTGCGGGCCTGGTGCGGCTTCGTGGGCGCCCGGCTGCGCTCCGCGGGCGTCGACGGGACCCGTGGGCGTCGATGCCCTGCCTCGGGCGCCTGGGTGCCGTCGTCGGCCGGGGGCGGAGACGCCCGATCGGCGCCGGCGGAGAGCCTGCACGGCCCGGCGCGCGCCTTTGGCCGGTGGACCCGGCGTCGGCCCGTGTTCGATTTGAGGGCCGGGTTACGGCCTGTCTCCACAGATTCGGCGACTTTCTCTCTTCCACATCCTGGGGACCGCGAAGTTGTCCCGAGGTGTGTCCACAGGGAGGCTGGGGGTTGTGCGTCCTCGCAGCTCAGAGGGTTGTGGATTCGTGGACGAAAGAGATCCACAGGCTGTGGACGAAGCGGGGATCCACAGGCTGTGCAGAAAGTTGTCCACCGGCAACCCACAGGCTGGGGGCGGTTGTCCCCAGTCTCGCGCCGCTTCTCCACATGGCTGTCCACTGTTCGGCAACCCGCCCCACCCTCTCACCGCGTCGAGTGAAAGCCGTCACACGAAGCTGCCGGGTTGGGGTGTGGGAAACCTGGGTATTCCTGGGGACACAGCTGGGGAGAACTGCCCTCAGCCTGTGGGCGGTGTGTGCAGAACTTTCCGTTCTCCACAGCCGGCCCCGGTTGTCCACCGCCTCCACCCACAGGGTCGGTGGACAAAAAACCCGCGCTGAGCTGGGCGAATGTGGTTATCCACGGTATCCACAGGCCCTACTACTACTCCCGACTAGAGAGAGCTCGGCAATCGTTTTGAAGCGGGGCCTGTGCACAACTCGCCGTCTCGGGCCCGGCTGCCTCCCGGAGCGACTTGACCCCGACGGGCACCTGCTGTCACTGCGGTGCGTCAGACTGGTCCCCGGTGTCCTGCCCTTCGCAGTGGGCGGTGACACCGAGTCGGAGGACTCAGAAGCAACAAGCAGGAGGCGGCTTACGGTGAAGATCCGGGTGGAACGCGACGTACTCGCGGAGGCAGTGGCCTGGGCGGCACGCAGCCTCCCGGCCCGTCCGCCGGCGCCTGTCCTCGCCGGCCTGCTGCTGAAGGCCGAGGACGGCCAGCTGAGCCTGTCGAGCTTCGACTACGAGGTGTCCGCTCGGGTGAGCGTCGACGCCGAGGTCGAGGAGGACGGCACCGTCCTGGTCTCCGGCCGGCTGCTCGCCGACATCTCCCGCGCGCTCCCCAACCGGCCGGTGGAGATTTCCACAGACGGTGTACGGGCGACCGTGGTCTGTGGATCGTCCCGGTTCACGCTGCACACCCTCCCGGTGGAGGAGTACCCGGCGCTGCCGCAGATGCCGAACGCGACCGGCACCGTCCCGGGCGAGGTCTTCGCGGCCGCCGTCTCCCAGGTGGCCATCGCCGCCGGCCGCGACGACACGCTGCCCGTGCTCACCGGTGTGCGCATCGAGATCGAGGGCGACACCGTCACCCTGGCCTCCACCGACCGCTACCGGTTCGCCGTCCGCGAGTTCCTGTGGAAGCCGGAGAACCCGGACGCGTCCGCGGTCGCCCTGGTGCCCGCCAAGACGCTGCTGGACACCGCGAAGTCGCTCGGCGCCGGGGACAGCGTGACGCTGGCCCTCTCGGGCTCCGGCGCCGGTGAGGGCCTGATCGGTTTCGAGGGCGCGGGCCGACGCACGACCACGCGGCTGCTCGAGGGCGACCTGCCGAAGTACCGGACGCTGTTCCCGACCGAGTTCAACTCGGTCGCGGTGATCGAGACGGCGCCGTTCGTGGAGGCCGTGAAGCGTGTGGCGCTGGTGGCCGAGCGGAACACCCCGGTGCGCCTGAGCTTCGAGCAGGGCGTGCTGATCCTGGAGGCCGGCTCCAGCGACGACGCACAGGCCGTGGAGCGGGTCGACGCGCAGCTGGAGGGCGACGACATCTCGATCGCCTTCAACCCGACGTTCCTGCTGGACGGCCTGAGCGCGATCGACTCCCCGGTGGCGCAGCTGTCGTTCACCACGTCCACGAAGCCGGCGCTGCTCAGCGGCAAGCCCGCGGTGGACGCGGAGGCCGACGAGGCGTACAAGTACCTGATCATGCCGGTGCGGCTCAGCGGCTGACGGTTTTCCACAGCTGTGCACGGTGCCGGGCGCCTTCTGTGGGCGCCCGGCACCGCGGCCGGATTGGGGTATTGCCGCACGTGGCGGGCGGTCGCAGCGGCCGTCGCCGGATGAGCGCCCGAGCCCACAGCTGTGCGCCGAAGGGTCGGTTTAGGCTCTGGGCGGCACGTCCCGTGCCCCTCACGCCACCAGCGACCCTAAGGAACACAACTGATGGAGCTCGGTCTCGTCGGCCTCGGCAAGATGGGCGGCAACATGCGCGAGCGGATCCGCCGCGCGGGCCACACCGTCATCGGATACGACCGCAACCCCGATCTCGCGGACGTCCACAGCCTGGAAGAGCTGGTGGGCAAGCTCAGCGGTCCGCGGGTGGTCTGGGTGATGGTCCCGGCCGGCGCGCCCACCCAGTCGACCATCGACCGGCTCGCCGAGCTGCTGGATCCGGGCGACGTGGTCGTGGACGGCGGCAACTCCCGCTGGACGGACGACGAGAAGCACGCCGCGGAGCTGGCCGCCAAGGGCATAGGCTTCGTGGACTGCGGCGTCTCCGGCGGCGTCTGGGGCCTGGAGAACGGGTACGCGCTGATGTACGGCGGCGACGCCGAGCACGTCGCCCGTGTGCAGCCGGTGTTCGACGCGCTCAAGCCGGAGGGCGACTTCGGTTCGGTGCACGCCGGCAAGGTCGGCGCGGGCCATTTCGCGAAGATGGTCCACAACGGCATCGAGTACGCCATGATGCAGGCCTACGCCGAGGGCTGGGAGCTGCTGGAGAAGGTGGACTCCGTCACGGACGTCCGCGAGGTCTTCCGCTCCTGGCAGGAGGGCACCGTCATCCGCTCCTGGCTGCTCGACCTCGCGGTCAACGCGCTGGACGAGGACGAGCACCTGGACGGCCTGCGCGGTTACGCCCAGGACTCCGGTGAGGGACGCTGGACCGTGGAGGCCGCGATCGACAACGCGGTGCCGCTGCCCGCGATCACCGCATCGCTGTTCGCGCGGTTCGCCTCCCGCCAGGAGGACTCGCCGCAGATGAAGATGATCGCCGCGCTGCGCAACCAGTTCGGCGGCCACGCCGTAGAGAAGAAGTCCTGAAAGAAGCAGGGAGGAGGTCGGCGCACGGTCATGCACGTCACGCATCTTTCGCTCGCCGACTTCCGCTCGTACGCCCGGGCCGAGGTGCCGCTCGACCCGGGCGTCACCGCCTTCGTCGGGCCCAACGGGCAGGGCAAGACCAACCTGGTGGAGGCGGTCGGCTATCTGGCGACGCTCGGCAGCCACCGCGTCGCCTCGGACGCGCCGCTGGTGCGGATGGGCGCCGAGCGGGCCGTGATCCGGGCGCAGGTCCGCCAGGGCGACCGGCAGCAGCTGATCGAGCTGGAGCTGAACCCGGGACGCGCCAACCGCGCCCGCATCAACCGGTCGTCGCAGGTCAGACCCCGCGATGTGCTGGGCGTCGTACGGACCGTGCTGTTCGCGCCCGAGGACCTCGCCCTGGTGAAGGGCGATCCGGGCGAGCGGCGCCGGTTCCTCGACGAGCTGATCACCGCGCGCTCGCCGCGGATGGCGGGCGTGCGCTCCGACTACGAGCGGGTGCTCAAGCAGCGCAACACGCTGCTGAAGTCCGCCGCGCTGGCCCGGCGGCACGGCGGGCGCTCCATGGACCTGTCCACGCTGGACGTGTGGGACCAGCATCTGGCGCGCGCCGGTGCCGAACTGCTCGCCCAGCGGCTCGACCTGATCGGCGCACTGCGGCCGCTGGCCGACAAGGCGTACGAGCAGCTGGCCCCCGGCGGCGGTCCCCTCGCGCTGGAGTACAAGCCGTCCGCGCCCGGCGAGGCCCACACCCGCGAGGACCTGTACGCCCAGCTGCTGGCCGCCCTGGCCGAGGCGCGCAAGCAGGAGATCGAGCGGGGTGTCACCCTGGTCGGCCCGCACCGGGACGACCTGATCCTGAAACTCGGTGAGCTGCCCGCCAAGGGGTACGCCTC
Organism: Streptomyces misionensis; assembly: GCF_007896895.1. Lineage (GTDB taxonomy): Bacteria > Actinomycetota > Actinomycetes > Streptomycetales > Streptomycetaceae > Streptomyces > Streptomyces misionensis_A. Next base: position 30,903 of record NZ_VOGW01000187.1, on the reverse strand, counting down.
GCACGGCGAGTCCTGGTCGTACGCCCTCGCCCTGCGCCTGGCCTCCTACGACCTGCTGCGCGCCGAGGGCAACGAGCCGGTGCTCGTCCTGGACGACGTCTTCGCCGAACTGGACGCCCGCCGCCGCGAGCGGCTGGCCGAGCTGGTGGCGCCCGGGGAGCAGGTGCTGGTCACCGCCGCGGTGGACGACGACGTGCCGCACGTGCTGACCGGGGCGCGCTACGCCGTCTCCGGCGGGGCGGTGGAACGCGTATGAGCGCCGAGCAGCACCCGCCCCGCAAGGGTGCCGAGCCCTCCGGTGTGGACCTCGCGCGCGTCGCGCTGCGCGCGGCCAAGGAGCAGGCCCGCGCGCGCGGTGACGCGGCGCGGCAGAAGAAGCAGGCCCGGCGGGGCGGCGGCCTGCGGTCCGGGGCGCGCGCCGACGGCCGTGACCCGATGGCGCTCGGCGCGGCGATCAACCGGCTGATCACCGAGCGCGGCTGGGAGACCCCGGCGGCGGTGGGCGGGGTGATGGGCCGCTGGCCGCAGATCGTCGGCGAGGACCTGGCCAAGCACTGTGTGCCGCAGCGTTACGACGAGGACGAGCGGGTGCTCACCGTGGGCTGCGACTCGACGGCCTGGGCGACCCAGCTGCGGCTGCTCGCGCCGGCGCTGGTCGCGCGGCTCAACCAGGACCTCGGCCATGGCGCGGTCCGGCTGATCAAGGTGCACGGCCCCGGCGGCCAGGCCCGCCGCTACGGCCCGCTGCGGGCCCCGGGAAGCACCGGGCCCGGCGATACCTACGGGTGATCCCGGGGTGACGTACCTCACGTCACCTGACTCTTCGTACCCCCTTTGGCCTGCGGGTTCACCGCCCGTGGGACCTTCCGTACGCAAGTGCGAGCGGCGTACTGACCCTGGAGTAGCCAAGGGTTGACGGCTCGAAGCTCTGAGTGCCGCTGTGAAGCTCTTGGAGCCCCCATCCGCATATCGGGACCCGGCCGAGACCGGTTCAGGGCGGCACATGGGGACTCAGGTACCGGCAAACCCCCATCGATGTCAGCGCTACCGGTAGACTGGAAGCCAATCCCGCCCCAACGTGGGGACCGCCCGGGAAAAGCTGAGCAACGCTGATCAAGGCTTACCAACGCAACATGCCGCAGCCGCTCCGGCAACCTGCCGACGAGCCCGGCTCGTGCTGTGCCAGAAAGGGCGCTTCGTGGCCGATTCCGGCAACCCCAACGAGAACATCCCGTCCACCGACGCCGGCGTGTCCGCCGAGGCCCCGGCTTCGGCAGCCTCGTACGACGCCAGCGCCATCACCGTGCTCGAAGGGCTGGACGCGGTCCGCAAGCGGCCCGGCATGTACATCGGCTCCACGGGCGAGCGCGGCCTGCACCACCTGGTGTACGAAGTCGTCGACAACTCGGTCGACGAGGCGCTGGCGGGTTACGCGACCTTCATCGACGTGACGATCCTCGCCGACGGCGGCGTCCGCGTCGTCGACAACGGCCGCGGCATCCCGGTCGGCATCGTGCCCTCCGAGGGCAAGCCGGCCCTGGAGGTCGTGCTGACCGTGCTGCACGCGGGCGGCAAGTTCGGCGGCGGCGGCTACGCCGTCTCCGGCGGTCTGCACGGCGTCGGCGTGTCCGTCGTGAACGCCCTGTCCGGCAAGGTCTCCGTCGAGGTCAAGACCGACGGGTACCGGTGGACGCAGGACTACAAGATGGGCGTGCCCACCGCCCCGCTGGCCCGGCACGAGCCCACCGAGGAGACCGGCACGTCGGTCACCTTCTGGGCCGACCCGGAGATCTTCGAGACCACCGAGTACTCCTTCGAGACGCTGTCCCGGCGCTTCCAGGAGATGGCCTTCCTCAACAAGGGCCTGAACATCAGGCTCACCGACGAGCGCGAGTCGGCGAAGGCCACCAGCGGCGCGGACGAGGCGGGCGCGGACGAGAAGGCCGAGGTCAAGTCGGTCACGTACCACTACGAGGGCGGCATCGTCGACTTCGTGAAGTACCTCAACTCCCGCAAGGGAGAGGTGGTGCACCCCACCATCATCGACCTGGAGGCGGAGGACAAGGACAAGAGCCTGTCCCTCGAGGTCGCGATGCAGTGGAACAGCGGCTACAGCGAGGGCGTGTACTCCTTCGCCAACATCATCCACACGCATGAGGGCGGCACCCACGAGGAGGGCTTCCGCGCCGCGCTGACGTCGCTGATCAACAAGTACGCGCGCGACAAGAAGCTGCTGCGCGACAAGGACGACAACCTCACCGGTGACGACATCCGCGAGGGCCTGACCGCGATCATCTCGGTCAAGCTCAGCGAGCCGCAGTTCGAGGGCCAGACCAAGACCAAGCTGGGCAACACGGAGGCCAAGACCTTCGTGCAGAAGGCGGTCTACGAGCACCTCAACGACTGGCTGGACCGCAACCCGAACGAGGCCGCGGACATCATCCGCAAGGGCATCCAGGCGGCCACCGCGCGCGTCGCGGCCCGCAAGGCGCGCGACCTCACCCGCCGCAAGGGCCTGCTGGAGACCGCGTCGCTGCCGGGCAAGCTGGCCGACTGCCAGTCCAACGACCCGGCCAAGTGCGAGATCTTCATCGTCGAGGGTGACTCCGCCGGCGGCTCGGCCAAGTCCGGCCGCAACCCGCAGTACCAGGCGATCCTCCCGATCCGCGGCAAGATCCTCAATGTCGAGAAGGCCCGGATCGACAAGATCCTGCAGAACCAGGAGATCCAGGCGCTGATCTCCGCCTTCGGCACCGGTGTGCACGAGGACTTCGACATCGAGAAGCTCCGCTATCACAAGATCATCCTGATGGCGGACGCCGACGTCGACGGCCAGCACATCAGCACCCTGCTGCTGACCTTCCTGTTCCGCTTCATGCGGCCGCTGGTCGAGGCCGGGCACGTGTACCTCTCCCGCCCGCCGCTCTACAAGATCAAGTGGGGCCGGGACGACGTCGAGTACGCGTACTCGGACCGCGAGCGCGACGCGCTGATCGAGATGGGGCGCCAGCGCGGCAAGCGCGTCCGCGAGGACTCCATCCAGCGCTTCAAGGGTCTCGGCGAGATGAACGCCGAGGAGCTGCGCGTGACCACCATGGACCAGGAGCATCGCGTGCTCGGTCAGGTCACCCTGGACGACGCCGCCCAGGCCGACGACCTGTTCTCGGTGCTGATGGGCGAGGACGTCGAGGCGCGCCGCCAGTTCATCCAGCGCAACGCCAAGGACGTCCGCTTCCTCGACATCTGAGTCGGTCTCAGCTGACCGCACAGGGAAGGATCTTCACCAGCAATGGCCGACGAGAACACTCCAGTCACCCCCGAAGAGGGCGGCGAACTCGCCATGCGTGTCGAGCCCGTCGGGCTCGAGACCGAGATGCAGCGCTCGTACCTGGACTACGCGATGTCCGTCATCGTGTCCCGTGCGCTGCCCGACGTCCGGGACGGCCTCAAGCCCGTCCACCGTCGTGTGCTCTACGCGATGTACGACGGCGGCTACCGCCCCGATCGCGGCTTCTACAAGTGCGCCCGTGTCGTCGGTGACGTCATGGGCAACTACCACCCGCACGGCGACTCCTCCATCTACGACGCCCTGGTGCGCCTCGCCCAGCCGTGGTCGATGCGGATGCCGCTGGTGGACTCCAACGGCAACTTCGGCTCGCCGGGCAACGACCCGGCGGCGGCGATGCGCTACACCGAGTGCAAGATGGCGCCGCTGTCGATGGAGATGGTCCGCGACATCGACGAGGAGACCGTCGACTTCACGGACAACTACGACGGCCGCTCCCAGGAGCCGACCGTCCTGCCGTCCCGCTTCCCGAACCTGCTGATCAACGGCTCGGCCGGCATCGCGGTCGGCATGGCGACCAACATCCCGCCGCACAACCTGCGCGAGGTCGCGGCCGGCGCCCAGTGGTACCTGGAGAACCCCGACGCCTCGCACGAGGAGCTGCTGGATGCGCTCATGGAGCGCATCAAGGGCCCCGACTTCCCGACCGGCGCGCTGGTGGTGGGCCGCAAGGGCATCGAGGAGGCGTACCGCACCGGGCGCGGCTCGATCACGATGCGCGCGGTGGTCGAGGTCGAGGAGATCCAGGGCCGCCAGTGCCTGGTGGTGACCGAGCTGCCGTACCAGGTGAACCCGGACAACCTGGCGCAGAAGATCGCCGACCTGGTGAAGGACGGCAGGATCGGCGGCATCGCGGACGTCCGCGACGAGACGTCCTCGCGCACCGGTCAGCGGCTGGTCATCGTCCTCAAGCGGGACGCGGTCGCCAAGGTCGTGCTGAACAACCTGTACAAGCACACCGACCTCCAGACGAACTTCGGCGCCAACATGCTGGCGCTGGTCGACGGCGTGCCGCGCACGCTGTCCCTGGACGCGTTCATCCGGCACTGGGTGACGCACCAGATCGAGGTCATCGTGCGCCGGACCCGGTTCCGGCTGCGCAAGGCCGAGGAGCGCGCGCACATCCTGCGCGGCCTGCTGAAGGCGCTGGACGCGATCGACGAGGTCATCGCGCTGATCCGGCGCAGCGAGACCGTCGACGTCGCGCGCACGGGCCTGATGGGCCTGCTGGAGATCGACGAGATCCAGGCGAACGCCATCCTCGAGATGCAGCTGCGGCGCCTGGCGGCCCTGGAGCGGCAGAAGATCGTCCAGGAGCACGACGAGCTCCAGGCGAAGATCAACGAGTACAACGCGATCCTGGCCTCCCCGGTGCGCCAGCGCGGCATCGTCGGCGAGGAGCTGGCCGCGATCGTCGAGAAGTACGGCGACGACCGCAAGACCAAGCTGATCCCGTACGAGGGCGACATGTCCATCGAGGACCTGATCGCCGAGGAGGACATCGTCGTCACCGTCACCCGCGGCGGTTACGTCAAGCGGACCAAGACGGACGACTACCGGGCGCAGAAGCGCGGCGGCAAGGGTGTGCGCGGCACGAAGCTGAAGGAAGACGACATCGTCGACCACTTCTTCGTCTCCACCACGCACCACTGGCTGCTGTTCTTCACCAACAAGGGCCGGGTGTACCGGGCCAAGGCGTACGAGCTGCCCGAGGCCGGCCGCGAGGCGCGCGGTCAGCACGTGGCGAACCTGCTGGCCTTCCAGCCGGACGAGGCGATCGCCGAGATCCTCGCCATCCGGGACTACGAGGCGGCGCCGTACCTGGTGCTGGCCACCAAGTCCGGTCTGGTCAAGAAGACGCCTCTGAAGGATTACGATTCGCCTCGCTCCGGCGGCGTGATCGCGATCAATCTGCGGGAGCGCGAGGACGGCGGCGACGACGAGCTGATCGGTGCCGAGCTGGTCTCCGCCGACGACGATCTGCTGCTGATCAGCAAGAAGGCACAGTCGATCCGGTTCACCGCCACGGACGAGTCCCTTCGCCCGATGGGCCGCGCCACCTCCGGCGTCAAGGGGATGAGTTTCCGCGAGGGCGACGAGCTTCTCTCGATGAATGTGGTGCGACCCGGTACGTTCGTGTTCACTGCCACGGACGGTGGGTACGCGAAGCGGACCGTCGTGGACGAGTACCGCGTCCAGGGCCGCGGTGGCCTCGGCATCAAGGCCGCCAAGATCGTGGAGGACCGCGGTTCGCTCGTCGGGGCGCTGGTCGTGGAGGAGACCGACGAGATCCTCGCGATCACCCTGTCCGGCGGTGTGATTCGCACGCGAGTCAACGAGGTCAGGGAGACGGGCCGTGACACCATGGGCGTCCAACTGATCAACCTGGGCAAGCGCGATGCCGTGGTCGGCATCGCACGTAACGCCGAGGCGGGGCGCGAGGCGGAGGAGGTCGACGGCGACGACGCCGCCGACATCGCCGCCGAGGACGTCCAGGCCACCGGCACGGACGAGGGTGAGGCGCCCTCGGCCGAGTAGGCACGAGGAGTGAGTCATCGTGAGCGGAGCCACGGGCGCCGGATCGGCCGGTACCTCCACGGGTACGGAGACGGACGGCGGCGGCCGTGGCTCCGCCGCGCACGGGGCGGGCGGGGAAACCGACCCGCACACGACCAACCTGAAGCCGGTGCGGGCGTCCGCGGCGGACGCCACCGGCTCGTCTGGACCCCAGGGGGGAACTGTGACGGACACCCGTGGCCCGGCCGCGGCCGGTGAGGCGCAGTCGTCGTCTCCGCTCCCCGGGGAGCGGCGCCCCGAGCAGGCGGGCGGGCCGTACCACCCGCCGCAGGCCTACCCGGCGGAGCCGCCGGCCGGCGCGGTACGACGGCCGCGCACCGGGGTGCGCACGGCACCGCGCACCCGCAAGGCGCGGCTGCGGGTGGCGAAGGCCGACCCGTGGTCGGTGATGAAGGTGAGCTTCCTGCTCTCCATCGCGCTCGGCATCTGCACCATCGTCGCCTCGGCGGTGCTGTGGATGGTCATGGACGCGATGGGCGTGTTCTCCACGGTCGGCGGGACGATCTCGGAGGCGACCGGCGCGAACGAGGCCACCGGCTTCGACCTCCAGTCCTTCCTCTCCCTCCCCCACGTCCTGACCTTCACGACGATCATCGCCGCGATCGACGTCGTCCTGGCCACCGCGCTGGCGACGCTCGGCGCCTTCATCTACAACCTCTCCGCGGGCTTCGTGGGCGGCATCGAGCTGACCCTCGCCGAGGACGAGTGAGGCCTGGCGACAACCGATTTTGGGACTGACGTGGTCGTGCGCTAATCTTCAGGAGTCAGCGCGCGGGACACACCCCGCAAAGCGCGGCGGGGCTATAGCTCAGTTGGTTAGAGCGCATCCCTGATAAGGATGAGGCCACAGGTTCAAATCCTGTTAGCCCCACCAGCGAGAAGACCCCCAGTCGATAGCGGCTGGGGGTCTTTGACATCCATGGCTGACATCAGCCGATGAGCGGGTCTTCCAGAAGTTCCGCAAGGAGCGCGACCGCTTCCCGCTCCTCGTCGCCCACCACGTGTGTGTAGACGTCCATGGTCATGCTGATCTGGCTGTGGCGCAGGATGGCTTGGGCGACCTTGGGGTGCACCTTCAGGAAGGCGAGCAGGGTGCCGCAGGTGTGCCGAGCAAGCCGGACCGTGATGCGGCGGACGCCGGCGCGCTTCACGAGGCGGTCGAAGGTCCGCGAGAAGCCCACCGGGTCGATCATGCCGCCGTGCTCCGAGGAGAAGATCAGGTCGTGGTCAGGCTCCTGCGACCAGTGCTCACCGGCGATCTTCCGTTCCAGCTCTTGCAGCTCCCGCCGCTCCTCCAGGGCGCGGGCGCAGAACTCGGGGAGAGGCAGCACCGCCTGTGAGGACTCGGTCTTGAGGTCCTTGAGGACAAGGCCGACGCCCTTGACGCGCTGCACCTGCTTGACCGGGGTGAAGTGGCGAGCGTCGAAGTCGATGTCCTGCCAGCGCAGGCCCAGCACCTCACTGCGACGGAGCCCCAGCACGAGGACCAGGACGCAGGCCGCGTAGAGGCGGTGGGCGCGGGACGCCCGCAGGAAGGCGACAGCCTCACGCGCGCTCCACGCCTTGCCCTTGTCCTTGCTCACCTTGGGCATGTCCACCAGGAGGGCGACGTTCCGCGTCAGGATCTCCTCATGGATGGCCCGGTTGAGGGCGTTGCGCAGCACCCGCAGCACCTCGAAGCGGGTGGCGGCCCCGACCTCCTCACGCTTCAGCGTGGCCATGAACGCACGGAGCTGCGCCGGCGTGAGCTTGGTCAACGGCTTCTTGGCCAGGTGTGGCAGGAGGTACAGCCTGATCTTGGACTCGTACTTGACGTAGGTGTTGTGCTCCCGTTCCGGCTTGACGATGTGCTCCAGCCAGTAGGCCAGCCACTCACCGAGCGTCCAGGCCCGCGAGGGCACCGGGATGCCGTTCCGCTCCTGCTCCTGGAGCTTGCCGAGCTTCTCGTTCGCCTCGTCCCAGGTCGCGCCGTAGACGTACTTCCGGACACGGTTGCCGTCCGTGTCGGTGACGTACGCGGCGCCCTGATAGCGACCGTCCTTGCGCTTGGTGATGGTGCCCCCACCGTTGGGGCGACGCTTGGCCATCAGGCAGCCTCACCGATCTGCCCCGTGATGAAGGCGCGCACCGCATCGGTGGGTATACGGCGGCAGCCGTCGACCTTGATGGACACCAGCCGGCGCGTGCGGATCAGGTCATAGACCTTGGTCCGGCCGACGTTGAGCCGTTCCATGACCTCGGGCACGGTCAGCAGTTCGGGCGTGGCGGTGGTCACTCGGTGACTCCTTCCAAGACGAGCAGGGTGGGTAGTTCCTCGCGGGCGATCTCGCGGTTGTGTTGGATGTCGCGGCGGATGTTGGCGGCGAGCCAGGATTCTCCGGGGGTGTGGCCGTGGCCGGCGTAGGTCCAGTGGGCGAGGGTGAGGGTGGTTGCTTCCTCGTCGTCGGGGTCGGGCAGGCCGAGGGCGGCTCGTTGCTGGGCGGCGCGGTAGTCGGCGCGGGTCTGGCGCAGGGCGCCGAGGGTGGTGGAGTAGCGGCGGGATTTGGTGGAGAAGTGGCCGCGGAAGCCGAGCATGTGGGCCCAGTCGCGGAGCTTGCGGTCCGGGTAGAGCGGGTGTAGGTCGAGGCACGCGGCGATGAGCCGGGCCGGGTGGTCGGGGATGCCGAGCAGGGCCAGGGCCTCTTTGTTGCCGATGCGGCGGTCGACGGTGCCGGTGGTCTCGGCTGCCTTGGTGGCGTACTTGGCGACGTAGGAGGCGACGGCCTGTTCGGTGATCTCCTGACCGTCGCCGAAGGCACGGATCGGCCGAACGTCGAGCTGGTCACCCCAGCGCAGGGTCCGGGCCGGTTGGTCACCGGACGGGGGCACGTCGACGGCGACGCGGGCGGCGGCGGCGCGGATGGCGTCGGTGAGGAGGTCAAGGGTGGCCCAGGCCGGCGGCGGGGTGTCGGGGCCCTCGGGGCCGTCGAAGCGGATCACGGCGTGGAAGTGGACGGCTCCGCGTTTCTGGTACTCGGCGACCTTGCCGAAGGAGATGCGGGAGGCTTCGCGGGCGGCTTTCTGGGTGAGGCCGGCGCGCTTGGCGATCTCTCGGCGCAGGTAGATCGTGAAGTAGCGCCACAGGTCGGAGGCGTGGTTGTTCCACAGCACGGCGCCCGCGTAGTCGTAGGTGTCCGGGTTGAGCGGGGTGCCCAGCTCGGGGGCGTCCTCGGGGTGGTGGGTGCCGCAGCGGCAGGGCCGGTTGCCGGGCCGATTATGGACCGGGCCGAACGACGGGGCGGTGAGGGTGGCGAAGACACGCGGGTGGTCGCGGATCGTGTCGGGGGTGCCTTTGGCGGGGTCGCCGACGAGGCCGGCGCGGATGAGGTGGTAGGTGTCCCCGGCGTAGGTCCAGGCGCAGGAGGGGCAGCGGGATGCCCGCCGGTTGCCGCAGGCCACGCGGAGGACGCCGCCGGGTTCGGTCACGGTGGAATAACAATGCAGCATCACACCACTGGTGGCGTCGCGGGTGACGGTCGAACCTTGCAGGTGGATGGGGTCGGAGCAGCCGCCGGTGCGGCGGATTTGGTCTTGGATGCGGTCGAAGCCGGTGGACCCGGCCAGCCTCAGCAGATCGTTGAGGGTGGCCGGGTCCAGGCCCGCCATGGTGGCGGTGTCGGTCACTTACCGTCCTCCTTGGACGGGTGGCGGTCCATCCACTCCTCGGCACACACCTTGTGGACGGGCTTGCCGCGGTCGGAGCGGAGCGGGGTGGGCTTGGTGCAGATCACGCACGGCTTGTCGCCGCTGTGGTCAAAGTGCTCGGGCGAGCGCCAGTCGAGGAGCGCCATCAGTCACCGCCCGACGTGGGTGAGGCCGGCGGCGGGGACGCGGTGGCCGGTGCCCTTGCAGGTCGGGCAGGTGACGGTGAGGGTGCCGCGGGTGCCGTCGGTGTGGCGGGTGCCGGTGGTGATGGCGGCGGTGGCGAAGCCGTCGCAGTCGCGGCAGACGGGCGTGTTCTGGGCGTGCTGGGGCATGATGGGGTCTCCCTTTCGGGTCCGTTGGATCTGGAATGGGGTGCAGGCGCCCGGAGCGGCGGAAGTTTGGCGACCGAGGCCGCTCCGGGGGCCGTTCAGCGGCGGCGGTTGCGACCGCGCGGGATGGGCGGGATGGAGTCGTAGGACTCCTGGCCGGCGCGGAAGTCGCTCAGGTCCGTGACGTCCTTGTCGTTGCCGACCTGCCGCATGATCCGGTTCATGGCCCTGGTGTCGCGGTGACGGCGGGCGATGGCGTACTCGCGGCCGAGTTCGACCATCTCCTCGTTGCGGGCGGGTTCCGGGGTGTTGCTCTTGCGGCTGAAGATGCCCATGTCAGCGCTTCCTTTCGGCGTTCAGCATCGAGCGGAGGACGACGGCGCACACGGCCACGGAGGTGGCGGTGATGGCGACCGCGAGAAGCATGGAGACCAGGACCGCGCCGACGACCAGGACCACGGCGGTGCCGCCGCCGACGAGGGCGAGCGTGCTGCCGGGGGTGAGCTGGATCGTGGGCCGGTTCGAGGCCGGAGCCGAGGCGAC
>NZ_VOGW01000187.1:17296-20149 GCF_007896895.1 Streptomyces misionensis | reverse complement strand
GGAGAAGTCCGAGGCGGGGCGGTTGCTGGAGAGGGCTCGGGAGATGTGGGACGCGCGGGAGTGGCTGTGTTCCGCCGAGTTGTACGAGCGGGTCCTCGCGCACTATCCGAACGAGGGCCCCAGCGCGGCGTGGTGGTACGACGCGGCGCTGGCGCACAAGTTCCTGCGTAACTGGGCGAAGGCGTGCGAACTCGGCCGTGAGGCCGCCGCCCGTTCGCCCCGCGGCGAGCAGGACCCGGCGTTCTGGAACCTGGGTGTCGCCGCCACGATCCAGCGCGACTGGGCGACCGCCCGTGACGCCTGGGAGGGCTTCGGGATACCGATGCCGGAGGGCGAGGGGGAGATCAACGGCGCCTTCGGCCCGGCGTGCGTACGGCTGGACACGGGTGGCGAGCGCGAGGTGGTGTGGATCCAGCGGCTCTGCCCGACGCGCGGTCGGGTGATGAACGTCCCGGCCACGAAGGGCCGTCGCTTCGGCGAGATCGTCGTGCACGACGGGGAGCCGAACGGCGAGCGGACGTACAACGGCCGGCGCGTCGCCGTCTTCGACGAACTGCTGCTCTTCGAGGCGTCCTCGCTGCCGACGCTGCACACGACCGTGCGCGCGGCGGACGCAACCGACGTCGACGCCCTGGTGGACTCGTTCTTCGCGCGGGACTTCGGAGCCGAGCCGGCGAGCGGCTTCCACATGCTGTGCGGATGCTGCAGCGAGGGCCGGGTCGACTACGACGAGACCAGCGTGCGGACGCACAGCGGCTCGCAGACCGTCTGGCTGGCCGCCCAGGGCGGCCGCAACAGCTCCGCGCACCGCGACCCCGCCCGGCCCCGCACCGCCGGCGGCCGTCCCAACCTCGGCTACAGCTACCTGCACACCGCCGTCGACGACCACTCCCGCCTGGCCTACAGCGAGATCCATGCGGACGAGAAGAAGGAGACCGCCACCGGCTTCTGGCAGCGGGCCCACGCCTTCTTCACCCATGCCGGGATCACCGTCGAACGGGTGCTGACCGACAACGGCTCCTGCTACCGCTCACACGACTGGCGCGATGCCCTGGCAGCAGCCGGGATCGTCCACAAGCGAACCCGGCCCTACCGACCCCAGACGAACGGCAAGGTCGAACGCTTCAACCGCACCCTGCTGGACGAGTGGGCCTACGCCCGCCCCTACCGGTCAGAAACCGAGCGCCGCGAAGCGTTCCCGCAGTGGCTGCACACCTACAATCACCACCGCGGACACACCGCACTGAAAGGGCAACCACCCGCCAGCCGCGTCCCCAACCTCACGGGTCAGTACAGCTAGTCCTCGCGTTCCTCGTGGTGGCGGCACGCGTTCGGTGCCGCCGAGACGGCGAAGGGCGGCCGGTGCGCGGAGCACCGGCCGCCCTTTCGTATGCCGTGGGTCGCGCTACTGCTGCGGCGGCTGACCCTGGGGGTACGGCCGGCCCGGGTACGGCGGCCGGCCCTGCTGCGGCGGGTAGGGCCCCTGCTGGGGCGGGTAGGGCTGCTGTCCCTGCGGCGGATGGGGCTGGCCGGGGTACGGCTGGCCGGGGACCTGCGGGTACGGCTGACCGGGCGCGGGCTGGCCCGGCATGGGCTGTCCGGGCATCGGCTGTCCGGGCACGGGCTGCCCCGGCATCTGCTGGCCCGGCATCGGCGGGGCGGCCACCGGCGGCGGGTTGCCGTCGCTGGTCCACAGCCCGTGCGCCTGCTGGTGCCGCACGAAGTCCTCGGCGATCATCGCGGCGAGGTTGAAGTACGCCTCGCGGGTCCGCGGCCGCATCATGTCGAGGTCCACCTCGGCACCGGCGGCCAGATGCTCGTCGAAGGGCACGACCACGACCCCGCGGGTACGGGTCTCGAAGTGCGCCACGATGTCCTCGACCTTGATCATCTTGCCGGTCTCGCGGACCCCGGAGATCACGGTCAGGGAGCGGGACACCAGGTCCGAGTAGCCGTGCGCGGCCAGCCAGTCCAGCGTCGTGCTGGCGCTGGACGCACCGTCCACGGACGGCGTGGAGATGATGATGAGCTGGTCGGCGAGGTCGAGCACCCCGCGCATCGCGCTGTACAGCAGACCGGTGCCCGAGTCGGTCAGGATGATCGGGTACTGGCGGCCGAGCACGTCGATCGCGCGCCGGTAGTCCTCGTCGTTGAACGTGGTCGACACGGCCGGGTCCACGTCGTTGGCGATGATCTCCAGACCGGAGGGCGCCTGCGAGGTGAACCGGCGGATGTCCATGTACGAGTTGAGGTACGGGATCGCCTGGACGAGGTCGCGGATGGTGGCCCCGGTCTCCCGGCGCACCCGTCGGCCGAGCGTGCCGGCGTCCGGGTTGGCGTCGATGGCGAGGATCTTGTCCTGCCGCTCGGTGGCGAGGGTGGAGCCGAGCGCGGTGGTCGTGGTGGTCTTGCCCACGCCGCCCTTGAGGCTGATGACCGCGATCCGGTAGCAGGACAGCACCGGCGTGCGGATCAGCTCCAGCTTGCGCTGCCGCTCGGCCTCCTCCTTCTTGCCGCCCAGCTTGAACCGGGACCCGCCCGCTGCGGGCCGGCCGCTCTTCGCCTTCTGCCGGCGGTTGTTCAGCAGCCGGTCCGAGGACAGCTCCACGGCGGCCGTGTAACCCAGCGGCGCGGCACCGGGGTTGGTGGGCTGCCGCTGGTCGTGCTGGATCGGCTGCGGCCAGGCGGCCCCGAGGCGGGGATCGACGGGCGGCTGGGGCTGCGGCTGCTGCTCCGGCGACTGGGGGAAGCCGTAACCGCCCGGCTGTGCGGGGTTGTCCGACTGGGGAAAGCCGTAACCGCCCTGCTGCGCGGGGCCGTTGGGGCCGTTGGGCGCGGTGGGCTGCGGGAAGC
>NZ_VOGW01000187.1:0-17038 GCF_007896895.1 Streptomyces misionensis | reverse complement strand
CTGGGGGACCGCGCCGTTCGCGGGTACGGCTTCCTGCGGCCCCGTCTGCTCGCCGCCCGCGGCTTGCGCGGGGGCCTTCTCCTCGCCGGAAACGTCGTCGGCGGTGCCCTCCGGCGCACGGTCCGCGGCCTCGCCGTCGGGGACATCGGTCCCGGCGGCGCCGTCGACGCCCGGTTCCGCGTCCTCGGCCGGGGAGTTCGCCTCCTCGGCCTCGCCCTTCGCAACGACCGCGTCCCGGGCGTCCCCGGCGTCCCCGGACTCTTCCCCGCCGGTCTCGGTTTCGGTCTCGGACCCGGTCTCGGACCCGGACCCGGTCTCGGACCCGGACCCGGTCTCGGACCGGGCGTCGGACGGAGAACCGGAACCGGACTCAGCGCCGGGAACGGAACCGGCGACGGACGGGGAACCGGAATCGGCCTGGGCGCCCGACCCGGCCTGGGAGCCGGACCCGGACGTGGAACCGGCGCCCGACCGGGCCTCGGACTCCGCGGCGGCCTTCTGCATGGCGGCGGCCTGCTCGGCGATCTCCGCCATCTCCCGCTTCAGGGCGACGGCGGAGAACCGCATGGTGGCCCCGCTCTCCAGATCCCCGTTGCCGGTCTCGGGCGCGACGGCCGGCGCCTCGGGCTGGGCCTGCGGCGGCGGGGAGGGCTGCTGCGGCTGCTGCAACTCGAACCCGTCGGGCAGCCTCGGCATCGGAACGGAACCGTCGGCCGGCGCGGCGAACGGCGTTCCCTGCGGCGGCGTACCGACCGGCGGTGTGCTGGGCGGCGGCGGAGTCGCCCCGGCGCCAGGCCCGGGCACCGGCGCCGCCGTACCCGGCGACGAGGAGAACGGCGGAACCACGGCGCTCCCCGGACCACCGGCCCCGGCCCCGCCCTGCTCGGCGAAGCCCTCGGCGCCGCCCACGCCGGTCGGTCCCCCGAGCGAACCGCCACCGCCGGAGCCCGCGGCGCCGGACGCGTTCTGCGTGTACCAGGCGGGGGGAGCGTAGTCGATGGTGAACTCGCCGGTGGTCTCGACGGCCTCCGCGTCGGGCTGGTCATCGCCGGGTGTGGCCCAGCCCCCGCGCATCCCGTCCCGATCGCTGCTCACAGTTCCTCCTGGTGTGGTCGAGCACCCTCATGCCGTGCCGGGGCGACCATGTCGTGTCGTTCGAGTCGTCCGTAGTCGTCAGGGGCAGTCCGCTCCACGGGTCCTGCCATCACGCCCGCTCCCAGCCTAATCACCACGAGCCGCCCCTCGGCAGGCCCGCCCGCCTGTCGGCTCGCGCACACCAGGTGGGAGGGCACGGCGAAGAACCGCGCCCGCCATCCGAGTTGTCGCACGAAACCGGGAGCAAACGGAAGAGGAACGGCGAACGAGAAAGAGAGAGAAGACGAACAAACGGGACGGACAAGGGCAGTTCAGTCCATGCGCCGGGGGGTGCCGAGCAATCCGGTCTCGGCGTCGGTGGGCTGGGTCAGCACGTACTGCCGATCGCGGTCGGTACACCACAGGGTGACGCCGTCCGGCAGCGCGGGCAGCGTCTCCACCTCGGTGCGGGTCAGACCCATGGTGCGCCCGAGTTCGGCGGCCTCGTCCGGGGAGACCCGCTGGATGCCGGCGAGCCGCGCCTGCCGCAGCAGCCGGGGCGCGACCGGACTGAGGTACGGCAGCAGGGTCAGCACCGACTGCCAGGGCCCGGACACCACACGGCCGCGCGGGGGCCGCATGCCGCAGTCCCGCACCACCAGGACCGGCGTACCGGCCGAGGCGCCCTGCGGGGGCACCCGCCCGACGTCGTACACCGACAGGCCGTTCTGCCCGCCGCCCATGGCGTGCACCATCTGCATCCAGGCCTGGGGCCGGCCGGTCTCCACGGCCACCCGCGCGCCGGTGGCCGCCGCCCGCAGGGCCAGCACCTGCGCCGTCCACAGGCCGCCGATCAGCACCACGTCGTACGGGGTGGGCCGGTTGATGCCCAGCACGGCCGGCTGTCCCTCGGCGTCCACCCCGGCCACCACGCCGTCGTCGCCGATGGGCAGGGCGAGGGTGTCCAGCAGTTCGGCGGAGAGCGTGTGCCTGCCGTGCCGGGGCCCGAGCAGCCCGAGGCCGTGCCGCAGCCGCTCGCCCAGCCCGCGCGCCGTGAGGTCGCCCCCCGCCGACTGCCGGTTCTCCGGCGAGGCCGACTGATCCGTCGTCGTCACCGCGCACCTCCGAGGGGCAGTGTGGCCAGCATGCCAGGCAGCTGCTCACGGTCGAGGCGGGCCAGACCGGCCCCGGCCCCGCGGGCCGCCGCCTCCAACGCGTGTCGCGCCGCGACCAGTTCGTCATCGCTGCGGCCGGTCACCCGCAGGTGCCCGCACAGCGACACCTCCTGCCGGTCGCCGCGCGCCAGGGTGAGGCTGAAGGTGGTGGCGAGCGCCGGTATCGCCGTGACCCGGGCGACGAACTGTGGCAGCGACTCGCCCCGCCCGCCGCCGAGTTGGGGCCAGCGCCGCACCCAGTAGGTGGTGTGCCGCCGGTTGTCGCAGCGCCAGCTGCGCCCGGACTCCTCCGTACGCCGCTCCCGCGCCTCGCTGCGCCCGGCCTCCGCCGTGACCAGCGGGTTGGCGCAGGCCGACGTGGCGAGCGCGGCGATCAGCTCCTCCTCGTCGAGCACCCGCGCCCCGAAGCCCGCCCCGGTGAGCCTGCTCGCCAGGTGGTCCGCGACCCGCACGACGCACTTCTGCGCCCCGAGCAGCCCGCCCCCGCGCGCGGCCACGGCCTCCGCGCAGGCCTCCGGGTCCAGTTTCAGCGCGATCCAGGTGATGCGCACGGCCGGAGCGCCCGTCTGCTCCTGCAAGGGGAGGTAGTTGGCGACGGCCACGGACTGCTGCGGCAGGTGCAACGCCGGCGCCGGCTGCGTGTGCAGCACCGTCTGCGCCGACTCCAGCCGTATCCCGTCCACCTCCAGCGCGTCCCGCACCAGCCCCAACGGCAACGGCTGCCGGCTCCGCTCCGCCCGCAACGCCGTCGCGTCGGCCTCCACCTGCAACACGGCGGTGACGAAGGTGCCGTCCCCGACGATGCCGACGGGGCGGCGGTCGCGGTGGGTGTAGGAGTAGGTGCGCAGGCTCGGCTCGCACTCCAGCGCGGGTACCAGCGAGGGTTCGGTGCCCGGCGGTATCGGAGTGTTCGCGGCCCGGCGCTGACGTGCCTTCAACTCCCGTGCGGTAGCCAGCCATTCGGGCAGCGACCGGCCGCGACGGCGGACGAACGCGAGCGCGACCAGCAGTACGGCGAGGACGGCGGCGGGCACCAGGGCGACCGGGCCGACGACCCAGCCGACGACGAGCAGGGCGAGCGCGAGTTCCGGCAGTACGAGCCGTTGCATGCGGAACGAGCCGGAGAGCGTCGGACGGGCGGCCGGACGCGCCGTGTCCGGGGGCCGCTGTTCCCGGGGCGGCGCCGTCGGCGAACCGGCCGGTTCAGGACCGGCCGCCGCAGGGGCGGCCGCCCGCCCGTGCCCGCGCGTACGAGCCCGCGTCCCGGAAGCCCTCAACTCGTCCCCCCATTTTCCTCACAACTCCCAGCAATTCCGCCCCTGAGCAGAGGCCTTGAGAGCCCCGGTACCCTACCTGCTCCACGGAACCGATCAGACACCAGGCATAGTAGGGGCTCGGTCCGACAACGCGGTGCCGGAGACGGTCGTCTCCGACCGGCCATCCGGACGGCACACGGGGAGAATCAGGGGCAGATGGCATCTCGGCGGGATCAACTCAACGCCTACACCTTTGCGAAGCGGCGCATGCTCGCGGCATTCGTCCAGCCCTCCTCCGACGGCTCGGAAGAAGGAGCCCCCAAGCCCCTGCGGGCGATCCTGCCCGGCACCATCGCCGGCGTCGTCGTCCTGGCCGTCTTCGGCGCCTGGGGCATGTTCCGGCCGACCGCACCGCAGGGCTGGGACACCCCCGGCGAGAAGGTCATCATCGCCAGCAAGTCCACCACCCGGTACGTCGTCCTCAAGACGGACGGCAAGACCGAGCTGCACCCGGTGCTCAACATGGCCTCGGCGAAACTGCTCCTCGCCGACGGCAAGGGCGACGTGGTCACCGTCGACGAGTCGATCCTCGACAACGGCAAGATCCCGCACGGCGTCACCATCGGCATCCCGTACGCCCCCGACCGCCTGCCCTCCAGCCAGGAGGCGGGCGCCAAGAAGCGCTGGGCCGTCTGCGAGCGCCCGAGCGCGGGCGGCGGGGCCATCCAGAAGGCCGCGTTCGTCCTCGCCGCCCGCGACCTGAAGAAGACCGAGAGCACCCGCGAGAAGCTCGGCGGCGGGGACATCCTGTACGTCGCCGCCCCGGACGGGCAGCGCTACATCGTGGACGCGCACGGCACCGCGTACGAGGTCGACAAGAACAACGAACTCCTGCTGCGCACGCTGGTCGGCGCGAACCGGCAGCCCCAGCGCGTCTCCAGCGACTGGCTCGACACCCTGCACAAGGGTGATCCGATCGAGTTTCCCCGGATCGAGGGAACCGCGACCGCGCCCGCCGGCGTCCAGGGCAGCCTGCCGGCCACCGCCAACCGGGTCGGCATGGTCCTGCGGGCCCCCGACGGCGACCGCCAGCAGTACTACATCGTCGAACCGGGCAAGGTCCTGCCCGTCTCCGACTTCACCGCGAAGCTGCTCCTCAACAGCAGCGACCTCGTCCACCTCGGCCAGGCGGGCAAGGTCCTCGACGTCAGCGCGGGCGCGTTCGTGCCCGGCACCACCCCCTTCGCGGCCGACCGCAAGTGGCCGAGCCTCTCCCCGAAGGTCGTCAACGACGCGGGCTCCGGGAGCGGCGGCCGCGACACCGTCTGCAACGTCCTCGACCACGTCGACCCCGGCCACGGCACCACGACCCTGAGCACCTGGGCGGGCACCGACTTCCCCGCCACGCTGCCCACCGGCTCGTCGAGCGCCTACGTGACCCCCGGGTCCGGCCAGCTCTACCGCCAGTTCCAGGGCACGGACACCAAGGCCGGCGGGGTCTTCCTCGTCACGGACACCGGCCTGCGCTACGCCATGCAGTCCAACGCCGACAGCGACTCCAGCGGCACCGAGTACGGCATGACCGACAAGCAGCGCAAGGAAATGCGACAGGAGGCCCAACTGGCCCAGACCCGGCTCGGTTACGCCGGCCTGGACCCGGCCCCGATCCCGGTCGCCTGGTCCCTGTTCCTGCCGACGGGGCCTCGCCTGTCGACCACCGCGGCGAGCCAGCCGCAGGGTTCGTAGGAGGAGTCACGTGACGTACGCGCCGTCGTCCTCGCGTCTGCTCCGCACCGCCGCGATCGCGGCCGCCACGCTGTGCACCGCCACGGTCGCCCTGGCGCCGCCCGCCGCCGCGGACTCCTTCGGCGACCAGTGCAACTTCCCCAACAAGATGTATCCGGGGCGCCCGTGGGCCCTGCAACGCGTGCTGCTGGACGAGCTGTGGAGCCAGTCCAAGGGCAAGAACGTGCGGGTCGCGGTCATCGACACCGGGGTGGACACCAAGAACCCCCAGCTGACCCACGCGGTCGACGCGTCGAGCGGGGCGAACCTGCTGCCGGACAAGAACGGCAAGGGACAGAAGATCGACCGCGGCAAGGCGGACGGCACGACCGACACCGTCGGGCACGGCACCCGGGTGGCGGGCATCATCGCCGCCCGCCCCTCGCAGGGAACGGGCTTCGTCGGACTCGCGCCCGAGGCGACGATCATCCCGATCAAGCAGAACGACGCGGACGGCGACGGCACCGCGGAGACCCTCGCCGCGGCCATCGAGCACGCGATCCGGGAGAAGGCCCAGGTCATCAACATCTCCCAGGACACCGCCAACGCCGTGCAACCGGCCGACGGCCTGAGACGGGCGATCGACGACGCCCTCCGGCACCAGATCGTGGTGGTCGCCTCCGCGGGCAACGACGGCCTCGACGGCAACGACAAGCTCACCTACCCCGCGTCCTACCCCGGCGTCCTCGCGGTCGCCGCCTCCGACCGCAACAACGAGCGCGCGGCCTTCTCCCAGTCCGGCGACTTCGTGGGCGTCGCCGCCCCCGGCGTCGACATGATCTCCACCGTGCCCCAGGGCGGCCACTGCTCCGACAGCGGCACGAGTTTCTCCGCCCCGTACGTCGCCGGGGTCGCCGCGCTCATCAAGGCCAAGCACCCCGGCTGGACGGCGCGCGAGGTCGTCGCCCAGATCGAACAGACCGCGGAGCGCTCGGTCGCCGGCCACGACCACCTGGTCGGCTGGGGCGTGGTCGACCCCGTACGCGCCCTGACGGACGACGACCACCCCATCGAGAAGCCCACCCCCAAGGAGGGCCTCACCCGTGCCCAGGCCCCGACCCCGGCCCGCCTGGTGCTCGGCGAGACCGCGGACGAACGCAACGCCCGCCTGGCGACGTACGTCGCCGTGGGCGCGGCCGTGCTGGTGGCGGCCCTCGCGGGAGTGGCGGTGGCGATCCGCGACGCGCGTAGGAGGCCGGCGGCCGGCGGAGCCGGCACGTCCGGGGCCGTGAACGACACGTGAAGGTCGCTGACTGCAGCAGTCCTGTCACACAAGTGAGTTGGGACTGTCAGTCGCCTTGACTAGAGTGATTGCATCGCAGAAACGAAAGCTTGAGGAGTGCTGCCGCCTCAAGCAGGGGATGGAAACGGGGGTGGCGCAACGTGCGGCCTGACGACGGCGCGGGCGGACTGAAGGTCGGTCTGGAGGCACTGAAGACCTTCAAGACGCGTGTGGACGCGGTACTGAAGACATTCGAGGATTCGCCCGGCTCCGCGAAGAAGGTGGCGATGCACACGCTCACCGCCGAATCGTTCTGCGGCAAGGGCGGGTTTCCCGAGTCCGTGAGTCTGCACAGCCAGTACACGCGGGTCCACGACCGCCTCATGACGCTCTCCCAGTCGCTGACGTTGCAGATCGAGGCCATGCAGATCGCCGTGCACGGCGCGGACATCGGTTTCGCCAACCTGGACAACGATCAGCGGCGCCGGTTCCACGAGATCCGGATGCAGATCAACGAGCAGAGCGAGGATGCGCGGAAGCACCAGGAGCACCAGAAGCGCACCGACGACAAGCAGGCACACGGGGGCTTCTGATGGGTGACCACGACAAGCAGCCGGATCTGCACCAGTTCGATCGTTGGGGGGCCGACCAGCAGTTCAAGCAAGAGAAGTCGGCGATGGACGGCAACCAGTGCGCCGCGCCGAGCTTGAACAAACCGGGTGGCGGCTGCCGGGTCAGCGACTTCGAGAGCCATGACTTGAACGACATGATCGACATGGTGAAGTCCGCGAAGCCGGAGGACCTGGAGAACGCCGCCAACGGCTTCTGGGACGCGCGGGACGCCATCTGGGCCGCCGCGGACGAACTCCTGGGCCACATCAGCCGGATCGACTGGCAGGGCGAGGCGGCCAACTCGTTCCACAACTGGGCCAGCGATCTCGTCAACCACTCCTACGAGCTGGGCTTCTTCGCGGACACCGTGGGCACCCAGGTCTCCGCGGCCAGCATGGGACTCGCCTCCGTGAGCAATTCCATGCCACCCCGCGACACCCGGCCCAAGGGGCTCACGATTGCCGAGCAGGTCAAGCTGGACCCCCAGGGCATCACGGCCCGGGCCGTCGAGAGGAATCGCCAAGAGGCGATCAACCAGATGAACCGGCTGGCGTCGTACTACGCCGTCTCGGAGGAGAACCTGCGGGGGCAGGACGGGCCTACGTTCGGGAAGATGCCGGACATGGGGGTGCCGAGGGTCTCTACAACCTCTGTCACCGGTGACGGTGTCGGCGGACAACCGGTGTCTCTTGCGCACGGATCCGGGACGAGGCAGGCGCACGAGTACTCCGTCTCCGCTCCGGCCGGTCCAGGGGCGGCAGGGAGTGACCCCGGGACGAAGCTGCACCACGTGGCCCCGCCGTCGGATCAACGTGTGCACCTGGACCCGTCTCAGCACGTTGGGACGAACATCGACAGCGCCAACACCCTTCCCCCGGACACCGTCAAGCCGACTGCGCCGGTCACGCCGTCGACGGCACCCACTCCCGGCGGCGGGGGGCCGATTCCACCCGTCCCCACTGGTCCGGTGATGCCGACCGTGGGCATGCCCGTGGGACGTGCTGGAGCAGGCGGGACGCGAGGTCCGTTTTCTCCTTCGCGGATGGCCGTCCCCGCTGTCGAAGAGCCGGGAGTCGGAACAGGCACGGGCCGTGGCCCCGTTGGCGGGGTGCGGCAGCCGGTGGTGCCGGGGCAGACAGGCGCGCGTGGGCCGGTGTCGCCCATGGGCAGGACGCCCGTGGGCCAGTCCCCCGTGGGCAGGGCTCCGGTGGGCCAGGGCCCGGTCGGACGCAGCATCGTCGGTGGAACGCCCAGGAGCGTGGGCACGCCCGGCGAGCGCCCGGGGGGAACGGGCCCGACCGGGACGGCACGCACCGGTGGTGTCGTCGGAGGCCGACCGACCACGCCGTCCGCGAAGGGTGCCACCGGCTCCAGGGTTCCCCGTGGCACGGTCATCGGTGGCGAGCCTGCCGCGCGTGATCCGCACGCTGTTGAGCGTCCCGGTCAACGTGGGGTGATCCGGGCGGCCGAGCCAGAGGGTGGTGAGGGGCAGGCCTCGCGCAGGCCCGTAACTCCCGGCGGCGCGATCGGGGCGTCCAACAGTAAGGCGCCGGCAGCGAGGAGCGGCGCTCGTGCCTCTGACGAGCACGTGCCGGGGCGCTTGGCTGCCCGACGCTCCACACGGGACCGCGACGACAAGAAGTCGCGCCGGCGACAGGCGCCGGAGACCGAGTAACGACATGAAGCGAGGACGTACGAGAGGCATGTTGTCAGCGAGCACGAAACGAGTGACCGCCGCGTGTGCAGCACTCGGCGCACTGATGGCTCTGCCGGTGGGCCTGGCCCCCAGCGCGGCTGCCGCCGACGTCCAGTCGCAGCAGTGGTACCTGTCGGCCATGAAGGCCGACGAAATGTGGAAGACGAGTACGGGCAAGGGAGTCAAGATTGCCGTCGTCGACACGGGCGTCAACCCCTCGACTCCCTCCCTCCAAGGGCAGGTGCTGGTCGACGAAGTGCCGAAGTCCCTTTCCTACGGAGCCACCAAGGACATCAGCGGCCACGGTACGACCATGGCTGAGATCATCGCCGGAACCGGTCACGGTGGGGGATTGAAGGGCCTCGCTCCGGACGCCAAGGTCGTGCCCTACCGGGTCGCGGTGCGCGGGATGAGTCTGTCCGAGCAGAACAAGGCTCCCGACCCGGTCGCGGTGATCAAAGCTATCGCCAACAGCGATGTCAAGATCATCAACATGTCCTTCGCCGACGACATCAGCTACGACGACGAGCAGGCAGCGATCAAGTACGCCGCGTCCAAGGGCAAGCTGTTGTTCGCTGGCTCCGGTAACGATGCGCAGACGACCAACGGGAAGTTGTACCCGGCCTCGTACCCTGACGTCGTCGGCGTCTCTGCCGTGGACAAGACCGGAACGGTGGGGAAGTTCTCGAACCACGGGTTCTCGGTTGATCTGGCTGCCCCTGGTGTGGACATTCCCGCCTGGTGCAACGCGTCCTTCCACTCCTACTGCTCTCATGTTTACGGCACCAGCGACGCCACCGCCGTAGCCTCCGCCTCCGCCGCCCTCATCTGGTCCGCTCACCCCGACTGGACCGCCAACCAGGTCCTGCGTTCGCTGATCGACACCGCCGGCCGGGAGTGGCCCAAGGAGACCCCCAGCAATTACCTCGGGTACGGCATCATCCGCCCCCGCAAGGTGCTGGAGAACGCCCACTACAACCCCGGACCGGCGAACGTCGATCCTCTCGCCGTCGAGGACGGGGTCGCCAAACCGAAGACCTCGCCCTCCGCTTCCGCCCCCGCCAAGTCCCCCTCCGGCGGAGAGACCTCCGCCGCCGACGCAGGCTCCAAGTCGTCCGGCAACACCCTGACATGGGTCGTCGTCGGAGCGGCCGCCGCACTGGTGGTGATCGGTGGCGCGGCCTTCGCGGTCATCCGGTCACGACGACGTGCCTGACGGTTCACACGAAAGGCGTCACCACCCGGTGATGCGCAGTCACAAGCAGCACAGCTCTCACGAAGGGGAGTGCCGACATGGCCGACGGCCGTAAGTTTCATGATGACCACGCACAAAAGCTCCAGACGAACGTCATCGACCGCTACGAGTCGGTCAAGACGAGCCTCGGCAAGCTTCAGGGCACGATCGACATGATCGAGGCCCAGTGGACCGGCCACGGCGCCAACGCGTTCAAGACGAAGCAGCACGAGATCAACGAGCACATGGCCGCCATCGGCCGCATGCTCGAGGACTTCCTCGAGGGCATCCGTCTCAACAAGGCCGACAAGACCAAGCTCGAGGACGAGCTCCACTCGACGATCAACAAGATCGAGGTGGACGCCGGCGCGAGCACCTCGGCGCTGAACCTGTACTGACCGGATCCGAAGGAAGAGGAAGAAGACATGACCGATCCGCACTACCAGGATCTGACCGTCAAGTACGGCGCCCTGGACTCGCTCGCCACCGAGCTGGGCAACGTGGCCAAGAAGCTGGAAGACGACCTCAGCGCTCTGAAGAAGGGCGTCCTCGACGTGGCCGAGGGCTGGGGCGGCGAGGCGTACGACGCCTTCCAGCGCAAGTCGAAGGCGTGGGACCAGCACGCCACCGGCATCCACCAGGCGCTGCTCTCCATCACGCATCGGGTGCACGCGGCCGGTGGTGACTACCGCGGCGGCGACCTCAAGGGCGCCAGCTACTTCGAGTGATGCGGACCGCATGAGAACGCGGACCGCATGAGAACGGTGGGGATGGGCACGCGCGGGAGGCGCCCATCCCCACCGGCTTTTTTGCGCCGCACGGGTGTCGTTCAGGCCGCGCACGCGATCAGATAACAGGACCGAGAACGGGACCGAGACCGAGACTGGGACCGAGAACGATCGAGACCGGCTCCGGAGACACCGGACCGGGGGGGGGGGCGCGGCAGCACCGCTGCCGCGCCTCCGCCCCGGTGTCAGTACTCCACGTCCACCAGCCCCGTCTGCACCAGCATCTTCCCCCGCCTGCGCGAGACGAAGACACCGCGTCCCGTCGGCATCGGCCGCGGCCGGACCCCGCCCAGGAGGTCGCCCTCGCTCGGGTCGCCGGAGAGCACCACGCCCTGCGCGCCCAGCTCGGTCATCCGCTGCATGAACGCCTCGAACGAGGCCCGTCCCGCGCCCGCGGTCGACCGGGCGATGATGAACCGCACACCGACGTCACGGGCGAACGGCAGCAGTTCCGCGAGGCCCCCGAGCGGGTTCCCGCTGGACGTGGAGACCAGGTCGTAGTCGTCCACGACCACGTACACCGTCGGGCCCCGCCACCAACTGCGC
Organism: Streptomyces misionensis; assembly: GCF_007896895.1. Taxonomy (GTDB): domain Bacteria; phylum Actinomycetota; class Actinomycetes; order Streptomycetales; family Streptomycetaceae; genus Streptomyces; species Streptomyces misionensis_A. The sequence continues at coordinate 5,650 of NZ_VOGW01000187.1, read as the reverse complement.
TCCCGCAGCTGCTGGGCGGTGACATCGGCCGTGGGCGTGCGCCGCTTCATCAAGTCGGCCAGGGCCACCATGTGGTGGTCCATGGCGTTGGACATCGGGATGTACTCGGCCAGGTGCGAGGCCGGCGTGACGTCCAGCAGGGACCGCCGGTTGTCGACCACGAAGAACTTCGCCTCGTCGCCCGAGTAGCGCTGCGTCAGCTGCGTGATGAGCAGCCGCAGCAGATTCGACTTCCCCGACTCGCTCTCGCCGAAGACCAGGAAGAACGGGTCCTGTTCGAAGTCGACGAAGACCGGCTCCAGGTCGTTCTCGTCGATACCGAAGGCGACCCCCTGCCGCGGGAAGCGGTCCCCCGCGGGCAGCTGCTCCGCCGGAAGCTCCCTCGGCAGCATCCGCACCTGCGGCGCGCCCGGCGCCTGCCAGTGCCGGGAGACCTCGGCCGCCAGGGCCGCCGTCGCGTCGGCCAGGTCCGTGTCGGAGGTGAGGCCGTCGATGCGCGGCACCGCGGCCATGAAGTGCAGCTTCTGCGGCGACACACCGCGTCCCGGCACGCCCGCCGGCACGTTCGCCGCCACCTTGCGGTCGATCTCGGAGTCCATGGTGTCGCCGAGCCGCAGTTCGAGGCGGTTCATCAGATGGTCCTTGAGGTTGGCCCGGACCTCCATCGAACGCGACGCCGTCAGCACCAGGTGGATGCCGTACCCGAGGCCGCGCGCCGCGATCTCCAGGACGGCCGGCTCCAGACTGTCGTAGTCCGTGCGGAAGTTGCCCCAGCCGTCGATCACCAGGAACACATCGCCCCACGGCTGGTCGGTGACCGAGATCTCGCCACGCTCGCGCCGGGTACGGAAGTCCTGGATCGAGGCGATGCCCGCCGTGCGGAAGTACTCCTCGCGGCGCCGCAGCACACCGAAGACCTCGGAGACCGTGCGCCGAACCCGCTCCGGGTCCAGGCGGGAGGCGATCCCGCCCACGTGCGGGAGCCCGGCCACCGCCGCCATACCGCCGCCACCGAAGTCCAGGCCGTAGAACTGCACCTCCTGCGGTGTGTGCGTCAGCGCGAAGGCGCAGATCAGCGACCGCATCAGGGTGGACTTGCCGGACTGCGGGCCGCCCAGCAGCTGCAGATGGCCCGCGGCACCGGAGAAGTCGAGCCACAGCGGCTCACGGCGCTGCTCGTACGGCTTGTCGACCAGGCCCACGGGGACGACGAGACGCCCCGCGCCCTCGTAGCCGGGCTGGGTGAGCCCGCGCCCCGGTACGGCCGTGAGCTTGGGCAGCAGCCCGTCCAGCGAGGGCGGGCTGTCCAGCGGCGGCAGCCACACCCGGTGCGCCGCCGGGCCCTGGGCCTCCAGCCGGCGCACGATCACGTCGAGGACCGTGTCCGCGAGGGCGTCGTCGACCTGGGCGGCCGACTCCGTGCGCTGCTGCGGCACCGGCGCGTACTGCACGGGCACCGCCGCGGCCGTGAACAGCACCGGCCGCCGGTCGACGGGCAGCGGCCCCCCGGCGGACGCGGACTGCCGGCCCCCGGAGCGGTACACCCCGGAGACGTACGCCGCCTTGAAGCGGACCATCTCGTCGGTGCCGAACTTCAGGAAGCCGGAGCCGGGCACGTTCGGGAGCTCGTAGGCGTCCGGGACGCCGAGGGCCGCGCGGGACTCGGCCGCGGAGAAGGTGCGCAGACCGATCCGGTACGACAGGTACGTCTCCAGGCCGCGCAGCCGGCCCTCCTCCAGGCGCTGCGAGGCCAGCAGCAGATGCACGCCCAGCGAACGGCCGATGCGTCCGATCTGCACGAACATCTCGATGAAGTCCGGCTTGGCGGTGAGCAGTTCGCTGAACTCGTCGATCACCAGCACGAGCGAGGGGATCGGCTGGAGCGGCGCGCCGGCCGCGCGTGCCTTCTCGTAGTCGTGGATGTTGGCGTAGTTGCCCGCGTCGCGCAGCAGCTCCTGGCGGCGGTTCAGCTCGCCGCGGATCGAGTCGCCCATGCGGTCGACCAGGGTGAGGTCGTCGGCCAGGTTGGTGATGACCGCCGCCACGTGCGGCATCTGCGCCATGCCGGCGAAGGTCGCGCCGCCCTTGAAGTCGGCGAGGACGAAGTTCAGGGTCTCCGAGGAGTGGGTGACCGCGAGGCCCAGCACCAGGGTGCGCAGCAGCTCCGACTTGCCGGAGCCGGTGGCGCCCACACACAGGCCGTGCGGGCCCATGCCCTCCTGGGCGGCCTCCTTGAGGTCCAGCATCACGGGACGGCCGTCCACGCCGACACCGATCGGCACCCGCAGCCGCTCGGCCAGCCCGCGCGGCCGCCAGGTGCGCTGCGGATCGACGGAGGCCGCGTCGCCCAGGTTCAGCAGTTCCGTGAACTCCAGGTTGGCGAGCAGGGGTTCGTCGTCGTCACCGCCGGAGGCGAGGCGCAGCGGGGCCAGTTGGCGGGCGAGGGCTTCGGCGGACTCGTACGACAGGGCGTCCGGCGTACCCTCGTAGACCTCTCCGCTCGCCGACTCCAGGCGCAGCACGCCGGGCTGCGCGGTGATCCACAGGTCGCCGCGGGCGGCGGCGAGTTCCCCGGGCACGACCTCGATCACCGTCACGCCCTGGAGCCCTTCCAGGTTGGACAGCACGGAGTCGGGCGGCAGGGAGACGCCGTCGAGGACGAGGACGATGTGGGGCTCCTCCAGCAGCGGCGCGCCGCTCGGGTGGAACCGCGGCCGGCCGGCGAGGCGGTCGGCCAGCAGGTCCTCCAGCTCGCGGGCGTCGGGGCCGATCAGCCGGCGCGAGCCCGCCCCGTCCACGGCGTCGGCCGCCTGGGCGTGCGGCAGCCACTTGACCCACTCCCACTGCGGGAGCGTGTCCCGGCCGGCCGCCACGGCGACGATCAGGTCCTCGGGGGAGTGCAGCGCGGCCAGCGAGCCGGTCAGGGCGCGCACGCAGGAGCGCGCGGACTCCGCGTCGCCGCTGACGGTGACGTGGTAGAAGGCGCGCAGCGAGACGGCCATCGGCAGGTCGCCCAGGGTGCCGTGGACGTCGACGAACCGCTCCATGGCGCCCGCCGTGAGCGGTTCCAGCCGCCCTGCCGGGCCGGCCTCGGGGGCGATGAGCGGCGTGGCCAGTTCCTGGGCGCCCAGCCCGATGCGCACCTGGGCGAAGTCCTCGTCGCCCGGCCTGCGTTCCCACACCCGGCTGCCCTCGGCGACCAGCGCCCACAACTGCTCGGGCGAGGGGTGCAGGTAGTACTGCGCGTCGCGCTGCGCCTTGGCGGTGGCCACCGCGGCGCTCCGGGTCTGCGACAGGTAGCGCATGTAGTCGCGCCGCACATCGGCGAGTTGGCCCTGGGAGCCGCGCCGGAAACGGATCACCATCGCGATGGACATGGCGACGGTGGACGCGATCATCACCATGCCCATGATCTTCATGAACGGCTGCCCGTTCGTGAAGAAGAAGACCACCGAGCCACCCATGCCGAGCGTCGGCAGCAATTGCATGAGGACGCTTTCCTGCGGTCCCCGGGGCAATTCCGGGGGAGGCTGGAGAACGACCTCCCCTGTGGGCACTTCGGACGGCAGCGCCCGAGGCGGGCGCTTCACGACGATGTGACTCACTGCTCCCCAATTCCTTTGCCGGGCCCCAAGAATGAGGTCCGTCCCCCGTTGACGGACGGACGCAGGCCGCCGCGTGATCCTACTGACTCCACGAATGACCGGTGCGGGGTAGGGTGCCGGGTGTTCGCTTGAGCACACGCGAACACACCCCGCGAACCGGGGTATTCCGTGCGAGGCGTCTCCGCACGCCACCCCTGGCGGAGTCGGGCGACGCCCTCTGCGTCGATTCTCGGGTGTCCGCCCCGGGGACGGAGCAGGATTTTCACATCACGGGCGCAGAATCATCACTGAGGGGGAGTACGAGGTGACCACGACGACCACGGGAACAGCGGTGCCCGGCACGGGGTCCGGGTCGGGGCTCGGTTTCTGCCGGATCACGATCGTCGCACCCGACAGCCGGATCGACGTGGCACTGCCCGACGACATCCCGGTCGCCGACATCTACCCGGAGATCCTCAGGCTCTCCCGGCAGGAGCCCGCCGAGGGCGCACCGGTCGGCTACCACCTCGTACGCCGCGACGGCACCGTCCTCGACAGCGCGCGGTCCTTCGCCGCCCAGCGGATTCTCGACGGCGAACTGCTCACCCTGCGCCCCTTCTCCGAGTCGCTGCCGCCGGCCGTCTTCGACGACGTCTCCGAGGCGGTCGCCTCCGCGGTGACCCGGCACCGGACCCTGTGGAGCGACGACCTCACCCGCGTCGCCGGTCTCGTCGGCGCGGGCGTCCTGTCGGCCCTGCTCGCCTTCGTCGCCTGGCAGGCGGACCCCGGGCACGACATGCACAGCCTGCCCGGCGTCCTCGCGGGCGTCGCCGCGGTGCTCCTCGTCGTCTTCGCCGCCGTGCGCGGCCGGGTCTACGACGACCGGGGCGCGGCGATCGCCCTGGGCCTCGGCGCCCTGCCCAACGCCGCCGTGGCCGGTTCCGGACTGCTCTCCCTCGCCCACGGCCAGGGCATCGGGAAACTCCAGTTCCTGCTCGCCTGCGCGGCCGTGCTGCTCGCCGCCGTCGTGCTGACGCTGTGCACACCGGGCGGCGACGCCCCGTTCGTCGCCTTCGTCCTCGCCTCCGCGCTCGGCCTGGTCACCGTGTTCACGGCCGTCCTGGTGCACTGGACGCCGAAGGAGATCGCCGCCCTGTGCGCGCCCCTGGCGGTCGGCGGCCTCGCCTTCCTGCCCGGGCTGTCCATGCGCTTCGCCCGGCTGCCCATCGGCTTCGAGCCGCCGAACTCCGCCCAGAGCAGCGTCTACGGCACGGAGACCACCGTGCAGGAGCCGGTCGACCTGAAGCGGATCGAGGCCCAGGCCCGCCGCGGCCACGAGATCCTGGTCGGCCTCGTCGGCGGCTGCGCGCTCACCGCCCTCGCCGCCACCGCGGTGCTCGGCTTCTCCGACGACGTCTGGGCCCAGTTGCTCGCCCTCGCCACGGCCGTCGCGCTCCTCATGCGCGCCCAGCTCTTCCGCTACACCGGACAGGTCGCCCCGCTGCTGGCGGCAGGGCTCGGCGCGCTCGTCCTGCTCGGTCTCGGCCTGGCGCTCAACCCGCCGCAGTCCGTCCTGCGCGACGCCCTCACCGGCGACCGCTCCGGCCTCGACATCCGCGCCGTCTGGCTCGCCGCCGCGATCGCGGCCGGCGCGGCCCTCGTGGCGGCCCTGGGGCTCATCGTCCCGCGCCGCGGCCTGAGCCCCTTCTGGGGCCGGTTCCTGGAGATCGTCGAGGGCTTCGTGCTCCTCACGCTGGTGCCCCTCGCGCTCGCCGTGTTCGACGTGTACGCCGCGGCCCGCGCGATGACCAGCAAGTGACCTGAAGGCCCCGCCCCGCCGGCCCGCCCGCCCCCGCGGGGGCGGGCGGGCCGGCGGGGCGGGGCCTTCAGGTCACTTGCTGGTCATCGCGCGGGCCGCGGCGTACACGTCGAACACGGCGAGCGCGAGGGGCACCAGCGTGAGGAGCACGAAGCCCTCGACGATCTCCAGGAACCGGCCCCAGAAGGGGCTCAGGCCGCGGCGCGGGACGATGAGCCCCAGGGCCGCCACGAGGGCCGCGCCGGCC
>NZ_VOGW01000186.1:3294-25740 GCF_007896895.1 Streptomyces misionensis | reverse complement strand
GGCGTCGGCTCGGGCACCGTGGACTGCGGATCATCGGCCGGGGCGTGCGTGGGCGACTGCGCACCGCCCGGCTCCGGGCACGAGAGGGTGCCCGTACCGGCCCGTCCCGGACGGGGGCGATCCTCGTCCGGGCGGCGCACAGGCAAGGACGGCCGGGAGTCCTTGGACGAATCCTGACTGGCCGTATCCGCGTTCAGCTCACGCAGTACGTCGTCCTGCCAACGGCCGGAAGTCGTCATCACCGCCACCTCACGAGAAGGTGCCGAGCAGCCGCGCATAGACGCCGAACACCCCGAGCACCAGTGGGAACAGAGCGATCACACCCGCCGACTCCAGCACGTCACCGGCCTTGCGCAGCCGTACGCGCACATGCTCGGCCGGCCGTACCGCCAGCACACCCAAGGAAACCACGGCCAGCACGCCGAGCACCGCGAGTGGCCCTGCGGCACCAAAGCGCTCCAGCCACAACCAGAGCAGTCGCAGGGCCACTGCCATGGACGCCGCAAGCAGTGCGACGACCTCTCCGACCAGGGGGTAGGCACGCGCCCGCAGCGCCAGGACGAACACGACGGCGGTGGCGAGCAGCACCGTCCACACGGTCACCGTGCGCACCGCCAGCACACCGGCGACCGCACCGGAGGCGGCCATGACGACCGTCGCCAGCGCCAGCCCCCGATGTGTGGCCGCGAGCGCGGTCGCCACTTGATAACGACTGACCGACGTTCCCGCTGAGCGCCGGTCGTCCAATCCGGACAGCCCCGACGCCATCAGCGCCAGCCGGGGCAACACTCCGAGCGCCGCAACGGTTCCCACGGCGAGCAGCGCCCCGGCACGTGCCACCCCGTCGGCGGACTGGAACGCCAGCGCGGCCTCCCAGCACACCCCGGCCCCGGCCAGAGCCCCGGCGCCGACCAGCGCGCCCCGCCCGGCCGGCGAGAACCAGCCGAGCAGCGACAACGCCACCACCACGACCGCGAGCACCATGGCCCACCGCGTGGCCTCTGACCACCCGTGAGTATCGGCAACGGTCCACGCACCCTGCACACCCGGAGCGGCACTTACGATGATCAAGGCAGCGGCAAGCCCCTTCGTTCCGCTCCGGCTCAGCAGGACACCGGCGAAAGCGGCCACCGCCGCGGTGACGAGGAGCGCGGCTCCAGCGGTCTCCCCTGCGAATCCCGCCCGCGCCATGAGACCGGCGGCCGAGACCCAGACCACCCCCGCGCCCGCGGCCACGATCCGCCGCGCCCTCGCGTCCCATCGCCAGGCCCGCACATCCAGATCGCCGGCCGCCTCATCGCTCACGTCGTGCACCACCGGAGCGGACGGTGCGTCTTCGACACGTACCAGCCGCAGCACGGCGCCATCGGGTACTTCCGCCGACTCCAGCGTGGCATCCGGCTCCAGCGCACTCCCGTCGGCCGTCACCAGGTGCCGCGCCTGAGGTTGCTCGCCCACCCGGTCGTCGAGAAGCCGCATCACTTCGGGCAGCAGCACACCGACCGGCTCCCGGGACGGGAGTACGAGATCCACCCGTCGCCGCTCCCCGATTAACGTGACTCGGCTCAGTGCCGTACGGCTCGCAGTCCCCCGGGAAATCACGATTCCGAACCTATCACCGGGCCGAATCCGCAGGCCGTGGTGACATGGTGGCCGGTTCGGAGGCCGGCGCTGAAGGCGTCGGCACAGGCACGGAGGTTCCGTACGGCGCCTTCCCCATGACCCGGTGCGACACAAAAGACCACCCCACACACCCGGCACACATCACAGCGGCGATCACCACCCCCGCGAATACCTTCCCGAGCCGCTCATCCACAGTGCGCCGCTGCCGCTGCGCCCCGAACAACAGGGCGTCACGGAGGCGTCGGCGTCGGACGGCCACGGACTCGAGGAGTTGGCTGTCGTAATCCTGGGCTGACATGACCTGGTTCTCCTTCGGAACCTCACAGCCGGTCGGTCAAGTCAGGCCCCATACCGTTCTCATCCACGTCCGGCTCGGCGAGCCCGTCAACCGTGGCTGTTCCGAAATACGTCGGCTCGCCGGGCTCTGGTGGCATGCGGAGCAGGGAGGTGAGCTCCTTCAGTGCGCCCGCGAGCCGAGGGGCGTTGTGCTGGTGGATCTGGGGATGCGCGTGGCCTGCGAAGTCGTACTGACCCCAAATGTCGTGATGCACGGACAGCTCGGCCGAGAGGCCGGTGGGAGCCGTGGAAAGGGACAAGTCGATCAGGCGGTACTCGGTACGGGGCCGCCCTCCCTCATCGATCCAGGTACCGCTGCCGAGTACATCGACATCGGCGATTTCGGCAGTCGGGTAGGCGGTGGGGCGGCTGCCTCGGACCCGCTCCGGGAGAGCTGGGTCACCCAGTGGAGTCCTTGCGAGCCCGAGAGTGCTGGTGATCCCAGTCGTACCAGAGCCCAGCACGTACCAGTCGTACGTGATCTGAACGGGCTTGAGGAGTTCGAACTGAGCCAGGACATCGCAGATTCCTGCCGCGACCGAAAGAGCCGACTCCAGCCCTGGCGGGGCGAAGTCGTAGAGATCCCAGAACCAGGAACCGCGTTCCTTCGGAGAGCGCATCAATCTCGACATGGTGTTTCCTTACGGGAACGTAGGTGAGCCCGGCGGGATGGTCAGTGAACCATCGGTGAAACGGAGCAGGAACGACCCTCCCATTCTCTCCGCCTGGAACTCTGCCTCTCGGAACATGCGTGGTGTCAGGTCTGCCATCGGCTGATGGACATCCAGGATTGCCACGCGGTGATCGATTCCCGGGGGTTTCAGTTGCTTCGCGGCCTTGACGGCGGCGCTCTTGATGCCCTGAATGTTGGTGACGTCTTTGAGCTGGTATCCGTAATCGACGGAGCCGTCGGCATGCCGCGTGTAGGCGTCGAGATCGAACGTCTCCGTGTCGAGTTCCACCCCGACACGTCCGACGCCGCGCTCCTGCAGATCGGTGACGACCCTCATGGCCATGTGCACAGCCGGCACCATGCCCTTCGGATCGGCCTTGGTCGGTCCCTGCTTGCACATGTCCAGCAGCTTCCGGTATCCCTCGACGTCGCGAAGGTGTCCTCGCGAGATCATCTCGGCGACGCCGGCCCCGTACGGGTCCTTGCCCAGAGCGCGAAGAACCTTCTGCTGATCGGGTACGGGCAACTTGGCGCGCGACAGTTCCTCGAGAACACCGGCCTCCTGTTCCGGCTTCATCCCTCCTGTGTGGGCGTGGGCGAGGTCCTGGGTGTTCCGCGTGTACTTTGCGGGGTCGATGTCGGGCGGCCCGTCCGGAGTTCCAGCGTGTGGGTGGCCTTGGCCTGATGTGTCCGGAGCGGCGTCTCCCGGGGCATCGCCATGCCCCGCGTCCGCAGGGTGTCCGCCGGGCGATTCATGAGGAGGGGAACCCGCGGGTGGTTCGGCGGGCGAGCCGGGTCCGTCATGCCCCGTTCCGGCCTCATGGCCGCCTGAGTGGTGGACAGGGTCCGGAACATCACGCGGAGTTTCGTAGCGGCCCGTCCGGCTGCCGACGCCAGGAGTGTCGCCGACGGCATGTCCGGACGCGCCGCCGACACCACTGTCTTCGGGAAGACGAGACGCCGTACCGCCTACGCCGCGTTCCGCCGGAACCGGAAAACCGTCCCCGCCGTGCGCTCCGGCGAACTCGGGGATGCGAGAACCGGCTGCGGAGGAGTGCGCTACGGGGTCATGGGCGGCTCGGGCGCCGGCCGATCCCTCCGTCTTGGCTTGGGAGACGTGCTGCCGAAGGCTTCCGTCCGCGTTGAGGACGTGGCCCTCATCCGTGAGATAGACGACCTTGCCGGTGGTCTTGTCGACATAGGGGACGGCGGTGGCCGGGATCTTGGGGGAGCGGAGGGCGTCGGCCTGTTTGAGGAGGTCGGTGGTGGCGCCCGCGCGGAGGTTCTTGAGCGCGGTGAAGGAGCCGCCCACCTTGACGAAGGTGAACTTGCCCGCCTTTCCGACGTACGTCATGGGGTCGATGACCCGGCCGATCTTTCCGGCGACCGACGCGGTGCGGACCGCCGCGCCAGCCTTGCCGGTGCCCGAGGCCGCGGCGCCGATCCCGTCGGTGCCCACGATGGTCAGCACATTGAAGCCGAGGGCGCCCGCTGCCCTGCCCGGATTGGTCTTCCACTGGTCCCAGGCGACGAGACCCTTGCCGGTCTGGTTGAGGACGTGGCGGGACTCACGCAGCCAGGACGGGAGATCCTTGTCGGACACCCACGCCCAGGTGCCCAGGGTTCCGATGGTCATGACGATGCCGGTACCGAGTTTGGCCAGGTTCTCCCACGCCTGGCCGGCGGCGTCCCAGCCGTCCCAGCCCACCAGGGTGCCCAGGCCGTGGACGGTACCCATCACACCGTCCTGCCAGACGCCGTCCCATACCTGTTTGCCCTGGTGGACGAGCCATCTCCAGCCCTCGTACTCCCGCTCCGCCGGTGCGCCCCAGGGTGTCTGCGTCGCTTGGTCGAGATCGGCGGCGTCGAAACCGTACATGTTCTTGCCGTGGGTTCCGTCGTCAGCGGTCAGCGGGGTGCCGCCGATGAGGGCCATGATTTTGTTGTAGGCCCTGCGCTCGGCAGCCTGAAAGGCGGCCACCGTGTGGTTGACGTCGTGCCACAGGTCGTTGTTGTGGTCGACTTTGTGGGAGTCCTTGCGCCAGTCGTCGTCCCCGGACACCGAGTTCACGAAGGCGGTCGCTTCCGCCTTCAGCGAGTCCAGTTTCCTCGCCAGGGGCTCGACTTCGATTCCGTAGTCCGAGAGGACGCCGGCGACCTTCTCCAGCCCCTCGGCGAAGGCGTCCGATTTCTGCTGCACCGGGAGTGTGGTGCTGAACAACTGCTCCGCCTCGGGCGCGGAGTAGAAGGCGGACAGATGCTGGAACGTCGTGTGCACATCGGAGCCGGACGCACGGAACTGGTCCGCATTCGCCGTCAGCAGCATCACGTCGGTGTCCAGAGTGTCCAGGTCACCGATGAAGTGCGGGATGCCGGACGGATCGATCAGCTTCGCTTCGTCGCCCACCGCTACCGACCCTTCACGTGCCGGCCCGTCCCGTGCGCGCCGGGCATGTCCACCTTCGGTTCCTTGGCCGCCTCCCGCTGGGCATTCGCAGCCTGTTCGAGGGAGCCGGCCATGTAATGGCGGGTCGCCTCGTCCGCGCCGTGCAGAGACTTCGAGGTGCGCTTGGCGATGTACACGAGATCCCGGCTCCAGTGCTGGGCGAACTGGCCGAGTGCCGAGCCGACCAGTCCGGCTGTGTTGCTGTACGGGCCGTACTGGCTGGTCAGCGTACCCGCCGAGTTGGCGGCGTCTTCGAGGTTGTCCTGCATCGCGCTGCCTGCGTCCGACATGTTCTTCGCGGCCGCGCCGCACTCGCTCAGTACTTTGGCGACACCGGCCGGGTGAATGTCCCACCCTGTCACGGCAATCCCTTCGTCTCCGTTCGTGCCGGATGCCCGTCCGGCATGGCACGTCCTGTCGAGTCAGCCGATGTTGTCGACGGCGGCCCTGGCCTTGGCGAGCGTGTCCTGAGCGGTTCCGTCGTTCTGCTCCAGCGTGTTGCGGACCAGCCCGATGATCTCGCGCACCTCTCCGGCGGCCGCGTGCCAGCGGACCTCCTTGCCGTGGTACTCGTCCGAGACTCCATCGGCCTGGAAGTCGGACATCGCCGCCTTCACCGCCCGGTCGCGGTCGTTCAGCACGCGTTCCAGCTGGCCGATGACGGCGGACAGACTGGTCTGCACATCGGCGGAGGCGCCGGTGTCGTACGAGCGGCGGTCCTGGTTCTGAGCCATGATCGATCCCCCTTGAAAGCGGTGGCGGCAGCGCTGAGGTCTTCTTCGCGAGCGGCTATCGTGCGCCGAAGCGGGCCGCGTCGAAGTTGGCCATGCCCATGTTCTGGTGCGCGTTGTCCCCGAGTTCCGCGTCCCCGCCGCCGAACGCGGTGTCCATACCGGACTGGCCGCCCAGGATGGCGCCCAGCGAGCTGTTCAGATCAGCGGTGATCTCGTCGGCACGAGCCTTGAACATGTCGAATGCCGCCTTGCCCGCCCCGTTGAACTTCCCTTCCAACGGCTCGGCCGCTTGAATCAGCAATCTGATCAACGTGCCCAGGTCGTCGCTTGAACCGACCGTGCTCTTGCCGAGCTGCGACAGGGTCGTCGACCCCATGTCGAACTTCATACATCCACCCCGTGAGCGTGTGGTGTGCTGGGGATGCCCAATCGGCATGATTTCGCCGTGAGATGCCCAGAACGCGCCGTGCGCGGACCATCTTCCCGGATCGGCGTCGCACACACAACGCGATAGGACGCCACAGCGATCACCCCTGGCCACAAACCACCGTTGAGCCCCCGCACCCCCTCCGGTAGGGTGCCCTGCGCACGTCAAGCTGAAGTCGTTGCGCATCCTGGGAGTACGCCGGTGGAGTCCGTCCCGTCTCTTCCGACGGCGCTGCGGAGTCAGGGCGGGGGAGGGTTCCTCCGCCGTTGCCGAGGAGTGCGGTGAGCGCCGGGGGAAGGGCGATGCGCAGGCTCGGTTCGCGGCTGCTCGCCGCGCTCGACGTGCCCGACAGCGACGACACCCTCCTGCCCGCCGTGGGCGAGGCCGTCACGCGGGTGCGGGGGCGGCCCGTGCGGCTGCACGCCGTGGCGTTCCCGCCCGAGCTCGCCAGCGGGCTGTGGATCGACCGCGCCGGCCAGGACGTGATCGCGTACGAGCGGAACACCGACCTCGACCACCAGTTGGTCATCATCGGGCACGAGGTCTGGCACATGTTCGAAGGGCACTGCGGCTCCCTCACGGCGCACGGCCCGGCCGCCTCCCGCGCGCTCGGCGAAGGGATGCCGGACGCCCTGCGCGAGCTGGTCGCGGGCATCTGTGACGACGGCTCGGCCGGGACGCCGGGGGAGGAGCGGATGGATCTCGGGCTCCACGTCGCCCTGCGAGCCGACGCCCAGGCCGACGACCCGGCCGGCGACCCCGCCGGCGACCCGGCCGTCGTCCGGCAGGAGGAGGAAGCCGAGTTCTTCGGGTACCGGTTCGCCACCTCAGTGCGCGAGGCGCTGGCCGAGGCGCGGTCGCTCGCCGACCCCGAGCGCCTGGAGGGCCGTATCCAGGTGTCCCTGGTCCACCGCATCCGCGGCTCCTGATCCCGGACACGACCGAGTTGCCCGAGGAGCCCCCGCCGCCGTGAGCCACGGACCCGACAACACCGTCTTCTACCTCTGCGGCGCGCTGCTGCTCCTGATCTGTCTGCTGAAGGTCCCCGCGCTGCTGCGCCACCGCCGCGACCTGCTGCTCGGCTCCGTGGTCCTGCTGCTCTTCGACGGCGCGCTGGTCTTCTTCTTCGCCGCGCCGGACTCGATCGCCGAGCTCAACCGGGTGACCGGGGTGCCCAACTTCGCGGCCCCCTTGGCCTATTCGGCGCTGGCCGTCTTCGGCGGCGCCAGCCTGCTGCTGATCGTCAACTGGCGTCCGGCGCCCGCCGAACGGACCCGGCGCGCCTCGCGGGTGTGCGTCCTCGTCTACGGCCTGGTCGTCGTCGCCATCAACGCGCTGTTCTGGGCCGGGCACGCCCCGGTGGAGCAACTCACCCTGTTCGACGGGTACTACGCGAGCACCCCGTTCATCCGGGAGATGATCCTGACCTACCTGGTGGCCCAGGGGGTGGGCACCATGGCCACCAGTGTCCTGTGCTGGCGCTGGTCCAAGCAGGTCCACGGCTCGCTGCGGGCCGGACTGCGCATCCTGGCGCCCGGCTATCTGCTCCACGTGTGCTACGACGTCGTCAAACTCGTCGCGATCGGCGGCCGTTGGGCCGGGCACCGGTGGGACTTCCTCATCGACCAGGTCGCCCCGCAGACCGCCGCCCCCTCCGCCGTCTTCGTGGTGTGCGGCTTCGGCGTGCCCCTCGCCGGTCCGCCGCTCGCCCAATCGGTGCGCTCACTGCGGCAGTTGCGGCAGCTGACACCGCTGTGGGAGGAGCTGAGGGACGTGCCCACGCCCGGCGCGATCCGCACCTCCCTGCCCTGGTGGTCCTCCCCGGCGGTACGGCTCACCCGCCGCCGGACCAGCATCTACGACGCCCTCCTCGCGCTGGCCCCGCACTACGACCCCGCCGTGCGCGAACGGGCGCTGCGCACCGCCCTCGACCGGGGCGACGACGCGGGCACCGCCGAGGCCACGGCGGAGGCGGCCATGGTCGTCGCGGCCCGGACCCGGCGCGCCCGGGCGGGCACCGCAGGCACCGCCGGCGCCGGGCGGGCCGCGGACGCGCCGCCCCGGCAGCCGCGTGATCTGATCCCCTTGTCCCGGGCCCTGTCCTCGCCCGTCCTGTCCGCCCTCCGCGAGCGCCCCCGCGCCGCCCAGGCAGAAAGCAGCCACCGTGACTGAGCCCCGTCCGCAGCCCACCCGCGCCGTCGCGCGGCCCACCCGCGCCGTCGTCGTCGGAGGCAGTCTCGCCGGCATGCTCGCCGCGGCCGCCGTCAAGGACAGCGTCGACGCCGTCGAGATCATCGAGGCGCACGAGCTGCCCGCCGGTCCCGAGCCCCGCACCGGTGTGCCGCAGGCCGCGCACGTCCACCCCCTGCTGTCCGGCGGCGCGGACGCCATCGAGGCCCTGCTGCCCGGCACCATCGGGCGGCTGGTGGCGGCGGGCGCCAACCGGGTGCCCATGACGACGAACATGGTCTACCTCTCGGCCGAGGGCTGGTACCGGCGCTGGCGCAGGGACACCCGGTACCTGATCGCCGCCGGCCGTGACCTGACCGACCACGTCGTGCGCCGGCAGGTGCTCGACGACCCCCGGGTGCGCGTGCGCGCCCACTGCCGGGCCGTCGGGCTGCTCGGCGGGCCCGGCCGCGTCACCGGCGTGCGGCTGCGCGCCGCCGACGGCACGGAGACCGAGCTGGCCGCGGACCTCGTCGTCGACGCCTCGGGCCGCGCCACCCGCACCCCGCGCTGGCTGGCCGGACTCGGTGTCACCGGGCTCGCCGAGGACCGCATCGAGTCCGGACTGGCGTACGCCAGCAGGATCTACCGCGCCCCGGTCGCCACCGACGGCTGGCCGGTGGTCAACATACTGGCCGACCCGCGGCGCCCGGGCGGCGCGGGAAGCATCGTGCCCATCGAGGGCGACCGCTGGCACGTGAGCCTGTACGGCCCGCCCGGCTGCCGGCCCACCGCCGATCCCGACGCGTTCGAGACGTACGCGCGCGGCCTGCGCCACCCCCTCGTCGCCGAGCTGCTGGCCCGCGCCGAACCGCTCACCGGCGTCACCGTCACCCGCACCACGACCAACCGGCGCCACTACTACGAGCGTCTGAGGAATTGGCCCGAGGGGCTGGTCGCGCTGGGCGACTCGGTGGCCGCGTTCAACCCGATCTACGGGCAGGGCATGTCGGTGGCGGCCCAAGGCGCGCTGGCGCTGCGTGAGTTGGCGGCCGGCGGCCTCACGGACGGGCTCGCCCGGCGGGCCCAGCGGGCCATCGCCCGGCCCGTCGACGTCGCCTGGTCCCTCGCCGTCGGACAGGACCTGCACCACCCCACCACGCAGGGCAGGCGGCCGAACCTCGGCGACCGGCTGCTGCACCGGTACGTGAGCCGGCTGTCGTACACCGCGATCGGCAGCTTCCGGGTCGCCACGGCCCTCACCGAGGTGCTCACCCTCAAGGCTCCGCCGACCGTCCTGGTCCGCCCGGACGTGCTGCTCGCGGCGGCCCTCGGGCCCCGGCGGCCGCCGACGGACGGGCCGACGTTCACGCCCGACGAGCGCCGCCGGCTCGAGGGCGCGGGCGTGCCGCTGACCTGACGGTCCTACGGCGACTGACCTGACGGCCTTACGGCGACTGATCTGACGGCCCTACGGCGACTGACCTGACGGCCCTACGACGACGGCTTCAGCGGCCGGTCCCGCACGCCCGCCAGATGCCGTGCGAACACCTCACGGGCCTCCGGGGTGAGGGTGCGCAGCGCCACCAGGGCGGTGATGGCCACGTCGCACAGCTCCGCCTGGACGTCGTCCCAGGTGTGGGAGAGGCCCTTGCGGGGGTTCTGCCCGGTGGCCCCGATCACCGCCTCCGCGACCTCGCCGACCTCCTCCGACAGCTTGAGGATGCGCAGCAGCAGGCCCTCCTGGCCAAAGTGGACCCGGCCGGCCTCCAGACGGGTGAAGAGTTCGTCGACGGTGGGCCAGAGCGGCGCGGGGGCGGAATCGGGAAGCTGGTCGGTCATCCCCGCAGGGTGCCATGTCCCGGCGGCGCGCCGCCTCCCCCCGGCGCCCGCCGGTCAGTCCTCCTTGACGCTCTCCTCCTCGAACAGCGCCGCCTGTTCCCCCGCCTGCTTCGCCCGCACCCGCCTGGTGCGGGCCCCCACCACCAGGGCCGTGCCCGCCGCCGTGGCCGCGAGCGCGGCGGGGACCATCCAGCCGCGGTCGAGGACGTGGCCGAGGGCGTGGTCGAGGGAGAGGCGGCCCGGTCCGGTGACGGCGAGGCCGGCGGCGGCCAGGCCCAGGGTGGCCGCGTGCTCGTAGCCGCCCTCCTGGGCGAAGAAGCCGTTGGGCGCGTGCACCGCCGCCGCGCCGGCCATCGCGCCCGCGGCCGCCGCGCCCGCCCCCGGGGTGGCCAGACCGAGGGCGAGCAGCACGCCGCCGCCCGCCTCCGCGAGGCCCGCGGCCGTGGCGCTGGCCTTGCCGGGTGAGTAGCCGACGGACTCCATGAACTGGCCGGTGCCCTCCAGCCCGTGTCCGCCGAACCAGCCGAACAGCTTCTGCGCGCCGTGCGCCGCCAGTACCCCGCCCGTCCCCAGCCGGAGCAGCAGCAGGCCCAGATCACGTCGGTCGTAACAGGTCACGGTGACTCCCCAACGGGATGTGAAGTACAAGGCCCTCCCCGTGTTACCACCGTCACGGCCGTCACACCATCGGACCCCCCCGCGGGCCGCCCCGGTGGCGGGGGCGTGGCGGCGGTGTGAGCCTGGCGCCATGACCATTCAGCCGGCCAGACTCAGCGATCCGGCCGTCCGGGCCTTCGTCAGCGCCGTCAACGCCCATGATCGCGACGGCTTCCTGGCCCTGCTCGCGCCGGACGCGACCATGTCCGACGACGGTTCCGACCGCGATCTCGGTGACTGGATCGACCGGGAGATCTTCTCGTCCAACGGCCATCTCGACGTCGACAGCGAGGGCCGGGACGGCCGCTCGCTGGTGGCCCGCTACCGCAATGACGCGTGGGGCGAGATGCGCACCCGGTGGAGCTTCACCGTGGACGAGGAGGGGCGGATCTCACGCTTCGAGACCGGCCAGGCGTGAGGCTGCTCACGTCACGTGACTCACGTTATCCGGTCAGATTTTCATAACGTGGCAAATTCCCTGACGGTCACCGCCCGATGGTGCGGAATCCGCTGCTCGGCGCGGTGTACCGTCCCGGGGTGCGCGAATCATCCCGGCTCAGCCGGCGTGCCGTCCTCGGGCTGACGGCCGCCGCCCTGCCCCTGTCCGCGGCCGCCCCGGCCTTCGCCGAACCCACCGCCGTCGGCGGCGCCCGGCTGGCCCGGCGCGGAGTCCAGCTGAACGGCGCCGCCAGGCTCCCCGAGCTCATGGCCCGCGCATGGATCGTCGCCGACGGCACGACGGGCGAGGTGCTCGCCTCCTGCAACGCCCATCAGCGCCTCGCGCCCGCGTCCACGCTGAAGATGCTGTTCGCGGACACCGTGCTGAAGAAGTTCGACCGGACCGAGAGGTACACCGTCAAGGACTCCGACATCTCGGACGTCCCGGCGGGTTCCAGCCTCGTCGGCATCAAGGCCGGCATCACCTACACCGTCGAGCAGCTGTGGCAGGGCGTGTTCCTGCGCTCCGGCAACGACGCCGTGCACGTCCTGTCGCACATGAACGGCGGCATCGCGAAGACCGTCGCCGAGATGCAGGCCAGGGCGCGGGATCTCCAGGCCCTGGACACCCAGGTGGTCAGCCCCGACGGCTTCGACCACCCGGGCCAGCTGTCCTCGGCGTACGACCTCACGCTCTTCGCCCGGCACGGGCTGCGCGACCCCGACTTCCGGCGCTACTGCGGCACCCGCGTCGCGGACTTCCCGGCGGGCGGCAAGAAGACCTTCCAGATCCAGAACACCGACCGCCTGCTGACCGGCGCGTGGGGGCTGAAGACGTACGACGGCCTGATCGGCGTGAAGAACGGTTACACCAGCCACGCCGGCAACACCTTCACCGGCGCCGCCACCCGCGGCGGGCGCACCCTGCTGGTCACGGTCATGCACCCGGTCACCGGCAGCAACGCCGTCTACGAGCAGACCGCCGCCCTGCTCGACTGGGGCTTCACGCACGGCGCTTCGGTCCAGCCGGTGGGCACCCTGGTCGAGCCGCTCAGCGAGGGCGGCGCGCCGGCGACCCCGGCGCCCGCGCACGCCGGCGGGCAGGCGGCGGCCGGGGCGTCGGGCGCGCCGGCCAAGGGCCCCTCCACCGGGCGCCTGGTGGAGGGCGCGGCGGGCACGGCGGCACTGCTGGCCGCGGCGGGCGGCTTCCTGGTACGGCGCCGCCGGCGGGCCCTCGCGGCCCGCGGGGCGAGCGCGGCGACCGGTAGGCCGCAGGTGCCGCACCAGGCGGACGCGGGCCCCGAGGAGCCCCCGGCCCCGACGGAGCCGTCCGGCCGGCACCGGCGCTGAGCCGGACGGCGGCCGTTGCGCCTCGGATGCGCAACGGCCGCCGTCTCCCCCCTCGATGCGGCTCCGGAACCCACGTGCTCCAACTGTGGAGCTTTCGTGGAGAAGAGTGGAACACGGAGGCTCAAGCAGCCGCAATACCGCGGACGTCGGAATTCCGGTCGGCCGGACCGTCAGCCGCGCCCGATGTACGGCATCCCCGTCGCCAGCACCGTGGCGAACTGCACGTTCGCCTCCAGCGGCAGCTCCGCCATGTGCCGTACGGTGCGCGCCACATCGGCCACGTCCATCATCGGCTCGGGCGCCGTCTCCCCGTTCGCCTGGAGCACGCCGGACCGCATCCGCTCCGTCATGTCGGTGGCGGCGTTGCCGATGTCGATCTGCCCGACCGCGATCCGGTACGGACGCCCGTCCAGGGAGAGGGACTTGGTGAGGCCGGTCAGCGCGTGCTTGGTCGCGGTGTAGGCGACCGAGTGGGGGCGGGGCGTGTGCGCCGAGACCGAGCCGTTGTTGATGATCCGGCCGCCGCGCGGGTCCTGCTCCTTCATCGTCCGGTACGCCGCCTGCGCGCACAGGAACGCCCCGTTGAGGTTGGTGTCCACCACGTGCCGCCAGGCGTCGTAGGGCAGGTCCTCGACCGGGACCCCGCCCGGTCCGAACGTGCCCGCGTTGTTGAACAGCAGGTCCACCCGGCCGAACCGGTCCACGGCCGCCGCGAACAGCGCCGCCACGTCCTCGGGCCGACAGACGTCGGTGGCCACGGCGAGCGAGGGCGCCCCGGCCGCGAGCGCCGCCGTCTCCCGGAGCGTCTCGGCCCGCCGGCCCGCCAGCGCCACCGACCAGCCGGTGCGCAGCAGTTCGAGGGCGACGGCCCGGCCGATCCCGGAACCGGCGCCGGTCACCACCGCGATCTTCGATTGCGTATCGGTCATGCCACCGCAGGGTAGGCGCGATGTCCGTCATACGGAATCATCTGTCCGCCATACGGTTGCGAGTGCTCCCTGTGCGCCCCTCCGTGCCCCTGTCGCTCACGCGTTCCCCGATGGATCGTTCGAGCTGGGAACATGGTGACCGCAACGACAGACCTGGGAGGGGACTTCATGCCCGAGCACGCGGCGGCACCGACACCGCAGACGGAGGACACCGCCGTACCACCCGCGACCCCCGCCGCCCGCCGCACCGGCCTCCTCGTGACCTTCGTCCTCGGCGGCCTCACCGCGACACCCCCGCTCGCCATGGACATGTACCTGCCGTCGCTGCCGGAGGTCACCCGGTCCCTGCACGCGCCCGCCGCCACCGTCCAGCTCACCCTCACCGCCTGCCTGCTGGGCATGGCCCTCGGCCAGCTGGTCGTCGGCCCGATGAGCGACCGCTGGGGCCGCCGCCGGCCGCTGCTGGCCGGCCTCGCCGTCAACGTGGTCGCCACCGCGCTGTGCGCCGTCGCCCCCAACGTCGAGACGCTGGTCGCCTTCCGGCTGGCGCAGGGCCTCGCGGGCGCGGCCGGCATCGTCATCGCGCGGGCCGTCGTCCGCGACCTCTACGACGGCGTCGCCATGGCCCGCTTCTTCTCCACCCTGATGCTGATCTCCGGCGTCGCGCCGGTCGTGGCCCCGCTGATCGGCGGACAGATCCTGCGGGTGACCGACTGGCGCGGGGTCTTCCTGGTGCTCACCGTGGTCGGGGTGCTGCTCGGCGCGCTGGTCTGGCTGCGGCTGCCCGAGACCCTGCCGCCGGGCGACCGGCACGGCGGGGGAGCGGCCCACGCGCTGCGCTCGATGCGGGCGCTCCTCGCCGACCTGCCCTTCACCGGCTACATGCTGGCCGGCGGCTTCGCCTTCGCCGCGCTGTTCGCCTACGTGTCGGCCTCGCCGTTCGTGATCCAGGAGATCTACGGCGCCTCCCCGCAGACCTTCAGCCTGCTGTTCGGCCTCAACTCGGTCGGTCTCGTGATCGCCGGGCAGATCAACGGCAAGGTGCTGATCGGCCGGGTCAGCCTGGACAAGGTGCTGGCCACCGGGCTCGCCGTGATCGTGCTCGCCGCCACCGCGCTGCTGCTGCTGGCCGGCGGCGTCTTCGGCGAGGCGCATCTCGTGCCCGTGGCCGCGGCGCTGTTCGTCCTGATGTCCGCCATGGGCATCACCCTGCCCAACGCCCAGTCCCTCGCCCTGCTGCGCACCAGGCACGCCGCCGGGTCCGCCTCCGCGCTGCTCGGCACCTCCTCCTTCCTCGTCGGCGCGGTCGCCTCACCGCTCGTCGGGATCGCCGGGGAACGCACCGCCGTCCCGATGGCCGTCGTCCAACTGGCGGGCGCACTGGTCGCCGGGGCCTGCTTCATGGGAATGTGCCGTCCCTGGAAGACGCGGGAGCACACCCGTGCGGGGTCGGAAGGAGACGAGAACTGAGCGCCCCGAAACTGCGTGCCGGCACGCCGGAGCGGGCCGGGCTCGACCCCGCCGCGCTCGGCCGGCTGGTCGGCGAGGTGCACGCCCTCACCGACGGGCCGCGCCCCTGGGCGCCCGGCGCGGTCGTGCTGGCCGGACGCGGGCCCGTGATCGCCGTCGCGGAGGCCGCGGGCTGGGCCGTACGGTATTCCGCCTGCGACCCCGAGACCGGCACCGGCGTCGAACTGCCGCCCGCCGACCGGGTCCCGGCCACCGTCCGCACCCCCTTCGACCTGGCCTCGCTGACCAAGCTGTTCACCTCGGTCGCCGCCGTGCAGCAGATCGAGCGCGGCACCCTGGGGATGGACGCCCAGCTCGGCCACTACCTGCCCGAGTTCCGCGGCGCCGCCGAACACGGCATCACCGTGCGGCAGTTGCTCACCCACACCTCCGGACTGCGGCCCGAACTCCCGCTGTACGACTGCCCGGACCGCGCCGCCCGGCTGGCGCTGCTGCGCGCCGAGGCGCCGACGAGCGCCCGGGGCAGCTACCGGTACTCGGACCTGAACATGCTGCTGCTCCAGTTCGTTCTGGAGCGCGTCACCGGACGTCCTCTCGACGCCCTCGTGCACCAGGGCATCACCCGGCCGCTCGGCATGACCGCCACCCGGTTCGGGCCCTGCCCGGGGGCCGCGGCCACCGAGGACCAGTGGCGGCCGTGGGCCAAGGCCGACCGCGGCATGCTGCGGGGCGTCGTGCACGACGAGAACGCCTGGGCGCTCGGCGGGGTCGCCGGCCACGCCGGGCTGTTCTCCACCGCGGGCGACCTCGCCGTCTTCTGCCGCACCCTGCTCGCGGGCGGCTCCTACGGCACCGCCCGCATCCTCGGCCCCGACTTCGTGGACCTCCTGCTCTCCCCGCCCGGGCTCGGCTTCGCCGTGGACCAGCCCTGGTTCATGGGCGAGCTGGCGGGCCCGGGCGCGGCGGGCCACACCGGGTTCACCGGCACCTCCCTGGTCGTCGACCGCGCGACGGACACCTTCCTGGTGCTGCTGGCCAACGCGGTGCATCCGCGCAGGCGGCCGGCGGACAGCCTGCCGCGGGCGCGGATGGGGACGTGGCTGGCGCGGGCCGTGGTGTGAGCGGGGCACGGCCGGAGGGGCGCGCGCGGCGGGCGCCATAGAATCACCGGGTGAACGACCCCGTACAACCGGCCGAAGCCCTGCGCAGGAGTCTCGCCGAACTGCTCGACGGGCTGCCGCCCACCCAGGCCGCCGGCGCCGTCGAACGGCTGATCGCCGCCTATCGCGGCGACACCCCGACGCACGCGCCGATCCTGCGCGACCGCGCCGACGTCGCCGCCTACGCCGCCTACCGGATGCCGGCCACCTTCGAGGCGGTGCGCTCGGCGCTCGCGGCGTTCGCGGACGCGGTGCCCGGCTGGGTGCCCGGCAGCCATGTGGACGTCGGCGGCGGCACCGGGGCGGCCACCTGGGCGGTCACCGACACCTGGGCCGGGGAGCGGCCGGTGACCGTGCTCGACTGGGCCGAGCCCGCGCTCGCCCTCGGCCGGGAGCTGGCCGCCGCCAATCCGGCCCTCCGGAGCGCCCGCTGGCAGCGCGCCCGCATCGGCACGGCGCTCGAACTGGAGCCGGTGGACCTCCTCACGGTGTCGTACGTGCTCAACGAGCTGGCCGAGCCCGACCGCGCGGCGCTCGTGGACGCCGCCGCGGAAGCCGCGCGGTCCGTCGTGATCGTGGAGGCCGGGACGCCCGCCGGGTACGCGCGGGTCATCGAGGCCCGCGACCGGCTGATCCGGGCCGGGTTCCGGGTCGCCGCGCCCTGCCCGCACAGCGCCGCCTGCCCGATCGTGCCCGGCAGCGACTGGTGCCACTTCGCCGCGCGGGTCGGCCGTTCCTCCCTGCACCGCCGGGTCAAGGGCGGCTCGCTGGCGTACGAGGACGAGAAGTTCTCCTACGTCGCCGCGACCCGGCTGCCGGCCGAGCCCGCCCCCGCCCGGGTGGTACGGCGGCCCCAGATCCGCAAGGGCCAGGTGCTGCTGGACCTCTGCGAGCGGGACGAGGCCCTGCGCCGCACCACGGTCACCAAGCGGCACGGCGACCTGTACCGGGCGGCGCGGGACACGGACTGGGGCGCGGACTGGCCCCCGCGGTGATCCTCCGGGCCCGGTGGTGTGCGCCGGCGCGTCCGGGCGCCCCGCGGTGTGAGGTACGTCTCGCCGAAATCCCTCCCGTATCCGCCTGCCGCCCCCCGAAGCGCACGGAGGTGGGACCATGAGGCATGCTGTCCGCACACCAGCGAGGCGAGGGGATAGATGAGCGGGACGTTCGGCGGCCGGAGCGGCCGGCAGGGCAGACTCTCCCAGTGGCTGCGTGGACGTCGCCCGAAGGAAGCCGCCGACGACGGCGGCCGTGAGGCCCTGCTGCTCGCCGCCGCCGGTGCGGGACTGCCGCTCGCGCCCGCCGCGCACCCCGCCCCCGGCTACGGGTGCTCCTGCGACCGTGTGGGCTGTCCCACCCCGGCCCGGCACCCGGTGTCGTTCGCCTGGCAGACCCAGTCCACGACCGACCGCGCCCAGATCGAGCGGTGGGCCCGGCACCAGCCGGAGGCGAACTTCATCACCGCGACCGGCATGGTCCACGACGTCCTGGACGTGCCCCTCGAAGCCGGCCGGGAGGCGCTGGAGCGGCTGCTCGCGGAGGGCGTCGAGGTCGGGCCGGTGGCCGAGAGCGACGACGGCCGGATGCTGTTCTTCACCCTCACCCGGGGCACCCCCGAGGACGAGGACGAGTGGTGGCCCTGCGAGCTGGACTGCCACCCCGAGACGATGGCCGAGCACCCGGGGCTGCGCTGGCACTGCCGGGGCTCCTACGTCCTCGTCCCCCCGGCCCGCCTCCCCGGTGACGACCAGGGGGTCCGCTGGGTACGCGGCCCCGAGCACCCGCTCCCCGAGCCGCTGACCCTGCTGGAAGCCCTCACCGACGCCTGCGCCCGCCACGCCGGCGACGGTTCCCCGCACATGGACCCGGCCTGGCCGCTGCGCCACTGAGCCGGCTACTCGCCCTTCGCGGCCGTGAGCCCCTGCACCTGTCCCAGCATCGAGATCTTCCCCTTGCCCGCCGGGTCGAGGGCCACCTCGTTGGCTATGGACTCCAGGGTCAGCGACTGGTGGATGTCGCCGGTGGTCAGGGCCTGGACCGCCTTGCTCGGGGCGGGGACGGACGTGCCCGCGGCCGCCGTCTGCTTCTCGTAGTGGTGGGTGGTGAAGAAGACCAGCGCGCCGCCGTCGGCCGTGCGCAGGGCGAGCGGCGCGTAGTCGCCGCGGGTCAGGGGCTGGTCGATGTACTGGCGCACCAGGCCCGGCTTGCGCGCCATGCTCGCGCGGTAGGTGCGCAGCGCGCTCGTGCGCGGCCCGTCGGCGAAGTCCTCGCCGCCCTTCTTGAGGTAGGAGACGTAGGCGTGGCTCAGCTCGGCCGGCGCGGCGGCCAGTCCCGCCGAGTCCGCCGGGACCGCCTGCGCCCAGCCGTCCTCGTCCTTCTCGAACTCGGGTACGTCGCGCGGCGCGACCAGCGTCAGATACGCCACCCGCCAGCGCTCGCCCAGGTCCCCCCGGGTGAACACCAGCAGCCAGCGGTAGTCGCCGCCCTTGTTGCCGCGGGCGTCCGCCACGAACCAGCGGGGCCAGCCGGCCTTCTTCGGGATGGTGATCTTCACGTCCGTCAGCTTCAGCGGGACGTGACTCGCGTTCCCCGAGGGGCTGTTGACGTGCCCCGCCGTCAGCCGGGCACCGTCGATGTCGGCGAGCGGGCCGGTGACGTAGGGCGCGTCGAGGGAGCGGTCGTACGCCTTGTCGGCCTTGTTGTACGCGTCGGTGAAGGCGGCCAGCGCCTTCGTCGCCTCGGCCCGGGTGGCGCCGGGCAGCACCTCGCGCTCCCCGTGCACCACCACGCACCCGTTCGCCGTGAGGGACAGCGCGGCCAGTGTGGCCGCCATCAGTGCGTCACGGCCGCGCCGCCGAAGCCGTCGAGGACTGCGTTCCCTGGTCATCGGGTTCCTTCACCTTCCCCTTCCCGGAGGCGAACCCTACCGGGGCGAGGAACAGCGTGAGCACCGGGACCAAGTACAGCGCCCACACCGTGACCTGAACGACCGTCGGGTCCGGCTGGAAGTTGAACACGCCCTTGAGCAGCGTGCCGTACCAGCTGTCCGGCGGGATGGTGCCGCTGATGTCGAAGGCCAGCCGCGTGATGCCGGGAATCCAGTCGGCCTCCTGGAGGTCGTGGACGCCGTACGCCAGCACGCCCGCGGCGACCACGACCAGCATGCCGCCGGTCCAGGTGAAGAACTTCGCCAGGTTGATCCGCAGCGCGCCCCGGTAGAACAGCCAGCCCAGCAGGACGGCCGTGGCGATGCCGAGGGCGACGCCGATCAGCGGGCGCG
The DNA here is from genome assembly GCF_007896895.1 of Streptomyces misionensis. GTDB lineage: Bacteria > Actinomycetota > Actinomycetes > Streptomycetales > Streptomycetaceae > Streptomyces > Streptomyces misionensis_A. Next base: position 6,206 of record NZ_VOGW01000186.1, on the reverse strand, counting down.
GGGTGCCGTCGCCGGCCGCGTGCACCGAGGCCCACACGAACAGCGCCGTCTCCAGGCCTTCCCGGCCGACCGCGAGGAACGCCGTGGCGACCAGCGCGCCGGTGCCCATGGCGAGCGCCGCGTCCAGCTTGCCGTGCAGTTCCGTCTTCAGGTGCCGGGCGGTGCGCCGCATCCAGAACACCATCCAGGTCACCAGGCCCACGGCGATGATCGACAGGGAGCCGCCCAGCGCCTCCTGCGCCTGGAACGTCAGCTCCTGCGAGCCGAATTCGAGCGCGCAGCCGAAGCCCATGGCCAGGGCGATCGCGATGCCGATGCCGGTCCAGACCGGCCGCAGCGCGTCCCGGCGCCCGGTCTTGACCAGGTACGCGATCAGGATGCAGACGACGAGGGACGCCTCCAGCCCCTCACGCAGGCCGATCAGGTAGTTGGAGAACACGGGCTACGCCTCCTTCGAAAACAGTGAACGGCCCCACCAGTCGGCGGCGTCCCGGACCCCGGGCGGGATCGCGAAGACCGCCGAACCCACGTGCTGGATGTACTCGTTCAGGGCGTCGTGCGCCGCCAGCCTGCGCTGCAACGGGATGAACCCCTCGCGCACGTCGCGCTGGTAGGCCAGGAAGAACAGGCCCGCGTCGAGGCGGCCGAGGCCGTCGGTGCCGTCGGTGAAGGAGTAACCGCGGCGCAGGATGGTGATCCCGCCGTTGGCGTCCGGGTGCGCGAGGCGCACGTGCGCGGTGGGCTTCATCGCCTTCAGGAACGGCTCGTCGTGCTCGCCCGCCTTGCCGACCGGCGCGCCCTCGCGCTTGTCCCGCCCGAACACGTCCTCCTGCTCCTGGAGCGAGGCACGGTCCCAGGTCTCGATGTTCATCCGGATGCGCCGGGCGACCAGGTACGACCCGCCGGTCATCCAGTCCGGGCCGTCCCCCTCGCCGACCCACACGAACTTCTTCAGCCGGTCGGTCTCGGTGCCCGCGATGTTGCGGGTGCCGTCCTTGAAGCCGAACAGGTTGCGCGGGGTCTGCGCGTCCGGGGTCGTGGAGGAGGTCTTGCCGAAGCCGAGCTGGGACCAGCGCACGGCGACCTTGCCGAAGCCGATGCGGGCCAGGTTGCGGATCGCGTGCACGGCGACCTGCGGGTCGTCCGCGCAGGCCTGGACGCACAGGTCGCCGCCGGTGCGGGCCTTGTCCAGGTTGTCCCCGGGGAAGTGGGGCAGGTCGGCGAGGGCGGCGGGCCGCTGCTCGCGCAGCCCGAACCGGTCGAAGAGGGACGGTCCGAAGCCGATGGTCAGGGTCAGCCGGGACGGGCTGAGGCCCAGTGCCTCGCCGGTGTCGTCCGGCGGGGCCTCGGCGAGCCCGCCGTAGGCGCCCTCGCCGACCGCCTTGCCCGCGGTCATCCGCCGGGCCGCGGCCGTCCAGTCCTTCAGCAGCCGGACGAACTCCGCGCGGTCGTCGGTCTTCACGTCGAACGCGGCGAAGTGCAGCCGGTCCTGCACGGGGGTGGCGATACCGGCCTGGTGGGCGCCGTGGAACTCCACCGCGCCGTCCGGACCGGCCGCCTCCGCGGTGCCGGAGCCGGCGTTGGTCAGCGCCACCGCGCCCCCGGCCGCCACGGCGCCGAGCGCGATCCCGGCCCCGCCCCAGCCGATCAGCGCCCGGCGCGAGGGCCTGGTCTCCTGAGCCTCGGTCATCGACTCCCGCTCCTACTTCACGACCGCGGCGGCGAGCTTGGACAGCGGCTCGGCGAGCGCGTTCACCGCGTCCGACAGCTCCTTGCGCTGCTCGCCGGTGACCTTGTCGTAGGAGACGAACTCGTACGACGTCTTGTCCGCGCGGTACTTGTCCAGCACGCCGTCGAGCGCGGCGAACTGCTTGTCCAGTTCCTTGACGAGCGCCGGGTCGTTCTTCGCGGCGACCGGCTTGAGCAGCTCGTACGCCTTCTGCGCGCCCTCCACGTTGCCCTTGAAGTCGACCAGGTCGGTGTGCGAGTAGCGGTCCTCCTCGCCGGTGACCTTGCCGGTGGCGACCTCGTCCAGCAGCTCCTTGGCGCCGTTGGCCATGGAGGTCGGGGTGATGTCGGCGGTGCCGACCCGCTTCTGCCAGTCGGTCAGGTCGGTCACCAGCTGTCCGGCGAGGGTCTTCTCCGCGGCGCCGATCTTCCTGTCGGCCCACAGGGCCTTCTCCAGCCGGTGCCAGCCGGTCCACTTCTGGCCCTTCTCCAGGCCGTCGGCGCGGGTGTCCGTCTTGGGGTCGATGTCACCGAAGGACTCGGCGACCGGCTCGGTGCGCTCCCAGCCGAGACGGGAGGGGGCGTAGGCCTTCTTCGCGGCGTCGAGGTCGCCGGCCTTGATCGCGTCGGCGAACTTCCGGGCGAGCGGCACGGTGGCGTCGGCCTGGTCCTGCGCGTACTGCCGGTACTCGGCGACCGCCTTGTCCAGCGCGGGGTCGCGCCGGGTGGTGGCGGCGCCGCCGGTGACGGTGAGCGGCTGCCGGACGCCGTGGCCCTTCATGCCGGGGCGGCAGGCGATCTCGTACGAGCCCGCCTTCACCTCGGCGGTCAGCGTGTACTTGGTGCCCGGGCCGATGTTCTCCTTCTCGGAGACGATCCGGTCGTCCGGGAACAGGATCTCGACCTCGGTCGCCTTCGAGCCCTTGTTCTCTATCTTCAGCGTGACCTGGCCCGCGGGGACCGACGTGGCGGAGGTGTCACAGGTGGAGTCCGCGGCGGTGACCTGGATGGCGTCGCCGTCCTCGGCCTCGCTCTTGGCGGTGCAGGCCGACAGGGCGGTCAGTGCGGCCGCGGTGGCGGCGGCGACGACGGTCAGACGGACGGCACGCATGCGGGCTCCCTGCGATCCAGTTTGGTGAGGCTGCCCTAACTTACCTGAGCCTTACCATCCTCATACCCTCCGG
>NZ_VOGW01000186.1:0-3014 GCF_007896895.1 Streptomyces misionensis | reverse complement strand
CCCGCTCGCCGCGCGCGGTGTTTCAATGCCCGGGTGACTGACTACGACGTACTGCGCGTCTTCTGCGGCCCCACCGGCGGCTACGGCAACGAGCTGGGTGTCGTCCGCGACGGTTCCGCGCTGCCCGAGCGTGCCGACCGGCAGGCGCTCGCCGCCAAACTCGGCTTCAGCGAGACCGTGTTCGTGGACGACCCCGAGCGCGGAGTGATCGACATCTACACGCCCTCCGTGCGGCTGCCGTTCGCCGGGCACCCCTGCGTCGGCACCGCCTGGCTGCTGGACGTCCCCGAACTCGTCGTCCCCGCGGGCGTGGTGGGCGCCCGGCAGGACGGCGAGTTCTGCTGGGTCGAGGCCCGCCCGGAGTGGCCCGAGCCGCGCACCCTGCGCCAGTACGCCACCCCCGCCGAGGTCGACGCGCTCGACGTGCCGCCGCCCGGGGAGTGGGTGTACGCGTGGGCCTGGGAGGACGAGGCCGCCGGCCGGGTGCGCGCCCGCGCCTTCCCCGGCCGGGGCGACGGCATCGAGGAGGACGAGGCGACGGGCGCGGCCGCGCTCCAGCTCACCGCCCGGCTGGGCCGCGCCCTCAACATCACCCAGGGCAAGGGCTCCCAGCTCCTCACCGCGCCCCAGCCGGAGGGCTGGGTGGAGGTCGGCGGCCGGGTCTTCCTCGAACGCTGAACGCTGAACGCCGAGCGCCGAACGCTGAACGCCGAACGCCGAACACCGAGCGCCGAACGCGCAGTGCCGGGCGCCGGGCGTCAGGCGGTCAGCCGGAACTCCTCGCCCAGCGCCCTGAACACCGCCGTGTTCAGGGCGAACGCCTGCCCGCACTCCCCGGCGACCCGCTGCTTCTCCAGCTCGTCCACCGGGATCGCGTCCAGCAGCTCCCGGTAATCCCGCTTGAACGCGGCCGGGTTGGCGATCTCCTCGAAGACGTAGAACCGCACCCCGTCGCCCTTTTGCTCGAAGCCCCACGTCCGCTCCGCGCGGTCCCGGATGACCTGGCCGCCGGAGAGGTCGCCGAGGTAGCGGGTGTAGTGGTGGGCGACGTAACCGCCCGGCCAGCGCTCGGCGCACTCGCGTATCCGGTCCGCGTACGCCCGCGTCTCGGGCAGCGGGTCGAGCCCCGCCCGCCACCGCGGCCCGCGCAGATGCGCCAGGTCCCGCTCCAGCGCGCCCAGCCGGCGCAGCTCCGGCCGGAGGAACGGCCCCGCCACCGGGTCGGCCGCCAGCCGCCCCGCCGCGCCCTCCAGCGCCTCGTAGACGAACCACAGCTGCTCCGTGTAGCGCGTGTACGCCTCCACCCCCAGCCGGCCGCCGAGCAGGTCGCCCATGAAGGCCGAGGTCTCCGCCGCCGCGTGCTGCTGACGGGTGGCGGTGCGGATCACCGTCGAGAACGACTCCATGGAACACTCCTCGGTTTGCCGACGTGGTGTCGGCAAGTTTACCGACAGCGTGTCGGAAACACATCAGGAGAGGCCGCCGGGCACGCGAAAGGGCCCGCCCCCGAGTGGGGGGCGGGCCCTTCTCCGCGCCGGCGGAGGGCCTACGGCAGGGTCAGGATCTCCGCGCCGTCGTCCGTCACCACCAGCGTGTGCTCGAACTGCGCGGTCCGCTTGCGGTCCTTCGTCACCACCGTCCAGCCGTCCTCCCACAGGTCGTACTCGTGGGTGCCCAGCGTCAGCATCGGCTCGATGGTGAAGGTCATGCCGGGGCGCATCACGGTGGTGGCGTGCGGGCTGTCGTAGTGCGGGACGATCAGCCCGGAGTGGAACGAGGTGCTGATGCCGTGCCCGGTGAAGTCCCGCACCACGCCGTAGCCGAAACGCTTGGCGTACGACTCGATGACGCGGCCGATGATGTTGATCTGCCGGCCGGGCCTGACCGCCTTGATCGCCCGGGCGAGGGCCTCGCGGGTGCGCTCCACCAGCAGCCGGGACTCCTCGTCCACGTCCCCGACCAGGTAGGTGGCGTTGTTGTCGCCGTGCACCCCGCCGATGTACGCGGTCACGTCCAGGTTGACGATGTCGCCGTCCCTGAGGACCGTCGAGTCCGGGATGCCGTGGCAGATGACCTCGTTGACCGAGGTGCACAGCGACTTCGGGAAACCGCGGTAACCGAGCGTGGACGGGTAGGCGCCGTGGTCGCACATGTACTCGTGGGCGACCTTGTCCAGCTGGTCCGTGGTGACGCCGGGCGCGATGATCTTCGCGGCCTCCGCCATCGCCCGCGCGGCGATACGGCCGGCGATCCGCATCGCCTCGACGGTCTCCGGGGTCTGCACCTCCGGCCCGGTGTACGGCGTCGGCGCGGGCTTGCCGACGTACTCGGGGCGGCGGATGTTGCCCGGGACGGAACGGGTGGGGGACTGTTCCCCCGGTACGAGCAGCGACTGGCCAGACATACCGGCGAGTCTATCCAGCGCGCATGGGGGAACATGTCGGTGGCGAGAGGAGCTGATCCATGCCCCTGTTCAAGAAGCGCACCACGGGCAAGCCGGGCGAGTGGTACTACTGCCTGGAGCACCAGAAGGTCGAGGAGGGTCCGGACTGCCCGGGCAAGGACCGCTTCGGGCCGTACGCCTCCCCGCAGGAGGCCCAGCGGGCGATGGAACTCGCCGCCGAGCGCAACCTCCAGTGGGAGAACGACCCCCGGTGGCACGACGCGTCCAGGGCGGACACCGACGAGGAGTGATCACGCCCCCGTTGGCACGGCCCCGGCCCGCCGCTCCCGCGTCCGCACGGCGTGCGCGTCCGTCCGCGCGTCGTACGCCATGAGCCCCGGCGGGCACGGCGTGAGCGGGCACGGCGCGAGCGGACACGGCGCGTCCGCGCAGGCCGGGCCGCCGGCGACGACGGAGGAGCGCGGGCCGGTCAGGGCGGCGAGGCCGCCCGCGCGGACCTGCCCCGGCCGGGGCCCCACCGAGGAGGACAGCGGTTCGATCCCGGCGGTCCGGCCGCGCGGCTCGTCGGGGATCGTCCGACTCCGCCCGGCGGACCGGAAGGCGCCGCCGG
>NZ_VOGW01000185.1:110946-153519 GCF_007896895.1 Streptomyces misionensis | reverse complement strand
GAGTCACCCCATGACCTCTACCGACAGCGCACAGAAGGCTCCCGCCAAGGACCCCTGGGACCTGCCCGACGTCTCCGGACTCGTCGTCGGCGTGCTCGGCGGCACCGGGCCGCAGGGCAAGGGACTCGCCTACCGGCTCGCCAGGGCCGGGCAGAAGGTGATCATCGGCTCCCGGTCCGCCGACCGTGCCCAGGCCGCCGCCGGGGAACTCGGCCACGGCGTCGAGGGCGCCGACAACGCCGAGGCCGCGCGCCGCAGCGACATCGTGATCGTCGCCGTACCGTGGGACGGCCACGGCGACACGCTGAAGTCGCTCAGTGCCGAGCTGGCCGGCAAGCTCGTCGTGGACTGCGTCAACCCGCTCGGCTTCGACAAGAGGGGCGCCTACGCGCTCAAGCCCGAGGAGGGCAGCGCCGCCGAGCAGGCCGCCGCGCTGCTCCCGGACTCCCGGGTCACCGCCGCCTTCCACCACCTGTCGGCCGTGCTGCTCCAGGACCCGGAGATCGAGCGGATCGACACCGACGTCATGGTGCTCGGCGAGCAGCGCGCCGACGTGGAGATCGTGCAGGCGCTCGCCGGGCGCATCCCGGGCATGCGGGGCGTCTTCGCGGGCCGGCTGCGCAACGCCCACCAGGTCGAGTCGCTGGTCGCCAACCTGATCTCGGTCAACCGCCGCTACAAGGCGCACGCGGGGCTGCGGCTCACCGACGTGTGACCTTCGTCCGGCGGGTCCGGGCCGACCTTCCTACGAGCCGCCGCCGGCCATGGGGGACACTGTTCGCCGTAGCAGTGTCCCCCGACAGGAGCCACCCGTCATGCCCCGCATCGCCCTCTACACCCTCGTCGTCTGCGTGCTCTCCGTGGCCGCGGCCGTGGTCTCCTTCGTCCAGGGCAGCTGGCTGGGGATCGTGTGGGTGCTGCTGGCGGGCCTGTCGTCCAACATGACCTGGTACTACGTCAAGCGGGCCCGCGCCGCCGCGCAGGACGGGCCGGTCACGGGCTGAACGTGCACACCTCGGGGGTGCCGTTCCAGAACCGGTACAGCCAGTAACCGCAGTCCGAGAAGGCGGTGTCCACGCCCAGCCCGCGCAGGATCGTGTCGATCAGGGAGAAGAACGCGGTGTTCAGCGACGGCACCCACAGCAGCGCGAACACGAACAGCAGTCCGAACGGCGCGAACGGCTCCACCTGCCGCTTCACCCGGTACGACAGCCACGGCTCCAGCACGCCGTAGCCGTCCAGCCCCGGCACCGGCAGGAAGTTCAGCAGCGCCGCCGTCACCTGGAGCAGCGCGAGGAACGCCAGCGCGTACCGGAAGTCGCGCGGCACGCCGTCCAGCGCGTGCAGCCAGAACGGGGCGGTGCACACGGCCGCGAACAGCGCGTTCGTCAGCGGGCCCGCGGCTGAGATCAGGCTCAGCCGCCGGCGGCTCCGGATGCGGCCCCGCTCGATGAACACCGCGCCGCCCGGCAGCCCGATCCCGCCCATGATCACGAACAGCACCGGCAGCACGACGCTCAGCAGCGCGTGCGTGTACTTCAGCGGGTTCAGGGTCAGATAGCCCTTGGCGCCGATGGTGATGTCGCCGCTGTGCAGGGCGGTGCGGGCGTGCGCGTACTCGTGCAGGCACAGGGAGAGGATCCAGGCCGCCGTCACGAACAGGAACACCGCGACGCCGGGCCGCGCGGCATAGCCGGTCCAGGTGGCCCAGCCGGCGACCGCCGTCACGGCCAGGATCCCGACGAAAACCGGACTGATCCTCCGGTCGCCGGGTCGGATGGTGGCGGTGGTCATGGGCGGCTCCTGCTCCTGCGACGGGCGGACGGATTGAGACGGGCGGACGGATTGATCCGGGAGTTCCCGGCGGACACGGGGAAAACGTCTCGCACGCGCCGTCCGGTTCCTGGACAGTATGCGAATGCCACGCAAGAGGGTGTTCTACGAGGACTGGCAGCTGGAGTGCTGCGGCACGCCGTTCGCGGTGGGCGACGAGGTGACCTGGACGCTGGTCGCCTGCGCCGGGACGGACCGCCGGTACGGCGCCGAGGCCTGGGTGCAGAACCACGGCGGGACCGACGGGCGGACCGCGGGGCGGGTCCGGGAGATCGAGCTGGTGCACCAGGAGTACACCTGCCGCCCGGTCGCCGTCGAGCCCCCCGGCCCCGGGCAGGGGCTCGTCCTGCGGTCCACGGGACGCGGGCTGGAACCGGTGCCCGGCTCCGTGACCCGGGAACCCGTCGACCGCTGTCCGGAGTCCTTCGAGGAGCGTGACCTCGGCACGGCGGACGGCCTGAGCCGCGTCCGTCGTACCGTTGGCGTCCTCGTCACCCTCGACCTCGACGGGGCGGCCGGCCCCGGCCGGTGACCGCCCCCTGACCGCTTCCCGAGCCTCGGAGACAATGAACCCCGTGCGTTACCGCCTCCTCGGCCCCACCCAGGCGCTCCGCCCCGACGGCACGGCCGTCCCGGTCGGCGGGGCGCGGCTGCGCGCACTGCTCAGCGTGCTGGCGCTGCGGGCCGGGCGGACCGTGCCGGTGGGCGTGCTGGTGGACGAGGTGTGGGGCGCGGACCCGCCCGCCGACGCCGCCGGGGCGCTCCAGGCGCTGGTGGGCCGGCTGCGCCGGGCGCTCGGCGCGGACGCCGTCGCCTCCGCCGAGGGCGGCTACCGGCTCGCCGCCACCGCGGACGACCTGGACCTCACCCGCTTCGACCGGCTCACCGGCGACGGCCTCGCCGCCCTGGCCGAGGGCGACGCGGCCAAGGCGGCCGCCGTCCTGGACGACGCCCTCGCGCTGTGGCACGGCCCGGCCCTCGCCGACCTGCCCGACCACACCGCGGAGGCCGCCCGCTGGGAGACGCGCCGCCTCGACGCCCTGCGCGCCCGGCACACCGCCGCCCTCGCCCTCGGCCAGGCGGAATCCGCCCTGCCCGAGCTGACCGCCCTGTGCGACGCCCACCCCCTGGACGAGCCGCTCCAGGCCCTGCGCCTGCGCGCCCTGCGCGACCTCGGCCGCCCGGCCCAGGCGCTCGCCGCCTACGAGGACGTACGCCGCCTCATCGCCGACCGCCTGGGCTCCGACCCGGGCCCCGAACTGCGCGCCCTGCACACCCGCCTGCTGACCACGACCGACGGAGCCGGCCACCTCCCCGGACCGCCCCGGACCGACCGGTACGGCGACGGCGGTCCGGTCGGCCGGTACGGCGAGGGCACCGTGGGCGGACACGGTGGCCGATACGGCGACGGCGCCCCGGGCGGTCGCGGCGGCTTGGTCGGTGACGGCGGCCCCGGCCACCCCAGCGGCCGGTACGGCGAGGGCGCCCCGGACGGCCGTGGCGGCTTGGGCGGCCCCACCGGCCCGTACGGCGACGGCGACCCAGGCGGTCGCGGCGACCCCGGCGGTCACGGCGTCCCGGGCGGCCCCGGTGAACCGAATGGTCACGGCGAGCGGGCCGGCGCCTCCGGTCAGGGCGGGCAGGGGAACATCCCCGCCCGGCTCACCTCCTTCGTCGGCCGGGAGGCCGATCTCGCGGCGATCGGGGCCGATCTCGGGACCGCCCGCCTGGTCACCCTGCTCGGGCCCGGCGGTGCCGGGAAGACGCGGCTGTCGCAGGAGGCCGCCGAGGCGGTGCGGGACTCCGTGCGCGACGGGGTCTGGCTGGCCGAACTCGCCCCCGTGGACGACCCGGAGGCCGTGCCGCAGGCCGTGCTCACCGCGATCGGCGCCCGCGAGACCGTGCTGCACGGCGCCGGCGCCGAGGGCATGCGTGCCGTGGTCGACGGGCACGACCCGCTGGACCGGCTGGTGGAGCACTGCGCCCGGCGCCGGATGCTGATCGTCCTCGACAACTGCGAGCACGTCGTCGAGGCCGCCGCCCGGCTGGCCGAGCGGCTGCTGGCCCGCTGCCCCGGGCTGACCGTCCTCGCCACCAGCCGCGAACCCCTCGGCGTTCCGGGGGAGCTGGTGCGCCCGGTGGAGCCGCTGCCCGAGCCCGTCGCGCTCCGGCTGTTCGCCGAGCGGGGCGCCGCGGCCCGCCCCGGCTTCCGTGTCGAGGAAGACCCCGAGGCCTGCGCCGAGATCTGCCGCCGCCTGGACGGACTGCCCCTCGCCATCGAACTGGCCGCCGCCCGGCTGCGGATGCTGTCGCCCCGGCAGATCGCGGACCGCCTGGACGACCGGTTCCGGCTGCTCACCTCCGGCAGCCGCACCGTGCTGCCCCGCCAGCAGACCCTGCGGGCCGTCGTGGACTGGTCCTGGGACCTGCTGGACGCCGACGAACGCGACGTCCTCGCCCGGCTGTCCGTCTTCGCGGGCGGCTGCGACCTGGCCGCGGCCGAGGCCGTGTGCGGGCCCGTCGCCCTGGAAGCCGTCGGTTCCCTGGTCGACAAGTCCCTGGTGGTGGCCGCCCCCTCGGCCGACGGCACGATGCGCTACCGGCTGCTGGAGACCGTCGCCGAGTACGCCGCCGAACGGCTCGCCGAGGCCGGCCGGCGCACCGAGGCGGAGCGCGCCCATCTGACGTACTACCGCGAACTGGCCCGCACCACCGACCCGTTGCTGCGCGGCCCGGAGCAGCGCGCCGCCATCGCCCGGATCCAGCTGGAGTACGAGAACCTGCGCACCGCCCTCAGACACGCCGTCGCCGCGCGCGACGAGCAGGAGGCGCTGTGCCTGGTGCTGTCCCTGGTGTGGTTCTGGCAGATGCGCGACCAGCGGATCGAGGCCCGCACCTGGTGCCGCGAGGTCATGACGCTCGGCCCGGACCCGTTCACCGAGCCGGTGCGCCGCGCGGAACCGGTGTGGCAGCGCTGCACCGACACCCCGCCGCCGTACACCGGGGAACTGCTCCACGAAGCCCGGCGCGGTCTCCACCTCGCCCACATGGCCTGCATGGACACCGAGCTGGACGCCTGGCAGAGCCCCGAGGCGCGGGCCAAGCTGCGCACCGTCGCGGAGGTCTACGACGCGGGGATGCCGCAGACCTGCCGGGCGCCCGGCATGGTGTGGTTCTTCGCGGTGATGCTCACCGGCGGGGCCGAGCGGATGCGGACGATCGTCGACGCCAACGTACGCACCTGCCGGGAGACCCCCGGCTTCGAGTGGGAACTGGCCGGCGCCCTCCAGTGGCGGGCCAACCTCCTGGCCAACCGTTCCGCCTGGGCGGGTGACGCCACCCGCGACGCGGACGAGGCGCTCGCCCTGTACCGCCGTCTTGGCGACGACTGGGGCACCGCCGAGGCCCTGTCCGCGCGCGGCGAGGCCCGGGAGCGCAAGGGCGCCTACGAAGAGGCCGCCGTCGACTACCGGGCCGCCATCGAACACGCCGAACGCCTCGGCGCCCGCGCCCAGACCGCCGTGCTCTCCGCCCGCCTCGGCAGCGTGCTGATGGAGTCGGGCGAGCTGGAGGAGGGCGAGCGGCTGCTGCGGGAGGTCGTGGCGAGTCAGGAGAACACGCACAGCGAGGCGATGCCCGCCGCCCGGCTCTTCCTCGCCTGCTGGCTCGGCCTGACCGGGAACACCGGCGAGGCCCGCGAGCAGATCGCCCTGCTGCGCGAGGAGTTCAGGGTCGCCAACTTCGTCGTCTTCGACGCCGTGATCCTCTGCCAGGAGGCCCTGCTGGACGCGCTGGACGGCCGTGAGGACGAGGCCCTGGGCCGGGTCCGCACGGCGATGCGGCACGCCGATGACCCGCTCGCCGAGGCCGTCACTCCGCAGCTGCCCTCCCTCGCCCTCACCGCCGGCTCCATGGCGCTGGCCCGGGTCGCCTCCGGTGCCCGCGCCGCCGACGCCGCCCGCGCGCTGGCCGCCGCCGACGCCCTGCTGCCGGACGGGCACATCCTGTCCGGCATGGAGCAGCGGGCCCGCGCCATGGCCGAGGACCGCATCCGGGAGGCGCTGGACGAGCGGGCCTACCGGGCGGCCTACGCCGAGGGCGGTGGCCTCTCCCTCGCGGAGGCCACCGCCCTGCTCTGAGCCACGGCGGACGTCAGCTCTTCGTACGGAACTTGTGGATCGCGACCGGCGCCATCACCGCGGTGATCGCCACCGCCCAGCCCACGGTCACCCACAGATCGTGCGCCACCGGGCCGCCCACCATCAGGCCCCGGGCCGCGTCGGCGAGCGTGGACAGCGGGTTGTAGTCGGTGAAGGCCCGGAGCCAGCCCGGCATCGACGCGGTGGGCGCGAAGATCGAGGAGCCGAACTGGAGCGGGAACAGCACCAGGAAGCCCACGCCCTGCACGGACTGCGCGCTCTTCAGGATCACGCCGAGGGTGAGGAAGACCCACATGATCGAGGAGGCGAACAGCGCCGACAGGCCCACGGTGGCGAACAGTCCGGGCCAGTTGGTGATGTGGAAGCCGACCAGCACGGCGACGACCATCAGCACGGCGGTCGCGAACAGCATCCGGCCCAGCTCCACGGCGATCTTCGCGAACAGCACCGAGCCGCGCCCGATCGGCAGCGACCGGAACCGGTCCATCACACCGCTGTTGAAGTCCTGGCTGAAGCCGGTGCCGACCCCCTGGGACAGGGTCATGCTCATCATCGCCAGCATGCCCGGGATGACGTACTGGACGTACCGCTCCTGGCCGCCGCCGAGCGCCTGCCCGATGGAGCCGCCGAAGACGTACACGAACAGCAGGGTGAAGACGATCGGCATCAGCAGCGCGTCGAACATCGACTCCGGGTCCTGCCGGATCCACAGCAGGTTGCGGCGGATGAGCGCGCCGGTGTGCCGCAGGTGCCCGCGCAGCGGGATACGGACGTCGGCGGCGCCCGGCGTGGCGTTGGTGGTGACGGCGCTCATACGGCGGCCTCCTGGCGGGCGTCGGCGGGCGTGGTGTCCTGCGGGGCACCGGCGCGGTGGCCGGTGAGCGACAGGAACACCTCGTCCAGGCTGGGCAGTTCGGTGGTGATGGAGGAGAGGGTGATGCCGCGCGCGGTGACCGCGCCGACCACGGCCGTCAGCTGCTCGTCGCTGAGGATCGGCACGAGCAGGGTGCCGGACTCGTTGTCCACGGTGGTGGTGGCGAGGCCGGTGATGCCCAGCTCGTCCAGCATCGTGGCGAGCGGGCCCAGCTCCAGCGGGTCCACCGGGCGCACGCGCAGGGTGCGGCCGCCGACGCGGGCCTTCAGCTCCTCGATGCCGCCGGTCGCGATCACCTTGCCGCGGTCCACCACGGTCAGCTCCGAGGCGAGCTGCTCGGCCTCCTCCATGTACTGGGTGGTGAGCAGCACGGTGACGCCGTCGCCGACCATCGCCTGCACCTCCTCCCACACCTCGTTGCGGGTACGGGGGTCGAGGCCGGTGGTCGGCTCGTCCAGGTACAGCACCGCCGGGCGGCCGATCATGGAGGCGGCGAGGTCGAGGCGGCGGCGCATGCCGCCGGAGTACGTGCTCGCCGGGCGCTTGGCGGCCTCCGTCAGGGAGAACCGCTCCAGCAGTTCGTCGGCACGGGCGCGGGCGTCCTTGCGGGAGAGGTCCAGCAGCCGGCCGATCATGTACAGGTTCTCCCAGCCGGGGAGCTTCTCGTCCACCGAGGCGTACTGCCCGGTGAGGCCTATCACCCTGCGCAGCTGCCGGGGCTGGCGCACGACGTCGTAGCCGGCCACGGTCGCCCGGCCGGCGTCCGGGGTGATCAGGGTGGACAGAATCCGTACGAGGGTCGTCTTGCCGGCGCCGTTCGGGCCCAGCACGCCCATCACCGTGCCCTCGCGCACGTCCAGGTCGACGCCGTCCAGCGCCTTGGTCTCGCCGTAGTGCTTGACCAGTCCCCGCACGGTCACGGCGTTCCGTCCGCCGCCGGGGTTCTCATCGATTCGCGTCATGGGGACGACCATGTCAGGCCCCACCGACAAACCACCGACAACCGGCCGACAACCCACCGACAGCCCCCCCGGCACCGGAGTCGTCCGGGGGCGGACAGGGGACAGCCCCGCCGACGGGGGAGGATCAGCGGGGCTGCCGGTGGTGCCGTGGTGGCCAGGGCCTCTCGTTCGGATCAGGCCGGGCTCCTGATCCAGCCTGATCCGAACGGAAAACACTAGTGGACGGAGTGCTCCTCCAGCGGGAACGCCCCGCCGACGACGTCCTCCGCGAAGGACTTCGCCGCGGACCCCATGACCTCGCGCAGGTCCGCGTACTTCTTGACGAACTTCGGGACGCGGCCGGACGTGAGCCCCAGCATGTCGGTCCACACCAGGACCTGCGCGTCCGTCTCGGGACCGGCGCCGATACCGACCGTGGGGATGTGCAGCGTCCGGGTCACCTCGGCGGCCAGCTCGGCCGGGACCAGCTCCAGGACCACCGCGAACGCCCCCGCGTCCTGCACGGCCTTGGCGTCGCGCAGCAGCTGCGCCGCCGCCTCCTCGCCGCGCCCCTGGACGCGGTAGCCCATCGCGTTGACGGACTGGGGGGTGAGCCCGATGTGTGCCATGACCGGGATGCCGGACTCCACCAGCAGCCGGATCTGGTCGTGCGAGCGCTCGCCGCCCTCCAGCTTGACCGCGCCGACGCCGGCCTCCTTGACCAGCCGGGTCGCCGAGCGCAGCGCCTGCACCGGACCCTCCTGGTAGGAGCCGAAGGGCAGGTCGGCGACGATCAGGGAGCGGCCGGTGCCCCGGACGACGGCCGCCGAGAGCATCGTCATCTGGTCGAGGGTGACGGGCACGGTGGTGTCGTACCCGAGGTGACAGTTGCCCGCCGAGTCGCCGACCAGGAGGACCGGGATGCCGGCCTCGTCGAAGACGGACGCGGTCATCGCGTCGTAGGCGGTGAGCATGGGCCACTTCTCGCCCCGCTCCTTGGCGAGGGTGATGTCGCGGACCGTGATGCGGCGGGTGCCCTTCCCCCCGTACAGCGCCTTGCTGCCGTCGGAAGGCTTGTTCTGGGCAGCCGAAAGCTGCGTCATGGCAACGGCTCCTTCAGTCATCTCGAAGCGCCCGTACGGCGTCTCCGGATCGACTCCATGGTGGCACCTCGTGCCATTCAGGGCCAGAGCACCCCCGTGATCCTTGCCGTCATCCCGAAGCCACCCTTCCGCTTCGGGCAAAGTCAACCCCCCGTACGGGTAAGTTCTCGGCAAATTAATTAAGATACGAGACGGTTCCGTATCGGAATCCGATTAGGCTCGAACACATGACTACTTCCGTCCCTGCCTCCCGGATACCCGAGGCGGTGCACCGCCGCCGCTGGGCCATCCTCGGCGTGCTGATGCTGAGCCTGCTCATCGTGGTGCTCGACAACTCGATCCTGAACGTCGCCATCAAGACCATCTCCACCCCGGCCCCGACCGGCCTGGGTGCCACGCAGAGCCAGATCGAGTGGGCGATCAACGCCTACACGCTCGTCTTCGCGGGCCTGCTGTTCACCGCCGGACTCATCGGCGACCGCCTCGGCCGCAAGAAGGTGCTGCTCGGCGGCATCGCCCTGTTCGGCATCGGCTCCGCCCTCGCCGCCGAGTCCGGCTCCCCGGGCCAGCTGATCGCCTACCGCGCCCTGATGGCCCTCGGTGCCGCCTTCGTCATGCCGGCCACCCTCGCCGTCCTGATGAACGTCTTCGAGCGCGACGAGCAGCCCAAGGCCATCGGTATCTGGGCGGGCGGCGTCGGCCTCGCCATCGCCATCGGCCCGATCACCGGCGGCGCCCTGCTCGACCACTTCTGGTGGGGCTCGGTCTTCTTCATCAACGTGCCGATCGTGATCATCGCGCTCGGCCTGATGCTCTGGCTGGTCCCCGACTCGCGCGACCCGAACCCGGGCCGTCTGGACCCGATCGGCGTCGTCCTGTCCGTCGTCGGCCTGGTGCTGCTGGTCTACGGCATCATCAAGGGCGGCCAGCTGGCCGACTTCACCGACCCGACCGTGCTCGCCACGATCGCCGGCGGCGTCGTCGTGCTCGCCGCCTTCGTCGTCTTCGAGAAGCGCAGCGACCACCCGTCGCTGGACGTCAGCTACTTCAAGAACAAGGTGTTCTCGGCCGCCATGGCCGCCATCGCGCTGGTCTTCTTCGCGCTGATGGGCGTCACCTTCTTCTCGGTCTTCTACACCCAGAGCGTGCGCGGTTACTCGCCGCTCAAGTCCGGCCTGCTGATGCTGCCGCTGGCCGCCGCGCAGATGATCTTCGCGCCGCGCGCCCGCCTGGTGGTCCAGCGGTTCGGCAACAGGGCCACCACCACCGTCGGCCTGGTGGTGATCGCGGGCACGCTCGCGACCTTCGCCACCTTCGACGCCGACACCCCGATCTGGCTGCTGGAGGTCATCTTCTTCCTGATGGGCGCCGGCATGGCGCACATCATGACGCCGACCTCGGTCGTCATCATGCAGGCGCTGCCCCGCGAGAAGGCCGGTTCCGCCTCCGCGCTGAGCAACACCTTCCGCCAGGTCGGCGGCGCCCTCGGCATCGCCGTCCTCGGCTCGGTGCTCGCCACCGCCTACCGCAACGGCATCGAGGACAAGCTGACGCCGCTGCCCGCCGCCCTGCGCGACAAGGCCGGCGACTCCATCGAGGCCACCCTCGGCATCGCCGAGAAGCTCGGCCCCCAGGGCAAGCTCCTGGTCGGCCCGGCCGCCGACGCCTTCCTGCACGCCATGCACGTCACGGCCCTGTGGGGCACCGGCGTCGCCCTGATCGGCGCCCTGGTCACGGCCCTGTTCCTGCCGGGCAGGCCGCAGCCGGACGAACAGCAGAACGAGGAAGCGGAACTGGTCGCCGCGCTGGACTGAGGCGCCGGCCACCCGGCCGACGAACCGGTGTCCACCGAGGCTCCACGGGGGGAGGAGGCGGCTGCGGGAGAATTCCCGCAGCACACCGAGAGGACGGAATGACGTGAGCCTTGCCGACAACCAGCCGGGCGCGGCCGGCCCCGCCCGGGGCCGGCCCCGCAGCGAGGCCGTGGAACAGGCCATCCTGGAAGGCGTGATGCAGCTCCTGGAGGACGGCGTACCGCTCGCCGAACTCTCCATCGAGCGCATCGCCCGCACGGCAGGGGTCGGCAAGGCCACCATCTACCGCCGCTGGAGCGGCAAGGAGGAGCTGTTCGTCGACGTCCTGCGCGCCGCCGAACCGCCCGACCCCGAGCTCCCCGGCACCTCCATGCGCGACGACCTGATCGTCCTGCTGGAGTCCCTGCGCAGGCGCGGCCTGGTCAGCCGCGCCTCCGCGATCCTGCACAACGTCTACGTGCAGATGAAGTCCAGCCCCCGGATCTGGGCGGCCTACCACGCGAGCGTCGTCGCGCCCCGCCGTGCCCTGATGCTGGAGGTGCTCCGGCGCGGGCAGCGCGACGGCGAGCTGCGCGAGGACATCGACCTGGAACTGGCCAACGACATGTTCGTCGGCGCCATGCTGGTGCGCACCACCATGCGCCCCCAGGGCGACCTCCCCGAGGACCTGGCGGAGCGGATCGTGGACGCGACCCTCGCAGGACTACGGCCCGTCAGCTCCGGTACGACATCGCACTAATGTGCCCGTTCTGTCACAGACACCCGCCACCACGCGCCCGACCGGAACTCCCCGGCACCACCCGTTCGTCCTCGTCTTGCGTACGGCCGTCATGGGACGGTGGAACGGAGCCGGTCATCCCCTAGGGTCGGACCCAGGGGGCGAACGGTGTGCACGGCAGGCAGTGAGGCAGACGGTATGGCGCAACAGGCGTACATGACGGAGACGGCTGACGGCGGCTCGGGGCCCGAACGCCCGGGGTCCCGGCTGCGGCGCCTGATGCACCGTCTGCTGGCCCCCTGGCGGGGCGACCCGGGCATCTGGCGCCGGGGCGCCGTGCTCACCGGGATCACCCTGCTCCTCGCACTGGTGATGCTGCTGCACGCGCACGTCCCGAACACCGTGGGCAACCTGGGCAGCCTCACCGAGACCTTCCTGCCCTGGCTCGGCGTGTTCGTGCCGGTCCTGCTGCTGCTCGGCCTGTGGCGGAAGTCGGCGATCACGCTCATCGCCGTGCTCCTCCCGGCGATCGTCTGGCTCAACCTCTTCGGCGGGCTGCTCACCGACAAGTCGAACGGCGGCGGCGATCTGATGGTGGCCACGCACAACGTCAACGCGGACAACCCCGACCCGGCGGGCACCGCGCGTGAGGTGGCCTCCTCGGGCGCCGACGTCCTCGCGCTGGAGGAGGTGCCCGCCGCGAAGGTGCCGGTCTACGAGCGGGCGCTCGCGCCGACGTACAAGTACCACGCGGTCGAGGGCACGGTCGGGCTGTGGAGCAAGTACCCGATGAGCGGCGTGCGGGCCGTGGACATCAAGCTCGGCTGGAAGCGGGCGATGCGGGCCACCGTGGCCACGCCCGAGGGCCCGGTCGCGGTGTACGTCGCCCACATGCCCTCGGTCCGGGTGAAGCTCAAGGCCGGGTTCACCGCGCGGCAGCGGGACACCAGCGCCGACGCGCTCGGCGAGGCCGTCGCCGACGAGACGCTGCCGCGGGTCATCCTGCTCGGCGACCTCAACGGTACGATGAACGACCGCTCGCTCAACGGCGTCACCTCCCAGCTGCGCTCCACGCAGGGCGCGGCGGGCAGCGGGTTCGGCTTCAGCTGGCCGGCGTCGTTCCCGATGGCACGCATCGACCAGATCATGGTCAAGGGCGTGGCGCCGGAGAGCAGCTGGTCGCTGCCGCGCACGGGCAGCGACCACCTTCCGGTGGCGGCCCGTGTGAACCTGGACACGCGCTCGTAACCTGCCGGAATAGCGGGCCTGGGAGACTTTGTTCATCAGCTGAACAATTCAGCTGCTCCCCCTTCGCTTTTGAAAGGCACAGGCCCCTCCATGCCCCTGGCCCTGCTCGCCCTGGCCGTCGGCGCTTTCGGTATCGGCACCACCGAGTTCGTGATGATGGGGCTGCTCCCCGATGTCGCGGACGACCTCCACATCTCCATCCCGTCCGCCGGCCACCTGGTCTCGGCGTACGCGCTGGGCGTCGTCATCGGCGCCCCGCTGCTGGCCGCCGCCACGGCCCGGATGTCCCGGCGCACCGTCCTGATCGCGCTGATGGCGCTGTTCGTGGCGGGCAACGCGCTGTCGGCGTTCGCCCCCGGCAACGGCTCCCTGCTGGCGGCCCGCTTCGTCAGCGGACTGCCGCACGGGGCGTTCTTCGGGGTGGGCGCGGTCGTCGCGACGAACATGGTCCCGCCGGAGCGCAAGGCCCGCTCGGTGTCGCTGATGTTCCTCGGCCTGACGGTCGCCAACATCGCGGGCGTCCCGGCGGCCACGCTGATGGGCCAGCACCTGGGGTGGCGGGCGACGTTCCTGGGGGTGAGCGCGATCGGCCTGGTGGCGATCGCCTCCCTGGCCTTCCTGATCCCGCGCGACCACACGCACGCCCCCTCGACGGGCCTGCGCGGTGAACTGGCCGCGCTGCGGTCCCTGCCCGTGTGGCTGGCCCTCGGCACGACGGTGGCGGGCTTCGGCGCGCTGTTCGCTGCCTACAGCTATGTGACGCCGATGCTGACCGGGGCGGCGGGGTACGCCGAGACGAGCGTGACCCTGCTGCTGGCACTGTTCGGCGTGGGCGCGACGGCGGGCAACCTGCTGGGCGGCCGGCTGGCGGACCACTCGCTGCGCGGCACGCTCTTCGGCGGCCTGGGCTCGCTCGTGGTGGTCCTCGCCCTGTTCCCGCTGCTGATGCGGACGGAGTGGAGCGCGGCGCTGGCGGTGACGCTGCTGGGCACGGCGGCGTTCGTGACGGGCTCGCCCCTCCAGCTGATGGTGATGGAGAAGGCCTCGGCCGCTCCCTCCCTGACCTCCTCCGCCAACCAGGCCGCCTTCAACCTGGCCAACGCGGGCGGCGCCTGGGTGGGCGGGCTCGCCCTGGCCGCGGGCTGGGGCACGACGTCCCCGGCGCTCACCGGGGCGGGGCTCGCGGTGCTGGGCCTCGGCGTGGCCGGAGCGGCGTACGCGGTGGACCGCCGCCGGGTGGCTCCGCCGGTGGGACGGGTGGTCGCCACGCACGTGCCCGAGGGCTCGAACGCGCTGCACCACTGACGCCCGCCGCCCGCCCGTTCCCCCGAAGGCCCGCCCGGACATCGGCCGCGGAGTCCGGGCGGGCCGCTCTCGGTGGATCAGGCGTAGGTCAGGCTGATCTGCCGGCCGTTGACCGTCCAGTGCTGTCCGCGGTCGAAGCCGTCGCAGGGCCGGGTGCGGACCTCGGGGGTGTTCCAGGTGTTGGCGAGGCAGTAGCCGGACGCGTAGGTGAGCCTGATCATGTCACCGTCGATGGTCCAGTGCTGGCCGCGGTCGAAGCCGTCGCAGGGCCGGGTGCGGACCTCGGGGGTGTTCCAGGTGTTGGCGAGGCAGTAGCCGGACGCGTAGGTGAGCCTGATCATGTCACCGTCGATGGTCCAGTGCTGGCCGCGGTCGAAGCTGTCGCACGGCCGGGTGCGGACTTCCGGGGTGTTCCACGTGTTGGCGAGACAGTAGTTGCCCGCGCGGGCGTGGGAGCCCGGTTCCGCGGCCGTCGCGCTGACGGCCGGCAGGAACGAGGCCGTCAGCGCGACGATCACCGCGGCGACGGTCCTGCGCAGTCCGAGGGTCATGGGGCATCACCTTTCACACCGGCGGGTTGAGCGACCCACGGGCTGGGCCGATGCGTTGCTTTCCAACCCATCGGGTGACAAACGGTGACACGCGCCATGTCACCCGGACGGCCCACAAATGCCATTCGGTCGTGTGACCCCCCGCCGCCCCTCCGGCTCACCTCACGAAGGCCCCGCACCGGTCGGCCAGGTCGGCCGGCTCCCGGTCCGGCACCAGTTCGCACCAGACCGTCTTGCCGCCCGGCCCCTGCTCCACCCCCCATCTGTCCGCCAGCGCGGAGACGAGGACCAGTCCCCGCCCGCACTCCGCCGTCTCCGCCGCCGACAGCACGGTGGGCGTTCCGCGCGGGTCCGGGTCCGTCACCTCGACGCGGACCCGGCCCGGCTCGTTCGCGCCGAGCACCCTGATCCTGACCGGCGTTCCCTCGCCCACGTGCTCGACGACGTTGGTCAGCAGTTCGGTCGCGCACAGGCGGACGTCGTAGCCGTACTCCCGCAGCCGCAGTCGTACTTCGGGTACGGCCTTCGGCGTCGCCCGTACGCGCAGTTCGACGGGCCGCGTCACTCGCCCGCCGCCTTCCTGAGCACGGCGGCGAGCGCCCGTGCCGTGGTCATGTTGCAGTTGCCCAGCGCGACGAGCCCCGTGGTCTCCCCGTACCGGGCCGCGAAGCTCGGCAGGTGGAGGGTGAGGGACGGCAGCGTGATGCCGTGCAGGGCGAGGGCGGCGCGCAGCTCCTCTACGCAGAGGGTGACGTCGTAGGGCGTGGGGGAGTGGTCCGACATGGGGTTGCTCTGCCTTCTGTGCGTTGCGTGACGAACACCTCACAGAGTGTCGCCCGGTTCGCTACCGTGGAAGCGGTTTCGCGTCCACGACGCGAACGGCGGAATCAGCACGGTGAGTTACGGCGGTGAGCGCGTGGTTCGGCGTAAGGACATCGACGGCTCGATGAGCGTCCCGACCTTCTACGGCAAGGAGCTGCGGTGGAAGCGGGAGGCGGCGGGCCTGTCGCTGGAGGCGTTCCTGGAGAGCAGCTTCTACGGCAAGTCCTACCTCAGCGACATCGAGCACGGCCAGCGCCGGATGCCACTCGACCTGGCCCGGCACGCGGACCGGGTGCTGGGGACGGACGGGTTCTTCGAGAGGCATTGCGAGGATGTGCGGAAGGCGAGGAAGGGCAGCCACGCCGAGTACTTCGCGGATGTACTTGAGCTGGAGAAACAGGCGGTGGAGATCGAGGAGTGGGATCCGATGCTGATTCCGGGGCCGCTCCAACTGGAGCCGTACATCAGGGCCGTGATTCTCTCCGCGTACCCCTCGGAGTCCGAGGAAGTGCTCGCGGCCAAGGTAGCCGACCGACGCGCTCGGGCCTGGCTCTTCGAGGACACGGCTTCGCCGGAGAGCTGGGTGGTGCTGCACGAGTCGGTCCTTTGGCAACCGTTCCTTCCCCCGGATGAGATGGCGGAGCAGTTGGCCCACCTGGTGGAGGTGATGCGTAAGCGCCGCGCGTTTCCGCAAATCGTGCCGCGGAATATGGGTCCCCACCCGTTCATGATGGGGATGTCGAGGTTCCTGACCTTCCGTGATGCCCCTCCGCTCATGTACACCGAGGGGATGTACCACGGGCAGTTGATCGATGACCCGGGACTCGTGAAGCAATACTCAAGGGCATACGGTCGTCTGAGGGCCGCCGCACTGGACCCCGTGACGTCCCTGAGACTCATCGAGCAAGCAGCTGAGGACTACCGAAATGGCAAGCATCCCGGTCGACTTGAGTAACGCCCTCTGGCGCAAGTCCACCTACAGCAACGGAGACGGCGGCCACTGCGTCGAGGTCGCCAGTGACTTCCCCGGTGCCGCTCTCTGGTTCAAGAGCAGCTACAGCAACGAAAGCGGCGGCAACTGCCTCGAAGTCGCCGACGACATCCCCGGCCTCGTCCCCGTCCGGGACTCCAAGGTCCCTCACGGTCCCGCCCTCCTCCTCTCCGCCACCGCCTGGGCCCCCTTCGTCGCCTCGCTGAAGTAGAAGGCGTCCGGGGTGCGTCCGGGTGCCTCCCTGGCCGGTCGAGGGCACGCAGACCATCGCTTTTTGTGATCGAGGCGTTGCGCTGGGTAGTGTCCCGTGTGTGATTTCCAAGGGGCGGCACCAGGACGGGGATGTCGCGGCAGCCCTGGAACGGGCGAAGCGGGCCGGGTGTCAGGTGGTACCGGACAAGAACGGACACCGATGGGGCTGGGTGGTGTGCTGTTAGGCGAACGGATCGATCGTTTCGTCCGGGAGCACCAGCACTGAAAGGACCCGCCGCCGTGCCAGAGTGGAGCTTCACCCTCCTGGTCAACCAGCCTCTCACCGCCGAGCAGGCGGATGTCTTCGACCACTGTGATGCCTTCGCGGACGGGTCCGTCTCCTACACACTGGGCCCCGAGAACCCAGGAGACTTCGCGCGTGTTCCGGATGCGAGCGCGCTGAGAGAACTGTCGTGCGACATCGACGCTCCGACGCTCCTGGACGCCGTCGCCCAAGTGGCCCGCGACCTCCGACTCGTTCCCGGCCTGCGGGCGGTCGGTGTCCGGTACGACGACATCGTGACCCTGGAGGAGGCCACCCGGCGCTCCGGACGGGAGTTGTCCCGGCGGCAGGAGGCGTCCGCCGGGTTTCCGGCCCCCGAACCGGGCGTGGGGGGAACGGAGTTCTACTCCTGGCGCAAGATCGCCGCATGGCTGGCCCGCCTCGGCGACGACGTGCCCGAGACGCCCCCGGACCTCCGCGTCGCCGATCTGGCCCTTCGCCTGGCCGATGCCCTCGAAGCCGTCGACGTACCTCCGGGCGTGCTGCGTGCCCTGGGGCTCCCGCTCCCCGCCACCTGAGCCGTGCCTCCCGTCCCGGTGGGCACTCGGGGGGTTTGGCAGGGTTTCGTAAAGACGCCGGTCGGGACCCAACCCGACCCACCGGCCCACCCGTCTGAAGGACCAGCGAGGCGCAATCGGGCGCTTTGGGATCGAAGCGGGTCTCGCCGGACGCCGGGGGACCCAGGGGAGGGAAGCCCATGAACGGGACGAAGAAGACGAGGGCGCGGGGCGTCCGGGCGGCCGTGATCGGCGCGCTGGGCCTGGCCGCGGTGACGCTGGCCGCCGTGCCGGCGTTCGCCAAGGGCGACGTGGACATCGCCGCGCCCCGGACGGCACACGTCGGCAAGACCTTCACCATCACGGCGCACGGCGACGACGACAGCGCCGGCCACCTGCACCAGCTGTGCCTGGAGGAGCGCACGGGCAAGCAGCCGTGGCACCAGGAGACCTGCAGCGCCGTGGTCGGCGGCGAGGCCCGGGTCACCGCGCACGGCTCCGCCGCACACCGCGGCGACCTGCAATTCCGTGCGGTGCTGTACGGCCTGACCAGCAAGCACGACCACCACCCCGTGCGGCTGCACGCCTCCGAGGTCGTCACGGTCCGCGTCCGCTGAGTCCGGCCGCGCGGCGGTGAACCGGCCACCGGTCGCGGCGAGAGCGCACCGGTGGCCGCGCCCCCACCAGGGTCTCGGCGTCGACCACCCGCCGGGTTCCGGCGCCCGGCGGGGCGAGACGTATCCGCGGGCGCCGGACGGACTGGGGGCTGATCCAGACACGGTCGTCTCGGTGGCCGGATCGGCACCGTACTGGAGGTGCGGTCCGGCCCCGCCCGGCGCACCGAGACGGCCGGCCGTGCGCTTGAGCAGCGGCGACGTGGCGGCTCCCGGCCGTCCGGCAGCTTCGGCGTACCCCGCGCCCCCGGCGACCGCGGCCGCCTCCGCGCGGTCCAGCCGGTCAGCACTTCTCTTCGCGAAGTCGACATCAAATCGGCTTCGAGTAAAGGAAGTTGATCACGGCACACGGAATTCTCCTCCGCTGACGCCGGTGGAGCGCTACGGAGCGAGCGCGGTCGCGCGTCGCGCCTCCGGAAAGGCCGCTTCCGGTCCACGCGGGGAAGGCCACCGGGGCGCCCGAATGATCATCGTGAAGGCGTAGTTCGCGGTTCCCGCAAGTCGTACGCCAGCCATTCACGGGCACCGGAATAGTTCCCGCCGCTCCGCAAAGATCTCGCCAAGATTCAAGCGACCGGCACGCGAGACGGACCCGGATGGCCTCTCTCTTACCTTTTCCGGCATTCGTCCTTGACGTGTTCACACTTATGCTCACCCCTCGATCTTTCACAGGTTCCTCACAAGGAGGTTGAGGGTGCGTCAGCACACACCCCCGTCACCCAGATGGAGACGGGGGCCTTTCCGAAGAGTGGCCGCGCCCATAGCCGGCACGCTCGCCCTGGCCGTGTCCGTCTCGCTCCTCGACGGGAGCGAGACCGCCTTCGCCGCACCGCCTGTCCAGTCCCCGGCAGCGGTCGCCAAGGCCAAGAAGCACTGGGCGACGCAGGCGGCCGATCTGCCGTCGGCCCGCGTGGCCGCCCGGCTGTCGGGCAAGCGGGTCGAGGCGCTGTCGGAGCGCACCGAGACGTCCACGACGTGGGTCAACCCCAACGGGTCGCTGACCACGGAGCTGTCGGCCGGACCGGTGCGGTTCAGGCGCGGCGGGAAGTGGGTCGGTGTCGACCTGGATCTCACGGCCCGTGCCGACGGATCGGTCGCGCCCGCGGCCCACCCGGAAGGCCTGGTCCTGGGCGGCAAGGGCGGTTCCAGGCCCGCGTCCATCAAGGCGGCGGGCAAGGCCGCGCCCCGCACCCTGGTCACTCTCGGCCAGGGGCAGGAGCAGGTCGCTCTCCAGTGGAAGGGCGGCCTGCCCGCACCGGTCCTCAACGGGCCGAAGGCCACCTACCGTGACGCGGTACCCGGCGCGGACGTGGTGGTGGAGGCCACCCGGTCCGGCTTCGAGCAGTACGTCGACGTCAAGCAGCGCCCCGCCGCCGACGGTTACGCCTACACCATGCCGCTGCGGGCCAAGGGCCTGAAGGCCAAGCAACTGGCCGACGGCAGCGTGCTGTTCACCGACCGGAAGACGGGCAGGAAGCGGGCGGTGATGCCCGCCCCGGTGATGTGGGACGCCACCGTCGACAAACGCTCCGGCGAGCACACCCACCGGGCCAAGGTCGGCCTGAAGGCCGTCCAGCACGGCTCGGACATCGACCTGGTCTTCACCCCGGACGCGAAGTTCCTCGCCGACAAGGCGACGAAGTTCCCGGTCACCGTCGACCCGTCCACCTCCTCGCTGTCCAACGTCTTCGACACCTACGTCCAGCAGGGCGAGACGGTCGACTGGTCCGCCGACACCGAGCTGGACTGGGGCAACCCGGGCACCAAGAACGCCGACGGCACCCCGCGCACCGCGCAGACCTTCATCTCCTGGAACACCACGCCGATCCAGGACGCACTGGTCTCCAGCGCCAAGCTGAGCCTGTGGAACTTCCACTCGGGCAACACCGACTGCAAGGCCTACCCGTGGGAGGTGTGGTCCTCCCCGGCCGCCACCACCTCCAGCCGGTGGACCAACCGGCCGACGATGACGGCGCAGAAGGCCGTCTCCACGGAGACCACGGGCAACTCCGGGTGTCCCACCCAGCCCGACGGCTGGATCAACGCCGATGTGACCGCGCTGACGCAGGAGTGGGCCTCGGCCAAGGCCACCCGCGGGAACATGGGCATCCGCGCCTCGAACGAGTCGGCGGTCGAGCAGTGGAAGCGGGTCAACTCCGCCAACGCGGCCAGCAACCCGCCCAAGCTGACGGTGACGTACAACTACCGGCCCAAGACCGGCACCGACCGGCAGGCCGGCGCGCCGTTCTTCAAGGACTCCTCGGGCACCTGGTACGTCAACACCACCACCCCGACCCTGCGCGACACCTTCACCGACGTCAACAACGACAAGGTCGACGGCACCTTCCAGATCTACGATGCCGCCACCAACGCGCAGGTCGGCAACGTCCTGGTCTCCCCGTACGTGCCGAGCGGACAGCCCGCCTCCGTCAAGGTCCCGGCCGGCGTCCTGACCAACGGCAAGACGTACAAGTTCCGCACCAACCCCTACGACGGCACCCACTACAACCTCGACTGGTCCGCCTGGACCACCTTCACCGTCGACACCTCCGCCCCCTCCGCGCCCGCATCGGTGACCTCCACCGACTACCCCACCGACCAGTGGGTCAAGGGCGCCGGACAGGCGGGCAAGTTCACCGTCACCCCGCCGTCCGGCGACCAGAACGGCATCGAGTGGTCCCTGGACGGCGTGACCTGGACCAAGGTCGCCACCTCCGGCACCACCCCGGTCACCTTCTCCGTCACCCCGGCCAAGGCGGGCACCAACACCTTGCAGGTGCGGGCCACCGACAAGGCGGAGAACAAGTCCGAGCCGGTGTCCTACACCTTCCACGTCGGACCGGGCGGCGTCACCGCACCCGACGACGGCACCCGCACCGCCGCCCGCGTCCCGCTGACCGCGGAGGCCGACGGCTCCAAGTACGACAAGGTCACCTTCTCCTGGCGCCGCGGTGACGCCGACACCTGGGCGCCGATCCCGGCCGGTGACGTCACCAACTCCGGGCAGCCGCTCACCTCGTGGCCGCTGGCCCTGAGCGGCGGGAAGAGCCCGAAGCTGACCTGGAACGCGACCTCGAGCGTCGACCCGGACGGCAGCGTGCAGGTCAGGGCCGACTTCACCGGTCCCAACAGCGCGTCCACCTCGTCGGACCCGATCAGCGTGATCGTGGACCGCTCCGCGGACGGCGCGGCCACCGCCGACGTCGGGCCGGGTTCGGTGAACCTGCTCACCGGTGACTACACCCTCTCCGGCACCGATGCCTCGTTCTTCGGCATGACGGTGTCCCGCACCGCCTCCTCGCGCACCCCGGACGCGGGTGCCAAGCAGGAGGGCCAGGCGCCGGTCTTCGGCAAGGAGTGGCTGTCCGGCACCACCGCCGAGACCGTCGACTCCGACTACACGCAGATCGTGAAGACCTCCGGCACCTCACTGGACGTGGCCACCGCGGGGGGCGACACGATCAAGTTCACCGCCAACGCCGCCAAGACCGGCTGGGTGCCCGAGACCGGCTCGGAGGACCTGACCCTCAAGGGCTCCTTCGCCTCCGGGGACTTCACCCTGTCCGACACCGACGGCACGGTGACCACCTTCTCCAAGGTCAGCTCCTCGGCGACCACATGGACGGTGACCAGCTCGCTCGCCGACGGCCTGACCAACTCCACCACCAAGGTGGTCTCCGAAGCCGTCACCTCCGGCGGCAAGACGCTGGCCCGCCCCAAGCGGATCATCGCCTCCACCACCGCCACCACCCTGGCCGCCTGCGAGGCCGACCCGTCGACCAAGGGCTGCCGGGTGCTGGAGTTCGTCTATCCGACGACCACCACCGCCACCGCTTCCTCCTTCGGCGACTTCGCCGGGCAGGTCTCCCAGATCAAGCTGTGGTCCACCGCCCCCGGCGCCTCCGCCGCCACCGCCGTCGCCGTGGCCCAGTACGCCTACGACGACGCCGGCCGGCTGCGCGAACAGTGGGACCCCCGCATCAGCCCCGCGCTGAAGACCGCCTACGCCTACGACAGCGCAGGCCGGGTCACCACGCTCACCCCGCCCGGACAGCTGCCGTGGACGTTCGGCTACGGCAAGGCCGGCTCCAACCCGGCGGCCGGCGACGGCATGCTGCTCAAGGCCTCGCGCCCCACGCTCACCCCGGGCAGCGCGAACCAGACCGACGGCACCGCCACCACCAGCGTCGTCTACGGCGTTCCCCTGAGCGGCAGCGCCGCCCCGGAGAACCTCGGCGCGAGCGCCACCGCGTCCTGGGGCCAGAACGACACCCCGACCGACGCCACCGCCGTCTTCCCCGCCGACCAGGTGCCCGCCTCCAACGACGGGATCAACCTGACCGCCGGCGGCTACACCCGCGCCGGCATCCACTACCTCGACGCCTCCGGCCGCGAGGTGAACACCGTCACGCCCGGGGACCACATCTCGGTCACCGAGTACGACCAGTTCGGCAACAAGGTCCGCTCCCTGACCGCGGGCAACCGCGAACTGGCCCTGGCCGCCACCCAGGCCCAGAAGGACCAGCTCACCGACCTGGGCATCAACGCCCTGTCCTCCGCCGAACGCGCCCAGCTGCTCTCCAGCACCTCGGTCTACAGCGCCGACGGCCAGCGGGAGACCGACGCCTACGAGCCGCTGCACCCGATCACCCTGGCGTCCGACCTCACCAGCGGCACCAGCACCCTCGCCGCGGCCGGCAGCCAGGTCATGGCCCGCCGGCACACGGTCAAGGAGTACGACGCCGGCCGGCCCACCGACGGCACCGCCACGGTCAAGAACCAGGTCACCAAGGAGACCGTCGGCGCCCAGCCGCGTTCCTGGCCCGACCTGCTGGCCGACGCGCGGGTGACCGCCACCGGGTACGACTGGGCCAAGGGCCTGCCCACGACCAGCACCAAGGACCCCGGCGGCCTGGCACTCACCACCACCACCGGCTACGACGACCAGGGCCGGGTCACCAGCACCAGGCTGCCCGCCTCCGCCGGGAACGACGCCGGCACCACGGTGACCAGCTACTACAGCGGTGACGGGGTCGGCACCTGCGGCGGGCGCCCGGAGTGGGCCGACGCGGTCTGCCAGACCGGACCGGCCGCGGCCATCACCGGCGGCGGCTCCAACCCCACCACCCTGCCCACCAAGACCACCCAGTACGACCGGTGGGGCAACCCCACCACCGTCACGGAGACGTCGGGCAGCACCACCCGCACGACCACGACCGGCTACGACGACGCCGGCCGGCAGTCCACGGTCACCGTCACCGGCGGCCTGGGCACCGCTGTCCCCTCGGTGACCACCACCTACGACAGCGCCACCGGCCAGACCGCCAAGCAGATCTCCACCGCCGGCGGCACCATCAGCAAGGCGTACGACCAGCTCGGCCGCCTGATGTCGTACACCGACGCGGACGGGGCGGTCACCACCACCCAGTACGACGCGCTGGACCGGCCCAGCAAGGTCACCGACAGCGTGCCGTCGACCACCACCTACGCCTACGACACATCCATCGACCCCCGCGGTCTGACCACGTCGATCACCGACTCGGTCGCCGGCACCTTCGGCGCCCGCTACGACGCCGACGGCAAGCTGAACAAGGAGACGATGCCCGGCGGTTACACCATGACCGAGGCCAAGGACCCGGACGGCACCGCCACCAGCCGCACCTACACCCGCGACAGCGACGGCACCGTCCTGCTCGCCGACGGCGTCACCGAGACCGCCCAGGGCCAGTGGGCCACCCACGCCGGCACCCCGGGCGTCACAGCCTCCCAGGCCTACGCCTACGACAAGGCCGGACGCCTGTCCCAGGTCCAGGACACCACCCCCGACGCGGTGTGCACCACCCGCGCCTACAGCTTCGACAAGAACACCAACCGCAAGGCCCTCGCCACCTCCGCGGCCACCGTCGGTACCGACTGCACCACCAGCGGGGCCACCACGACCGGTTACACCTATGACAGCGCCGACCGGCTGGTGAACAGCGGCTACACCTACGACGTCTTCGGCCGCACCACCGCCCTGCCCGGCTCGACCATCGGTTACTACACCAACGACCTGGTCCAGCAGCAGACCGCCGGGAACCAGCGCCAGACCTGGACCCTCGACTCGGCCCTGCGCCGCCGCGGCTTCACGACCGAGAGCAACGCCACCGGCACCTGGACCCAGACCGCGTCCAAGCGCAACCACTACGACTCCGACAGCGACAACGTCGGCTGGATCGAGGACACCGCCAACGCGACGGTGACCCGCAGTGTCGAGGGTCTGGACGGCAACCTCGCCGCCATCACCGCCAAGACCGGTGGCGTCGTCCTCACCCTGGCCAACCTGCACGGCGACATCGCCCTGCAACTGCCCGCCGACAGCGGTACCGCGCCGACCGTCCTCGACTTCGACGAGTACGGCAACCCGCGCACCGACCAGCCCGCCACCCGCTACGGCTGGCTCGGCGGCAAACAGCGCTCCAGCGAGACCGTCACCGGTCTCACCCTCATGGGTGTGCGCCTCTACAACCCCGCCACCGGACGCTTCCTGTCCGTCGACCCGGTTCCCGGCGGCTCTGCCAACGCCTACGAGTACTGCAACGGCGATCCCGTCAACTGCTTCGACCTCGACGGGAAGTGGTCCTGGCGCCACTACTACCGGAAGGTGACGAAACGGGTCCACCACTGGGTGCGACGCCACCCGACGGTGCGCCGCGTGTACTACGGCTCCGTCCGCCTGGGCGGCCGCGTGTACCGCAACCACTACGTCCGAGCCTGCACGGTATGGGGCGGAAGCGCAGGTGGCGCGGTCGTCGTCTACGGTTGGTGGGCTGGACCGGTCGACTGGGCCCTGGCCGGGATCACCGGCGGCTTCGGCTGTGCCGGCGGAATGATCGGTTACAGATGGAACTGAGGAGAAGAGGCGGCAGGATGCGCTCCCCGGATCGTAAACCCGACCACATCGGGTCCGTCATCGCTTCCATCGCCGGCGTGGGCAGTATGTATCTGGCCCACCTCGCGATGCCGAGCCTGTCACTCGGCTTCCTGGTCATCCCCGGAATCATCGTCGGGGCGCTGATCGCGATCGCGATACGCAGGCCGTGGAGCGCGAGGTAGCGAACCGACCCGAGCGTGAGTCGCGTGTGACCGGGTGACAGCCACACGGCACCGCGTCGCACCCGGTGACGGGCGGCGGGCAACGCAAAGGGGCGTGAGGTCCGCCAGGACCCCACGCCCCCTTCCGCCGGCCGCTCAGGCCGGCGGAAGCGCGTCAGCGCTGCTTGCCGGCGTTCTTCGTGAACGACTTGACGTAGCCGTCCGCCGGGGAGCCCACGCCCGTCACGTCGTCGTAGCCCTTGGTCGCGGACAGCGAGCTGTCCTTGCCCAGGCTGCGGACGGAGTAGAGCAGGCCCTTGCTGTCGTCCACGCCGTTGGCGTAGTCGACGCGGATGACCGCGAGACCCTGGCCCGTGGGGTTGTCCGTGACGTCGTGGTAGACGCCCTTGTCGCCGGACTTGGCGTAGATCGACGGGTTGGCGAAACCGATCGCCTGCCCGCCGCGCGCCTCCTGGGCCAGGGCCTGGACACCCGCGATGGTCGGCGCGGCCAGCGAGGTGCCGCCGATGCGGTACTCGCTGTACTGCTGCGACCCGTCGGGGAAGGTCTGGGTCTGGCCGACCAGGAAGCCGGTGTTCGGGTCGGCGATGGCCGCGATGTCCGGGACGACGCGGTTGCCGGAGGCGTTGTTCGCCTTGGCGAGCGCGTCCGGGACGACGCCCTTCTGGTAGTACGGCTCGGCGACCGTGCTGCTGGTGCCGCCGCCCGCACCGGAGTTGAAGGTGCCGGGGAAGTTCGTCCAGCTCTTGCCGTCGGCCGACAGGGTCGCCTTCTCGGTGCCCCAGCCGGTCTCCCACAGGTACTTGTCGTCCTTGCCGACCGCGAGGGACGTGCCGCCGACGGCGGTCACCCAGGCGGAGTTGGCCGGCGTGTCGACCTGCTTCACACCGGTGTTGGCGACCTGGTCGCCGTCGTCACCGGAGGAGAAGTAGAAGCCGATGCCCTGCACCGCGCCCAGCTGGAACACCTGGTCGTAGGCGGCCGCGAGGTCCGGCGTCTGGTTGGCCTCGACGTCACCCCACGAGTTGGAGACGATGTCGGCCAGGTGGTTGTCGACCACCTTGCTCAGCGAGTCGAGCAGGTCGTCGTCGTAGCAGGACGCCGCACCGACGTAGGTCACGTCGGCGTCGGGCGCGACCGCGTGCACGGCCTCGACGTCGAGGGTCTCCTCGCCGTACCAGCCGGCGGCACCGCACTCGTCCGTCTTGGTGTACTGGTTCGGCAGCACCTGGTGCAGCTGGCTGGTCTTCCACGCCTTGTCGCCGTTGTTCGCCGCGTACTTGCCGGCGTCGTAGGCGATGGTCGGCGAGGCGTAGGCGTCGGTGATGGCGACGCGGACGCCCTTGCCGGTGTACTTGCCGGCGCCGTAGGCGGCGCGCAGCTGCTTGCCGGTGTAGCCCTTGACGGCGTACGGCTGCTTCTGGCCGTACGCGCTCGGCAGCGTGCTCGCGATGTTGGAGCCGTAGTACGAGGAGAACGGCCCGGCGTTCTTGAACACGGCGCTCGGCGGCGGCAGCGTGTCGTCGTGGTTCGCCTTGTGCGGGGCGCTGTCCAGACCGGTGACGGTCAGGACGGTGCCCTTGAGGGCGGCCGGGACGGAGGCCGTCTGCGCCGGGGCGCGGTAGGTCTTCGAACCCTTGGCGAAGTTGTGCAGCTGGGTGCCGAACGCCTTCTCGGCGGCGGCCACGTCACCGGAGACGGCGACGTAGTGCTGGGTGACCTCGGTGACCTTCAGACCGGACGCCGTCAGCCAGGACTTGACGGCCTCGACCTGGGCCTTGGTGGCGCCGAAGCGGGACTGGGCCTGCTTGGCGCTCAGGTACTTGCCGTACTGGGGCGAGCTGGGGTCGGACACGGCCTTGGCGTAGGCGGCGAGGCCCGACGCGTTCTTGCCGGCGAGGTAGACCCGGGCCTTGACCTGGGCGCCGTTCGAGGTGGCGCCCTTGTCCGCCTTGGCGGTGGCCCACAGCGGCTTGGTGCCCTTCAGTACGTCACGAGCGGGGCTGTCCGCGGCGTGGGCCGCGGGTATGCCCAGCGCCAGCGCACCGGCGATCATGGGCAGTGTCGCTGCCATGCTCACGGCGCGCGTCTTGGCGCGGTTGGATCTCATAGAACCCCCTGCGATGCGATACGCATGCACGTAGTGGTAGGTGCATCGCGACTCCGTGCGCCGGCCCGCGGCGGTGGTGTCGGCCGGCGAATGGATCACACGATGGGGGCAACTCTGGCCGATGAACCGTTCATGCCAGGGGAACGTAATGGTCAAGAGAAGCTCAAGTAACCGTCACCTGGGGGGATTTGGGCTCTTTTTCCTTACGGCTGCGTTACGAAGCGACTTGTTCCCTGGTCAGGAAAGCGGCTCGGCGCCGCGCTCCTTGAGCATCCCGGCCATCACCTGGAGTTCCGACTGCTGCGCGTCGACCATGCCCTGGGCCAGCCGTTTCTCCACGCCCACGGTGCACTTGGCGACACAGCCCTCCGCCATGTGGATGCCGCCCTTGTGATGGTTCGTCATCAGCTGCAGGTAGAAGACCTCCGCCTGCTTCCCGCTGAGCGTCCGGAGCTTGCTCAGCTGGGTGTCGGTCGCCATGCCGGGCATCAGCGAGCCGTCCTTGGGCGTCACCATGCCGCCCATGCCCATCCAGGTCATCGGCGGATCGGCCGACACCTTGGGCAGCCCCCACAGATCCAGCCAGCCGAGCAGCATCCCGCGCTGGTTGGCCTGCGTCTGCGCGATGTCGTAGGCGAGCCGCCGTACGTCCTCGTCCTTCGTGCGGTCCCGGACGATGTACGACATCTCGACGGCCTGCTGGTGGTGCACGGCCATGTCCCGCGCGAACCCGGCGTCCGCCGAGTCCGCGGCCGGCGTCTTCACCGCCGCCGTGCCGTCACCGGAATCGGCGACCGCGTAGGTGATCCCGCCGGCCGCGACGAGCACCGCCGCCGCGGCCCCCGCCGCCCAGCCGGCGACGCGCCGGCTCACTTCATCACTCCGCCGGTGCAGGAGGCGCCCGGCTCGGGCGTCTGCGGGCCCTGGACGAAGTCCGAGAAGAACTTGTCCACTTCGGGGTCCTTCGCGCTTCTGACGGTCACCTGGTGGCCCCACGCCGACAGGATCAGCGGCGCGGCCTGGCTCTCGTACGGGCTCATCAGCGAGTACGGCGTCTGCTTCACCTTCGCCGCCAGCGCCTCGACATCGGCCTTGCTCGCCTTGTCGGTGTACGTCACCCAGACCGCGCCGTGCTCCAGCGAGTGCACCGCGTTCTCGTCCTGCAACTGCCGGGTTTAGACGTCGCCGTTGCAGTCGGCCCACACCGGGTTGTGGTTGCCGCCGACCGGCGGGTGCATGGGGTACGACACCTTGGTCGTCACATGCGTCCGCGCCAGCGTGCCCTTCCAGGTGCGCACGCCGTCCTTGCCGGTGGTGAAGTGCCCGGAGTCCCCGGAATTCTTGCCGTCGACGTTCTTGCCGTTGTCGCCGGCGGCCGCGGACGAGTCCTTCTTGCCGGACCCGGAGTCCACGAGGGCCACACCGCCGACCACGAGCCCGGCGACGACCACCACGGACGCGCCGATGACCAGCGCCCGGTTGCGGCGCTCGCGGGAGCGCTCGGCGCGGCGCATCTCCTCGATGCGCGCCTTGCGCGCCGCGTTGCTGCTGTTGCTGGCGGAACCCATGAGGCGTTGTCCTTCTGGGGAAAGGGACGGACGGGGGTGGTGGGGCCCGCTGATCGTAATGGCGAGGTGGGTGCCTGCCGTAGACCGCGTGCGGCAAATGAGAAAATTTGCACCGCCGATGCGTATTATCTACGCTCGCTGACATGCGGCTGCTGCGTTCCACCGACCTCGCCCTGCGCATCCTGATGCGCCTCGCGGTCACCACCGATCAGACGCCCGCGACCCGCAAGGTCGCCGAGGACATGGGCGTGCCCTACACGCACGCCGCGAAGGTGGTCGCCGAGCTCCAGCACATGGGCCTGGTGGATGCGCGCCGCGGCCGCGGCGGCGGCCTGGCGCTCACCGGGCGGGGCCGTACGGCCTCGGTCGGCGCGGTGGTCCGCAGCTTCGAGGGCGAGGACGAGGTGGTGGAGTGCGAGGGCCCCGCCCCCTGCCCGCTGCGCTCGGACTGCCGCCTGCGCGGTGCCCTGCGCCGGGCGCAGGAGGCCTTCTACACGTACCTGGACCCGATCACCCTGGACGAGATCGTCAAGGACCCGACGGGCCCGGTCCTGCTGGGCATCACGACGGGCCCTTCCGGCACCCCTCTTTCCTGAGTCTCCTGAGACACCGCTGTCGCCCGAGCGCGCGGACACGGCGAAGGGCCGCCCACCGGTCACCGGTGGACGGCCCTTGCGCGGTGCGCTCAGTTGCCGGAGGCGAGCCACAGGTCGGGCCCGAAGACCTCGTAGTGGATGTCGGCCGGGGCCACACCCTTCTCGATCAGCTGGGTGCGCACGGCGCGCATGAAGGGCAGCGGGCCGCACAGGTAGGCGCGGGTGCCGGAGGCCACGGGGATGCCGGACAGGTCGACCAGGCCGGTGTGGGTGCCGGGCTCGGCGTCACGCTCGTAGAAGAAGTGCGCGGCGCAGTCCGCGAGCTTGCCGGCGTACGCCTGGTGGTCGGTGCGCAGGGCGTGGTCGGCGGGGGAGCGGTCGCCGTGCACCACGGTGACCGGGGCGTCGTGCCCGTCCTGCGCGAGCGCGGCCAGCATCGCGACCATGGGGGTCACGCCGATGCCGGCGGAGGCGAGCAGCAGGGGCCGCCCGGCGATGTCGTCGAGCACCAGGTCGCCGTACGGCTCCGACAGTTCGAGCACGTCGCCCACGCGGACGTCGGCGTGCAGGTGGCGGGAGACCTCGCCGTCGGGAGTCGTGCCGCCGTGCACCCGCTTGACGCTGAACTGCCGCTCCGACTCGCCGGGGGCACCGGACAGGCTGTACTGGCGTATCTGGCGGGCGCCGTCGGCGAGCTTCACCCCGACGGAGACGTACTGCCCGGCCCGGAACGCCCGCACCGGGGCGCCGTCGGCCGGCCGTACCCGGAAGGTGACCACGTCGGCGGTCTCCTCCGTGCGGCCCACGACCTCCCAGGCGTGCAGCTCCTTGGTGCCGCTCTCCTCGTAGAGGCGCTTCTCGATGGCGATGAGGGCGTTGGCCATCAGCCAGTAGACCTCGGTCCAGGCCTCGGCGACCTCGGGGGTGACGGCGTCGCCGAGGATCTCGGCGATGGCGGCGAAGAGGTGCTCGTGCACGATCGGGTACTGCTCGGGCACGACACCCAGGGAGGCGTGCTTGTGGGCGATGCGGCTGAGCATCGCGTCCGGGCGCTCGTCCGGGTGCTCCACCAGGTATCCGGCGAACGCGGCGATGGAGCCCGCGAGGGCCGACTTCTGGGCGCCGGAGGCCTGGTTGCCCCGGTTGAACAGGTCACGCAGCAGCTCCGGGTGCGCCGTGAAGAGGCGCGCGTAGAAGCGATCGGTGATCTGTTCGATGGCCGCACCCACGGCGGGGAGGGTGGCGCGGACGGTGGCAGCGGACTGCTCGGACAACATCGCGGGCTCCTTGCGATCTCGACTGATCGAACGCTATGAAAACTTGCATCTGAGATGCAAATTAAACGGGCGTGTTCTCCCTCACTCCGTGACCGGGCCCGGCCATGACGGATGCCGGCGCCGGCAGGCAAGATGGGCGACAGGGCAGTAGACCTGCCGTAGAGAGGCGTTCAGCACGCGGACGCCGGGGTGATCAAGGTCCGCAACACGCAGGAAACGCGGTTGTGGTGCAATGCTCCTGACCAGCAAGGATGGGGAATCGGAAGATGGACAAGCAGCAGGAGTTCGTGCTCCGGACCTTGGAGGAGCGCGACATCCGGTTCGTACGCCTGTGGTTCACGGACGTGCTGGGCTTCCTGAAGTCCGTGGCCGTGGCCCCCGCCGAGCTGGAGCAGGCCTTCGACGAGGGCATCGGCTTCGACGGCTCGGCCATCGAGGGCTTCGCCCGGGTCTACGAGTCCGACATGATCGCGAAGCCGGACCCGTCCACCTTCCAGATGCTGCCGTGGCGCGCGGAGACGCCCGGCACCGCCCGGATGTTCTGCGACATCCTGATGCCGGACGGCTCCCCCTCCTTCGCCGACCCGCGCTACGTCCTCAAGCGCGCCCTGGCCCGCACCTCCGACCTGGGCTTCACCTTCTACACCCACCCCGAGATCGAGTTCTTCCTGCTGAAGGACCGCCCGCTGGACGGCTCCCGCCCCACCCCGGCCGACAACTCGGGCTACTTCGACCACACGCCGACCAGCATCGGCATGGACTTCCGCCGGCAGGCGATCACCATGCTGGAGTCGATGGGCATCTCGGTGGAGTTCTCCCACCACGAGGGCGCGCCGGGCCAGCAGGAGATCGACCTGCGCTACGCGGACGCCCTCTCCACGGCCGACAACATCATGACCTTCCGTCTGGTCATGAAGCAGGTGGCCCTGGAGCAGGGGGTCCAGGCCACCTTCATGCCCAAGCCGTTCTCCGAGCACCCGGGCAGCGGCATGCACACCCACCTCTCCCTCTTCGAGGGCGACCGCAACGCGTTCTACGAGTCGGGCGCGGAGTACCAGCTGTCCAAGGTGGGCCGTTCCTTCATCGCCGGCCTGCTCAGGCACGCGGCGGAGGCCTCCGCGGTCACCAACCAGTGGGTCAACTCCTACAAGCGCATCTGGGGCGGCTCCGAGCGCACGGCCGGCGCGGGCGGCGAGGCGCCCTCGTACATCTGCTGGGGCCACAACAACCGCAGCGCCCTGGTCCGCGTCCCGATGTACAAGCCCGGCAAGACCGGCTCCGCCCGCGTCGAGGTCCGCTCCCTCGACTCCGGCGCCAACCCCTATCTCGCCTACGCCGTCCTGCTGGCCGCCGGCCTCAAGGGCATCGAGGAGGGCTACGAGCTCCCGCCGGGCGCCGAGGACGACGTCTGGGCCCTCTCCGACGCCGAGCGCCGCGCCATGGGCATCGAACCCCTCCCGCAGAACCTCGGCGAGGCCCTCACCCTCATGGAACGCAGCGACCTGGTGGCCGAGACCCTGGGCGAGCACGTCTTCGACTTCTTCCTGCGCAACAAGCGCCAGGAGTGGGAGGAGTACCGCTCCGAGGTGACCGCGTTCGAGCTGCGGAAGAACCTGCCGGTGCTGTAGCGGCAGGTCAGGGCGGATTTCCCAGTTGATCCGACGGGTGGTGGCCGACGGTCGTGGACCGTCGGCCCTGCCGCGTCTCACTGACCCTGGGCCGTCCCTGGGCCGTCCCTGGGCCGTCCGGCGCCGGATCGGTGCCCTCGTACAGGTCGTCCACCGCCTTCCGGGCCCGTGCGTCACTACTCGGCGGCGGTCACGAGGGCAGGCTTCCACGCGCGGTCGTTGAAGTCGGTACGCCGAAGTGCGCCGGCGCCGTCGAGGCGAGTGAAGATCGGCCGCTTGGTGACAGAGGGGCCGTCCACTCGTAGCCACGGAAGGGCCTTTGCTGCTTCGTCGACGATTGAGCGTGCGGCGCCTGACATCACCGGCTGACACCAGGGCCTGTCCTCGGATTCACCAGAAGTGAGATCGTCCCCGATCGCGGCCGAGAAGTCTCCGGATCAGCAAGTACGTGCCCACGGCAATCAAGGTCGCCCCCAAAAGGATCAAGGCCACCCCGATAGCGATCAGGAATGTCCCGATAAGGACCAGAAGTGCCCCAAGCAGGACCAAGAGCGCCCCGATAATGAGGAGAAAGATCGCGAGGACGGTCACGGTTGTCTCCTGTCCTCCCTCCCGCTCTGCCTCCTTCCCTGCTCCCGTGGGAACACACCGCCTCACGCTCGCTGACGGCTTGCCGCGGACAAGAGGTCAGCCCACGCTCCGCTGGTTCCCATCGGGGCCGGCGCCACCCTGCTTAACCTGTATGACCGTCTCCGGTTGTCCATGTCCGATCTGCAGCATCGATCAGTCCTGTGCGCACGGGCCGGCCATGTTCACGGATGAGCTGCACTGCTCGTCCCAGCCCTAGAGAATCGAATCCGCGCATCCGCCTGCGCTGAAGTCGGCCATTGAAGACTCCGGCATGCACGCCAGCGGGTTGCGCCCGGTCTGCCACCCAGTAGGTGGCGCCGCTGCGGAGGGTGGCCAGAGCCATCACGGACGCCTCGTCATCACCGGCCAACAGCGGTTCCAACACATGCCGTTCCATGGTCACCCTCCGTCCGGAGCCTGCGGTACCGCAACCCCAGCAACCGCCCCGCGGTGCGCCCCTCGGGGCCCGCCCAGGGATCGGTGTGGCGATCCGGCTGGGGCCTGTCCGCTAGGAGCGTGGGTCAGTAACAGGCAGTTGGCCGAGCCGTCCAGGGCGACGCGGCCCATCCTGACCATGCCGAGCTTCTGCGTGAGGTGCAGCGACTGGGTGAACAGGTGTGCGTGGCCGTGGTCAGCTTTGCCGACGGAAGTCCAGCATGCAGAAGACCTTGTCGTAGCGGCGTTCGCCGACGGCGACGAAGTCGGGCAGACGCCCGTATTCGGTGAAGCCCAGCGACCCGTAGAGGCGCAGGGCATTGGTGTTGTCGCCACGGGCATCCAGAGTGAGGACCTCGATACCCGCCTCCCGGGCATCAGCGATCAAGGCAGTGGTCAGCGCCCGACCGACACCACGACCATGGGCAGCAGCATCTACCGCGATCTTCTCAAGATCGGCGTGTGGCCGATGGGTCGGCCGGGCATAGCGGAGCCAGTACCCCAACCCGACAAGCCGACGGTCGAGGTAAGCGGCCCGCAAGGCCGCATCCCCGGCCTGCACCGCAGAGACGATGTGGCCGAGAAGATCGGCTACCTCATCCCGCGAGGGTGGTTCGACCCAGCCCAGCGCAGCACCTCCACTGACCAGGTCCACCAGGATCTGGTGGGCCGTCTCGGTAAACCGGACCTCCAGCTCCGGATCGGAAGTCAGCTCCATGGCGTCAAGGATGGCTGGCTCAGTGGTCACACTGCTGGGCATGGCGCGATTCATGCCCCGCAGCCTAGGTCAGCCCAAGGCCCCGCGCTCCAGCCTCGGCGGAGGCCAATCCGTTCCTGACCCACGTTCCTAGGTCAGGAACAGAGGGCCCACCCCGACTGCCATGGGGGGCGCTTTGTTCGATCGCAGTTCAGCCCCGCGTCGGTACTGATTCCGTGAAGTCGCTCGGGGCCGCCGTCAGTTCCTGCGCAACAAGCGGCAGGAGTGGGAGGAGTACCGCTCCGAGGTGACCGCGTTCGAGCTGCGGAAGAACCTGCCGGTGCTGTAGGGGCAGGTCAGGGCGGGTTTCCCAGTTGATCCGATGGGAGAGACCGGTGGTCATGGACCATCGGTCCCTCCGCGCCTCACTGACCCTGGGCCGTCCCTGGGCCGTCCGGCGCCGGATCGGTGCCCTCGTACAGGTCGTCCACGGCCTTCCGGGCCCGTGCGTCGCTACTCGGCAGCGGTCACGAGGGCAGGCTTCCACGAGCGGTCGTTGAAGTCGGTACACCGAACCGCGTCGGCTCCGTCGAGGCGAGTGAAGATCGGCCGCTTTTAGTGACTCGGGGCTCTCTCAGCGTTGCCTCTTCAGGGTGAGGACTGCGGCAGCGATGGCGGTCATCCGATTGGGACTACAGCGAGCTCTGCGGAAGATGTGCCAGGACTTCAGTCGCGCGCCGCCTCGCTCGCGCCGCCGACAAGGCCCGGTTGATCGTTCGCTGGGTCGCGGTGAGGTCTTGGTGCGGAAGGCGTCTGATTGGGGTGGTCACCCAGGAGCCGGCGTCGATGTAGGCGCGGTCGGCGAGGATGGGCACGCCTTGGCGTTGGCAGATCCGGATGATGTGGTGGGTGTGGGCTGCGGTCAGGCTGTGGGTTCGGCCGGGCAGGGCGGGCGAGATCCACAGCAGGTTGCCCGCGGGGTCGACGATGACCTGCACGTTCACGCCGTGGCGTGCTTCTGGGAGAAGTCGGCCCGGCTGCCGCCGACCCGGTCGCACTCGGCAAGCGTTCCGTCGAGCAGGACGTGATCGGGACCGGCCTCCCACAGGACCCGCAGCAGGCCGGGCGCCCGACGGGCGAGGTGGCCGACGACGGCGGTCACCCGCACGGGTGGCGATGAGCATCGTTACCCACTCGGCCAGGGCGTGTGGCAGGTCAAGTGAGGCAGGATAGGGCACCAACGAGGTACCTGCGCTGATGAGTTGAGGCGTCGGACCTCTCTCAACGACACAGGAGCCTCGTGCGTTGCGGGACGCCGGCCGGTCACCCGATCAGTGGCCACACTGAAAGAACACTCGGCATTTTCGGCGCCGCGCTTGCGGTTTCCAGCATTGCCACCCCGGCGGCGGCCTACGGCCCTCGGAGCGGAATCAGTACCGGCGATACCGTGGTTGACGACGGCCTCATACCTGGGCAGCCCGTCATCCACGAGAGGGGTGACGGCGTCAACCCGCCAGCGGAGCTGGGTGACCCCTCCGAGTGGGGCGTTGTAAAGCTAGAAATCAATGATTCGCCCGCTCTGGTGCAAGGGAATACCTGCGAGAATGTGACTCATGGCAAGTGGTGCTATGGGTACGATCTGGTGTCGGCTGGAAAGAAGTGCTACTCGAACTACATCGCGGATGTGAGTCACAAGACAACGGTCAGGGTCCAGAACGTTGATCATTCAAGTGACCTCCTACGCCAACTCAACACAAGGCGCGGCATGGACCTGCTATGCATATTATTCTAATGCGTAATTACGTCCGCCGTGATGAGGGTTGATCTCCCTCGGGTGGGTCATCACTCCGGGCGCACACAGGCCCGGAGTGATGCCGCATCAGGGCCGGAAGGGGAAAGTGTGAACTTTTGGGGTGCTCGGGTCGCGTCGTTTGCGGTGCCACTCGGGCTTGGCTTGTTGATTGGCCTGATAGGGCCTACCGCTGAGCATTGGGGCGGCCGTTCGGGTGCGGCCGTGGGTGCCGTTTTCACCGGCGGGTGGCCGTGGGCCTGTTACGCGTTTCTGGTGGGCTATTTCCGCCGGTCTAAAATGGAATCGGTTGCTCTGGCGCCCCTGGGGCTGGCTATCGCTGTTGTGGCCTACTACCTGACTAAGGGGAGCTTGGCCTCCCTGGATGGACTGGATTCCTCAGGTGCGGGATCATCTGGAATTGCCCTCTGGGGTGTGCTGGCATTCATCTTCGGAGCACCCCTTGGGCTCCTGGGGAACCTCGCGCAGGTGCCGGGCATCGGCGGTCTGGGCTTCCGGCTGCTTATTCCCCTGGTGGCTTTTTATGAGACTTCCATGCGTCTGGAGGCGGAGTCGCGTGGGCCTAGTCAGGTAGTTCTGGGTACCTGGACCACCGTTCGGTTCACGGCTGTTGCCGTTGCGGTCGCTCTGGTGGGCCACACGGTCTGGGGTTGGTGGAGGTCACGCCGTATTCGTTCCGCCGGGGTGGGCGTTGGCCAGTGAGGTTTTCTCAGTGACCGCGACGTTCAATTCGCTCGCCGGCCAGCACTTCCGGCTCTACTCTCGCGAGGATCGGGAGCAACGGAAGGGCAGGCATGGCCAGTCACGGCACAGTCAAAGCCATCAACGGACTGACCGCGCGTTGGGCCGCGGCCCTGCCCCACGACGGCACGGTCTTCGCCGCAGCCGGAGTGTGGCCGTTGCTCGGCCTCCTCGCCGACGGTGCCTCAGGTCCCGCCCGGCAGGAACTCTCGGATGCACTCGGCATCCCGGCGGACGGCGCCGCAACGGCGGCACGAGACCTGCTCTCCACGCTCAGGGCGACGCGTGGCCTGAGTACGGCTCTGGGACTGTGGACCCGCGGCACCCTGCCCATCGAACCGGCCTGGCTGGACCAACTGCCCGCCGACGTGCACGGGCAGCTCACCGGCGACCCCATCAGCGACCAGTTGCACCTCGACGCCTGGGCGGCCAAGTGCACGGACGGGCAGATCGACGCGATGCCGATCACGGTGAACGACAAGACTCTGCTGGTGTCAGCCAGCGCCCTGACCCTCCGCACCGACTGGATCCGGCCCTTCACCCCAGGCGGAATCGAATCCGAAACAGGGCCCTGGCGCGGCAAGGACCTGGCCGGCCTGCACCGAACCACCAGTCTCCTGAACCGGGTCGGCGTGGCGGACACGGCAGCCGGCCCCCTCACCGAACTCCAGATCATCGGCGCCCATGGCATCGACGTCCACCTGTACCTCGGGACACCTGAAGCAACCGCGGGCCAGGTACTGGCTGCCGCCGTGGGCGCACTCCACGACCGCCGTGCCATGGTCCCTGGTGATCACCTCCCTTACGGCACTCCAGGCCCCGGGCTGTCCGTGACTCGTGTCCCCAGCGTCGACGGCGAACCCACGCTCCACGTATCCACCGTGCCGTTCACCGTCAAAGCCCACCACAACCTGCTCGACCACCCCGACCTGTTCGGCCTGCGCACGGCGACGGACGCCTCGCAAGGCCACTTTCCCGGCATCAGTGCCAAGCCTCTTGCTGTCCAGGCCGCCGCACAGGCGATGACGGCGACGTTCGGCGCACGCGGCTTCCGCTCCGCGGCCGTCACCGCCTTTGCCATGATGGCCGGTGGCATCCCGCGCTACCCCTTCCGAGCCCGCGAGATCAGCGCCCGCTTCGACCGCCCCTTCGGGTTCCTCGCTCTGCACCGCACCTCCCGACTCGTCCTCAA
This sequence comes from Streptomyces misionensis, assembly GCF_007896895.1. Classification (GTDB taxonomy): domain Bacteria; phylum Actinomycetota; class Actinomycetes; order Streptomycetales; family Streptomycetaceae; genus Streptomyces; species Streptomyces misionensis_A. Next base: position 115,674 of record NZ_VOGW01000185.1, on the reverse strand, counting down.
CGCAGGCTGGGTCGCCAACCCCGACACCTTCGAGGAAGCCTCCTGGGACTGGTGAACGCCCCATGAGACGCAGGGCCGCAGAAAACTCGGCCAGGCACTGAGGTTTTTCAGCAAAGATCATTTCCAGTGCCCGTTGAGGACGAGGGCGGCGCGGGCGATGTCGCTGATCCGGCTCGGGCTGAGCGTGACGTGCTTGAGCGCGCGCCAGCGTCCCTTCAGTTCGGCGGCGGTCCGCTCGCCGAGTGCGCGCAGGTCTCTGATCAGCATGTTCGTGGCGCGGGTGTCGGCGTACAGGGCCTGCTCGGACTGGCCTTTCGGGCGGCGGGTCGGGACGCGGATGCCGATGCCGGCGCCGATGTAACCCTTGTCCGCCAGCGTCGGCAGGCCCTGGGCGGCGGCCTTGTACAGGGTGGGCAGCGCGTGGAGGCGGGCGGCGTGATGTCGGGCGCGGAGCCGGGTTCGACCTCGGCGACCCACAGCGGCGTGCCGTCCGGGGCGGACAGGAACTGCACGTTGCCGCCGAACGCCTTGTGCTTCTGGATGAACCACAGGTCATTGCCGTTCTCGCCGTCCCCGGCGGCCCGGTCGCACTCGATCAGCGTGCGGTCCAGGATCACGTGCGCCATGCCCTGCGTCTGACAGCTCTTCAGGACCTCGTTCAGGTCGGGGGCACGGGCGGCGAGGACGTCGATGCCTTCGTGCAGGTAGCGGTAGCCGGTGGCCTGGGAGACGCCGGCATCGCGAGCCAGGCAGTGCACGCAGCCACGCTCGCGGAACCAGCGCAGCACCAGCACCGCCTGGCGGAACGGGTTGTCGCGGACGATCTTGTGGTGAGAACCGTCCTACCAGGGGCTTCACGTCTGTCCGCCACCGGCACTGCCCGCCCGATACATTCGTAACCGCCCGGATCGCACTGTTTCGCAATGATTATTTCGCTGAGAAAACCTCAGTGTGAGGTGTTTCAGCGTGGCCACTGATCGAGTGATGACGTAACCGTCCGCAACGGACGAGGCTCCCGTGCCATTGAGGGAGGTGTTCGGCCTCTCAATTCGCTGGCACAGGAGTTCTGTTGGGTTTCTATCCTGTCGTCATCGCCCTGGGGCGGCAACACTGAAAGACCTCAGTGTCCAACTGAGTGAGCGTTTTCAGTGCTGCCGCTCCAGAGTGAGGATCGCGGCGGCGATTGACGTCATTCGATTTGGACTGCACCGATGCCCTGGCGCTCGCAGATCCGGACCCGGTCGCATTCTGCGAGGGTGCCATCCAGCAGGACGTAGTTGGGGTCTGCTTCGCGCAGAGCGCGTGGCAGGCCGGGCGCGCGGTCGGCAAGCAGGCCGACCACCGCGCTCGTGTAGGTGTATGTGCTGTGCCGACGGCTATGCCGAAGCCAGCCGCGATCTGGGCGAGGGTGTCGTGCCTGCGCAGGTACACCAGGCCGACCAGGGCACGCTGGTGCGGCGGGAGCTCGCAGCGGCGGTCACCCTCGTGGGTGACGACGAGCATGGTTACCCAGGCTGGTTCGGCACAGCCGCGGGCAAGCCGAGCCGTATGTCGAACGCCTCCTCAACGGGCAAGGGGTCCTGTCCGTTGAGGGCGTCTACCTCGTCACCCGATCAGTGGCCACGCTGAAAGACCTCAGTGTCTAAGTGAGTGACAACACAGGCGGACAGCGGCGAACGTCCACACACGCTGACGGACCATCGCAGCAGCTCAGAGAGACCCGGGCCCAAGGTCGAGCGCCCGCCGAAGTGGCTTCGGGACGAAGAGGTCAGCGATGGCACCACCGGGCCGTCTGTCGGCCGTCGAAGGGTGGCCCACAGTCACCGGACGATCTTGCTCGGTGACCAGCACACCACCTTTCCCCCGTGGCCGGCGGCGGCCGCGCCGGGACGCCGGGAATTTCCCGCCTCCGGAGGCGCACACGCGTGCCTCGGCGCTTCCGGTACCCGCTCTCCGGGGCCGCCGGTGCTCACCGGCCCGGGTCGGGCCAGGTGTCCACGAGGGCTCGCAGGTCCGGGAAGCGGGGGCCGGGGACCGGTTCGTCGGTGGTCTCGCCGTTCAGCCAACACACCTGCTGGGTGCCGCCGTCCCCGGTGTCGAACAGGCAGCACGCTCCGCCGGCGGCGGCGGTGAGGCCGGTGAACACCTCCCGGACGGTGGCCGACCGCTCGAACATGCGGCTCATCGGCGACGTCGCCGCCCAGAACTCCATCGACGCGTAATCGGGGTGCAGCGGGGACTCGAACCGGACCGTCAGATAGACGTACCCGATCGCGACCCGCCCGTCCGCCTCCGGCTCGTGGCCGCAGTGCTCCGCGTACTCGCGCACCACGTCGTCGACGCCGAACAGGAGGGACGTGTCGAGTTCGAACGTGCCGCCCGCGGAGCAGTCGACCGGCTCGCTCTCGAAGCGGGACGTGAACGGGAGGGTGAGCCGGACGCCCCCGGGCAGCGTGAGCGCGAGCGGCGGCACGTCACGGGACGGCGGCGCCAGCCCGGCCAGGTCGGTCAGCGCCCCGGCGACGTTCCGGGGAGGCAGATGGATGTCGTAGCCGTAGGTCAGTCCCATGTCTCCCCCTCCGCCGGGCCGGACCGCACCTTCTCATGCCCCTGGGGATCGTCGCCCGGGAATTACCGGCCGCCACCCGTCCACCCCTGCGACAATCGCGGCACGCCACCGATGCCGAGGGAGTGCCGTGAAGGACGCGACGGAGCTGATCAAGGCCCTGACGGGACTGGCCTGGCCGCTCATGGCGGGCCTGGTGCTGTGGCGGCTCTTCCCGCTGATCAAGGAGATAGCCAGGTCACGGGGGTTCACGATCAAGGTCGGCGAGGCGCAGCTGTCGGTCCAGGAGTACTCGGAGAGTCTGATCCGGACCACGGCCGACATCCAGGGCAGGCTGGCGGCCGTCGGCGCACCGGCGGCCGCGCACACCCTGGACTCGGTGCTCTGGGTGGACGACCGCCCCGAGAACAACGCCACCGAGGTGGCCCAACTCCGCGAGCTGGGCGTCGAGGTCACCTCGGTGAAGTCGACCGACGAGGGGCTGCGGGCCCTCGCCCGCGCCCGTCGCCCCTTCGGCGCGGTCGTCTCGGACCTGAGCCGCAGGGAGCGCGGCCGCACCAATCGCGCCGCCGGCCTCGAACTGATCCGGGAACTGCGCGCCCAGGGCGACACGGTCCCGGTCTTCGTCTACGCGACCCCCCGCGCGCTCGCCCAGCGCGCGGAGATCACCGGGGCCGGCGGGGACGGGGTGGCCAGATCGTCCACGGAACTGTTCGAACTCCTGCGGGGCGTGGGCGAGTTCCCGGCGCGGCGGAGCTGAACCGGCCGGCTCAGGGGGCCCAGACGCCGCTGATGTCCTTGCCGGCGGCCGCGTTGCCCGCGTGCGTGCTCAGGCCCTGGGTGTCCTCCAGGGTGCGCAGTACGTCGTAGTGGTTGTAGGTGGTGGAGTTGGAGGACCCGGCGGCCACCGGCTGGCCGTACAGCACGGTCGGGATGCGGTTCCCGCTCTTCGAGTCGTCCTCGTCGAAGGTGACCACGAGCAGGCTGTTGTGGGTCTTGGCCCAGCTCGCGTAGCCGCCCAGGTTGTTCTTCAGCCAGGTGTCACCGGTGGACACCGAGCAGTCGTGCATGTCGCTGCACAGGTTCGGGGTCACGAACGACAGCTGGGGCAGCGTCGAGTAGTCGGCCGGGAACTGGGCGAAGGTCTTCGCGCTCGACGTCGGCACGTTGCCGAAGCCGAACCAGGGGTTGTGCTTGCGCGCGTACGTGCCGCTGCTGCACGTCGTCGAACCCTGGCTCGGCAGCGACTCGTTGTAGCTGGCCCAGCTGCGCCCGGCGGCGATCAGCTCGGAGGCCAGGTTCGGGGCGGAGGAGAAGCCGGGGGTGTAGCAGCTGTCGTCCGTGATGCCCTGCGTGGCGCCGGAGAACAGGTCGAAGTAGTTCGGCTGGCTCGGGTGCGTCAGCGCGTACGACTGGGTCAGATTGGCGCCGCCCGCCTTCAGCGAGTTGATGTACGGCGCGCTGGACGACCCGATGACCTGGCTGTACGAGTGGTTCTCGAAGACCACGACGACCACGTGATCGGGGCTGGGCACGGCGCCCGCGGCCTGCGCGGTGCCGCCGCCGGGCGCGGCCCACAGGCCGGCCGCGGCGGCGAGGGCGACGGCGGCCGTCACGACGGTGCGGGCACGGCGGAACGGGGAACTGCCGGACACATCGACCTCCGAGGGGAAGCGGGACGGGCGGTACCGACTAAGCATGCACACGCCAATATTCCCCACTCTTGCCATGCCCGACCCCGCGCGTGAAGACCCGATGAACTACTGGGTACCCCCGCCCCCATGGCGAACATCCTCATCGGCACCTGCGGCTGGACCGACCGCGCCCTCCTCGCCTCCGGCTGGTACCCGCCGGGCCGGCGCGACACCGAGGGCCGCCTGCGCCACTACGCCACCCGCTTCCCCGTGGTGGAGGCCGACTCCCCGTACTACGCCCTGCCCACGGCCGGCACCACCGCCCGCTGGGCCGAGCGCACCCCCGACGGCTTCCGCTTCGACGTCAAGGCGCACGCCCTGCTCACCGGGCACCCGGTCCGCCCCGCCGCGCTCCCCGCGGACCTGCGGGGCCGGGCCCGCGACGACGCCCTGTCGGCCGAGGTGTGGTCCCGCTACGCCGAGGCACTGGAGCCGCTGCGCCGCGCCGGCCGCCGCGGCACCCCTGTC